>CABXGL010000057.1 GCA_902511755.1 uncultured Bacteroidota bacterium | reverse complement strand
TAAAAATTCATTTAATTTATTTTTAGTTCCTGAATTTATGTTAATTTCAATTGAGTTTAAAATCTCTAAAGTATTATATAAGGTAATGTTCTTTTCGTTTGAATAAACCAACAATTTATCTAATGTTGTTTGACCTATTCCTCTAGTTGGAAAATTAATTATTCTTTTTATACCTTCTTCATCATTTGGGTTAACAATTACTCTCAAATATGCTAATACATCTTTTATCTCTTTTCTTTGATAGAATGAGAGCCCTCCATAAACTTGATATAAGATGTTTTTTCTTCTTAATGCATCTTCAATTGACCTTGATTGTGCATTTGTTCTATACAAAACAGCAAAAGAATCGTTATTTAATTGTAAATTATTTTTATTAGCAAAAATATTTGATGCAACAAACCTACCCTCTTCTGAATCTGTAATTGACTGATTTATTTGAATTTTTTCACCACTTTCATTTTCAGTCCATACTTTTTTATCTAATTTATTTATGTTTTTACTTATAACTGAATTTGCTGCATTAACTATATTTTTGGTAGACCTATAATTTTGTTCTAATCTATAAACGGAAGAATTTGGATAATCTTTTTGAAAACTCAATATATTTTCAATATTTGCTCCTCTAAATCCGTATATACTTTGTGCATCATCTCCAACAACACATAGGTTTTCATATTTATCAGCTAAAGCTTTTACAATTAAATATTGTGAATGATTTGTATCTTGATATTCATCAACATGGATATATTTAAATCTTTCTTGATATTTTGATAAAATTTCAGGGAATCTATTTAATAATTCATTAGTTTTTAATAGAAGGTCATCAAAATCCATTGCTGAGGCTTTAAAACATCTATTTACATATGTTTGGTATACTTTTCCAAACAAGGGTCTTCTTGATTCATTATCCTGTTGAACAAGTTCTAAATTATTTAAATATGCTTTCACAGTAACAAGACTGTTTTTTAAAGATGATATTCTATTTCTAATACTTTTGTACTTATATAAATCCTTATCTAATTTTAATTCTTTAATTATTGTTGCTATTAATCTATCTGAATCTTGTGTGTCGTATATTGTAAAATTGGATGAATAACCCAAATATTCAGATTCAGATCTCAAAATTCTTGCAAATACAGAATGAAAAGTTCCCATCCATAAACTTTTCGATTCACTTTCTCCTACAATTTGAGAAATCCTTGACTTCATTTCTCTAGCAGCTTTATTGGTAAATGTTAATGCTAATATTGAAAATGGGTCTACACCCATTTCAATTAAATAGGCAATTCTATAGGTTAAAACTCTAGTTTTACCAGATCCAGCACCTGCAATTACCATTACAGGACCATTTTTATGTATTGTTGGTAATTTTTGAGATTCGTTTAATTGAGCTAGGTAGTCTTCCAATTAAAATTATTTGACTTGATTAGTGATTTTGTTAAGGTATTTTACCTTATAAAGTTAATAAATTATATTAGTGTTGTGAAACAAAATTATTTATTTACACCTATTGATTATTTAAAAGGAGTTGGTCCAAATAGAGCAAATTTATTAAAGTCCGAATTAAAAATTTTTACATATGAAGATTTACTTAATTATTTTCCATTTAGATACATAGACAGAACTAAATATCATAAAATTTCAGATTTAGAAAACACTAATTCATATGTTCAGATAATAGGAAAATTTATTGATTTTAGACATTCAGATAATTCAAAAAACAAGAGATTAATTAGTTTATTTTCTGATGACAATGGAGAAATTGAAATTGTCTGGTTTAGAGGAATTAAATGGATAGAAAAATCACTAAAGGTTAACCTAAAATATGTAATCTATGGAAAATTAAATTGGTTTAAAAATAAATTTTCAATCATACATCCTGAAATAGAACTACTTGAAAAACACAATAAGTCATTAAAAAATAATTTACTCCCAATTTATAGTTCGACAGAATCTCTTCTTTCAAAGGGTGTTAATAATAAATTATTTACGGATTTAATTTTTAATATTTTTGATAAATCAGAAAAATCCTTTAAAGAAAATTTAAATAGGACTATAAATGAAAAGTATAATTTCATTTCTAAATATGAAGCTCTATATAATATTCATTTTCCTAAAAATCAGAA
>CABXGL010000056.1 GCA_902511755.1 uncultured Bacteroidota bacterium | reverse complement strand
AGTCTCTCTATAGACAACTTTTCCATTTTTAAAGAGCAATGCTGGACTTCCAATTGTTATTGTAAAAACATTATCATTAATAACTGCCATAGATCTAAAATTTGGATATAATACTGAATCAACCTTAGAACTATACTGATCTACATTTAGCAAGTCTGGTTTTTTTGTATCAAAAGAATATATTTCTCCTCTTGAAGTTGCATTGTAAACCTTATTACTATGAATCTCTAGTGCTCTAATATTCAATGATGAATCAAGTAAAACATGGGTTATGTCAACTTTTGTAAAAGATAAATTATTTTGACAGCTTGTAAAAAAATAGGTAGAAACAATTATTAATAAAAATTTATTAAAAAGAATTGATTTAGAATGCATATCCAAAAGATTTATAATTAAATTTAAGATTATTAATATAATTATTAGGAATGAGAAAAATATTAAAAATTTCATTGATTTTAAGTTTAATTTTTACAATTGGATGTAACAAAGACTCTAAAAAACCTAAAATTGCAATTGCAGGTTTAGCTATTGAATCTAGTACTTTTTCACCAGCAAAAACGCATGAAGAAGATTTTCATGCAAGAATTGGGGATGAAGTTTTTACATTCTACCCTTTTTTATCAAAAGACTCTTTAAATAGAAATAGAGCTAATTGGATACCTACTTTAAGAGGACATGCTCTTCCAGGTGGAATTGTAACAAAAAAAGCATACGAATCATTAGTTAAAAAAACACTTAGTATGCTTAAAGAAAATATGCCATATGATGGATTATTTTTTGATATTCATGGCGCAATGAGTGTTGAAGGAATAGATGATCCTGAAGGAGATTTTATTAAACGTATTAGAAAACTAATTGGCTATGAAACAATTATTTCAACTTCAATGGATTTACATGGAAATGTATCTGTAGATCTAGCTAAAGAAACGGATCTTATAACTTGTTATAGAATGGCACCACATGAAGATGCAATTGAATCTAAAAAAAGAGCAGTAAATAATTTATTAGAAAGACTTGAAACAGGAAAGGGTAAACCAGTTTACAAAGCTAGAATTGAAGTTCCAATTTTACTTCCTGGCGAGAAAACAAGTACAAGGGTTGAACCTGGAAAAAGCTTATATGCAAAAGTTGACCCTGT
This sequence comes from uncultured Bacteroidota bacterium, assembly GCA_902511755.1. Lineage (GTDB taxonomy): Bacteria > Bacteroidota > Bacteroidia > Flavobacteriales > Flavobacteriaceae > MAG-121220-bin8. The sequence continues at coordinate 1,041 of CABXGL010000056.1, read as the reverse complement.
AACTAAAAGTCCAGGTATAATTGATGCGGCTATTTGGGTTGGTTATCCTTGGGCAGATGAACCCAGAAATCATGCTGTTGTTGTGGTAACAGGAGATATAAAAGAATCTGTAATACAATCTGCTGAATACTTAGCTCAAAGTTTTTGGGAAGTAAAAGATGATTTTAAATTTGTAGCTCCTGTAGCTTCACTAGATGAAAGTTTAGATTTAGCAATAAATAGTAAAACATATCCCTATATCATAAGTGATATGGGCGATAATCCAACTGCAGGAGGAGCTGGAGATGTTACATGGACATTAAATGAATTATTAAAAAGAAATGAATTCAAAAAAAATAGCGGTCCAAGTGTAATTTATGCATCGATTCCAGGTCCTAAATTAGTAGAAAAAGCTGTAGAATTAGGAGTTGGAGAATTTGTTGAAGAATTTGTTGGAGCCGAAATAGATGATCGTTACTCCCCTCCTATTAAAATTAAGGGGAAAATAAAGTCTATTAAACATGGTGATATCCATGCTGAGACCGAGGTTGTAGTTAAGTCTGGCAGTATTAATATTATTGTTACTAAAAAAAGAAAACCTTATCATTATGAGTCTGATTTTTTAGATCTTGGACTTGAACCAAGAAAATCCAATATAGTAATAGTTAAAATTGGTTATTTAGTTCCTGAACTTTACAACATAAACAAAGGGTGGACAATGGCTCTTACACCTGGCGGTGTTGACCAAGATCTATTTAGATTGGGTTATAAAAGAATTAAACGGCCTATGTTTCCATTAGATAAATTTAAAACCAAACCTGATTTATCAGCAAAAATAATAGAGACTTCTAGTAAAGAATAATGGAAAAATTATTTTCATACGGAACGTTACAATTTAAAAAAGTTCAACAAGATACATTTGGAAGAATATTAAATGGAAAAAAAGATATTCTAAGAGCTTATAAGCTTAAAGATTTAATTATAAGGGATGAAAATGTTATAAATTCAAGTGGCATTAACACTCACCCAATTATTTATTATACTGGAGAAAAAAAAGATTTT
>CABXGL010000055.1 GCA_902511755.1 uncultured Bacteroidota bacterium | reverse complement strand
AAAGATATCAGTAATAATAAGGTGACAAAAAAAATAATCATAAAAAAAGAAATTAAAACAAAACCCGTTGAAAAAAAGAAAGTTTTTCTTTTAAATGATAAAAATGCAATACCATTTTTTTATGAATATGAAAAAAAGAATAAAGAAAATCTTGTCAGGATAATAACTGATTATGGAAATATTGATATTGAATTATTTAAAAACACTCCATATCATAGAGCAAATTTTATTTTTTTAACGAAAAAAAATTATTTTGAAGGAGAATATTTTCATAGAGTTGTTAAAGACTTTATTATTCAAGGAGGAAATTCTGATAATCGAAAAACATCTCAAAAAAGAAGGTCTATTGGAAGATACCTTTTGCCGCCAGATACAAAAAAAGGATACAAACATCATAGAGGAATAGTTTCGATGCCTAGTAGTGAAATTGAAAACCCTCATAAACTTGCTTCACCATATGAGTTTTTTATAGTTCAAAAAAAAGATGGAGCATATCATCTAGATGGGAATTATACAGCATTTGGAAAAGTAATAAAAGGAATGAATGTTGTGGATATCATTGCTAATTTAGAAACTGACAAAAGAGAATGGCCAATAAATAATGTTAGGTTTAAAACTATAATAATAAATTATTAATATAGAGCAGCTTGCAAAGCAGGCTTATTTAACGCATATTGTTTTGCCCAAATAATAAGTTCCTGATATTCATATGGTAAAAGTGTTGAAGAAGCTTTACGTAATTCTTTTTTAAAAAGTGTAGGATTAAAACTTACTTTTTTTAATACTTCAACAGTATAATTATAGACTGATCTAGCCACAATAATTGATTATTTTAAATAAAACTAATAATAATTATTGCAATAAAATGTTTAAGAAATGTTAAGATTTTTATTTGGATCTTAATTTAATACTCCATTCAAATGAAAATTCTGAAACAACATCACCTTTTTCATCAATTCCTTTAGTGTTTATGCTAATTTTTTGAGGAAGTTTAGTTTGTAAAGCATCATCCATTAATTTATCTAATTCTTCACCTGCATCATAAGTAAATAAAATTTTTCCAGTTGCTTTTTTAGTAAATATTGAAGTTGATCCAATCAACAACATAGCTATACTGTGACCACTATTTTTAATTTTATTTTGTAAAATTAATCCTCCTGGCATTTCTGCTGCCATTCCTTGAACAGCCCAATATAAAGACTTAAAGGGATTTTGATTTATCCATCGATGTTTTACTCGAACAACGCACTTATTCTCTTCAATAGATTGAACTCTAAGTCCTGAAATATAAGCTAAAGGAAGAACAAAAAATGAGAAAGTATTTTTCATAATTAAATCTAGTTTATTCATATAAAAGTTCAAAAATAGATATAATATATTAAGCCTTATTATTCAAGAGATGCTAAATAACGTTCAGCATCTAAAGCAGCCATACATCCAGTTCCAGCAGCAGTAACTGCTTGTCTATATTCTTTATCCTGAACATCACCAGAAGCAAAAACACCTGGATAGTTGGTTTGAGTAGTTTTACCTTCAGTAATAATATATCCAGAATCATCCATTTCAAGCTGACCTTTAAAAATATCTGTATTAGGTTTATGTCCTATTGCAACAAAAAATCCAGTAACTTTTATATCTTCTGTTATAGAAGTTTGATTATTGATTATTCTTACTCCCTCCACAACATTCTCACCTAGAACTTTGTCGATTTCTGAGAAATACTTAACATCTATATTTTTTCTGGAATTTACTCTGTGTTGCATCGCTTTAGAAGCTCTCATCTGACCCTTTCTAACAACCATAGTCACCTTTGAACAAATATTAGATAAATATGTTGCTTCTTCTGCAGCGGTATCTCCTCCCCCAACAATGGCAACATCTTGGCCTTTATAAAAGAAACCATCACAAACTGCGCATGCAGAAACTCCTCCACCTTTTAATCTTTCTTCTGACGGGATTCCCAAATATTTTGCAGTTGCACCAGTTGAGATTATAATAGTTTCTGCTTCAATTTCTTTACCATTATCAACTTTTACTTTATGAATTCCTCCAAACTCACTATTTAAATTAACTTCAGTTACCATCCCTATTCTCACATCCGTTCCAAATCTTTCAGCTTGTTTTTGTAACTCTACCATCATAGTTGGTCCATCGACTCCGTCTGGATAACCAGGAAAATTATCAACTTCAGTTGTAGTTGTTAATTGTCCACCAGGCTCCATTCCAGTATAAACAACAGGTTTTAAGTCAGCTCTTGAAGCATATATAGCTGCAGTATAACCTGCTGGTCCAGAGCCTATAATTAATGTTTTTATTCTTTCTAAGGACATATCAAT
>CABXGL010000054.1 GCA_902511755.1 uncultured Bacteroidota bacterium | reverse complement strand
CAATATCGAAATGGGATAGTGATAACTTTGCCTTACGGATCAAACTCTAGTATAACAATAAGTAAATACGCCGTTGAAGGACTAAAGAAAATCTATAAAAAAGACGTCGAATATAAAAAAGCTGGGGTGATCGTAATGGGACTCGTTCCAAATAATAAAACACAACTCAATATATTTGAAAAAGAAAACCCTAAACATCAAGTTCTGATGAAAACTTTAGATTTTATAGCAAAAAAAGAAGGTCCTAGTAAAGTAAAATTAGCTAGTCAAGACCTTAAGAGAATTTGGAAAATGAAACAAACTAAGCTTTCTTCAAGATATACTACGGAACTAAACGAAACAATATCAATTAAAGGATGAATAAAGAAAATAAGCTTGAATTTTTTATTCCAAAAAAAGAAAATGGATTGGGACAGTGGCTTGCTGAGGAGGGGATATCAGCAGGTTTTCCTTCTCCTGCAGATGACTTTAAAGAAACTAGAATAAGTCTAGACAGAGAATTAGTAAAAAACAAAGAAGCAACCTTTTATGCAAGAGTTAGTGGAGACTCAATGGTTGGGGCAGGACTTGATGATGGAGATCTACTTGTAATAGATAGGTCATTAAATCCGGAAAACGGGAAAATAGCAGTTTGCTTAGTGGATGGAGAGTTTACTGTTAAAAGAATAAAAAAGGAAAAGAATAGACTTTATTTAATGCCCGAAAATAAAAAATATAAGCCTATTGAACTAAAAGAAGAAAATGAGTTAATTATATGGGGAGTTGTAGAATACGTAATTAAAAAAGTTTAATCTAATTATATGTTTTTTTATAATATTCTTGATAATCACCTGATGTAACACGATCCATCCATTCTTTATTGTCTAAATACCACTTGACAGTCTTTTCAACACCTTCTTCAAACTGCAAAGAAGGTTCCCATCCTAATTCGTTTTTTAATTTTGAAGAGTCAATTGCGTAGCGTAAATCATGACCAGCTCTGTCAGTAACGTATGTTATTAGTTTCTCTGATGACCCTTCTTCTCTTGCGAGCATTCGATCTACCGTTTTAATTATCACTTTTATTAAATCAATGTTTTTCCATTCGTTAAATCCGCCAATATTATAAGTGTCTCCTAATTTTCCTTTATGGAAAATAACATCAATAGCTCTTGCGTGATCGTTTACAAACAACCAATCTCTAACATTTTCTCCTTTTCCATAGACAGGTAAAGGTTTATTATTTATAATGTTGTTTATGAATAAAGGAATGAGTTTTTCTGGAAACTGATAGGAACCATAATTATTAGAACAATTTGAAATAACAATTGGTAATCCATAGGTATCTGCAAAAGCTCTTACAAAATGATCTGAAGATGCTTTGGATGCAGAATAAGGTGAGTGTGGATCGTATTTTGTGGTTTCTGTAAAAAAACCATCATCTCCTAATGAACCATAAACTTCATCGGTAGACACATGATAAAACAGTTTACCTGAGTAATTATCAATCCAATATTCTTTTGCCGCTTGTAGTAAACTAAGTGTTCCCATCACATTAGTTTGTGCAAAAGAAAAAGGATCTTCAATAGAACGATCTACATGTGATTCAGCGGCCAAATGAATAACGCTATCAATATTATATTCGTTAAAAATAGTTTTGACTTTTTTGAGATCACAAATATCACACTTTACAAATGTGTAGTTTTCCTTATGCTCAATATCTTTTAAATTTTCAAGATTACCTGCATAAGTGAGTACATCCATATTTACAATGTGGTACTGAGGGTATTTATTAACTAATAATCTAACCAGGTGCGAGCCTATAAAACCTGCACCACCAGTAACTAATATATTTTTCATTTTTCTAGTTTAACGATACACTTTTTTAATGAATCTTTCCAATATGGAATCTCAATTTTAAAATCTTCTTTGATCTTTGTTTTGTTAAGCACTGAATACTTTGGTCTTTTTACTAAAGCAGGGTAATCTTCAGTTTGTATTGGATTAACTTTACAATTAATTAGGCTAAATTCCATAATAGAAATGGCAAAATCGTACCAAGACGCAGCACCCTCATTTGAATAATGATAAACTTTACCTTTTTCACTTAACTGCTCTGATCTTGATAGTATATCCAAACAGGTTTTAGCTAAATCTTTGGCATATGTAGGGCTACCAATCTGGTCACAAATAACATTTAATGAGTCTTTTTCACTTCCTAAGCCAAGCATAGTTTTCAGAAAGTTGTTACCAAATGAAGAATATAACCAAGAAGTTCTAATTACAATTGAATCAATATTACTACCAATAACAAAAAGCTCCCCTGTTCTTTTCGTTTCTCCATAAACACCAATTGGGTTTACTTTATCCAATTCTTTGTAAGGTTCAGAACTATTCCCGT
>CABXGL010000053.1 GCA_902511755.1 uncultured Bacteroidota bacterium | reverse complement strand
GGATACAACCTGATTCAAGAACTTTTTCATGAAAAGTTTTTATATCAAATTTTTCTCCCAATTTTTTTTCAGCCTTAGACCGTAATTCACGAATTTTTAATTGACCTATTTTGTATGACAATGCTTGACCTGGATTAGCCATATAACGTTCAATCTCTGATGTAATACTAGCTTCTGATTCAGCTTCGTTGTCTAAAGAATATTGTATTGCTTTTTCTCTAGACCATCCCTTTGTATGAATTCCAGTATCTACAACAAGCCTAATTGCTCTATGCATTTCTGCACTTAGCATTCCAAAATATTGGTATGGATCATCATACAAACCTAATTCTTCACCCAATGATTCAGAATATAATGCCCATCCTTCTCCATAAGCGCTATACCAAAGACTTTTTCTAAAAGAAGGTAAAGATTCATTTTCTTGTTGTAATGAAATTTGAAAATGATGTCCAGGAATAGCCTCATGAAGAAAAAGATCTTCGTCAGAGAAAAAGTTATACTTTTTTACATCTGGAATTGGCACATAAAAAATACCTGGTCTTGTGCCATCTAATGAACCTGGATTATATTGTGCACTGGCAGATTTTTCTCTAAACGCTTCTGTTCGTCTGACTTCAAATGGAGTTTTAGGTTGTAATCCAAACAAGGAATTTACCTTATCTATCATTTTTGCATGAATACCATTAAAGTTATCTATTACTTGACTTGGTTTATCAAAAGGAATTAACTGATCTAATTCTCTAACATAATTAAAAAAAGATTTTAAATTTCCCTTAAAACCTACTTTATCTTTTATTGATTCCATTTCTGAAGATATTCTATCAACCTCACTAAGGCCCAACTTATGAATTTCATCTGAACTCATATTGGTTGTGGTGTATAGTTTAATAGAATAGTCATAATATTTTAATCCATCTTTTAAGGCATCTATTCCACTAGAATCTCTTCCATGTTTTAGATATTGATTCTTCATAAAATCATACAAAACTTTATATGAAGGAATGATCTTATTTAATACCATGTTTTTATAATCATTTTTTAAAATTGATTTTTCTTTATCAGTAAAAGACGAAGGAAATTGTCTAACTGGACTATAAAACAAATTAACATTTAGATCAGAATTCAAAATTACTTCTAGTTGAGGAATAACTTTTTTAATTAATGATTTAGGTAATACATGTCCATTGCTAATTCCTTCTCTCATTCTTTCTTCAGCACTCTTTAACCAAAACAAATAGTCATCTAATCTTTTAAGCCAGTTATCATAATCTTTTACTGTTTTAAATGGCTGAGCACTTAACCCAGCGGCAAATTGACCTATATCCAGCTGCAAAGTCCACATCTGATTAATTGGAGTAAGGTGTTCATTAAAATTTAATCTATCTAAATTTCTAGAACATTCCCATAGCATAACTTTTTTACTTAATTTATCATCCTTATTTAATTTATTATCATCAAAATTTTTTAATTGATTAAAATAATTTGAATAATATATTTTTTCTTTATTTCTAAATTCATCCGTTAAGTTATTTGGAAGAAAATCATTATAAAGCATATTTCCTTGTCTAGTTGCATTTAAAGGGTATAATTTTAAATTTTCTTGATAATAATTTTCAAAGACTTCATTTATTTCTAAACTTATATTTTTTTTAGAATCACAACTTAAAAACATGAAAGAAAAAAGGATTAAAAAGAATTTTGGATTTTTCATTTAATTATTATTTTAATTATTAAGATTAACTATCCTTTTATTTTAGTTTTAGTTTTTTCAGGAAGTACTTTAAAACCCATATTATACAAAGTAAATCCAAAAATATCAGCATATTGATCAATTGTTTTAGATATTGGTGTTCCTGATCCATGACCTGCATTAGTTTCTATTCTTATTAAAACAGGATTTAAGCCAGCATCTTTATCTTGAAGTTCTGCTGCAAACTTAAAAGAATGGGCTGGAACTACTCTATCATCATGATCTCCCGTAGTAATTAATGTTGCAGGATAAGCTATATTGTTTTTAACGTTATGAACAGGAGAATATCCTTTTAAATATTCAAACATTTCTTTAGACTGTTCAGAAGTACCATAATCATATGACCATCCTGCACCAGCGGTAAACTTATGATATCGTAACATATCTAAAACTCCAACTGCAGGTAGTGCTACTTTCATCAAATCAGGTCGCTGAGTCATTGTGGCACCAACTAAAAGCCCTCCATTTGAACCTCCTCTTATTGCTAAGAATTCAGAAGATGTATATTTATTTTCAATTAAGTATTCAGCAGCAGCAATAAAATCGTCAAAAACATTTTGTTTATTTGTTTGAACCCCTGCATCGTGCCATTTTCTCCCATATTCTCCCCCACCTCTAATATTTGGTACTGCATATACTCCTCCTTGTTCCATCCATACTGTATTTGCAACACTAAAACCAGGTGTTCTACTTATATTAAATCCTCCATAGCCGTACAAAATAGTTGGGTTTTTGCCATCTAAGTCTAAACCTTTTTTAAATGTTATAATCATAGGAACCTTTGTGCCATCTTTTGAATTATAAAAAATTTGTTTGGATTCATAATTGTTAGAATCAAAATCAATTGAAGGTTTCCAATATTCTCTATAATCCCCAGATTTCACACTATATTTAAATGTTGTAGATGGAGTATAATAATTGGAAAAACTAAAATATAATTCATCTTGATTTTTTTTCCCTCCAAAACCTCTTGCACTTCCAATTCCTGGAAGCTTAATTTCTCTTATCATTTTGCCAGAGTAATCATATTGATAAACTTTTGAAATAGCATCAACCATATACCTTGTAAAAAAATACCCTCCACATTTTGAAGCATTTAAAACAAATTCCTTTTCTGGAA
>CABXGL010000052.1 GCA_902511755.1 uncultured Bacteroidota bacterium | reverse complement strand
TCCCCAAACTTTTTTGGAATAGGGAGGAATAATGTAATCCCATTTTTTACATTATATATTTTATTTATTTGATTTGTTACATTTTTAGAAAAAGTAATATGCTTGTCAATACTATTTAAATAAAATTTTAATAATTTTTTTTGTAATAAATTATTTTCATGTGGAAATGCATTGTGAATTAATCCAATTTTTTTAATTTTTTTATTAATAAACCTATTAATAAATGAAAAACATGGAGCCATATAGGGTGTCCAATAACAACTAATCAACATATCAGGGTCAATGTTGTTTATTTTTTTTACAGTTAAAATCCAATTAAAAGGACTTAAGGAATTAATAATTCTTTTTGCTTTAATTTTTGGAGATATAGATTCACTAGATAACTGTGTTTTACCGGGAAAAAAAATAGATGGATATTGTAAACTAAAAGTAAATACTATTACTGAATGTCCTAATTTTTGAAGATTTTCACATAGTTCTTGATTTGTGTCTGAAATACCTCCTCTATATGGAAAATATGGACCTATAACAACTATATTCATTTCTTTATTTTAATCATTTACTAATATCCAATCTCCATTTTTTAAATGATTTTCAGCAATTTTATATTTCAATGTTTTTTGTTCACCATTTGAAATATTTTTTATTGTAACTTTTTCATTCCTGCCTATTTTTTTGGTTTCTCTAACAATAGTTTCAATAGGTTGATTTCTTGATGAAACATTTTGTCCTGCAGTTCTGTTTATTGAGGCTAATTCATCACTATTTAGAACTTCTTCTTTAGATAAATTAAGTTTCTGTTTTCTCCTTATTCTCCTATCTTCTCTAATTTCTGAAGGATCTTTTGATGGAAGTTCTCCTTTAAACAAGAAGGATATAATTTCTTTATTAATTTCATTAAGCATTGATTCAAATAATTTATATGCTTCAAACTTGTAAATTACTAATGGATCTTTTTGTTCATGAACTGCTAATTGTACAGATTGTTTTAATTCATCCATTTTTCTTAAATGATTTTTCCATGTTTCATCTATAATAGCTAAGGATATATTTTTTTCAAAATCGTTTATTAATGTTTCCCCTTTTGATTCATAGGCTAATTTTAAGTTTGAGACAACATTAAGTGTTTTCTTGCCATCGGTAAAAGGAACTACAATTCTTTCAAAATTATTAGAAGGGTTTTCATAAACGTTTTTTATAACTGGAAAAACTTTTTCAGCACTTGACTTAACTTTTGAATTATAATGATCATATGCACTTCTATAAGTTTTAAAAACAATATCATTGTTTTCTGTTTTTTCAAATTCTTCTTCTGTAAATTCTGAACTAATAGAAAAGTATCTAATTATATCAAACTCATAGTCTTTATAAGTATTTGAGATTTTATTATTTTGAACTATGATTTCAGTTGTATCATAAATCATGTTAGCTATATCAACTTTTAAACGATATCCTTCTAAAGCATGTTTTCTTCTTTTATATATAATTTCTCTTTGAGCATTCATTACATCATCATATTCTAATAATCTTTTTCTAATTCCAAAGTTATTTTCTTCAACTTTTTTTTGTGCTCTTTCTATTGTTTTGGTCATCATAGAATGTTGTATAACTTCACCTTCCTCTAATCCCATTTTATCCATCATTTTAGCAACTCTGTCAGATCCAAATAATCTCATTAAATTATCTTCTAATGATACATAAAATTGTGAGCTCCCAGGATCACCTTGTCTACCAGATCTTCCTCTAAGCTGTCTATCTACTCTTCTTGAATCATGTCTTTCTGTACCTACGATTGCTAGTCCACCATTTGACTTAACATGATCATTAATTTTAATATCTGTTCCTCGACCAGCCATATTTGTAGCAATTGTAACAACTCCTGCATTTCCAGCTTCACTTACTATATCGGCTTCTTTTTTATGAAGTTTAGCATTTAAAACATTATGTTTTATTTTTTTTATTGAAAGCATTCTTGCTAGTAATTCTGAAATTTCAACTGATGTTGTTCCAATTAATACAGGTCTTCCTGAATTGGAAATTTCAGATACATGTTCAATTACTGCATTATATTTTTCTCTTTTAGTTTTATAGATTAAATCATTGTGGTCTTTTCTAGCTATAGGTTTATTAGTGGGAATTTCCATAACATCTAATTTATATATATCCCAAAATTCTCCAGCTTCAGTTATGGCAGTTCCTGTCATTCCAGAAAGTTTTTTATACATTCTAAAATAATTTTGTAGAGTAACAGAGGCAAAAGTTTGTGTTGCATCTTCAATTTTTACATTCTCTTTGGCTTCTATTGCTTGATGAAGTCCATCAGAATAACGTCTACCATCCATTATTCTACCCGTTTGTTCATCAACAATTTTAACCTTATTATCCATAACTACATATTCGGTATCTTTTTCAAATAAGGTATAGGCTTTTAATAATTGATTAATAGTATGAATTCTTTCACTTTTTATACTAAAATCTGTATATATTTTTTCCTTTTCTTCTACTTCCTTATTAACTTCTAAATTCTGATTTTCTATATTGGCAATCTCAGTGGATAAATCAGGGAGAATGAAAAAATTAGAATCTTGATTATCAGCAGATAGACTATCTATTCCTTTATCAGTTAACTCTATTTGATTGTTTTTTTCATCAATAACAAAGAAAAGATCCACATCAACTTTTGGCATTTCTCGGTTATTATCTTGCATATAAAAATTTTCTGTTTTTTGCAATAATTGTTTTACACCTTCTTCACTAAGAAATTTAATTAATGCAGAATTTTTTGGTAATCCTCTAAAAACTTGTAAAAGATGAAATCCACCATCTTCATTATTACCTTCACTAATTAATTTTTTAGCTTTTGATAAAATTTGTGTTAATAATTGTTTTTGCTGCTGAACGATTGAATTTATTTTTGGTTTTAACTCGTCAAATTCATGAATATCTCCTTTAGGAACTGGTCCTGAAATTATCAATGGAGTTCTTGCATCATCAACCAAAACAGAATCTACTTCATCTACTATAGCATAGCTATGAGTTTTTTGTACTAAATCAGATGATGAGTGAGCCATATTATCTCTTAAATAATCAAATCCAAATTCATTATTAGTTCCATATGTAATATCTGATTCATATGCTTTTTTTCTGCCTTCAGAATTTGGACTATAATGATCAATACAATCTACAGTTAGTCCATGGAATTCAAAAATTGGTGCCATCCATGCACTGTCTCTTTTTGCTAAATAATCATTTACTGTAACTAGATGAACACCATTTCCAGTTAATGCATTTAAATACACAGGAAGTGTAGCTACAAGAGTTTTACCTTCTCCTGTTTGCATTTCAGCTATTTTTCC
>CABXGL010000051.1 GCA_902511755.1 uncultured Bacteroidota bacterium | reverse complement strand
TGGAAAACTATTGGCTGCACCTGATTTTCATAAAATGATGGCTGCACCAGAATTTCAAAAAATGTTAGCTGCTCCTGACTTTCAAAAGAGTATGATGTCAGCTGATTATTAATAAATAATTATTAATTATTAAAAAAGGAGAAAATTATATTTTCTCCTTTTTTTTTTGATCAAAAACTCATAAATTCAAATATGAAAAAATTCCTCTTTTTTACTCTTCTTATATTTTTTATAAATAAGTCCAATTCTCAATTCAATAAAATTGAAACAAAAGATTTTGATGTTATAAGTCTTAACCCACAATTTAACTTTGTATTAAAACATGCTATAAGATGTTCACACAATGCTTTAGATTTTCATAGAAATTTGTTTGATTACAATCCAAAAGAAAAAATATTTGTAATGTTTCAAGACTTTGGTGATTACGGAAATGGAGGAGCAACATCTTTACCTAAAAATTTGATTTTTACTTGTGTCTCACCCCTAAACTATGCATTTGAATCAAGTATAGCAGGAGAAAGGGTTTTTTCAATAATGAATCATGAGCTTGTTCATATTGCCGCTTTAGATAATGCTTCAAAGAGTGATCTATTCTATCGAAAATTATTTAATGGAAAAGTAAAAAGCTCTAATGACCACCCTATTTCTATATTTTATAGTTATTTAACAAGTCCAAGATATTATTCTCCAAGATGGTTACATGAAGGAATAGCTGTTTTCGTAGAAACCTGGATGGATGGTGGAAAAGGGAATGCTTTAGGGAATTATGATGAGATGTTCTTTAGAACTAGGGTTCTTGAAAATAGCAGAATTTATTCCGCTCAAGGCTTAGCATCTGCGGGAACTTCAGCAGACTTTATGTCTAAAGCAAATTTTTATTATTACGGGACAAGATATGTAAGTTATTTGGCTCATGAATATGGTCCAACTAAATTAATAGAATGGATAAAAAGAAAAGATGGAAGCAAAAGAGGATTTGTCAATAATTTTAAAAATGTATATGGGTTTCCTATATCAAAATCATGGGATAATTGGATTGCATTTGAAAAAGAATTCCAAAAAGAGAATATTAAAAAATTAAAAGAAAATCCAATAAGTGAAGATGAATTAATAACAGATAAAGTACTAGGTGGGGTATCTCATGCTTATCATGATAAGAAACGAAATAAAATCTATGTTGCGGTTAATTATCCTGGTAAAATTCCTCATATAGCAGAAATAGACTTAGATTCTGGAAAAATAAAAAGACTTCAGGATGTTAAGGGTCCTACTCTATTTAATGTTACTTCACTTATTTATGATGAAAAAAATGATTTACTTTTTTACACAACAGATAATGATGATAAAAGAGATTTAAACTCATATAACTTAAGAAACGGTAAATCAAAACTATTACAAGAAGACTTTAGAGTAGGCGATTTAGCATTTAATAAAGTAGATGAATCTATTTGGGGAGTAAAACATATGAATGGTGTAAGTACTCTTGTTAAAATACCTAAATTCGATAAAGAAAATCCAACTAAGCAATACAGTACCTGGAAACAGAAATATACCTTATCATATGGCTCAGACATGTTTGATATAGATATTTCTCCTGATGGTTTAAATTTGAGCGCTGCTGTAACTGATTTAAACGGAAATCAATATCTTAACATTTATGACATGAATTCTTTATCAAAAGGTGATAAAGAAAATATTAAGTATGAAGAGGTGTTTAATTTTGATGTTTCCTCTCCTCAGAGTTTTAAATATTCTGATGATGGAAAATATTTAATGGGATCATCTTATTATTCTGGAGTTAGTAATATTTTTAAAGTTGATGCAAAAAGTCTAGAAATTGAAATATTAACAAATGCTATAACTGGATATTTTAGGCCTATTCCATTAGATAAGCAAAAGATTTTTTCTTTTAAATACACTAGTGATGGTTTTGTTCCTGTATTTGTTAAAAAATTAAATAATATAGAGGTCTCCGGAATAGATTTTTTAGGTAATAATACAGTGAAAAAATATCCTGAATTAAAAGATTGGAAAAAAGATGTTCCAAATCCTACAAATTTTGATGAAAGTAAAATTGATCCAAAAGAAGGATTATATTTTCCAAAAAAGGAAATAAAATTAAATTACTCCTATCCAATTGTTGTAGGATATAAAAATAAGGTTGGGGTTGGTTATAAGTACAAGTATCAAGATCCATTGGGATTAAAGTCAGTTGACCTTGAATTCTCATACACACCAAATAGTTGGAAAAATAACCTTGATGATTCTATTGGAGATATTGATAAAGATGAGGAGATTCATGCTTCTATAAACTATTCTACATCAAAATTAACTGGTTTTTTATCAGGAACATATAATCTATTTGCATCTTACAATAAGGCTGATTTTTATGATTTATTTGGTCCAACTAAAAGATCAAGAAAAGGTTTAAATTTTGGATTGGATATAAATCATTCTCTTGTTTACGATTCTCCAAAAAATTTAGATTTAAATCTAGGATTAAGTGGATATTATGGTTTAAATCAATCGCCAGAATTTCAACAAATTAATTTTGCCAACAAAGATTTCAATACTAATCTTTTTTATAATTTTTATTCATCCTTTGTTTACAGAAATCTAAAAGGATCTGTAGGAGCTGTTGATGCAGAAAAGGGAATTAAGTCAGCACTAACCATATCCTCTGCTATGACTGAAGGTAATTTCTTTCCAAAAATTTACGGAAATTTAGATTTTGGATTTCAATTACCGGCTAAACACACTTCATTATGGCTAAGAAATTCATTTGGAAATTCATTTTCCAATGATGTTAATCCATTTACTAGATTTGGTTTTGCATCATTTGGAAACAACTATATCGATAACGCCTCTTCAAAAATGTATAGAGCACCCTTTTCATTTGCAGGATTAAGTTATGATTCTGAAAAAAGCATCATAGCAAAAAGTTATTACAAAGCTACTTTAGAGCTTCTTTTACCAGCTATAAGGTATAGGAAATTTGGATTCTTTAACTTATTTGCCACCTATGCGCATCCAACAATTTTTGCAGGAAGTTTATTTACAAAAAATATTGGAAAATCAGATAAAGAATATAGTGAGACCTTTAGAAATGTTGGATTTCAAATTGACACTAAGCTTGTTATGTTCTCTCATTTATCTTCAACATTTTCTTTTGGATGGGCAAGAGCATTTTCTGAAGGAAAAGACTATAAAGCATACGATGAATGGATGGTGTCATTAAAATTCTAAATTAATGAGGAAAATTCTATTAAATAGCATTGGGGCATCAGCAATAATAACAGCTTTATATTTAGCATTATTTTACCCTTTAATTTTAATAAATAGATTTGACTGGTTTGATTTACTTTTAGTTACTCTTTCTATCTCTCCAGGAATATTTATCATGGTACTCATTTATTATTTAGACGAATATGATAAAGAGCCCTTGTGGTTACTTGCACTTGCATTCATATTTGGAGCTATGAATTTGCATTTAGATGTAGATATTTTAGAATTTTTATTTAGTTCTATAAATCTTGAAAATAATCTTTTAAGAGTAGGAGAAGAAGCTTTATCTGTTTCAATTACAGAAGAATTATTAAAGTTTTTGGTAGTAATTTTAATTCTATATCCTAATAAAAATTTTGATGAACCTTTTGATGGAATTGTATATGCTGTTTTTGTAGGAATGGGGTTTGCTACAGCTGAAAATTTAGCTTTTGTTATGCAAGGTTCAGCAACATTAGCAATATTAAGAATGCTTTCAGCAGTTCCTGCACATTTTGTTTTTGCTGTTATAATGGGTTATTACCTAGGGAAAGCCAAAACAGAAGAAAAAAATAAATTTTTATACTTAATCTTATCTTTATTAATTCCTATTATTTTTCATGCTTTTTATGATTATTTTTTATTTCTAGAAAATATTCCAGGCATTTGGGTAGGTGGATTTGCAACTTTATTAATAGCCTTTTTTATTGCTAAAAATTCTATTATTGAA
>CABXGL010000050.1 GCA_902511755.1 uncultured Bacteroidota bacterium | reverse complement strand
TTTATTTCGCTGAACATTTAATAAAAAAACTTTTTCTTGAAGTTCAGGACTATTAATGAAATTTAATCCATTTCTAACCTTAAACATTTTTAACGTATTTAAATTAAACTGATATTTTCCCATATATCCATATTTATTAATTCGTGAATACGACCCTCCTGATTCCTTAAAAGCTAAAAGTTCTTTAAATCCTGTAAAATCTCTATTTAAATAAATAACATTAGGAAAATATTCTATTGGCTTATTAGAAACCGTATATTCTTCGTTAGAATATGATTTATATTTTAAATTAAAAGTTGGGGAGTGGAAAGAACTATTTAAAAATAGAACTAAAAAGAGAAACATTATGTTTATTTCAAATCTTTTTATCATTTATAAATAAAAAAATGTGATGCAAACATACATAAAATTTTAATTATCTGTAAATCAAGTTATTATCTCCTTATTTTATTCTTTCTTAGCCAAGAAATATATTGTCTTTTATTTCTATTATGTTGAGAAAGAGTATTGGCAAACATGTGGTATCCTGGCCTTTTAACATCAGCTACAAAAAACAAATAATTATGCTCTTGCAAATTTAAAACTGATTCAATGGAACTTATATCAGGCATATAAATTGGACCTGGTGGTAAACCTTTATGTAAATAAGTATTGTAAGGAGATTTTATTTTTAAATCTCTATATAAAACTCTTTTTATTTTTTTATCAAACCCTTTTTTTTGTTTAATGGTATAAACAACTGTTGGATCAGCTTGTAATTTCATTCTTTTTTTTAACCTATTATAATAGACTCCTGAAATGGTAGGTCTTTCATCTAACTTAGGAGTTTCACGCTGGACAATTGAAGCTAAGACAGAGACCTGTATTGGAGTTAGATTTAAAGATTTAGCCTTTTCTTTTCTTGAAATATTCCAAAATAAATTAAATTGATCAAGCATCTTATCTCTAAATTCATCTGCATTAGTATTCCAGTAAAATTCATAAGTATTAGGTAAAAAAACAGAAAACACAGATTCAGTATTTAAATCATTATTTTCTAAAAACGTTTTTTCATAAAATGAATTCATTAAACTCAAACTATCGACTTCAATAAATTTAGAAACTCTTGAAGCTAAATTTTCTATTCGCTCCATATTATTAAAAGTTACTTTAACAGGAATATTTTTAAATCTTAGTGAATTAATAATTTGTTTGTTTGAAAAACCTTTTATTATTTCATATTTACCAGCTTTTATATTTAATACATACTTGGTTTTATATGCAGCATTGAAAAATGTTGAGGAATCTTTTAGAAAAGGGGTGATTTGTTTTTGTAAATGATTTAAACCTGTTCCAGATTTAATATAAATAAAAACAGATTCATCATTAAAATTTGTATTATCGGAATAATAAGTTTTATAATAGTTAAAAAGAACTGCAGAGGATATAAACAAAAAACTTAAAATCCCAATAGAAATAATGTTTTTATATAATTTTTTATTTTCCATTTATATTTCGATTTCACCTGAGAATATCATTTCAACTCTTCCTATCAATTTTATATCTGTGTAACCATTTTTAGAGACATTAAAGTTGACTTTTAAGTCTCCTCCTCTAGTTTTTATTTTTATTTTTTTTGAATTAGTTTTTTTTAAATGAAACATAGCAAGAGCCACAGCAGTTACTCCTGTACCACACGAAAGTGTTTCATCTTCAACTCCTCTTTCAAATGTTCGAACATAAAATTCAGAATTAGAAATAACTTGCACAAAATTTACATTAACTCCACCATAATTATTAAACTTAGAACTATTTTTTATCTTTTTACCTTCCTTATATACATCATATTTTTCTAAATCATCTACTGTTTTAATATAATGAGGGGATCCAGTATCTATAAATAAATCTTTTTTATAAGGTTTGATATTACTTACATTTTTCATAGAGAGAAAGATATTATTCTCAATAATTTCAGCAGAATGTTTCCCATCACATGCATTAAAAATGGTATTACTTTTTATAATTTTTTGATTCTGCGCAAATTTTGCTGAACATCTTGCCCCGTTGCCACACATTGACCCTAAATTCCCATCAGAATTAAAATAAACCATTTCAAAATCTGTTTCTGCAGAAGGATTAATTAAAATTAAACCATCTGAACCAATACCAAATTTCCTATCACAAAGACATTTTATTAAATCTTTATTTCTATTAGGAAAAGAAAGTCTATTATTATTGATTATAATAAAATCATTTCCTGTTCCTTGATATTTTTGAAATTTTATTTTCATTAGGTTAGGATACGAAGATAAAAAAAGATGATTGAAGTTATAAATTTTAGATATACTCTTTAAATGCTGTTAAAATGTAGTTAAAAAAATATTTTCTATTAATTTAAAAATTAATTTTGTAATAAAATTTAATAAAAATGAAAAAACTTATAATTCCTTTTGTAATCTCTATTATTGGTGGTGTAATTGCTCTTTTTATTCATAATTTAAATTATGATCATAATATAGTTCAAGACAAATTAGATTCTGAAAATAGGATGGTAAACATTTCCTATGATCCTAGTCCTACAATAAATTCAAATTCAAATATTGATTTTACTATTGCCGCAGAGAAAACTATAAATTCAGTAGTTCATGTTAAAAACACAAGTATTTCAAGCGGATCTTCTTCAGTTTGGGACTATTTTAATAATAGTAGAAGCAATAGAACTAGAATTGGAATGGGATCTGGTGTAATAATTTCAAAAGATGGGTACATTATAACCAATAATCATGTAATTGAAAATGCTACTACTATTGAAGTTACAACTAATAATAACAAAACATATCAAGCAGAATTAATTGGAAAAGATGAATTATCAGATATAGCCGTTTTAAAAATAGATAGTAATAAAACTTTTCCATACATAAGGTTTGCTGATTCAGATCAAACTAAAATTGGAGAATGGGTTCTTGCAGTTGGAAACCCTTATAATTTAACTTCAACTGTTACTGCAGGAATTATAAGTGCAAAATCTAGAGATTTAAATGACTACGACTCAAAAAATCAATCATTTATACAAACAGATGCTGCTGTAAATTCAGGAAATAGTGGAGGTGCATTGGTAAATACTAATGGAGATTTGATTGGTATAAATACAGCTATTACTAGTGGAACTGGTGGCTTTGTAGGTTATTCTTTCGCAGTTCCTAGTAATGTTGCTAGAAAAATATTTGAAGATATTATTGAATTTGGAAATGTTCAAAAAGGATTATTAGGTGTTACAGGTTTTGGATTAAACTCTAGAAATGCCGATGAATTAAGCATTTCATTAACTGAAGGTTTTTATGTAAATGATGTAGAACCAGCAATGGGTGCTGCAATTGCTGGAATTAAAAAAGGTGATGTTATTTTAAGTTTAGATGGCTTAAAAATTGCCAAATTTTCTGATCTCTCTGGTTACTTAAGTACTAAAAGACCTGGAGATGTAGTTTTAGTAGGTGTAAAAAGAAATGGTAATAGCCTAAAACTCAAGGTAACTTTAGAAAAAAATGAAACTATTGAATTCTACGGAATGCAATTAAAAAACATGTCTAAAGGTGAATTGGCTAAATTAGAATTAAAAAATGGAGTAAAAGTTTTAAATCATAGAAATAATACTTTATATAGAATGGGGATTTCGCCAGGATATGTTCTAACAGAAATAAATGGTGAAGCAATAAATAATACAGCTGATATTTCTAATTTCATAAATGATACAAAAATTAACCAAATTACTTTTGTTAGTCCTACTGGAGAAAAAGAAAGATTAATTTTCGAATAAATAATATGTTAAGAATTGATATAATAAGTGTTTTACCTAAACTAATAGAAAGTCCATTTAATGCTTCTATAATTAAACGAGCAGTTGAAAAAAAAATTGTAGAAATTAATTTTCATGATTTAAAAGATTATGCTTCAAACAAAAGAAAACAAGTTGATGATTATCAGTTTGGTGGAGGCTCAGGTATGGTAATGATGATAGAACCTATAAAAAAATGTATTGATTCTTTAAAAAAAGATAGAGATTATAAAGAAATCATATATATGACTCCAGATGCAGAAATATTAAATCAAAAGATTGCTAACAAATTATCCATTGAAGGAAACTTAATAATTCTTTGTGGTCATTATAAAGGAG
>CABXGL010000049.1 GCA_902511755.1 uncultured Bacteroidota bacterium | reverse complement strand
CTCTAAACCAAAAGCTGACCAATTTTTTGTATCATCCTTTGTTGAAAGGTGTTGAAGTTCTAATCTTAAAGATTTATTATCATTTATTTTGTAGGTATTTTCTAGTACTATCACATTAGAATTTACTTCACCAGAGGTTTCTTCAACTAATCTTTTATTATAATACTGATTTGCATAAAGAAAAATATTTTCAAATTTTTCGGACCATTTTTTTCTAATTTCAAGGCTTGTTTCTGAAAAATATTTTTCTCCAAAGCTAAATAAATCGGTATCATAATTTTGATTAGAAAAATCAAAAGTTCCATCTAAATTATTCCAAACAGATGCATTTATAGCTATACTAGTACCATATTTTCCACCTAAAAAAGTTTCTTGTTCAATAAAGTAGTATAAGTCGGTCTGTATCCCTATTTCTCCAGCTTTAGTTAAATTATCACTTTGAAATGAAACATTAGGTTGTGCTGCATAAACATATAGATTAGCTAAGGAATAATCATGTTGTTTTGTTAGTGCTGGTAGATAATTTACTATACTTTCATTATAAATGTTGCCATAAGCTTCTCTTTCAGAAAACAAAGACATGTTTTCCAATCTTCTAAAAGTAAAATCTAATCCTAAACCATCTTTATAAAATCCAGAATTTAATAATATAGATGATCCCTCTTTAATAAATGTATCTGAAACACCTCCAAAAATAATTATCGGGTTTTTTGATTTATTAACTAATTCTAGATTAGAATAAAAAAATGAAGAAGAATAATCTATTCTAGCTGAAAATAAATTGGTCATCTCATCATAATAATCACTTTTTGTCTTTTGATCGTTTCTTCCTACGTAACTTAATCCTAAAAGAATGGTAGAATTGTTTTTTAGAATTTTTGAAATATCAAATTCAGAATCAAATCCAACTATAAAACCTTTTGAATATTTAAAACCTTTTTTTTGATTTCCAATTAAAGTTGTAAAATTAATTTCATCATTTATTCTATATTTTGCATTTAGTCCTCTAATAGAGTTATTTATTCCTAATGATCTATCTTCCCATGATCTTAAAATCATTCCACTGCCAAATTGTTCATAAAAATTTCCAAGTAAAATATTCAGATCTTTTTTATTGTATTCTATTTTAAAAGTTGAAATTCCCGTGTCTTCAAAATTTGGGGAATAATTTAAAAGTGAAGTTGGTAAATAAGACTCAATTTGTAATTCAAAATTCCAATATTTTCCAGTTCTAGATTTAAAATTTAGATAGTTATTAGACCTAAACCTATCCTCATAACTAAAATCACCCGTTTTAGAATCATCTAAATAATATGCTGAATAAGATTCATAAGAAGAAGTAAGGTTTTTTAAAATTTGAGAATTTAAAATATGACTATTAAAAACTAGTAATATTAAATAGAAAACATATTTATTATTCATCAGCTAAATTACTTTTTACTGTTGGTTTTTAAAATAAATTCATACAAAAGGTTTTCTTCACCTGGTTTGTATCCTATTCTTCTATAAATTATTCTATTACCATTTGTTACAATAGTATGAGGAATTGCATTAATGTTTAATGCTCTTTTAAGTGCTTGATTTTCATCTAATAAAATTTCAAAATTCCATTTTTTCCCATTGACCATTGGTCTTACTCTTCTTTTTGTTCTAGAATCATCTGTAGAAATAGCAACTATTTTGACATCGGCTTCATCCCATTTTTCAATTTCTTTATGAATATCATCTAATTCATTTATACAAGGAACGCACCATGTTGCCCAAAAACTATATACTGTTAACCCTTTTTTATTGTAAGTAGATTTAGTGTTTATTGACTTTCCATTTATAGTTTTCACATACATGTTTGGGATAACATCTTGAGAATAAATGGATTGAATAAATACAAATAAAAGGAAGTAGGAAGAAAAAATTATTTGTTTCAAAGTATTAAATTTATCATAAAGCTAATATTTATTTTAAAATAATTAAATTTGAATTAAGATTTTATATATGGCTAAGTTTTATAGAATTATATTAAGTACTATTTTCCCCATTCTATTTATCTCATGTTCTGCTGATTATGAAGGTGTAGGAGAAGATACAACAGATAAACCTCAAAATGAGGTTAAAAGTATTGTACTTTCTTTTCCATCGGGAGAAGCGTCTTACGATATCAATACAGATGTTGTTTTTAAAGCTACAAGTGATGCTAGTGAAGATATTAGCTCTTTTTGTGAATTTTTTGTTAATGATACTAAAATAAGTGGAAATACATTTAAATCTGCATCAGCAGGAGACTTTACCGTTTATTGTAAATATAATTCAATAAAAAGCAATACCGCAACATTTAAGGTTGTGTCAGCATCACAACTGATAATGACAATTACAAGTACAACAAGTGGTGTAACTGATGGAAGTTCTACAAGTGATTCCTCTATAGATTTAAAATTTACATCTAATAAATCAACATCAGACTTTGCTGTTGGAGACATTACGGTTTCTGGAGGTGCTTTGAGCTCATTTTCTGGTAGTGGAACTACATATTCTGCAACTTTTACACCAGCTGGAGCTGGAGATAAAACAATTGATATTGCTGCCAATACCTTTACTGATGGTTCAGGAAATCAAAATGTAGCATCTACTCAGTTTAACTGGAAATATGTAGCAAATACTCCCAAAAATTTCAAGACAAATGTTATAGTAGAAGATTTTACGGGTGCATGGTGTGGGTATTGTCCTAGAGTTGCTTATAAGCTTCATGAGTTGAAAAAAACATTAACAACTCAATTAGTTGTTGTAGCTGCACATTATGGAGATGTTCTCCAATATTCTAAAATAACTGAAATGACTACTGCTTTTAGCGTTAGCTCATATCCACATGCAAGGGTTAATAGAACTTCAAAATGGAATGAACAAAATTCAATGATAACATCTCTAACTGGAACAAATGCTAAAGTTGGTGTAGCTCTTGAATCTTCAATAAGTGGAAGTACATTAACAGTAAAATTTAAAGCAAAGTTTTCAGAAGATTTTTCTGATTTAAAATTTGGAGTCTTTATTTTAGAAGATGATTTATTACTTGATCAAAGAAATTATGCTGACTTTGGATATGGTTCAGATGACCCGCTTGTTAACTTTAAACATGAAGATGTTTTAAGACATGCTTTAACGAGTCCATTAGGTGATAATATTGCTTCTTCTTCAACTAAAAAAGGTGCTACTTATGAAAAGTCTTATACATATGTGGTTCCTGATAAATACGGATCATCTGCAGTTGATAAGGCTAAATTAAAAATAGTAGGTTTTATAACTGACAAGGACAAGAAAGCACTAAATTCTAGATTGTCTGCAATTGGCTCAACTCAGACTTTTGAAGAGTTATAAATTAGTCTAAGCTATTTTTTGTAATATAATATCTCCAGCCTATTAGTAATAGCTGAATCTTTGAAGCTTTTATCGGATCCAACCTTTTTTTTGTCATACTGGGAAGAATCAATCTATTTAAATATGCAAGAATCTTAAATATTTTTTTCATATTGCTACAATATACAATTCATGTCTTATCTTTACAACCTTTAATTATGGATTTAAATATATTACTATTATTGTTTTGTGGTTTAATAGTTTTAATAGTAGGAGCAAATATGCTTTTAAAATCAGCTGTTTCTATTTCACTAAAATTTGAAATTCCAAAGGTTTTAATTGGAATGACCGTAGTTTCATTAGCAACCTCAGCACCAGAACTAATAGTAAGTCTTAAAGCTGCTCTAATGGGTTCAGCAGATTTAGCAATTTCTAATGTTGTAGGATCTAATATTGCAAATATAGGTTTAGTATTGGGCTTAACTGTTTTTTTCTCTCCTATAAAAATTTCAAAAAGTATTTATAAAACGCATTGGCCTATAATGATGTTTTCGACACTATATTTTTTGATAATAATATTAGATGGAAAAATTAATGTTTATGAGGGCGGTATATTAATTATATTTTTAGTGACGTCCATAGCATTTTTAATTAAAAATCAAAAAAAAGGAGAAGAAGATTTAAATACTAAATCAGTTGATTCATTGTATAAATCTATAATTCTATTAATAGTTGGTGGTATATGTCTTTATTTCGGTTCAGAATGGTTTATTGCTGGTGCAATTCATATTGCAAGTTACTTTGGCATTACTGAGAGAATTATAGGAATTTCTGTTGTTTCAGTTGGTACAAGTTTGCCAGAGTTGGTAACATCACTTGTTGCGATTATTAAAAAAGAAAAAGGTATTTCTCTTGGGAATTTATTAGGAT
>CABXGL010000048.1 GCA_902511755.1 uncultured Bacteroidota bacterium | reverse complement strand
ACAGATGGAGTTTCAGCTTTGTAAAGGTTAAAATAAATTTTAAAGTAATTATATAAACCTTTTGGCGAAGTAAAACTTTTTGAATCCTTATTAAATGCTTCATCATAAACATCATAGATATCCTTACTATCGCCTAACTTATAATCTAGCATAGATTGTGCTTTGATTGCTAGTATCTTACCTACTTGTTGTGCTCCAGACTTTGTTTTAGAAAAGTATTTTAACCATTCATCGTAAAGATCTAAAAGATCTTCTTGATATTCATCTTTTTCATTTCCTTGACTATTTGTAATATAAAACTTTAAAATTCTTTCACCATAGACATATATAGCAGAATTAATATCTGGACATTCAGCTTTTACCTTAAGCCAAGGTTCGTAAGCAGCATCATAATTTTTAACTTTTGCATACTCAGCAAATATTGAAAGGTTAGATAAGCATTCTTCCTTTGACTGAGTGTAAGAATTAATACTAAAAACTAATAATAAATAGATATATAAATTTTTCATCAAAATATTTTAAAATCAAATTTTATATTTGATTATTAGACATTTACATTGTATATCATTCAAAAATGAAGCCAAATTTATCAATTATACTTGTTTTTTACAAACCATCGATCATTCAAGGTTAATCCTAATCTAACGCTAAAGAAGTTTTCTTGAATCAATCCAGCATTTGTTGTACCCCTTTTTCCAACTTCAAAACCAAAATTAATATTTTGAAAACCTTGAAATGGTAAGCCTAATCCAAAATTTATACCATATTCATTAATAGATTCATTTTGAATATGAAGGCCTGTTTTTTCTATTCTTATTCCAGCTCTATATACAATCCTATTGAAATAACTTGTAAAAGAATTGAAATCTGGAATAAAGAAACCTCCTAATGAAACCTTTGAAGCTTCCTTATATTCAACATTTTTTAAATTAAATAATTTATTTTCAAAACCACCTCCATTAGTTTTAGTATAATCAAATCCAAAAAACCATTTTGTTTCTTTTCCAATACCTAAACCAAATGAATTTGAGGCAGGAATAGTAATTTTTGTTTCTTTTAAATTTAAAGCACCTAAATCAATTTCTTCACTATCTCCTCCAAAAGATCCATCACCAGGAATTGTATATAAAATTTGTGAGTTTTTAGAAGATAGTTTTGAATTTGGCTTAAAGATATAACTTGCATGCAAAGTCAAATCATTTGATATTTTTTCTCTAAAAAGAGTTGAATAAACAAAATTAACTCCACTAACTGAAGAATTGCTTTCAACCCTCGTATATAATTCTATGCCTTCTAATATTCTTGAATTAGCATGATCTAAACTTCCAAATTCATAATTTGCAGAAATTCCAAGATTTATTTTTTTAAAAGCTTTAAATCCAAAAGTTAGAAATGCTGTATTTACGCCTCCACTACCTTCATATCTATCAACTTGTTTAGGTGTCTTAGATTCATCTGTACTTTGTAATAGATAACCAACAGATGATTTAGGGATAATTCCAAAACCAAAAACAAGATGTTTAGTTGGTACTGTAACTGCTAGATAATTGACATTAGCGGTACTAGTATTTTCATTTGAATTATCTGAATTTAATCTAGAGTTGTTATAATCAACTCCAACTGAATAATTCACAAGTTCAATTTGGGAGTAAGCAGCTGGATTTGTAAGATTTAAGTGAATACTATCGCTATAAACATTTAATCCTCCCATAGATCTATTTTCAATTGTCCCTTTAAAAGTGTTCTCTCCAATTCCATAAAAAGAATACGGAGATAAACTACCTGATTGACTAAAAGCAATTGATGTTGTAAAAATCAAGAAAATGGCTTGAAAATTTTTTTTCATTATTTTTTATTCAATTCAATTAAAAAGTTAAGTCCAAATATTAGAAATTTTTGATTCGCAAAGATGCCATTTTTTATCTTCTTGAACAAAAATTTAGAATCTCCACCTGTTAAAATTATCCTAATTTCTTTATACTTACTTTTATATTTATCCACAGTACTATTCAACTCACTAATAATTCCATTAATTATACCTGAATGAATTGAATCCTCAGTATTTTTCCCAATAAAACAATCAATCTCTTTAGGGTCTATTAAAGGAAGGTTAGCTGTAAAATTATTTAACGATCTATATCTCATTCTTAAACCAGGGGAAATACTACCTCCAATATACTCGTTTTTATTATTTAAAAAATCAAAAGTTATACACGAACCTAAATCAATTAACAATACATTTTCTTTAGGATATTCCTTAGAAGCATTACTTACAAGAGCTATTCTGTCTTTCCCTAATGTATTTTTCGTTTGATAACAATTTTTAAATGGAACTTTTAGAGAGGAATCAAATTTAATTAAGTTAGTTTTCTTAGATAATAATTCTATTAATTTATTTTTAGATTCTGTAACATTTGCAACTATTGAATGAGTAATAGGATTTTTATCTAGAATTGATTTAATATTTAAATAATAATCCTGATTAAATTCACAATAATTAATAAGATTATTATTTTTAAATATACCTGCTTTTAAAAGACTATTACCTATATCTAGGACTAAATTCAAAGGCTTATTATTAAATGATAAAAATACACAAGATTTTTTACATGATTTTTTGTTGCTCTAATAAAACAAATTATATTTGCTCTTCTAAAAAACAAGCTATGGTACCTTAGCTCAGTTGGTAGAGCAAAGGACTGAAAATCCTTGTGTCCGCAGTTCGATTCTGCGAGGTACCACATAAAAAACCCTATTTAAAAAATAAAATAGGGTTTTTTATTTTCTATGAAATAAGATTTCCTTCTTTATCCCATATAGCTGTATCATTTCTCTTAGATTGATCTATGCATTTATCCAACCAATCTTTATCATATGATAGCCCATACTGATCTAATACATTTTGTGGAACACCATCCCAAACATTTGGAGTATTTCCTTTATATCCTAGTTCCTTAATGCCAACCTCTGATGTAAAATAACCCGTCATAGTCAAGTTTCTCAAAAGATTAAACCATTGAACAGGTTCAGGAAGATCATTCATGTTTTTATTTGGATCATAATAAGCAATTTCATCTAATATTTCTTTCTGCGAGGAGTAAGGAATATCGATAAATAAATTGTTAAATCTATTATTACTTTCATTATTAGTCCATGAGAGCCCTTTTCTTAAAGGTTCTTGATAGGATGGAATATCTTTTGCCATAAATTCTATTAATTGAACAACTTCAGCTTCTTTAATTGATCCAAAATCATTCGGGGGGATAATTAAGTTACATAATTTGTCTAAAGTTAATAACTCATCATTTGAAAAAAATTTTTGTTCAAACAGTTTGTCATCATAAAGTTTTTCTTCAGGTGTTCTTCCATATTCATATCTTGTAAGAGATCTTACAATTTTTTCTCTTGAAATATCATAACATGATTCAAGAAAAATGCTTGCACCAAATGATGCTAAAGTCATATTTTTGATTGAATCTCTTCTTTTCATTTTATTAAAAATTTTGTTTTTTAAATTGTTCTATTATATACTCTGAACTTCTCCAAGCTAAAGCCATAATTGTCCAAGTAGGATTTTTGTCAGCTTGTGACACAAAAGGCCCTGCATCAACTACAAAAACATTAGACACATCATGAAGCTGTTCAAATTGATTAACTACTGAATTTTTTGAATCACTTCCCATTCTAGTAGTCCCTACCTCATGAATTATCCAACCAGGATCATTTATACCATAATTAGATTTTTTGCCAGGCTTGCCCCACAATGGAATTCCTCCCATATTATGAATTATCTCTTCAAAAGTATCTTGCATGTGCTTAGCTTGTTTTATCTCATTATCTGTCCATTTATAATTAAATCTAAGAATTGGAACTCCATACTTATCAACTTTATCGGGATCTATTTCACAATAATTAGTTTTTTGAGCTATGGACTCACCTCTTCCTGATAATCCTATTGTTGATCCATAATATTTTTTCATATCTGATCTTAAAACATTTCCATATCCACCAGCCTTTTTTAATCCAAAAAATTTATTAAAACTATTTACATTAAACCCTGTTCCATAAGATGGTGCACCCAATCCTCCCCAAACTTCTATATGATATCCTCTTGCAAAATCTAATTTTTTATTATCAAGCCACCATGGAGAATATACATGCATTCCTCCTACACCATCTTCATTATAAATCTTTCTGTCAATTAATTCTGGAATAAATGCCATCATATCGCCACCCGTAGAATCATGTAAATACTTTCCAATTAAATCACTGGTATTACCCAATCCATTTGGATGTTGTTTAGATTTAGAATTCAAAAGAATTCGAGCAGAACTACATGCAGAAGCAGCTAAGACAACAACTTTTCCTTTTAATTTATATTCTTTATTATCTGATTTATCAATATACGATACGCCATTTGCTTTGCCTTCTTCATTTGTTGTGACCGTCCTTACCATAGCATTAAGAAACATATCAATTTGACCTCCTGATTTTTGAGCTGGAAATATTAAACATGAACCAGATGAAAAATCAGCATATGCCATACAGCTTCTAGCACATTGATTACAATAAAAACAGACACTTCTTTCATCATTAATTCTTTTAGTTAAAATTGATAATCTAGAAGGAATTACTTTTACATTACTTTTTCTAGCTCCCTTCATGTAAAAAAGCTCATGTAGTCTAGGTTTAGGTGGGGGAAGAAAAAACCCATCAGGATCATTAGATAAATTTTCCTTACTACCAAAAACACCAATTAATTTATCTATTTTATCATAATAAGGTTTAATATCTTGATATGTAATTGGCCAATCTTCACCAAATCCATCAATCGATTTTTTTCTAAAATCATCAGGTCCAAACCTAAGAGAAATTCTTCCCCAATG
>CABXGL010000047.1 GCA_902511755.1 uncultured Bacteroidota bacterium | reverse complement strand
GAATTTGGTTGTTGATAAATAGATTAAAACCTTTTGCAATCAACTCTTTAGAGTATTTTAAATCTTTATTTTCAACTAAAAATTTTGCAAATTTTGCTAAATATGTATTTGGGTTTGGTTTCTTGTATAAATGATCTTTAATTAACTCAGCTTCAAGATTAAATTCATTCTTAAATTTAATTTGTAATTCCTGAGGCATATTATTGAAATAATAATCTCTCAAAAGTTGCCTTCCAAAATAATTTCCACTAGCATCATCCATTAAAATATACCCAAGAGAAGTGACTTTTTGATGAATATTATTACCATCAAAGTAACTACAGTTAGATCCAGTTCCGAGAATAGAGACTATGGCTTTTTCTCCTGGTTTACAGCAAGAATAAACAGCAGCAAAAGTATCTTCCTTGATTATAAAGTTTGCATTTATAAATATGGGAGAGAAAACTTTTTTAATTAATTTTTTGGGAGGTTCTGTTCCACATCCAGCACCATAAAAATATATATCTGAAAAATCCTTTCTTGATTGATAAATCTCATAGTTATTTCTTATTCTTTCTTCTAATATATGTTCAGACAGAACCTGTGGATTTAAACCTAATGTTTGGGTTTGGAAAATTTTTTCTCCATTATCATTAATTGCTATCCAATCCGTTTTTGTAGATCCACTATCAACAATAAGTTTCATAAAATAATTTATAGTGAATTTATATAAACTGCCAAGTCAATTAATTTATAAGAATATCCTGCTTCATTATCATACCAGGAAATTATCTTATAAAAACTATCATTTAATTGAATTCCTGCTTTTGAATCAACAATAGATGTTCTGGAATCTCCAATAAAATCTTGAGAGACAACTAAATCTTCTGTATAACCTAATATATTATTTAAATCATTTTCTGAAGCTTCTTTTAAAGCCATCATTACATCATCATAAGTTGTTTTAGATTCAAGCTTAACTGTTAAATCTACCACTGAAACATTTGCTGTTGGAACTCTAAATGCCATACCAGTTATTTTACCTTTTAGACTTGGTATTACTTTAGTAACAGCTTTAGCAGCTCCAGTTGAAGCAGGCATAATGTTAAGAAGGGAACTTCTCCCACCTCTATAATCCTTCTTTGAAGGTCCATCAACTGTTAATTGAGTGGCAGTTGTTGCATGTACTGTGGTCATAAGTGCTTCACCCACACCAAACTTATCATTTAAAACCTTAATTACAGGAGCTAAACAGTTTGTTGTACAAGAAGCATTAGAAACAATAATTTGATCTTTATTTGCTTCATGATGATTAACACCCATCACAAACATTGGAGCATCAGGAGATGGAGCAGAAATCACTACCTTTTTAGCACCACCATCAATATGTGATTTAGCTTTCTCTAAAGATGTAAAAAGACCTGTACATTCTAAAGCAATATCTACATCAATAGAATCCCAACTAATTTGTTTAGGATCCTTTTCTGAAGTAATTCTTATTAAATTTCCATCAACCATTAAATTCCCATTATTAATTTCAACTTCTGCTTTACAATTTCCATGAACAGAATCATATTTTAATAAATAAGCTAAATGTTCCACATCAAGAAGATCATTAATTCCTACTACCTTTACATCTTTTCTTTCAAGTGATGCACGAAAAACCATTCTTCCAATTCTTCCAAATCCGTTAATTCCTATTTTAATCATTTATTGATAATTTAATTTTTGTTTTTTATAATTATGAAAATTTTACAAATTATTTAAACATTCATGATTTCAGCTACTCTTATTAACTCAGGATTAATTTTAGAATTTCCTTTTATAGCTGCAGTCAGTGGTGTTAATACAATTTTACCTTCTTTAAATCCTATCATCTTTGATGATTGTCCATTTATAAGTGTCTCAACTGCTGTTACACCCATTCTAGTACCTAAAACTCTATCAAAACATGTAGGAGAACCGCCCCTTTGCATATGACCTAATACAGAAACTTTTATTTCATAATCTGGAAATTTTTCTTCTACTCTTTTTGATAACTCAAAAACATTTTTTCCAG
This sequence comes from uncultured Bacteroidota bacterium, assembly GCA_902511755.1. Lineage (GTDB taxonomy): Bacteria > Bacteroidota > Bacteroidia > Flavobacteriales > Flavobacteriaceae > MAG-121220-bin8. Next base: position 2,906 of record CABXGL010000047.1, on the reverse strand, counting down.
TATCATCTCCCTCGGCAACAACAACAATACTTGAAGATTTTCCAGCCTTTTTACTTTTCTTTAATGAAATTACTAGTTCATCTATTCCTATTTTTAATTCAGGAATTAAAATCTCTTGAGCACCAATTGCAATTCCAGAATTTAAAGCAATATGACCTGCATCTCTACCCATGACTTCAACAAAAAAAAGTCGATCATGAGATATAGCAGTATCCCTAATTTTATCTATTGCTTCCATAACAGTATTTAGCGCCGTATCATAGCCTAAAGTATGTGAAGTCCCAAAAAGATCATTGTCAATTGTACCAGGAATTCCAATAATTGGAATTTTAAATTCTTTTTCAAATATTAAACTTCCAGTAAAAGATCCATCACCTCCAATTACTACTATAGCATCAATATTATGTTTTTTTACATTTTCATATGCTTTTTTTCTACCATCCTTTGATTTGAATTCCTCAGAGCGAGCAGAATATAACATAGTTCCACCTCTATTAATTATTCCTCTTACACTTCTTGTATTTAATGTCTTAATTTCATCATTTATCAAACCTTGAAATCCTCTATAAACACCTGCACATTGAATATTGTTATAACTACAGGTTCTAACTACAGCCCTTAATGCCGTATTCATTCCTGGAGAATCCCCACCTGAAGTTAATACTGCAATCTTTTTAATTTTCATTGATTTGAATATTAGTACAAAATTACAAACTAATTTTTAAAACAACTCTTAAAAAACTAATTCTTGCCTTTTGACACCTTTTTAAATAACTCTCTAAATGAATCGAAATCTAGGTCATATGAAATACCTATTCCTTGTGTATATCCAATATCATTAGCAAAATATTGATATTCATTTTCCTTATTAAAAATTCTTGCTTTTAAATTACCTTCTTTATTTAAGAGAAACTCAATCTGAACATTACCAATTATTACATTTTCTTCAACTCCACCAACTGGAACACCAATTTTACCATTAATTAATATTTTTTCATTTATTTCAGTCTTTAATGTTAAACCTAATCTGTCTCTATTCAGCAATGAAGAAGCTGCATTTTTATCACCTTTTAAATAATTTATCCCAACATTCATTTTATCATCTGAACTTGTAAAAATATCATCAATAATCCCAGATGCTTTTTGAAACAAATTATTGGTAATAGCTTGAGAAGAAACAGAGGAAAGAGAAATTTCATCAATAAAAGTTCCTTGATATAATAATGAAATAGCTTGTTTTTGTGTCTTTTCCTTATCAACTAAATAATATTCTAATTCTGATTTTATTGGACCACTAGTATTAGGAAAATTAATTTTAAAGTCTGGAGTGTTCATTTCAATTAAATTTCCTGATAAATTAACATCTAAATTAGTTGGTATTTTTCTATTAAAACTTGTATTCTGAATTAAAATTGCTGGATTAGCTCCACCAGGAATTTCATAATTTGCATTTATATTTAAATCAGCCATGTATGGGTTGCCATTCCAAACTATTGTAGATCCCTTAGTAAGAATAAATTCACGATCTACAATTCCTAAACTATTATAAAAATAAGAACCAGAATTAACTGTATAATCTCCTAAAATATTAAAGTTTCCTAGAGTATTAATTTTAAAATTTAAATTTCCATCTCCTTTAACAAGAAGCTTTGAATTTGATTCGGGATCTAAAATCACTTCCACATTAGCATTTTGATTAAAATCTAAATCCAAATTAATTTTAAGACCATTTCGTTTTATATTAATCTTGCTGTCATCTTCTCTATTATTTACAAAATTTAAATATGATAAATCACCTGTATTTGTAGACTTTTTAATTGGAATAGTTAAAAAAGTTCCTTTATTAGTAGAACCTTTTAAATCAATAACTAAATTTTCTCCTGGACCAATAATTGTAGCATATCCATTTAAAAATCCTTTACCAAAATAGACCGGATCATTTTTTGAATCTGTATCTAAAAGCATTAAGTTTTCGGTATTAATCTTTAAGTCTAATAACCAATTCTTAAATTTATTATGAGTTATTACTCCATTTAAAGATCCAATTGTATTTGTTTTTGAATTATATAAATTAAAATCATTTATTTCAAAAGATTGATTTGTTAATTTAAAAACAGGATCGTTAGAAAGTTCATATTTAACATTTAGATAAGGAATTAAAAAATCAACATCATTAGTTCTGATTTTACCAGTAAAACTAGGAGTTTTAGAATTTCCCGAAATCAAAATATCTGAATTAAAAAAACCATTAAAATTTGTTATTACATTGTCTCCTATTTTAGAAAATGGCATTATAGGAAAGTTTCTCATGTTCAATTTCATGTCAAGAGGATAAAAATCTTCTTCAATACTAAAATTTCCTTCTAAGCCAAGAGTCTTTTGAGAGTTATTAATAATATCAAAAGACATTACAAAACTTTTCAAATCATTACTTGCATTAATTTCTAAATTTGCTGAACCTAATGAATTATTATTGGCTCTTAAATCATCCATCTTTAAAGAAGAAGTCCCCTTATATAAATCATCTTTTTTAATCAGTTCTATATTTCCATTAATTAGTGACTGAAAAAAAATCTTATCTGAAGAAGAAGTGAAGTTTTCTAAACTTACATTATTAAAATCAAAGAAATAATTAGAATTATAGTTGTCTTCAGAAATATTTATAGACAAATATTGATCTTTACTTTTAAAATTTGCATTCTGAAAACTGTAGTCTTTTTTATTTCTAGAAAATGTTATTGTTGGTAAATTATTATCTGTAATTGTATTAATAGACCAATTTTGATCATTTATTATTAATTCAATATCAGAAAAAGAAATTACTGATTTATTTTCATAATTTATTGAATGAGAAAAATTGATCTTGTTTAATTCATTTTTTGCTGAACTATAACTAGAAGTTACAA
>CABXGL010000046.1 GCA_902511755.1 uncultured Bacteroidota bacterium | reverse complement strand
ATTATGGCAATCAAAAATTATTTGCTAATTATGATTTATTCCCTTCAAATCTTTCTGTAAAAGAAATTGAAGAAAAATATATAAATCAAAGAAAATTTGTATTTGGAACAGATAGTTTTGGAAGAGATGTGTTTGGAAGAATTATACTGGGAACAAGAGTATCTCTTTCAATTGGTTTTATTGCAGTTTTAATTTCTCTAATAATTGGACTATCTATTGGAATGATTGGAGGATATTACGGCGGAATAGTTGATAAAATTGTAATGACAATTATTAATATTTTTTGGTCTATTCCAACATTATTGCTTGTAATTGCTATTTCTATAGCATTAGGAAAAGGATTTTGGCAAGTCTATCTTGCAGTAGGTTTAACTATGTGGGTTGAGGTTGCGAGAGTAGTTAGAGGACAGGTAATTTCAGAAAAAAATAAAGATTATATAGTAGCTACAAAAGTTTTAGGGTATTCTGATATTAGAATTTTTACTAAACATTTATTACCCAATATTATAGGACCAATCTTAATTATATGCGCAGCTAATTTTGCAGCAGCAATTCTTATTGAAAGTGGTCTTAGTTTTCTAGGTATAGGAACACAGCCACCTATACCTAGTTGGGGTTCAATGATAAAAGATAATTATCAATTTATTATTTTGGGAAAAGCCTATTTAGCTTTTATCCCAGGTATTTCAATTATGTTATTGGTTACTAGTTTTATGTTTTTAGGAAATAATCTTTCAGATTTATTTAATATAAATAAATAGTTTACCATTTGCTAGTTCTTTCTGAATCTAGCCTTATATATATAGATATTAGTAATACAAAACCTAAAAGACTAGACCCTCCATAACTAAAAAAAGGTAATGGAATTCCTATGGTTGGAACTAAACCTAAAACCATTCCAATATTAATAAAGAAATGACTGAAAATTATTGTAGCAGTTGAGTATGAGAAAATTTTACTAAACAAATTTCTTTGTAATTCCGCTTGCCTAGATATCCTTAACATTAAGAACCCAAATAAGCAAATTACTATAGAGGAACCAATAAATCCCCATTCTTCTCCTATTGATGAAAAAACATAATCTGTATGTTGAAAAGGAACAAAATTTCCCCTAGTTTGAGGCCCTTTTAAAAAACCTTCACCAAAAATGCTTCCTGATGCAAATGCAATTTTCGATTGATTAGTATTATACCCTATTCCTCTGTTGTCTTCTTGTATACCCATTACTATATTGATTCTGTCTCTATGATGTTGTTCAAAAATATTGTTAAAAATAAAGTCTACAGAAAAAACAAAAGATGATAAAATAAGTGTATATAGGACAACTTTTCTAATAGATTTTTTCTTTTTTTTCAAATATAAAATTGTCAAAATAGAAATGATTATAATTAGTAAAATGATTATTTCCTTAGAAAGAAGAACAGTTATAAAAAATAATAGAATGAAACAAATAAAGAAATTCATATAAATTGATGGAAGGCCAATTTTATAAAAAACGAAAAAGAAACTTAAAAAAATTAAAATGCTTCCAGGATCAGGCTGTAACATAATTAATAAAACAGGAAAAAATATTATTAAAAAAGAGTAAAATTGAGTTTTTATTGTTCTAATATTAGCATTAATATCACTTAAATATTTTGCAAGAGCTAGAGCTGTTATTGGCTTAGCAAATTCACTAGGTTGTAATCCAAATCCAAATATTTGATACCAAGCAGTTGAACCATTAATATTTTTTCCAAAAACAAACAGCCCTAGTAATGATAAAATAGATAGTATATATGCTATGCTTGCAAATTTTTGAAAAAACTTGTAGGGAATAAGCTGAATACTTAAAAAAAGAAATACAGAAATTAAAATAAATACAATTTGTTTGCCAAAAGGATTATTCAACAATAATGGAGATTCAAGATTATCAGCGTGTGTTGTAGAATAAATATTTACTGCACCCATAATAATCAATAAAATGACTGTGAACAGTGTAGTTAAATCAATTTTTTTTAAATTAATTTCACTCATTTATCTTAAAATTAGATTTTAAATATGGTTTTTTATACTCTTCCATTAAATTGCCATTAACTATGTATCTTTCCAAATATTTTCTTTTAACTTTTTTATTTAAGTAACTTTCCATCATTAAACTAGCAATTGGAGCAGCCCATCGTGTTCCCCAATATCCATTTTCAATAAAAACAGCAATTGCTATTTTAGGATTGTCTTTTGGAGCAAAACCTATGAAAATTGAGTGATCTGTAAGTTGGAGTCTTTTGCCATTAATTTTAATAAAATTTTCAGCTGTTCCTGTTTTTCCAGTTACTTCAATTCCAATTATTTTTGCGTTCTGTGCAGTCCCTTTTTGAATAACATTAAACATCCCTTCAATTATTTTTTCAAAATGAATAGAATCGATTGTAGTGAAGTTTTTTTCAGTATATTTTTCTTTAAGAGATTTCTTTGATATTTCTTTTACTAAATGTGGGGTTTTATACCAACCTCTATTAGCAATAATTGCTGTGAGATTAGCTAACTGAATAGGTGTTGTTAAGATTTCTCCCTGTCCAATCCCATTAGAAATAGTTGTAGCTGCTTTCCATCCTCCATTAGGGTACCATTTATCATAATAATTTGAACCAGGAATTAAACCTGGCCTTCCTATAGGATGATCATAACCTAGATAGTTGCCAAAACCAAAACTTTCTACATGTTTTTTCCAATTATCTATTCCTAACTTTGAATTTGGAAATTTATCTAAAGTTTTTTTATAGATATTAGCAAAAAATGTATTACAGGAGTTGTAAATGGCTTTATTTAAATTATTAATTGTGCCAATTTTACAATGACACCTCATAAATCTATTTTTTGAATAAAAATGTCCTTCATTACATCTAATAGTAGTTTTATTGTTAATAATGTTTTCTTGTAAACCAATTAAACCATTTACTAACTTAAATGTAGAGCCTGGAGGATATTGACCTTGTAATCCTCTGTCAAATAATGGTTTTCCAATAGTATCGTTTTTTAACCTTAGATAATTTTTTGATCTATTTCTTCCAATTAATAAATTTGGATTAAATGAAGGTGAATTAATTAGAGATAGTATTTCTCCACTAGAAGGCTCAATTGCAATTATACTTCCAAACTTGTTTTTCATTAATGAGTCTCCATATCTTTGTAAAACTATGTCTATGCTTAATCTAATATCATTTGCAGGAACAATAAGTGTATCAAATAAACCATCTTTATATGGATTGGTTATTCTATTAAATTTGTCTTTTTGAAGATATTTTACTCCTTTAATTCCTCTTAGCTCTTTTTCATAGGATTTTTCTAAACCTTGTCTTCCAATAAGTTCTCCAGATTCATAATAACTATTATCATTAATTTCGTAATCATTTACCTCACTTATGTAACCTAAAATATTTGAAGCAGAATTTGTTAAATACTTTCTGTTGGACTTCCTTATAATATCAAACCCATCATATTTCCAAAGTTTTTCCTGAATTAAGGCAAAATCTTTTTTTGAAATTTGAGATAAAAATACAGAAGGTTTTATTGTGGAATATTTTGTAGCTCTTTTAATTTTTTTAATCAATTCAGATTTATTAATCTTAAAAATTTTACAGAATTCAATTGTATCTATTTCTTTTACATCTTTTGGAGTAATCATTAAATCGTAAAAAGACTCATTTCCAACCAAAAGGTTATTATTTCTGTCATAGATATACCCCCTTTCTGGATATTGATAAATTTTTTCAACAGAATTTTTTTTCGATAATTGGACATTGTCTACATCAATTATCTGAATCCAAAATAATCTCAGAATAAATAATATACAAGATAAAATTATTAATATAGGTAATAGTTTATCTTTCATTTTGAACTAAAAGATAAATTAAGGTAGAACAAAAAATTAATGAAAGTAAAGAAGTATAAAAGGTTTTTTTAAAGACAACCTCTATTTGATCAATTGCAAATGATTCTAGTGAGAACATAATAAAGTGGTGAATTAAAATAATCATTAAAACAAATAATATTTTTTGATAAATAGTAGAGTCTTTGATATAATCATTAAGCATTTTTATTCCATGTGGATCATAAAAATTTCCAAATACAAAATTCATTATGTAGGGTCTAAGAAAAGCTATAGTTACAAATGCAGTTGCATTAACCCCAATTGAATTGGTAAAAAAATCTAATATTAATCCAAAAAAGAAACTAACTATTAAAAAAAATATTCTGTTTAGTTTGATAGGGAAAATTAAAACAAACATTATTGAAATATGAGGATCATATAACCCAAATAAATCAAATTTATTAAAAATAAGACCTTGAAGAATTAATAAAAGGACAAACCTTATAGCAATGATAATGTATAGATTACTCATTTATTAAATTTTTTAGATTGTCTATCTCTTTCTTGTCAGGATTATTAATAATATAAACATTTTTTATGCTAGTCATATCATTATTAAGTAAGACGTCTATTCCATAATAATTTTCTGAATTTTTTAAATCGATTTTTGAAATAGTACCAATCGGTAAATTTTCTGGAAAGATAGCAGACATGCCTCCTGAAACTATGCTGTCTCCAATTTTTATTTTAGCTATTTTTGGCACATCATTTAAATTTATTCTACTTGGATGTTCTCCATTCCATTCTAAACTTCCAAAGTGAAATGAGTTTTTAATTTTAGCATTTATTTTTGAATTTAAATTTAAAATAGACATTACTCTCGAATAATTTTCTGAGACATCTACTGTTATTCCAATTATTCCATAAGAATTTGCTACCCCCATTTCCTTATTAATTCCATCTTTTGAGCCTTTATCAATTATTAGATAATTTTTTGAATATGAAAAATTATTATTTATAATCTTTGCTGAAGAAAAAATATAAGAGGATTTAATTAAAAGAGAATCATCAATTATTTCTTTATTAGAATATATACGATTTA
>CABXGL010000045.1 GCA_902511755.1 uncultured Bacteroidota bacterium | reverse complement strand
ATTTGATGCTAGTTGTAGTGGTGCTGTTGATGCTACGATTGATTTAACTATAACAGGTGGAGCACAACCCTATTCATATGCATGGACTACAGTTGGTGGCTCAGGTTTGGATCCAACTGCTCAGGATCAAACGGGATTATCTGCAGGCACATACAATGTTACAGTTACTGATTCCAATGGATGTAAAATTTCAGATAGTTTTGTAATGACTGAACCTCCTCCGATAATATTAACATCATCATTATCTGATTTTAATGGTTTTAATATAAGTTGTAACGGAGAAGATGATGGTTCAATTGATATTACGGTTTCTGGTGGGACTGTTACAGGTGGAGATACGGATTACACTTATGCATGGACTAAGACAGGAGATCCTAACTTTAGTGAAACTACTCAAGATTTAAGTGGATTGACTGTGGGTACATATATTATTAAGATAACGGATTCTAATAATTGTTCACTTACAACATCAATTCCTCTTGTTCAGCCTGATGTAATAAATATGTCAGCTGTTTTATCAGATTATAATACTTATAATATTAGTGTTAGTGGAGGTTCCGATGGATTTATTAATGTTACCCCACTTGGAGGAAGTGGTGGATATGTTTATGCATGGACTAAGACAGGAGATCCTAACTTTAGTAAAACTACTCAAGATTTAAGTGGATTGACTGTAGGAACTTATACATTAAAATTAACTGATTCAAATGGTTGTAATATCACAAAATCTTTCACTTTAGATGAACCTACCGAATTATTACTTGATTTGGGTATAAATGCTACAAATATTCTTTGCTATGGAGATAAAACAGGATCAATGACAGCAATTATTACTCAAGGATCAGTTCCTTCTTATAAGTATACTTTAAATGGAACTGATTATGAGGGTAATGTAGTTTCCGAAACAGTTTCTAGTACTACTGCACTTAATTATACTTTTTTAGTTAAGGCTGGGACATATACTATAACAGTTGAGGATTTAAACGGGGGAACAAAAACATCTGCATCAAGAACTTATACTCAACCAGCTGCTGCTCTAGCAATTTCAGATTTAGTTTCAAATTTTAATGGATTTAATATAAGTTGTACGGGAGCCTCTGATGCTTCAATTGATGTAACTGTTACTGGTGGAACACTTTCAGGAACTTTATATACTTACACTTGGAGTACAATTAATGGTTCTGGACTTCAGCCAAATATTGAAGACCAAACTGGGTTAGGACCAGGGGATTATGATCTTATAGTTACAGATGATAATTCATGTACTATTACAAAAACTTATACAATTACAGAACCTGAACCAATAGAGTATAAATTAGAGAATAAGAAAGATATATCCTGTAATGGTGCCAATGATGGAGCTATTGATATTACATTTACAAAAGGTACAGGTGCATATACATATGCTTGGACTAAGACAGGAGATCCTTCCTTTAGTGAAACTACTCAAGATTTAAGTGGTTTATCACCTGGGACATATAAACTTATTTTTACTGATGGGTGTCAAACCCTTCAATATATCTATGAAATTAAAGAACCTGAGGTTCTTAAAATTGAACTCAATGATAAAACAGATATTCTGTGTCATGGTGATACTACAGGAAAAATATTAGTTACTGTTAGTGGAGGTACATCACCATATAATTATGAGTGGAAGGATCAATTAGGAAATACATATAATAGAGATATAGGTAATGTGTTTAATAAAGGAGATCTTAGTAATATCCCGTCAGGGATATATGATTTGACTGTTACTGATAAAAATGGTTGTCAAGCTACTTTAAAAGTAGAGCTTAAACAACCAGATGACTTAATAGTTAATGTTTCTAAAGTTGATGTTACTTGTTTTAATGGATCGGATGGTTCAATTACTGTAACTGCATCAGGAGGTGTAGTTCCATATACTTATTCTTGGAGTGATTTTGGAAATGGTGCAACTAGAACAGATTTAGCAGCAGGAAAATACACAGTGAAAGTTACTGATTTTAATAATTGTGAGGAATCTGTTGAGGTTGAAATTTTAGCGGGTCCTAAATTTGATGTATCATCTGTTGTTACTCCAATAACATGTTTTGGAGCAAATGATGGATCAATTAAATTAACAATTGATGGAGGAAAGGCACCAGTTACTTTAACATGGGCTGATGATCCTGTAGCTGGAACAACAAGATCTAATTTGAAATCAGGTGTATACTCCGTATTAATTAAGGATTCTAGTGGATGTGAAATAAATGAAATTTATACTATTACAGAACCAGCAAAACTTCAATTGTCAGCTATTAAGTCTGATGCTTTGGACTGTGATAATCCAAATAGTGGAAGTATTGATCTTCAAGTAATTGGTGGTAATCCACCTTATACTTACGCATGGTCATCTGGTGAAACAACTGAAGATCTGATAGATATTCCACCAAACAACTATACTGTTTTGGTTACTGATAGTAAGGGTTGTAAAGTTGAAAAAACCTTTGCCATTGTAAGACCTTTTGAAATAACAGTTGATCTTACAACTAGCTTGAGAGTTATTTGTGAAACAAGAGATGTTTATCAAGTTAATAAAGTTACAATTGATGGAGGAGTTTTCCCTTACACTATTAAATGGTCTGATGGCGATGTTGCTGGTGCTAATGGTGAAATAATGGAAACAAATAAAGATGGTTCTTATTCTGTTGAAGTAACTGATAATAATGGATGTTCTAAATCAATAATATTTGATGTAAAACTCCCAGTATTAGGATATCCAGAATTTGATTATACATCCTTCTATTTGCAGACATTTAATGCATTGACATTTAACGATCCAATAACTTTTACAAATAATTCAACCGAGAATTATTTAAGTGTTTCATGGGATTTTGGAGATGGAACTTCATCAACCCAAAATGATCCAGTTCATACATACCAAAAAAGGGGATGGTATGATGTAACTTTATATGTAACATATTTCTCTGGTTGTATTTATTCTATTAAGAAAACAATATATATTGGAGATTCCTATGAATTAGAGATTCCAAATGCATTTACACCCAACAGTGATGGATCAAATGATACATTTAGGCCAGTATATTATGGTTTTAAAAATGTTCATTTAAAAGTATTTGATACTTGGGGAACATTAATCTATTCTGAAACAGATGAAAAAAATATAATGAATGGATGGAATGGGAAAATTTTTGGTGTTCCTGCTACAAACGGAAATTATATTTATCAAGTTACAGGAGAAGCTTATAATGGAGAGTCTGTATTTAAAAATGGACCATTCACATTGTTGAGGTAATGAATAATAAAAAATGAAAAAAAACATATTTTTCTTATTATTCTTTATTATTCCTAGCATATCATTTTCTATTTCCAATATTTATTTTAATACAGCTCCTACTGCTATTGCTCAGTCTGGTATTCAAGCTACTGAACAAACATTAATTTCAATTACTCTAGAAGGAACTGATCCTGAAGATGATCAGCTTACTTATGTTTTACACTCTGTCCCAGCAAATGGAAGGGTAACGGATCCAAATGATAATAATAAGACAATTTATGCTGGAACAATAATCAAAACCAATAAAATAGATTACATAAGTAATTCTGATATTGCATCTTCAGATTTTTTTGAGTTTAAAGTATTTGATGGTAAATTGTTAAGTAATGTAGCAAAAGTTTCGATTTCTATTGATGGAGTAAATGATACCCCAATAGCAGAAAATACAACGGTTGAACTTACAGAAAACACACCAACTTTGATTACTTTGGTAGGAACGGATCCTGACGGAACAGTTCCTAGTATTTTTAAAATTGTTTCTCTTCCTATTACTGGAACTCTTACTGACCCAGGTAATAATAATCAAGAAATTGTTGCAGGAAATAATATTACTGGAAATCAAGTAACATATACTGGAAAAGATACTTCAAACTCTGATTCTTTTCTGTTTAAAGTTAATGATGGAGTGCTTGAAAGTTTATCTGGAACATTATCTATAACTAAAATTTTTTCTGATGCACCTGAGGCTACTGCTCAAGATGTACAAGTAACAGAACAAGTCGATCATACAATAACATTAAAAGGTGTTGACAAGGAGGGAGATCCTTTAAACTTTATAGTAAATACCTTACCAAGCAATGGAACTTTAAAAAATAATGGAAATATTATTTCCAGCACAGATTTACCTAAAAATATATCTGGATCTGATGTTGTTTATGCTAGCACATCTGATAGTGTTATAACAGATTCTTTTACTTTTCGATCTAACGATGGTATATCTTCAAGTTTTTCTGCGAAAGTTTCCATTTCTATTTCTCCTGTAAATGATAAACCAATAGCTTCAAATCAATCAAATATTATAGTATTTGAACAAATTTCAAGGTCAATTACTTTAGAGGCTATAGATCCGGATGGAGATCCATTAGTTTATTCTATTGTTGATTTACCTCAAAATGGAGTGGTTAATTTGAATAATAATGTAGCAACTTATACAAGTAATTCAGATAGTGCTAAAGACGACACCTTTACTTTCAAGGCTAATGATAATATTTTGGATAGTGAAAAAGGGACTATTTCTATTGATATTATCCAAATAAATGATGCTCCTATTGCTTTTTCTCAAAATGTTTCTGTTGTTGAAGATAAATCAATAGAAATTGTTCTTACTGGATCAGATGGTGATGGTGATGATTTTGTATATTCTATAATTAAATCTCCAATTAATGGAGATGCAACATTGGATGTAAATAAAGTAAATTATAAACCAAAAGAAGGTTATTTTGGGCAAGATTCATTTATTTTCAGGACTAACGATGGAAAAGAAAATAGTGATCCAGCTTCAGTTACAATAACTATTACCAGTAATGATTTAGATGAGGATGGAATTTTAAATGAAGAGGACGAATGTCCTAATACACCTTTAGGATCAAAAGTTAATGCAAAGGGTTGTCCTTTTTTTGAATTACCAGTTAATAATTATAGAATTAAGGTTACTAGCGCTACTTGTATTGGTAATACGGATGGATCATTAGATTTAAGTGTAATAAATTCTGCTTATGATTACACTATCAACATTACTGGTAAGAATTCAGTAACTATATCTGGCGAT
>CABXGL010000044.1 GCA_902511755.1 uncultured Bacteroidota bacterium | reverse complement strand
AATTGAAATATTCAATTCTTCTATCTGAGATTTCAAACTAGGCTTTTTAGCAGACTTAGTTTTAGATTTAGAATTTGTACTCATATTAATATTTTAAAAAATAATGGCAAAAGTACTGCCATTTTTATGAATTTGTCAAAATGTCATCAAATTATTTTAGCAAATTTTCTAATGCTGATTTTAACTTTACATATTTAAATTCAAAACCTTCTGAAAGCAATCTTTTTGAACTTACTTTTTGATTAAACATAATTAACTCTGACATCTGTCCCATAAAAAAATTTATTATTTTTTTTGGAATACTTGGAATTATAACCTTTGTCTTATAAATACTTGCAATTTCTAAAACAAAACTTTTATTATTTACTGGATTTGGAGCAACTAAATTGTATATACCTTCTTTTTTATTATCAATCAAAAAAATAATAGATCTAGCAATATCATCAATATGAATCCAAGAATAATAATTTTTTCCATCACCAACCCATGTCCCAAGAAAATTCTTTATTAAAAATGAAATTGGTTTTAGCAAGCCTCCATCCATTGAAAGAACCAAGCCTATTCTAAGTTTTAAAACTTTAATATTTGATTTTTCAATTGAAAGACAACTATTCTCCCATTTTCTAACTGTTTCTCCTAAAAATGATTTTGAAAAAGATTTAGATTTTTCATAAAATTCAACATTCATATTTGAAGAATATATGCCAATAGCTGAAGCACAAGCAAATTGTTTTATTTTCCCTTTATTATCATTTAAAATTATTTTTTTCAGCAAATTAACAGAGTTAACTCTGCTATCTAAAATTGATTTTTTTGTTTTTGTTGTCCATAATTGAGCAATTGGAGAACCCGCAAGATTAATTACAATATCAACATCATCAATACAATTTTCATCAATAACTCCCAATTCAGGGTTCCAATAATAATAATCTATAGAATGATTGGAGTTAGTAAGATGTTTTTTATTTGTTGTCAAAACACTTAACTTATCATCTCTATTTAATATAATTTCAGTTATTTTTTTTCCAATTAAACCAGTTGCTCCAGTCACTAAAAATCTCATCAATATATTTTTAATTTGATCAAAGTTAATTTGTAATTTTGCTAATTACAATTCATTCGCTATGAAAATTGAAAAAATAAAAAAATCTAATATTTCAAATGTAGATTTTGATAATTTAGATTTTGGTACAGTTTTTACTGACCATATGTTTGAATGTTCATATAGAAATGGACAATGGGTTGATCCAGAAATTAAGCCATATCAACCAATTTCAATAAGCCCATCTGCCCGTGCATTACATTATGGACAAGCTTGTTTTGAAGGAATGAAGGCCTTTAAAGATGAATTAGGAAAAGTATGGTTATTTAGACCAAAAGATAATCATGATAGAATGGTAAAATCTTCGGAAAGATTAGCTATGCCTGCTTTCTCAGAAGAATTGTTTATTGAAGCTATTAAAAAATTAATTGATTTAGATAAAGATTGGATCAAGACTGGAATAGGGAATTCACTATATATAAGGCCTTTTATTTTTGCTGATCAAAATAGTATAAATGCAAATGAAGCAACAGAATATAAGTTTATGATAATTTGCGCTCCAGCAAAATCATATTATTCAGGTGATGTAAAAGTAAAAATAGAAAAATCCTTTAGTAGAGCATCAAAAGGTGGAGTTGGATATGCAAAAGCTGCAGGAAATTATGCAGCTCAATTTTATCCCACTCTTATTGCTAGAAAAGAAGGTTTTCAACAAATTATATGGACTGATTCTTCTAATCATGAATATATTGAAGAAGCTGGAACTATGAACTTGTTTTTTAGAATTGGTGATAAACTATTAACTCCTCCAACAAGTGATAGTATCCTAGATGGTATCACAAGGAAAAGTTTAATAGAAATTGCAAAAAAGGAAGAAATTAATATTGAAATTAGACCTATTAAAGTTTCTGAAATTATACAAGCTGCAAATAACGGTGAATTAAAAGAAATCTTCGGATGTGGAACTGCAGTAGTTGTTTTACCAATAATTGGTTTTGGCTATGATGAAGAACATTACGACTTGCCAAAAATTGAAAATTCATGGTCAAAATTTTTTAAAAGGAAATTAAACGATATTCAATACAATATTTCTGATGATCCTTTTGGATGGAGATTTCCAGTTTAATTTAATATCTTATCAATATTAGGTTTAAAATAATTTGGACCTTTCATTACTTTTCCATCTTCTCGATATATTGGATTTCCATTTTCATCTAATTTACTCATATTACTCCTTTGAATTTCATCAAAAATTTCTTCAATTTTATTCTGCATACCATGTTCAATTATAGTTCCACATAAAATATATAGCATATCTCCTAAAGCATCAGCAACTTCAACTAAATCATTGTTTTTAGCAGCTTCATAATATTCTTTATTCTCTTCATCCATTAAATTAAATCTAAGTTTTATTGTATCTAATCCTATTTCTGTAATTGGTTTATCACTATAGTTTAATTTATAAACCTCATGAAATTTTTTTACTGAATTTAATTGATGTTTCATATTGTATTTAATATTATTTTTGAACTAAAATAGTTAAATATGTTTAGCAATGGTCAAATAGTTTTTGGAGTTTTATTTTTTATTACTTTTTTGATTATTATTACTTATAGCTACAAAAAAGATTTAAAAAAACTTAAAGGTTCATATAAAGGAATTAGGTGGGTAATATTGGGTTTTATTGCATTTATTAGCATTCTAGTCTTCTTAAAAAAACTAAGTGTATCATGAAGCAATTTTTATTGATTTTTATAGGAGGAGGATTGGGAAGTGTATTTAGATTTTTTATATCTCAACTTTCCTTTTTTAATTATTCCAAATTTCCCGTACCTACTCTTTTATCTAATACTATTGGATGTCTTATTTTAGGTATAGTTTTGGGTTATGCAATAAAAAATGATCATCTAAATTCCCCTCAAACAATACTTTTAGCAGCTGGATTTTGTGGAGGATTAACTACCTTTTCAACTTTCGCTTATGAGAATATTACATTATTAAAAAATGGAGACATTTCTCAACTTTTAATTTACACATTTTTATCACTTTTTCTAGGGTTCATTGCTATTATCATAGGCTTACAATTTTCCAAATAGCTTCATATAGCTAATGAATTACACAAATTAATAATTTATGCAGCCTCATTTTATTATTATCAAAATTTTGATATAATCAAATTAATAATTTGATAAAAATTATATACATTTTAGAATTATTTACATGATCAATTCATTAATAATTTAAATTTGATTTATATATTTTATTTACAATCCTAATAGTAAAACTTAATTGCTGGTATTTTTAATAATTTTTTAAATATATCTTTAAATAAAAAATAATAAAATGAAAAAAATTGAAGCTATTATTCGAAAATCAAAATTTTCTGATGTAAAAAAAGCTCTTCATGATGTAGAGGTAAATTTCTTTTCCTACTGGGATGTAACTGGAATAGGAAATGAAAAAGAAGGACATACTTATAGAGGAATTACATATAGTACAGCAGATATCCCTAGAAGACGTCTATCAATTATTGTTTCTGAACCTTTTGTCGAAAGAACAATTAAAGCAATACTTGAATCTGCTTTTACTGGTGAAGTAGGTGATGGAAAAATATTTGTTCTTCCAATTGAAGAAGCCTATAGAATTAGAACCAAAGAAAAGGGAAAAACATCATTAAATTAATTATCATGGAATTATTAACAATTAATAATGTATGGATGATGATCTGTACTGCACTTGTCTTTATTATGCATTTAGGATTTTCATTTCTTGAAATAGGTCTAACTAGACAAAAAAACACAATAAATATTTTATTTAAAAACTTTTTTGTTATAACAATGGGATTAATTTCTTATTGTTTCATTGGTTTTAATCTTATGTATCCAGGAGAATGGATAATTGAAGGATATTTAGGAACCATTAACACTGGACTAGATTCAATTATTGCTACTGATCTTGCCTATAATGAAGGTTATACATACTGGACAGATTTTCTGTTCCAAGGAATGTTTGCAGCAACAGCCGCTACTATCATTTCTGGGGCAGTAGCTGAAAGAATAAAAATAAATTCTTTTATTTTTATTGCAATATTATACATAACTATTGTCTATCCGATTATAGGTTCATGGCAATGGGGAGGTGGATTTTTCAGCACTTTTGTTTCCGATCAATTAGGTTTTTATGATTTTGCAGGGTCAACCATAGTACATTCTGTCGGAGGATGGGGTGCTCTTATTGTAATTTACTTTTTGGGTGCTAGAAAAGGAAAATTTGATGCAGATGGAAAACCAATGGCAATTACCGGATCTAACATACCTCTTTCAGCAGCTGGGGTACTAATTTTATGGTTAGGATGGTTTGGCTTTAATGGAGGATCTGTACTTTCTGCTGATCCAGCATCAACCTCACTTACATTAGTAACAACTTGTTTGTCAGCAGCAGCAGGTGGAATTGGAGCTGCCGTTTTCTCTCGATTTTTATATAATAATCTAGATTTAACAATGTTTATGAATGGTGTTTTGGGTGGTCTTGTTGGAATTACAGCAGGGGCAGATCAAATGCTGCCTAGTTCCGCAATCATAATTGGTTTGTTTTCTGGAGTAATCGTTGTTCTAGCTGTTTCATTATTAGATAAATGTAAACTGGATGACCCTGTTGGAGCAATTCCTGTTCATCTTTTTTGTGGAATTTGGGGCACTTTAGCTGTTGGGTTATTTGGTCAAATGGCTAGCTTCGATCAGTTTATGGTCCAACTTGCGTGTGTTGGAATTACTGGTTTATTCTGTATTATATGTGCATCAATCATAACGCTTATTGTAAAAACATTTGCAGGATTAAGAGTTGATGAAAAAGAAGAATTAGATGGGCTTGATATTGCAGAACATGGCACAAGAGCTTATGGTGATTTTTCAATAAACTAAAAATTATAACTATTTTCATGTAAAATTAGTTTTCATGAAAAAAATAAATTTTATAAAACTGCAATGTATTTCTTTTTTTATTCTACAGTTTTTTTTTATAACCGCTCAAGATAATTTTAGTGAAGGTCCATATGAACAATTAATTATTAGAGGAGTTACTATA
>CABXGL010000043.1 GCA_902511755.1 uncultured Bacteroidota bacterium | reverse complement strand
TAGAATCAATAATTTTCTTATTAAGTTTTCCGGCTAAAATTCTACTGGGTTCGCTTTTCATTTGACCTCCAGATCTACTTGGCCAGTGATTAACTATAAAATGTATTAGTTCATTATCTAAATATCCTGAAACTAGCAAATGATCTCTAGTATAATCAATTTCTCCATTAGATTTTTTTAAAAATAATGGGAATACTTTTGCTTGTGTAGGCCTAAATCTATTTGTTTTAAAAAGCATAGCAACATCAACTCCTCTTTCATCTGGAGAATCAAAATGAACTATCCCATAATTTTCATTAATTAATGATTTGGTTTTAATAAGATCAATTAAGACTCTTTTATTTTCAATTTCACATAATCCAATTATTGATGGACTTGAGTTTGTAACCTCAGAACCAATGTCAGCTATTACTTTAGCGATGTTTTCTATTTTCTTGTTATAAATTATACTAGTCCATCTGTCTTTGCCTTTTGGGGTTCTGTCGTCATCCCATGTCTTGGGATCATTTATTGTATCAAATAAATTCTCAACGTTATAAAATGCAATAGTATTAACTAGATAGTTCTGTTTTGAATCAGTTTGACCATATAATATATTTAAACTGAGTAATAAATAAGTTAATAAAAACAATTTTTTCATTTGACTAAAATAATTAACTTTTTAGTATGGAACTTATGGCATAGTATTTGAAAATATATGATAAATTTACAAAGATGAAATTAGATTTTTTTAAAAATAAATACAAACATTTGCTTGCTATTGGATTAGTAAAAAAACTAATTCTACTATTACTATTTATTCTACTTGATTCTTGTGCCGCTAAAGATGACGACATAATAGGTGATTGTTTTGTATCCCCTAATCCTGAAATTATTTGTACAGAAGAATATAAACCCGTATGTGCTTGTAATAATTTGGTCTATTCTAATTCTTGTAAAGCAGAAAAAGCTGGAAATCGCAAATGGAAATTAACTAACCAGGATAGCGGAGAAGAATGTAGTTATTAAATTCTGAATGTGAATATTAATTTCATGAAACTAATTATTTGAATATAATTGACTAGCTTTCAGCAAATTAAAGTTATGAATAAATCTACTTGTTCTTGTCAGTGTGATAGCTGTAAAACTGGAAATTGCTCTGGTTGTACGTGTGAAACATGTACTTGCGAAAGCTGTTCTTGTTAAATAAAATTTAACAAATCAATTTATATAATTATTTTTATCAGTTAAAATTAATTATATAAAATGAAAAAAAATTTAATTAACCTAGTTCGACTAGGGCTAAGGATCCATTCTTTTTTCCACTTATTAGAATTCCTCTTTGCAATATATGAAAACGCTTATATAACAGCTTCTATAGCTTTTATTGCTATGGCATTAGAACTTACTGCTAGTTATTTAATTCCAAAAGAACATATTCATATTAAACCATTAATATCTGAGGTTCATGAGACTTGTGAAACAGAAAAACATTCTACAAAGTAGGTTTGTGAAGTATAATCTTTATATTAGACTATTAAATTAAAATATAAAATTATGAAAAAAATAATTCTATTACTTGTTGCAACTATTTTTCTTGGTTGCCAAACAAATCCTTCAAATGAGATCATGGCTGATTTTGATTGGCCTGAAGAAAAATTGCCTTTTTTTGAAGTAATTCATATGCAGCCTAAAAATCATGAAATGAGCAACTTCTTAAATAATATTAAGGAACACAATGAAATTTACCATAATAAAGTTGCTGGTGTAAACACATTTATTAGATATATTTCATCTGGAAAATATGCAGGGCAATATCAATGGATTGAAGGTCCAATGAGCATGGAATATTTAGATAATAAATTGCAAATTGATGGTCATCAAGAACATTGGCAAGAAAATGTACAACCTTATGTTAATGATAAAGGAGTTAATCATATAAATACTCCATCAAATTATTATCGTGTACTGTCTCACCTTGCAAACAAAAAGGTATATGATTTTAAATCTGGAGAAAAACCAACAAAATTTTTAAAAATTCAACAGTTAGATGTAAAACAAGGCAAAATGTGGGATGTTTTAACAATTTTAAATAATTGGGCAGAATCTGATTTTGCTGTTGATTATAGCGTAATTATGCCATTTGTTAATGATGGAGCTGGAAATGATATTTCTATTGTATGGCATTTTGATTCAATGTCTAAAGCTGACACTTTCCTTCCTGGTGTGATAAGAGATGGTTTAGATGCTCGTTTCGGAGAAAAAGGAAGACAAAAAATCCTAAAATCAATGGGAGAGTTAGTAACTTATAATGGAGAATTCATTGCTCAAATAGTAGAATAATTTTAAAATAATAACATGAAAAAATTTATACTTTTCTTTTTTTTTCCATTTATATTTTACGCACAAGAAATCAGTTTTGATAAATATTACAATTGGTTAAATCCTGATGAAATGTCAATGAAGACAACCCAAGTTAAAGACAATATTTACATGATTGAAGGTATTGGTGGAGGCTTCGGGAATGTGGGAGTTTTTGTTGGTGAAAATGGAATTATTATGATTGATGATTCATTTGAGATTATTGAAGAATTACTTAATGAAGCAATTGCCAAAATTTCAAATAAACGAATTAAATATATAATTAACACTCATTATCATTTTGATCACGCAGATGGGAATAGGTATTATGGAAAAAAAGGAATTCCAATTGTTTCACATCATAATGTTAGAACAAGACAGGCAGAAATTACCACTGCTTATGGTGGGATATTTGATTTATTGGAAAATTTCAATGTCCCCGCTCATGAAATGGATGAATTGCCTACCGTCACTTATGAAAATACGATGAATCTACATGAAGGTAATGAAACAATTAGTATTCATTACTTCGGACAAGGACATACTGATGGAGATAGTATTATCAAGTTTAATAAAGCTAATGTAGTTCATACTGGAGATTCATTTATTCTTTATGGACTTCCTTATATTGACATAACAAATGGTGGAAGCATAAAGGGTTTTATTAAAACATTGACCCATATAGCTGAAATCTGTGATGAAGACACTATCATTATTCCTGGTCATGGAGGTCTAACAAACGTTGAGGGAGTAAAAAAAATGAGAGATGATCTACAGCTTTATTACAATACTACTATATCAGGACACAAAAAAGGATTGACAATTGAACAAATTAGTTCATCAATAAATATTGATCTAGGAAAAACTAACGGTTTTGGTGATCCATTAACTGTAAAGCACAATTTTATTAGGTCAATTCTATTAGAAAATAACATTATTAAGTAAAAAACCCCATAACTATGAAAAAAATAATAACAACATTTATATTCATTTTTTGTGTATCTCTATCATTTTCTCAATTAATTTCACATACTTCTGTTAGGGTTGATGATGAAGAAAGGCAAGGATATCTTGAATTAGAAGAATTCTGGTCTAATGTTCATGATCAAGCTATTAAGGATGGAAATGCTATGGGATGGATGATTTGGGAATTTGTTTATAAAGATCAAGAAGATAGCGAAGGGAAACCAGATTTTTTAATTATGAACTTTTTTAAAGATTCATTACAAAAAGCTAAGGCAAACAATATTAATTGGAAAGATTACGCTAAAAAAGTTTACAAAGGCAAGCTATCAAAATCTAAATTTGAAAAAAAATGGAATTTGCCTTTTGGTAAAAGAAATTTTTATGAGCTAGAGAGATTAGATAATACTTATTGGCAAGGAGGAGATCTTCAGAAAGGAATGGAGATTACTTTAAATGCATTTAGAGCTTTAAATGAAGACTATGAAGATTATGAAATGAAATCTTTTAAGAAATGGCATGAAAAAGCAATTTTAAATGGTTCTAGAAAATGGTGGGAGTTTAATAAAATCTTATCAAGTAATGTAACAACAACATCTTCAGTTGATGGGACTCCAACTCATGCAACTATAGATATGTATGGTCGAAAATTATCTGAAGATGAAGAGAAAGAATTTTGGGGAGATGTAACTTTTCAAGATAGAATGATGTGGAAAAATGGTGCCGCATCTAGAGAATTGCTAGGA
This sequence comes from uncultured Bacteroidota bacterium, assembly GCA_902511755.1. GTDB lineage: Bacteria > Bacteroidota > Bacteroidia > Flavobacteriales > Flavobacteriaceae > MAG-121220-bin8. The sequence goes on along the minus strand of CABXGL010000043.1, from coordinate 1,492 downwards.
CAGTATCAACTTAAACTATTAATGTTTAGGTAATATTTTATTTTTTTAAAATGAATAAAAAAACCCTCCAATTGGAGGGTTTTTTTGATTAGTTGATAATCCTAAGATTATTTTCCTTTTACAAAAGGAAGTCCAGTTTTTGGACTTTCAACTACTGTTTTTCCTCCAGGAAGATCACAAGCCTCCGCTCTTTGGTCTTTTGCGAAATAATAGATAGTTTGATTTCTTCCACCTTTTAATTGTACATCTTTAGAATGTAGAAAATAAGTTTTTCCTTTACTGTTTGTGTGTTTGTATCCCATTATTATAATATTAAGTTAAACGTTATTTTGCTCTAAGCTACAAAAAAATCTCTTATCTGGAATTTTTTTTTCTTCTCTGGAGAATTTATTTGTTAATTACTTTTTTTAATAAACCATAAAAATTCCATTTTCTATTATCATTTTATCAGATATATTTATTCATTTTAAGTTATTAAAATTGTTTTATTAATCATAAAATGCTGATAATCAATTGTTTGTGTTTAATATTTTTTGTGAATTTTACAGGTATAAAATTTTTTATATGACAATAATATTATAGAGAAGAAACAGAAGTAGATTTTTATCTTTTTTTTTACCCTGTTGACAAGTATTACCATACCTTTTACTAAAAGGAAGTTTTTATAAAGGTTTTCTTATAATTATTTTCATATTTTTAGTATTAATCATCAAGTACATTTATAATTAAAATATGAGCAAAATTTTGTTTTTTATTACAATTATTTTTTTTCAAATTAATTATTCTCAGGATTATTCGGATTCATTTTTAAAGGAAACGGCAAAATTAATTATGTATGAATCTAAAACATGTGTTTTTACCACGATTGATAATAATGGAGGCCCCTCTTCTAGAATTATGGATCCATTTATCCCAAATAATGATTTTATAGTATACTTAATTACTAATCCAAAAAGTCGAAAAGTTTCTGAAATTAAAAACAATAAAAGAGCAACATTAACTTTTCAAAATCCTAATGGTTATGTTACTATTAAGGGGACATCTTTATTAATTAATGATTTGGATATTAAAAACAAATATTGGAAAAAGGAATGGACTCCTTATTATGAAGATATTGATAAAAATGCCCTCCTTATTAAGGTTGTACCTGTAAGCTTGGAAGTTGTAAATTTTAGTAAAGGAATAGAGGGAGATAAAGAAACATGGAGTCCAGCCACAATTATTTTCTAATTAAGATTTTTGTCAAAACTTTCTTTTAAAATTTTAGCCCATAATTTGTATCCTTTACTATTTAGATGAAGTTTGTCTCTAATAAAAAAGTCATCATTAGGCATTCCGTTTGATGTTAAATAAAAAGATCGAGTATCTATATAAAAGAGATCTCTATTATTTGAAGAAAAATCTTTAATCAAATCATTTGCTTTTGATATTTTATCCCAAACTTTCCATCTTTTCGAAGTTGGAGTTGTTTCTATAAAAAATATGGGTTTAT
>CABXGL010000042.1 GCA_902511755.1 uncultured Bacteroidota bacterium | reverse complement strand
TATCAAAGTTAGCAGTACAGATATTAATACTGATAACATTGATAACATTACAATACTTAAAGGTGCTGCTGCAACTGCTCTTTATGGATCAGAGGCTAAAAGTGGTGTAATTATAATTACATCTAAAAAAGCTAAAGCAGGAGAATCTTATATTTCTGTAGACCACAGCACTACTGTAAGTAACATTAGTAGACTTCACCCATACCAAAATGAGTATGGTGGTGGATATTCTCAAGCTTGGGATCAATTTGCTTACAATCCAGCAACAGATCCAGCTTCATGGGCAGCATTTAATGGACAATATATTCCTTATTATGCAGCTGATGAATCTTGGGGTCCAAAATTGGATGGAACATTAGCTAGACATTGGGATTCATGGATTCCTGGTCACCCTGAATGGGGAGTAACTAGACCATGGTCTCCAAACCCTAACAACGTTAAAAATTTCTTTGAAACTGGTATAGCAAATACAACTAGTTTGTCTTTTGCTAAAGGTGGAGAAGATTTTAGTGTTAGAGCTACTGGAAGAGTTAGCCAAGCTACAATTCCTGTTCCTAATGCCTCTAGAGATACTTATGATGTAAACATTAACGCTTCTTTAAACGCAACAGATAAATTAACTATTTATGCAAGTTTAAATGCGAGAGTTATGGATACAGATAACTATGTTAGTAGTGGTTATGGAAGTTTACAATCCAACTTTAGCCAGTGGTGGCAAAGACAGCTAGATATGGACAGGTTAAGAAACAGCTACCATTTTGAAGGTGCTTTTTATACTTGGAACAGAAAGTCAGCTAGAAATGCTAAACCACAGTACTGGGATGCTCCTCACTATGAGCAATATCAGAACACTAACAAAAACAAAAACTCGACTTACTCAGGTAACTTCGGTTTAAACTACGACATTATAGAAGGTCTTTCTGCAAATGTTGAAGTTAAGAGAAGACAATACAACAGATCAAATTGGGGAAGAACCTTTGTTGGTGTAAATACATTAAACACTCAAGCTGGTTTCAGTGAAGGTTCTTATGTAACTGAAAAAAATGAAGTTGTTGCTAAACTTGCTTATGATAAGCGAATTACTGATGATTTTGATGTAAACGTAATTTTAGGTTATGGTGCTGGTCAAAATAAAACTATTTCGACAAGTGCTTCTACTTCTGGTGGTTTAGCGATTCCTGATTTTTATACAATCGCAAACTCTAAGGATAAGCCAAGTTATAGTACGGGTAGATATAATAACAGTAGGATTTCTGCTTATGGTCTTTTATCCCTTGGATGGAAGAGCATGTTATACTTAGACGGTTCTTATCGATTAGACTGGGGTTCAACTGCAGCTGCCGATAACAACAGAATTGAAACTTATGGACTTTCTGGTAGTTTCCTTTTCCACACTTTAGCTGATCAAGACTGGTTAAGCTTTGGTAAGGTGAGAGTAAATTATGCGGAAGCTCCTATTTTCCCTGGAACTTATCAAACAAGTCCAACGTATGGTTCAGGTACAGCTTACGGATCGTTAGCTTCACTTAATGTTCCTAACACTCTTGCTAATCCAAATTTAACTGGAGGTATGAGAACTGAACTAGAGTATGGTGTTGAAATGAAGTTTTTAAAGAATAGATTAGGTCTTGACTTTACATACTTTGATAGAGAAGACTCTAACCTACCAGTAGCAATTACTGCTGCAGGAGGTACTGGATATACTGGATTAAATGTAAACTCAAAAATTACATCTACTGCAGGTGTTGAGGCAATGATCTCTGGTACTCCAATTGTAACTGATGAATTAAGATGGGATGTTTCGTTTAACTTCGGAAGATTCAAGAAAACAGTTGACTTTATATACGAAGGTATCGAAAGAAATATCCTAGACTCATGGTTATCTTGGTCTAGTATGGACCTTCAAGAAATCGTAGGTCAAGAATGGGGTATGTTATATGGAAGAAAAAGAATGAAAGATGATGCTGGAAATTGGGTTCTATATAATAGTGGAAACCACAGATATACAAATAACACATTACTTGGTAATATCATGCCTGACTTTACTGGAGGTATAACTTCAAGTCTTGTATATAAAAATTGGGACTTTGCTGTTGGAATTGATTTCCAAGAAGGTGGTTTATACCACTCTGTTACAGACATGTTCTCTATGGCTGCTGGACTTCATGAATGGACAGCTGGTTTAAATGATAAAGGAAACCCTAAAAGAGATGCTGTTTCTGCCGGTGGAGGTATTCATGTGCAAGGTGTTAAGCTTGATGGTAGTGTTCATGATCTATATAGAGCACCAGATTCATGGGCTTGGGGTAACTGGACAAGAGATGACTTATGGTTAGTCGATGCTTCATTTGTTAAATTAAGACAAGTAAGAATCGGTTACACATTTACAAACGACCAATTAGATAAAACTCCTTTTGATGCAATTAACGTTGCTTTAATTGGAACAAACCTTGCTATCCTTTCTGAAACGACAGATTGGGGAGACTATAGAGGAAAGAAAACTCCTGGACTAGATCCTTCTGAGCTTGGTGGAAACTGGTCTGGTAATTATTATGCTTCTGAAGGTGGTCAATTACCATCTGCAAGAACATTTGGACTTAACGTAAGCTTTAAATTTTAATTTTATAAAAGATGAAAAAACAAATTCAAAAAATAATCGGATTATTAACAGTAAGTAGCTTATTGTTTATGTCCTGCGAAACTGTAGATTTCGGAGATGAAAATCTAAGCCCAAATGCGGTTTCTCAAGCTAACACTGGTGCGCTTATAACGTCAGCTATGAGAAGTATGCCTGGAATTTTAGCTAATGCTAGTGCGGGTATATTATATGTTCAACATATTTCTGAGATTACATATAATGATGATTCATGTTATGAAACAATTCAGTGGAATTTTGATGGTTACTATACAGGACCATTAATGAATCTTCAAACTGTAATTAATTTGAATACTACTGATCCTGGTACTTATAGTTCTTCAGGTTCTGCAGGTATGCAAATGGGTGTTGCTCACCTTTTACAAGTTTGGTTCTACCATCATATGACAGATAGGTGGGGAGCAATTCCTTACTCTGAAGCATTAAAGGGAGTTGATAACTTAAAACCAAAATTTGACAGCCAACAAGCAGTTTATACGGGCATGATGGCTCAAATAGACGCTGCATTAGGAATGTTAGATGGAGGTGGATTAAATGGAGACTTCATGTTTAATGGTGATGCTACTCAATGGAAAAGATTCGGTAATACTATGAAAATGGTAATGGCATTGAGAATGTCTGATGTTGATGGAGCTACTGCTCAGGCTAAATTTGTAGAAGCAGTTGCTGGAGGAGTTCTTCAAGGTAATGCTCATAATATACATTATCCTTACACTGCTGCCGATGACAATGACAATCCATGGCAAGATAGATTCCAAACTAGAGATGACTTTGCTTCTAGTGATACTATGGTTGAGGCATTAATTGCTAAAAGTGACCCAAGATTACACGCGTACGCTGCTCCTGTTGTTACAGCAGGTGGAGGTGCAGGTGGATCTGCTAAAGTTCCTGTTAATTACACAACTGTAGATGGAAAAATCTACGGAGGAATGCCTTATGGTGTACTAACTCCAGGAATATTACAAGCATGGGTATCTTATTTACCTCACCAAGTAATCTATAAAAGTGATGCTACACAAAGTGGTATGATATTTTCTTATGCTCAAGTATGTTTCTCAATGGCAGAAGCTGCTTCAAAAGGATGGGTATCAGGTACTGCAAAGTCTTGGTATGACAAGGGTATAGCTGCTTCTATGTCACAATGGGGTGTAAGTGCTGCAGATTCTGCAACTTATATTGCTGCTGCTGCTGCTGCTCCTGCAATTGGGGATATTGCCTATGAAAAGTGGGTTGCATTATACCTACAAGGATATGAAGCATGGGCTGAATGGAGAAGACTTGATGCTCCTGCATTAACACCAGCTACAGATATCTTAAACGGTACTGCAATTCCTGTAAGACATGGATACGGTGCACGTACAGCTAGTGCAAACAAAGCTAATCACGATGCTGCAGTTACAGCAATGGGAAAAAGCCCAGGTGATTTTCTTCAAGATAAGAGAGTATGGTGGGATACTAAGTAATTAAGTATTACATCTTACAAATAATAAAAAAAGCACCCTTCTGGGTGCTTTTTTTATTTATATATTTGAGGTTTGCCAAAAAGCGGTATGATATTTGTCTATTTTTAATAAAAAATAATATGAAAAAAATAATTCTTCTGTTGATTCTTTGTATATCTAATGGTGTGTTTTCACAAAACTATGACATAAGTCCAGATCAACTTTTTAACTCCGGAAATGTAATAATTCAAAGATTAATGAAATATGATGGTAATGCAAGAGGAAATCCTTATCAAGATAAAGACTTTTTTGAAGGAAAACTGATTTTTGATAATGGAAAAATATATAAGGCTCTTATTAGACTTAATGTATCAGAGCAAAAGTTTGAGATAAAAAAAGATATTAACTCCACCCCTAGTGCTATTAAAATTGATCAAACAGTAAAAGTAAATATTGGAAAAGCATCCTATAAACTACATTCCTTTAATTTAGGATCAAGTATAAATACTATTGGAATTTTAGAAGAATGTTTAATATTAGATAAATATTCTTTGTTCTATTTTCCACAAAAAAAACTTGAAATGCCTCAAAAATCTGCAATTCCTACTCCAGCATCAGGTTATTCTAAGCCACCAAGACCAGAATGGAGAGATAATAGTGTTTATTTGATTTTTTATAATAATAAAACCTATAAATTACCCACTTCTCACAAAAAAATGATGGAGTTAAGACTTTTTGATGAAAAATTATATAAAAAATATAGAAAGGCAAATAAACCAAATCTTAAAAATAGAGAAAGCTTAAAAGGTCTGATTACCTACTTCAACTCACTTGATTCTTAAAATGAGCAAAGAACAAACTTTAATTTATGGAATAAGATCTGTAAAAGAAGCTATTGAATCAGAAAAATCATTAAATAGAGTTTATATACAAAGGGGTTTAAAAGGAGCTTCCGCATTTGATCTAATAAAAATCTTAAATAAAAAGGAAATTGAAATTTCCTATGTTCCTATAGAAAAACTAAATCGTTTCACTGTTAAAAATCACCAAGGAGTAGTTGCTACTATAGCACCTATAAAATTTTTGACAATTGATCAACTAAGCAAAATTGTAGAAAAAAAGAAAGATTCCTGTCAAATATTAATACTGGATCAAATTTCTGATGTAAGAAATTTTGGAGCAATAGTTAGAACAGCTGAATGTTCCGGGGTGGATTGTATTATAATCCAATCTAGTGGAAGTGCCCCCGTAAATGGAGATACCATAAAAACTTCTTCTGGAGCAGTATTTAATGTGCCCATTTGTAAGGTAAGTCACATAAAAGATGCTATTTTTCTTTTAAAGCAATTAAATATAAAGATCTATGGAGCTACTGAAAAAGCAGAAAAAAACATATATCAGGCTGATTTTAAGAGCTCTCAAGCCATAATTATGGGTTCTGAGGGTAAAGGCTTGTCTAAATCTATTGTCGCACTCTGTGATGAACTAATTAAGATTCCTTTGCTTGGAAAAATAGAATCCTTAAACGTATCTGTAGCATGTGGAACTATTTTATATGAAATAGTTCGCCAAAAAGGATTTTAATTATAAAACTTCTTTTAAATTTTTCAAATCATTGATTATCATACAATGATTATGAATTGGTTCATTGTAATTATTGAAATGAATTGCATTAAAACCAGCATTGATAGCACCTAAAATATCTGCTTCTAAATTATCTCCAATCATCAAACAATTTTCAGGATTTGCATTAGAAACCTCTAAAGCATATTCAAAAATTTTAATGTTAGGCTTTTTAACACCAACTGTTTCAGAATCTATAATACAAGTAAAATACTTATTTAGATTAGAATTAATTATTTTTTTGTTCTGAACTTCAGTAAAACCATTTGTTATAACATGTAATCTATACTTCTCTTTTAAATAATCTAGGATGAATAGTCCATTTTTAATTAGAAAGTTATTGTTAGGCAGTGACAAAACATAATCATCTGAAATTTCATCAATTATTTTAGGCTTAACATCTAAATTTAGTTTTTGAAATGTAGATTTTAATCTATTATGTCTTAAAAATTGTTTAGTAATTTTTTCATCTCGATACAATTTCCAATATGAAAAATTAATTGGTATATAAAT
>CABXGL010000041.1 GCA_902511755.1 uncultured Bacteroidota bacterium | reverse complement strand
TAAAGTAATCTTAAATAATCATAAATTTCTGTTATCGTTCCAACAGTTGATCTCGGATTTTTTGATGTTGTCTTTTGTTCTATAGCTATTACAGGAGATAATCCATCTATTTTGTCTACATCAGGTCTTTCTAAGTTTCCTATAAAGTTTCTAGCATATGCAGAAAAGGTTTCTATATATCTTCTTTGTCCTTCAGCATAAATTGTATCAAAAGCTAGAGATGATTTTCCACTTCCAGAAATTCCAGTAATAACAACTAATTTATTTCTAGGTATGTTTAAGTCAATGTTTTTTAGGTTATGAGCTTTTGCTCCATTGATTGAAATTACATCATTCATTTAAAAAAAATCAAACATGCAATTTACGATTTTTAAAGTAGATTTAAGTACTATATACAACTAATATCCTATAGATTTGTCATCACCTCTTTCATCCGCAGCTCCGAATATAATACCATCTTCATTAACATGTATAGCATCAACTCTTCCAATATAAGTTGGATAATTATTTAAATAATATCCCTTTTCAAGTAATGATTGCTTTTCATTATTAAGTATGGCTTTAGATTCATAATAGATTAAGTCGGGTAGCCATAGGTGATAAAATCTTGGTGAGTTTACAGATTTATTAATATTAAAATTAAAATCTTCAAAATTTAATATTGTCTGTAAAACTGATGTAATAATTGTTGGCCCTCCAGGACTGCCTAGAACTAAGTGTAATTTGTTGTTTTTTTCAACAATAGTAGGGGTCATTGAGCTTAACATTCTTTTATTAGGTTCAATCGAATTTATTTCACCCCCAGTTAGACCAAACATATTAGGTACACCTGGTTTAATTGAAAAATCATCCATTTCATTATTTAGAAAAAAACCTAATTTAGGAGGAAAAATTTTAGAACCATAATTTCCATTCAATGTTGTTGTAACTGAAACAGCATTTCCAAATCTATCTACTATTGAATAATGTGTTGTTTCTTCACTTTCTTTAAAATTAACTTCACCGGGAGATATAGATTCTGAATTGGTAGAACGCTCAAATGAAAAATTATTCATTCTATTAGAAAGATAATTGTTTGAAAGTAATTCATTTATAGGAATATAATTAAAATCAGGATCTCCAAGATATTCACTTCTATCGGCAAATGCTCTACGTTCTGCTTCAACTAATAATTGAATATATTTAATACTATTGTGGTTAAATTGTGAAATATCAAAAGGTTCAATCATTTTAAAAATTTGTCCTAAAACTATTCCTCCAGAAGACGGAGGTCCCATAGAAATTATATTAAGATCCTTATATTTAAAAGTGACTGGATTTCTCCATACAGGTTTATAGTTTTTAAAATCTTCTTCCTTAAGAATACCATTTCTTTTATTTACATATTCAATTATTTCCTTACTTATTGATCCTTGATAAAATTCATCTTTTCCATTTTTTAAAATTAATTTTAAAGATTTTGACAGTGATTTATTTATAAATAAATCACCTTCTTTAAAATCCTTATTAAATAAGGGTATTGAATCATTTAAAGAATTAATTAAATTCTTAGAAGAGTTTAATGAATATGCTTGTCTTTTAGTAAGATAAAAACCTTTTTCAGCTAATTCAATTGCTGGAGCAAAAAGGGTTTCTAGTGGTAAAGATCCAAATTTATCATAAACTTCAAATAATCCAGCTACAGTTCCTGGAATTCCAATAGCTAATGATCCGTCTATACTTAAGTTTTTAATTTCATTTCCTTCATTATCTAAGTACATATCCTTAGTTGACAAGCTAGGAGCTTTTTCTCTATAATCTAATGAACCAATTGAATGATCAGATAATCTATAAATTAAAAAGCCACCTCCTCCTAAATTACCCGCATTTGGGTAAACTACAGATAAAGCTAAGTCAGTAGCTATCATTGCATCAAAGGCATTTCCACCCTGTTTTAATATACTTATACCAGCTTGAGAAGCTTCAGCTTTTGCAGAAACAACCACACCATTTTTATAACCAACTTCTGAACTATTGGAATCACATGAAAAGAATATAATTGAAGATAAAATTATAAGAAATCTATTTTTAAAGAACATATTTAAAATTTATATAAATGTAAGTTAAAAAGTTATTCTAATTGTATATTTGTTTTATGACATTAATTAAATCAATTTCAGGAATAAGAGGAACTATTGGCGGTAAAGTAGGTGAAAATTTAACTCCAATTGATGCTGTAAAATTTGGTTGTGCCTATGGATCATGGTTGAAAGACAACTCTAATGATTCAGATATTTCTGTAGTTATTGGAAGAGATGCTAGAATTTCTGGCGAAATGATCCAAAATTTAGTTCAAAATTCACTTATCTCCTTAGGAATTAATGTTGTCGATTTGGGATTGTCTACAACGCCAACGGTAGAATTAATGGTTAAAGAATATAATGCAAGTGGAGGAATTGTGATAACTGCTAGTCATAATCCTGCTGAATGGAATGCTTTAAAATTATTAGATAAAAATGGAGAATTTTTAAATAGTCAATCTGGAGAAGAAATCATTAAGATTTCTGAAAATGATTCTTATGTTTTCTCAGAAATTAATGATTTAGGAACCATATCTAAAACAAAAGATTCTATGAAAAAACATATAGATTCTATTCTTAATCTGGATATTGTAAATACTGATTTAATAAAAAAAACAAATCTTAAAGTTGTAGTTGATGGAATCAATTCATCTGGTGGTATAATTGTTCCAATGCTTCTAAATGAATTAGGTATAGATTATTCAACTATTTATTGTGATCCGTCTGGAGATTTTCAACATAATCCAGAGCCACTTAAGAAAAACCTTAATGATTTATGTCAAAGGGTAGTAGAGGAGAGGGCAAATCTTGGAATAGCACTGGATCCAGATGTAGATAGACTTGTTTTTATTTGTGAGGATGGTGAAGTTTTTGGTGAAGAAAATACATTAGTAGCATGTGCTGACTATGTTTTGAGTAAAAATCCTGGTCCAACTGTTTCTAATCTCTCTTCAAGTAGAGCATTAAATGATATTACAAAATCATATAATCAATCCTACTATACTAGCGCTGTTGGAGAAGTAAATGTAGTTTCCAAAATGAAATCAAAAAAAGCAGTAATTGGTGGAGAAGGTAATGGGGGAGTTATTTATCCGAAAAGTCATTATGGAAGAGATGCAATAGTTGGTATTGGACTATTTCTTTCTCTATTGTGTGAGAGAAAAATAAAGGTAAGTGAATTGCTTTCTAGTTATCCTAAATATTATATGACTAAAGAAAAAATCACTATTTCAAGTGATGTTAATCTAGATGATATATTAATAGATTTATCTAAAAAATATGAGAATGAACATGTTAATACGATTGATGGTTTAAAGATTGATTTTGAGGAAAGTTGGGTTCATCTAAGAAAATCTAATACTGAACCAATAATTAGAATTTATAGTGAAGCAAAAACATTAGAAAAAAGTATAGATTTAATTAAAAATATTCAAGAAGAAATCAAATCACTAATTAATCTTTAGGTGCCTTATCCTTGTGTTTAAACCTATTGTGTGTCCAAAAATATAATTCAGGATGATCCTTAATTTGTTTTTCAACCTTTGAAAGGTATATATCTGTTATTTCATAATCTTTATATTCATTAGGATATTCTGAAATCATTTCAACAAAAACCTTGTAATAGCCTCTTTTAACTTTTTTTATTTCACCAAATGCAACTGGTATATCATGTGCTTTAGCAATTCTTTCAGATCCAGTAAAAACAGGAACTTTAACTCCTAGAAATGCCTTCCAATATGTTATTGATCTTATCTGGGCAGATTGATCAGCAGCCATCCCATATAGAAAAAGGTTTTTTTCTTTAATTTGATTCTTAATATATGTGGCAGTTTCATATCTAGAAATAAGTCTAGCTCCATGTTTTAATCTAATTTTTTTAACTAGGTTATCTAAATATTTATTTGATAGGGGGGTATAGACTGCAAAAGGATGATGGGGCACATGATACCCTATAGACATAAAATATTCAAATCCCCCATGGTGAGCGACCATAAAAACAACACTTTTATTTTTTTTAGCAAGTTTGTCTAAAACTTCTCTATTTTCTATTACAAATCTCTTTTGAATTTCTTCTGGAGATATTGTAAAAAACTTAAACATCTCAAAAAACACATCAGTTATATGCCTATAAAACTTTTTCTCTATTTCAATAAGTTCTTTTTTTGAATTTGAAATTTTTGAAATCTCTAAATTAAATCTTACTATTTTTCTTCTATATCTAAAAACATAGTATAGAAGATAATAGGTAATATCAGAACAGAAATATAATATTCTAAAAGGGAGATAAGATATAGTTAAAATTGCGGGGTATATTATTAGATATGTAACTAATTTCATTAATGTAAATATATTCAATTATATCTGGTATTTCTTGTTTTATCAAGTTATATTTAAAGAAAAAATCATTTACACCTTCTATATAATTTTAGCGACTGTATTCATTTCTTTAAAAGGTTTTAAAGACCAGTTTTTTTTTAATAAATACAAATTTGAGGTAAAATCAATCTTAAATGGAGAAAAAATAAGAATGTTTTCTTCTGGATTTTTACACGTTGACTATAATCATCTAGCTTTAAACCTTTTTACATTATATATTTTTTCTGATCAAGTAATTGGAAGAGTAGGAGCAATTAACTATTTAATTATATATATAACAAGTCTATATATTGGTAATTATTTTTCATTAAAATTTCATAAAAAAGAACCTTTTTACTCAGCAGTAGGAGCCAGTGGAGCTGTAAGTGGAATAGTTTACTCGTCAATAATACTTTATCCAGAAATGAAGCTAATAATGATATTTCTTCCTATTCCATTACCTGCATATATATTTGGTATTGCATACTTGCTTTATAGTATTTATGGAATGAATAAAAATTTGGGTAATATTGGCCATACCGCCCATTTTGGAGGTGCAATAGCAGGTTTATGTATGACTATTTTATTTAAACCAGAAATAGTAGATGAAAATCTTTGGATAATAATCTTAATGATTTCTCCGATAATTCTTTTTATGTATAATTCAAAAAGAAAAATCTTTTAATATTTATTTAGCCAACAGAACAGAAATCCTCTTATCTAGTTCTGATCCCTTTACATCAATACCAATAATTTTTTTTTCAAAATTAAGAAGATATGATGTAGGCATTTTTGTCACATTATAACGTCTAGCAATAGGCTCATTCCAAAATTTAATGTGAGAAATATGAATCCAATCAGTTAATTTATCTTCATTTATAGCATTTTCCCATGATTCTTTATCTTTATCTAAAGAAATTCCTACAATTTGAAATTCATCTGTACTATATTTTGTATTTAAATCAACTAAATCCGGATTTTCAACTCTGCATGGAGCACACCAAGATGCCCAAAAATCTATCATAATTACTTTAGAATTAATATTGTCTAATTCTATAATATTACCGTTTAAATCAGGTCCACTAAACTTTGGGGCTAAAGAACCAATTTCAGGAGATTCTTTCTTCTGATCATTTAAATATTTAATAGCTTCTTTAATTTGTAAAGAAGAAGTGGTTTGTTTAATTAATTCTGTAAAATTATTAAAGATTTCTTCAGCCTTTTCAAGTTCAATTTCTTGTTGAATAATCATTCTTTGAAGGATTAATGAAGAGATATAAGAATCATTATTATTAGTCATAAATAAAAATTCATAATCTGTAAGTTTAGATCTCATTTGTTCAAACTGTTGATTCAAATCAGAAATAATTAATGAATCCTTAATAATAGAAGCATTTCTAATCTCTGCTTGAATTTTATTTAACTCTATATAAAAATCATTAGTCTCTTTTAAATATTTATTAAAATCTACATTAGATTTTGTTCCAGTAATTTTAGAACTTCTTACACTGTCTTTGTAAATTTTAATCTTAATAGATCCAGGCTCTAGAACAACTGGAATATTCTCTCTTTCATTTTCAAAATAAACATAGTGCATTTCAGGAACAACAATAGAATCAGTAAAAGAAAATTTTCCTTCAATAACTTCAGTTGAATCAATAGCTGAAGGCCTGTTATCTTCACCTACTTTAATCAAATAAACTTTTTTATTATCTGAATGATCAGTAGTTGCTTCAATAGAAAAAGTGGAATTATTAGAACAGCCTAAGGCACTAAAACAAATTAAAAGTAAAAGAACAATTCTTTTCATAATAAGGTATCTTTGAATAAATATTGAGCAAATATATAATAATTTAATTCCTTAAATTTTAAAATATAGGATGAACTCTGAAAGTAAACTCGTTCAAGATTTAAAAGCCATTACTGGTGATAAATATATACTTACTTCCAAATGGAATAAAAACACTTATTGTAAAGGATGGCGATATGGAGAAGGGGAGGCGTTAGCTGTTGCTAAACCTGGAACATTACTTGAAATTTGGAAGATTTTGAAGGTTTGTATTAAAAAAGACATTATTGTTATTGTTCAAGCTGCTAATACAGGTTTAACAGGTGGTTCAACACCATATGGTAATGATTATGATCGTC
>CABXGL010000040.1 GCA_902511755.1 uncultured Bacteroidota bacterium | reverse complement strand
AACCTATTGCTTACTTTAATAATTTTATATTTTTTAATTCCTCTATTATCTTCTTCAAGTAAAGGTGCTGAAACTTCATTGTCTTTTAATTTTTGGGCTTGTCCATATAAAACAGGATCCATTTTAGTAAGTTCAAATCTTGTATCCCCTGTTGTCGGATTTATTAAAACACCACCATTATTTCTTGTCTCTTCTTCATCAGATGAAGATTTTGCAGCTTCTTCAAAAGTTAATTCGCCATCTACTATTCTCTTTCTAATAATATCTATCTTTCTTTTTGCTTCAAGTAACGCATCATTTGTTACTTCAGGGATTAAAAAAATATGTCTCACATCAACCTCTTGACCTCTAATTCTTTCTACTTTTACGATATGCCACCCAAATTCTGTTTTAAAAGGAGCTGAAATTTCTCCTTCTCTTAGTCTATAAGCAGCATCCCTAAATTCTTTAACCATCTGGGGACGATTCCTGTTTAGAGTATATTTACCCCCAGTTGCTCTAGAACCAGGATCCTGAGAATATAAAATAGCTTTAGTAGCAAATGAGGAACCATTGACAACAACATCATTCCTTATAGTTTCCAATCTCTTTACAATTTTTTGATCATCTTCTTCAGACACCTTAGGCTTAATTACTATTTGAGCAATTTCAAGTTCTGCTCCAAAAACTGGTCTTTCATATTTTGGGATTGAATTAAAAAATTGACGAACCTCTTCTGGAGTTATCTCAATCTCATCAACTATCTTTGACTGCATCTTCTCTGATAATTGATTTATTTTGTTTATTTCAAAAAGTTCAGATCTAAAGGATTGTTCATCTCTCTTTTTATAAAACTCCAAGACTTTTTCTAAACTACCTAATTGATCTACAAAATAATCAATTGTTCTGTCAACGTATGAATAAATCTGATTGTTATCTACTGCTAAACTATCTTGTTCAGCATGATGAGCATAAAGTTTATCTTCCATTAATTTTCCAAGTAGACTACATCTACCTATATTTTCGGTTGAAACTCCTTGTGATTGGAGATCAATTAATGTTTTGTCAACATCTGACTCTAAAATAACATAATCACCCACCACAGCAGCAACACCATCAATCTTAATTCTATCCTCACTATTTAAAGTAGCTGAATTGGATTGAGAATATGTAAAAAATCCAAATTGAATTATAAAAAATGAAAAAAAATATTTCTTAATTATTTTCATAAAACTCGAGTTCCTTTTTTTGTAATGCATCTTCAATTAAATCTTTTTCAAAATCAGTAACAAATTCTAATTTTTTTTTGTTGAGTAAAATTTGTTTTAATGTTGGTTTAATATAATCTAAAGGAGCTATATCATTCCTAAAGACAGATTTATTAATTTTTATCAAATATAATTGTAATGAATCTTCTAATTGATAAAATAAAGCTTTTTTTACAATATTATTCTTAATATAAGTTTTAATATCAGGAAATTTAGAAAAGAAAATGTCCTTATTGACCCAAATAGAGTCATTTAATGAAAATGATAAAAACTGTAAAGAAATTGAATCAAGAAAAATAAGATCATCTTTATTGAATCTTCTAAACCTGCTTCTAACATCTTTAATATTATAATTATCTCCAGATATTTTTATATATCTGGCTTTAACCAAATCCTGATTTAATTTAAAATTTGAATTATTTTTATTGTAATAATTCTCTATTTCGTTATCTAAAATTATCGTATCCATAGACGCTTTAACCATTTTTTCTTGATAATAATGAGAAAACAAGTCGCTTTTATATGATTCAACTAAATCCAAAAGATTTTTTTGTTCTTCAAAATCTAAATTAATTAGAGCTTTATCATTAAGAATATGTTTTTTAGCCCAATTAATGATTTGATTATTTACATAAATGATACTATCCTCAATAGATAAATTTTTTGGCATATTATCTTGAATATCTTCAAAAAACAAGTATTTATCTTGCATTCTAGCTATAGCCAATCGGGGCTTATTTGAAAAATATTCGCAGTTAATGAAAAAGAAAAGAGATATTAATACAAAAAGTGATTTATTTAAATTCAAAATAATTTTATCTAGAATAATTTGGAGATTCCTTAGTTATCATCACATTATGAGGATGACTTTCCTGTAAGCCCGCACCAGTAATTTGAACAAATTGAGCTTTTTCTTTTAATTCATTAATATTCTTTGTTCCACAATAACCCATTCCCGATCTTATACCACCTATAAATTGATGGATACTTTCAAGTAAATCTCCTTTATATGGGACTCTTCCAACTACACCTTCTGGAACTAGCTTGTTAGAATCATTGACAGAATCTTGAAAGTAACGATCCTTACTTCCTTTTTGCATCGCCTCTATTGATCCCATTCCTCTGTATGTTTTAAATTTTCTTCCTTCGTATATAATAGTCTCACCAGGAGATTCTTTTGTGCCAGCTAAAAGAGATCCCAACATAACACAATCAGCTCCTGCTGCAATAGCTTTGGTAATATCTCCTGTATATTTTATACCTCCATCTGCTATAAGTGATACACCTGTTCCTTTTAGCACTTTGGAAACTTCATTAATCGCAGAAAGTTGAGGATATCCAACTCCAGCTATAACCCTTGTAGTACATATCGAGCCAGGACCTATACCAACTTTTACTCCATCGGCACCAGCATTAACTAAAAATGATGCTGCTTCTTTAGTAGCTATATTTCCAACAATAATATCAATATCAGAAAATTTTCTTTTTACCTTCTTTAGTAAATCAATCACTCCCTTGGAATGACCATGAGCAGTATCTATAACTATTGCATCGACTCCTGATTTACATAATGCTGTACATCTTTCCATAGAATCATTAGATACTCCAATGGCAGCAGCAACTTTTAAACGACCGTAATTATCTTTATTTGAAATTGGTTTTAATAAAATTTTTTGAATATCTCTAAAAGTAATCAAGCCTATTAATTTATCTTCTTTATTTACAATTGGCAACTTCTCAATTTTATGTTTTTGTAAAATCATTTCTGCCTCTTTCATAGTTATCCCTTCCTTACCAGTTATCAGATTTCCTTTGGACATTATTTTAGACAAAGGTTTTTGATTATCATTTTCAAATCTCAAATCTCTGTTAGTTACAATACCAATTAAATTATAATCTTTATTTACTATAGGTATTCCCCCAATACTAAATTCCTTCATACAATTTTTAGCTTGAGAAACTAATGCTGTACCAGGTAATGTGACTGGATCTAAAATCATTCCTGACTCAGATCTTTTAACTTTCTTGACTTTCTCTGCTTGAAGATCAATCGACATACTCTTATGAATAACCCCTAAACCACCCTCTTGAGCCATAGCTATAGCCATCTTACTTTCAGTAACAGTATCCATTGCAGCAGAAACAATTGGAATATTTAAATTAATTTTTCTAGAGAATTTAGTTTTTATATCTACTTGACTTGGTAAAAATTCAGAATATGATGGAACCAATAATACGTCATCATAAGTTAATCCTATTCCAGTAAATTTATTTTGAAGATTACTCATAGCAATTAACTTAACAATTAATTGCATGCAAATATAACAAAATTTGCAGTATTTCAGCTTTTATTACAGATAACAAATTAACTTAAAGAAGGCTGCCATTCAAAACACAACATTCCTTGAGAAGCTGATTCTGGATGGCCACAAGAGTCCATATGAAACGAAATACAGTTTGTACAATTAGAGTCTTTAGTAAAAACCTCTTTGAAACTATGACTATCACATACATTAAAAATATCAACTTCTATATTATGTTTAGAGCATGTTAAGTTATTTATAAGATTTTCACAGTTTAAACAAGTATTATTAGTTCTTATACTCATAATAATAATTTTATTTCAAAAATAGAAGAAAGATTGTTTAGAATGAATTTAAATTTTTTTGAATTACTACTCAAAGAAATTACTACATAGAGAATCAAAAAATATTAGATCTTCTGATCTATAATCTATATAGACATATTCCATGTATTTTATAGGTTTTCCAGAAAAGAAATGCCAATCATTATTTTTTAATTTTCCTTTAATTTTGTATTCCTTTCCTTGAAAAAAACATTTATCAACAAGAATTTTATTGCTAGATTTCTTTACAATTTTAATGTTTTCTGGTCTTATATAATATGTTTTATTATCTATTTCAATCTGATTTAAATCTCCTAATATTTTGGCACAGTAACAATTAGCAGGTACACAATACATATTAATTGGATCATCGTATTGCTGTAAAACTCCTGCTTTAAATATTAAAATTCTATCAGCTATATTCAAAGAATCATTAATATCATGTGTAACTAAAATAGTTGTTGTCTTCGTCTCTTTAATAATTTTATAAATCTCATCTCTTATTGAAAGCTTTATATTAGAATCTATATTGCTGAAAGGTTCATCAAGTAATAACAAATCGGGTTCTCTAATAAGTGCCCTTGCAATACATCCTCTTTGCTGTTCTCCTCCAGATAACTCGTGAGGATACCTATTTAATAAATCCTGCAAACCGGTCAAAGAAATCATATAGTCAAATTTCTTAAAGTATTTATCTTTTAAATTAAAGGTTATATTTTCCTTTAAGTTTAAATGAGGAAAAAGAGGATAATCTTGGAATACGAATCCTATTTTTCTTTCTTGAGGTTTTACAAAAACAGTTCCATTATTTAAAATCTTGTTATTTAGTGAAATCATTCCTGAATTAATCTTTTCTAAACCAGAAATACATTTTAAAAAAGTTGTTTTTCCTGAACCACTTTCTCCTAAAAAAGATATTATTTCACCTTTTTTAACAGAAAAGTTCAAATTCTTAATAATCAGAGAATCCTCTTTGTAATATTTGACTAAATTTTTTACTTCAAGATACATTGATCTGTTTATTTATTACATTTTTTAAAATCAATAAAAATACACTACCAATAACAATAATCATTAAAGAATATATCGCAGATAATGGTATCATTTCTTCAATAGCAAATTCATAAGTCTGAGTTGCCAAAGTATCAAAATTAAAGGGTCTTAAAATTAAAGTAATAGGCAACTCTTTCATAAGATCGATAAAAGTAACAATAAAAGCTGTTATCAATGCAAACTTATTGATAGGTAAATGAATTTTTTGAAGAAGTTTAAATGGTCCTAAACCTAAATTTTTTGCAGTATCATCATATGAGTCTGGATGTTTTTCTAAACTTGATTTAATTGGAGATTTTCCAACGGCTAAAAATCTAATAGTATAAGCATAAATTAAAAGAAAAAATGAACCTAAAAAAGTAAAGGAAGTAAACAGATTATCAATAAAAGAGAATAACATAATTAAACCCAATCCAATTACTGCTCCAGGAATTGCATATCCCATGGAAATAGATTGACTAATAAAATAATTAACTCTTGATTTGGAGAATTTTTCTACAAAAAGAAAGAATAGTGCAATCAAAACTATTAACAAAGCAGATATAGTTGAAACCGTAACTGAATTAAATGTTAATTCTAATAAATGCATAAAATCAATTAATTTAAATGAAGCAAAAACATTATTTAAAATAAAAACAAATGGAATTAAGAAACCAAATAAAAATGGAACAAGACAAGCAGATATTGCAAAATATTTATTTTTGCCTTTTAAATCAGACAATGTTTGAATTCTAGTATTGATTCCATAATAAAATTTAGTTTTTGAATTGTAATATTTTTCAATATAAAAGAAGAAAAAAACTACAATTAACAATATAATAGAAAGCTGAATAGCTGTTCCAATATCTCCTAATGAAAACCACGTTCTAAATATTCCGGTTGTAAAGGTGTTGACGCCAAAATATTTAACAGCACCATACTCATTTAAAACCTCCATTAAAACAAGGAATAAGCCCGAAAAAATTGCAGGTCTAGATAATGGTAAAATTACTTTTACAAAAGTTTTAAATGTAGATAAACCTAGATTTTTAGAAATATTTATGTAATTAGCTCCTAATAAACTAAAAGAAACCCTAGATGCTGTATATATATATGGGTATAAAGCTAAAGCCAAAATAATTCCTAAAACTTCAATTTGTAAGTAATCTTGATTAAATATTAAGGAAGTGTCATAAAAATTTTTTCTTAAAAAACTTTGAATAGGGCCAGTATAACTTAAAATATCACTATAAGTAAATGCCATTATATAAGATGGGATAGCTAGTGGAAGATATAATACAATATCTAACAAAAATCTTCCTTTAAAATTATAATTACTTATAATCCAAGCAGGAATAATTCCAAATAAAAGGGAAAAGAAAGAAGTAATTCCAATTAAATAAAAAGTATTAAGAGTATAATCTAAAAGTATGGTATCCCATAAGTAAAAAAAAGAGTTTCCTTCTAAAGAAAGAAGTTTATAAAAAAGAGTGAAAATTGGAAGTAATAATAAAATTGCAAAAAAGACACTTCCAATAATCCATCTTTTATTTTCAAAAAAAAATATTTTTTTTATTTCCAACCTGTTTTATCAAAAATACGAATAGCTTCTTCTCTGAATTTACCTAACATATTTAAGTCTAGTTTATCTCTTCGAAAGGTACCCCAATTTTGAACAATATTAGATGGTTTTACATTTGGGTTAGCTGCATATTCATAACTATTATTTACATAAGTGTTTTGTGCTTCCTCACTAGTTAAGTATTCC
>CABXGL010000039.1 GCA_902511755.1 uncultured Bacteroidota bacterium | reverse complement strand
TTTTCTACTATATCCTAGTACTTCTAATGCTGATAACGCTTCATCTTGATTTGTATTGTCAATATTTCCTATAAATTGATCATTTTCTGAAATTAAACTTACTTTGTCCTTTAAATCTATAATAACTCTCTGTGCTGTCTTCAATCCAATTCCTTTTACAGATTGAATAGTAGAAACATTTCCTGAAATTATTGCACTTTGAATTTCATTAGGACTTAATGAGGACAACATAGTTCTAGCAGTACTTGCACCTATTCCTGAAACCGATATCAATTGCCTAAATAAGTTTCTCTCTGTTTTTTCAAAAAAACCAAATAAAGTATGTGAGTCTTCTTTGACCTGAAGATGAGTAAATAAACTAATATTTTCTGAATCGGATAATTTGGAAAATGTATGTAAAGATATATTGACTAAATATCCTACTCCATTGCAATCAATCACAAGCTCAGTTGGTGATTTTTCAACCATTCTACCTTTTAATTGTGTAATCATTCTTTTAATTTAGCTTTCTTTTGAGCATCTACTACAGCTACTGCTGACATATTGACCATCTCCTCTACGCTGGCACCTAATTGTATTACATGAACTGCTTTAGACATTCCCATCATAATTGGGCCTATAGAAAGTGCTTCATCTAATTCCTTAATTACTTTATAATTAGTGTTAGCTGAATCTAAATTTGGAAAAATTAATGTATTAACATTTTTTCCAGCAAGTTTAGAGTATGAAAATTTATCTTTAAACATTTCCTTGTTTAAAGCAAAATCAGATTGTACTTCACCATCTACATTTAAATCTGGAAAATTTCTATGCAAAAACTTTACAGCCTGATTAACTTTTAAAGCCATAGCATGATTAGATGATCCAAAATTAGAATATGATAACATGGCTATATTTGGTTCCATTCCAAACATTCTTACTGTTTCTGCTGTCATTTTAGCTATAATAGCTAAATCCTTAGCGCTTGGATCAATATTTATTGAAGTGTCTGATAAAAATAAAGGTCCTTTATTAGTAATCATTAAGTTAGTAGTTGCAACCTTATTTATTCCTGGGGCTTTCCCTATTACTTCCAACATTGGTTTTACTGTTACTGGATAGCTCCTAGAATATCCTGATATTAATGCATCTGCATCGCCATTTAAAAGCATCATGGCAGAAAACAAATTTCTTTGTTTCATTTTATTTATAGCTTCAAACAACGTAACCCCTTTTCTTCTTCTAATTTTCCAATATTTCTGTCCATATTTTTCTCTATTTGGAATTTCTTCATCAGACTTTGGATCAATAATTGGTATATCATCCTCAAATTCAATCTGAGACTTTAGCTCAAGTATAGCTTCCTTGTTTCCCAATAAAATTGGATACCCTATTCCTTCCTCATGAACAATTTGTGCTGCTTTTAAAACATCCAAATGATCAGCTTCTGCAAAAATTATTGATTTAGGGTTTACTTTTGCTCTATTAGTAAGAAGCCTCACTATTTTCTTATCATTTCCTAATCTTAAATGTAGTTGTTCTTCATATTTATCCCAACATTCAATAGGGTCTTGTGCAACTCCTGATTCCATAGCAGCTTTTGCAACTTGAGGTGGAATTTTAGTTATTAACCTAGGGTCGAACGGTTTAGGAATTATATAATTTTTCCCAAATGTGAGCTTTGTTTTATCATATGCTATATTAACAAATTCTGGCACTGTTTCTTTTGTAAGAGAAGCTAATGCTTTTACTGCTGCCATTTTCATTTGATCATTAATTTTAGTTGCCTTAACATCTAAAGCTCCTCTAAAAATGAATGGGAATCCTAATACATTATTCACCTGATTTGGGTAGTCAGATCTTCCTGTAGCCATAATAATATCATCTCTAGTTTTCATTGCTAAATCATATCTTATTTCTGGATCTGGAT
This sequence comes from uncultured Bacteroidota bacterium, assembly GCA_902511755.1. GTDB lineage: Bacteria > Bacteroidota > Bacteroidia > Flavobacteriales > Flavobacteriaceae > MAG-121220-bin8. Next base: position 4,781 of record CABXGL010000039.1, on the reverse strand, counting down.
TTGCCATAGCAAAAACTATAGGATTTTTTGCCATGGACAAAAGCATTTTTGAAGTAACCATATTGGCCTTTGAAAGTCCTATAAAAACATCACTATTTTTTATAGCCTGTTCTAGTGTATTGATTTTTTTACTAGTTGCAAATTCCTTTTTTCTTGAGATAAATCTTTCCTGTTGTCTCTAATAACACCCTTACTATCAGTCATGATAATATTGTTAGAATTTAAACCAAAAGCTTTATACATTCTTGTACAAGATATTGCAGCAGCACCTGCTCCACAAACTACCATTCTAACATCTTCAATCTTTTTATCAGCGATTTCTAGCGCGTTTAATAATGCTGCACAAGAAATTATTGCTGTTCCATGTTGGTCATCATGCATAACCGGTATATCTAATTCCTCAGATAGTCTTTTTTCTATTTCAAAGGCTTCAGGAGCCTTAATGTCTTCCAAATTTATTCCTCCAAAAGTTGGTGAGATATTTTTGACTGTTTCAATAAACTTCTCTGGATCTTTAGCATCAATCTCAATATCAAAAACATCAATTCCAGCAAAAATCTTAAATAATAATGCTTTTCCTTCCATTACCGGCTTAGAAGCTTCTGGGCCTATATCACCTAGCCCTAAAACTGCTGTTCCATTTGATATTACAGCAACTAAGTTCCCTTTAGAAGTATATTTGTATACCTTACTAATGTCTTTCTCTATTTCTTTACATGGGTGAGCAACTCCAGGAGAATATGCTAAAGATAAATCCCTTTGGGTATTATGTTTAGTTGTAGGGGTTATCTCTATTTTACCAGGTTTTGGTTTAGCATGATACACTAATGCTTCCCTTCTATTTCTATCGTTTTTCATTTATAAAAAAGCTTGAGCCTATTAATATCTAATTTATAAATTTATAAAAAGGATATTCAATTACATAGAAAAACCAAACTATTATCAGATTATATAAAACCTTGATTTTTCTTTTTTTCTTTAATAAAAACAGAAATGCTATTCTTTATTTTTAAATATAACTCTTAAGTTTACACAAAATTATATTAGAGATTTGAAAAAAACATTTCTATTTCTGTTTTTACTATTGATTGTTACTGGAGTTCAAGCTCAACTTAGTAAGGTCCACTATATCCCTCCTATGGCTGCTGAAGATGATCCTGGAGATCAGTGGATGTACATCTCTACACCTAGTGAAAGCGGAGTAAAATACATAGTTAAAATTGGCGGAATTCTAGGAGTAACAAATGAGTCAGGAACCATATTTGCTGAAGGTGAAGTTTCAAATTCAAATCCTGTAGCAATTGAATTAGCCCAAGATCCTGGTGATAATAATGGTTGGTGGAGTAACCTTTTTGTAGAATCGTCGGAAACTGAACAAGTTTTAAATAAAGGGTTTATAATTGAAGCTGAGTCTGAAGTGTATATTTCCGTTCGTGCAAATTCGGATGGTCAACAATATCAAGCTGGGGCTCTTGTAAGCAAAGGAACATCTGGTTTAGGAACAAGGTTTCGTGCTGGAATGTTACAAAATCAAAATTCTTCACATATTGGTTTTATTTCAGCAATGGCAAGTGAAGATCTTACTGAATTAACTTTTAGTTTTACAAAAAGTATGGAAACAATTGGAGGCCCTAAGATTATTGCATCTCCTTTAGTTGTTTCTTTAAATAAAGGAGAGAGTTATATTTTAGCAAGCCAGGGGGGGTCAGGAAATGAGTTAATAGGAACATTATTAACTTCAAACAAACCAATTGCAGTAAATACTGGTTCTGCTAGTGGAAGTTTTGCATCTCAATCAGGAGGTCAAGATTACGGAATAGATCAAATAGTTGGGGCTGATTTAGTAGGGTCAGAATATATATTTATTAGAGGGAATGGAAATGATGGATGGGAAAATGTATTAATCATTGCTGATCAAGATAATACAGAAATCTTAGTTAATGGAGAATCGTATGGAACAATTGCGAAAGCTGGAGACTACCTTTTAATTGAAGGTGACAAATATAGTTCAAATGCTGTTGGAGCTAATATGTACGTTAGTGCTAAAGATTTAGATCATAAATTATTTGCATTTCAAGGAACTGGAAGTGTTTACGAGTCTGCTAATGCACCAGCTGCAAATCAAGGAATGTTTTTTGTTCCTCCTTTAAATTGCTCTACAAAGGGAGATGTAAACAATATAGCAAGTATTGATAAAGTAGGAAACAAAACTTTTGAGGGAGCTGTAACTTTCATCACCAAAAAAAATGCTGATATTTTTGTAAATAATACTGCAATTGAAAACTTTAGTGAAGTTACTGGTCCTTCTAATGTTACTGGAAATGATAACTACGTAACTTATATAGTTAAAAAATTAACTGGTGATATTTCCGTTACGGGAAATGATGAGCTATATGTAGCCTACTTTAATTATAGTGGAGCTGCAACAACAGGTGGATTTTATTCTGGATTTGCTGCTGCTCCTGAAATAATTTACGATGTCGAACTTGAATTACTTGGTTCGTGTATTAAACAAAATGGTGAGTCTAACATTATTTTAACAGCATCTAAAATTGAAAGTTTTGATAGCATAAGATGGCTAATTGAAGATGCATCAGGGAAATTTGTTCCAACAGGAAATACAGAAACAATATTTAAACCAACAATTCCAGGATCTTATAAATTAGAAGGAGTTTTAGAATGTTCCAATCTTAATTTTCTTTCAAATAAAATAGTAGTAAGTGTGTGTCCTACTGATTCTGATCAAGATGGTATTATAGATAATATTGATATAGATAGCGATAATGATGGAATTAGTAATTCTATAGAATCTTTTGGAAATGCTAAGATTGATCTAACAAATGAAGTCAGTCCATCTATTAAATTTGACAAAGATGAATCTATCAATACTTCCATTTTAGAAAATGGGGGGGTAATTACCAGTATCCCTGAAGCTGTTAATAAATTTGAAGGAGGAGAAAATGGAGTGTTTAAATCTACTGTTTTATCTGGAACTGATGTTCAAATAAATTATACTCTTTCCTTTAAAGAAAAATTAAATATTAAATTAATAGATAATCCTGATGAAACTGAAAATAATAATGAAGATGTCTTTTCTATAAAAGTTTTTCCTGTTACGAAAAACATTACAGTTTTAGATCCGAATGATAATATTTTGGTGGATACTAATTTTGATGAAAACTTTGAAACAGGAATATCTAATTATACAGCCAATGAAATTATTTTTAAACAAAACACTAATGCTAATAGTACAATTGACTATAGTTTTATTGCAAGTGAAATAACAGGAATTTCAATAACTCAAAAAAGAACAAATAATACAACTAATGGAGTGTTTAGTGGAATTATTTCTATTGAGAACTATTCTATTGATACAGATGATGATACTATAATGGATTATTTAGATTTAGACAGTGATGGAGATGGTTGCAGTGATGTAATTGAAGCAGGATTTAAAGATGGGGATGGAAATGGAATGGTAGGAATAGGTATTCCAACAACTGAAAATAATGGAGTTGATAATAAAGGAGGAATTACAGGACATGATTATACTGTAGAGCCATTAAAAGATAGTAATGGAATTTATTTCTTTCAAAAAGTAAGCTCTCCTGTAACAATTAATTCAATTCCTGTTTCATCAACTGCTTGCCAAGAGGGAGTTAGTGCAACTTTTAGTGTAGGTGCAGAAACATTAGACAACCCGTCATTTTCTTGGCAAATTTATAATGTTAATTCTTCCAACTTTGAGCCTTGGGACGACTTAACTGATTCAGATGTTTATTCCGGAAGCCAAACATCCAGCTTAACAGTTAATAATGTAACTACAACAATGAATGGAAATAAATTTAGGGCTCTAGTAAGTTCCGATCAATATTTATGTCCAACAATAAGTGATGAAGCTATTTTAACTGTTTTTGAGAAGCTTCCTGTTGCTAATGCAGTTAGCAGTATCATAAAATGTGATGATAATTCCGTTGGTGATGATAAGGATGGGTTTGTTTCTGGTTTTGATCTTAGTTCTAAAACAGCTACCATTCTTGGCGACCAAAGTAGTGATGATTTTACTGTTACCTACCATATCAGTCAAGCTGATGCAGACGACACAACCAGCACTGGATTGACATCACCTTATTCCAACACTACAAAAGGAGGAGAAAAAATATATATTAGAGTACTTGATAAAAATTCTGGATGCTATAGGGCAACTACATCATTTGAGGTAAAAGTTGCACCTCTTCCAGTTGTGGAATCACTAATTACTGTAGAGCAATGTGATGATGATGATACTAATGATGGAAAATCGATATTTAATTTAACTGATAATGAATCTTTAATTTCTTCCGATTATCAAAACGAAACCTTTGAGTATTACACCGCATCTGATTTTAGTACAGATTCATTAATTGCAGATCCTACTAAATTCACTAATGAAGCATTTAATCAAAGTATTTATGTTAAAATTATAACTTCTGAGAATTGCTATAGAACATCCCAAATAGATATAAAAGTTGGTGCTAGTTTAATTGCTGATAGTTTTATGCTATACTATGCCGTTTGCGATGATTCCCCTGCATTAAGTCAAGATGGTATCGCTACTTTTAAAAGTGATATATTAAAAGAGATTATACAAAAACTTATAGCATCCGATGCCAAATTTTCTGCACAAACTATTAAAGTTGGTTTGTATAAGAATAAAGAAGATGCTTTGACTAGTAAAAACCCTATTGATCCAGATGCAGACTTCACTAATACTACTGCCACCACCCAACCTATATGGGCTA
>CABXGL010000038.1 GCA_902511755.1 uncultured Bacteroidota bacterium | reverse complement strand
ATAATTAACACCATTGATATAAATGAAGAACTTAAGGAAATTCAAAATAAATATTTTAAGAAATCAGGGTTTAAAAATCAAATTCACCAACATATTGGGAATGCCATAGAAATCATTCCAAAAATTAATGAATATTTTGATTTTGTTTATTTAGATGCTGATAAAGAAAATTATAACGAATATTTTGATTTAATTATAGATAAGATTCTTCCTGGAGGTGTACTTATTTCTGACAATGTTCTATGGAGTGGAAAAGTTTTAAAACTTAAAAATCAGGATTTGATAACTGAAAAATTAATAGAATTTAATCAATTAGTAAAAAAAGATAAAAGATTAGACACCATTATTCTTCCAATTAGAGATGGGTTATCTATCTGTAGAAAAATTTAAAGATTTCTTTTAATTGAGCCACCTAAATCTTCAATTTTTTCTTTTACGTTATCAATATCCTTTTTTATAGATTTAGTGTCTATGCCTTTTGATTTTGCACTTTTATTAATTTCACTTTTTACTTCATCTGTTGCATCTCTAACTGCACGGATACCCTTTCCAAGTCCTTTAGAAAGCTCAGGAATTTTATCTGCTCCAAAAACAAGTAAAATAATAAGTCCAATAAATAAAATTTCTGGACCACTAATAAATAAAAACATAATTGTTATTTAAGTTAAATATAGAAAAAAGACATTTTATAATCTTACATAAAATTTTAATTTTTAACCTTTTATTCTCTTTTTAAATTTGTCAAAATCTGAATCTTCTTGTTTTTTAGGCCATGAATTATTAGATGTGTCAATATCTGCAGTTTCAAGATCAGGATCTAATGTTATATTTATTATTTTCTTATTAGATTTAATAAGCTTACTAACCTCATTATCATTTTTTCTCCAAACCTGAACAGGATATTTAATTTTTTCTTTCGTCCCATCTTCATACTCATATTCAACAATTATAGGCATTACAAGTCCACCTGGTTTATCAAAAACAACCTCATAAAAATATTTAGGAACTTTTAAATTAGAAATTTCGTCCTCACTATAATTTTCATTGAGATAATTATTTAATAGTTTTGAGTTTTCTAGAGGGTTTCCTTCCTTTAAGTTTTCCGTATCATTTTCAAAATCTTCAAAATAAATCATTGGTCTTAATCTATTCATTGGAATACCACGTTCTTCCATTATTTTTTTCAATTCTTTTCCTGGTCCAGGTGAAACATAAAATTGTTTAACTTCTTTAATTCCTATATCAACATAATCTGTTGTATAAAACCAGCCTCTCCAAAACCAATCTAAATCAACAGCAGAAGCATCTTCCATAGTTCTAAAAAAATCTTCTGGTGTTGGATGTTTAAACATCCATCTTTTAGAATATGTTTTAAAAGCATGGTCAAATAATTCTTTACCCATTATAGTTTCCCTAAGAATGTTTAATGCTGTTGCAGGTTTTCCATATGCATTAGGTCCAAGACTATAAACATTTTCAGGATTTGACATGATTGGAGCTAAAAAATTCTGATCAACACTCATATAATCTGTTATTAATTTAGCAGGGCCTCTATCAGAAGGAAAATTCTCATTTGGATAAATAATTTCCGGATAATCTTTTCCAAGTTTTTGCTCAGTTAAATACTGAACAAATGTATCTATCCCTTCATCCATCCATGCCCATTGACGTTCATCATTGTTTACAATCATGGGAAAAAAATTATGACCAACTTCATGAATTATAACACCAATCATTCCAAACTTAACATCATCTGAGTAAGAACCATCTATATTAGGTCTTCCAAAATTAAAACATATCATAGGGTATTCCATCCCTATTTGTTTTGCATGTACAGAAATAGCTTTATGATAGGGATAATCAAAAGTATAATCTGAATAGGTTTTTAAAGTTTCTGCAACTACTATTGTAGAATAATCTTCCCATAATGGATTTCCTTCTTTAGGATATAATGATACAGCCATAACATCTCTATTACCAATTTTTACAGCCATCATATCCCAAATAAACTTCCTAGATGTTGCAAAAGCAAAATCCCTTACATTTTGTGCTTTAAAATGCCATGTTTTTTTATTATTAGAAAAACTTTTTTCAGCCTCTTCTGCTTCTGATTGAGTTACAATCATAACAGGTTTTTCATAAGATTTTTTTGCTTTATTATACCTTTTTAACATCTCTTTTGAAAAAACATCTTTTCTGTTTTGCAATTCTCCAGTAGCATCTAATATGTGGTCGGCAGGAACAGTTATTTTAACTTCATAATTTCCAAATGGTAATGCAAATTCTCCATCTCCCCAAAATTGATAATTTTGCCATCCTTCTGTTTCATTGTAAACAGCCATTCTTGGGAAAAATTGTGCAATGATATAAGATCTATTTCCATCACTTTCAAAAGTTTCATAACCTGATCTACCATCTTGATTAACATGGTCTTGAATATTGTACCACCATTTCATTGAAAAAGAAAACTTTTCTCCACTTTTTAAAACTTTAGGCAAATCAACCCTCATCATAGTTTGATTAATAAAATAGGAAAGTGCTTCTCCATCCTCATCTTTTACATATTCAACATTAAAACCTCCATCAAAGGGGTCTGTCAAAAATTCATTGGTAAATCCTGAAGGACGATAAAATGGTCTTACCCCACTCCCATCCCTCTCTAGAGAAGGAGAATCCTTTTTTCTAACATTTTGATCTAATTGCACCCATAAATATTCTAAATTATCTGGAGAATTATTAGTATAAGTAATTGTTTCACTTCCATAAATTCTTTTGTTTCTATCATCTAATTCAATATCCATTTTATAATCAGCTTGTTGCTGATAGTAAGCTGGACCGGGTGCACCGGCAGCAGTCCTAAACATATTAGGAGATGAAAACTCTTGATTCATTTGTCTAAACTTATTTATGTTTAGATGTCCTTTCTGCTTAGTTTCTGATGAATTTTCTTGTGAAAATGCAAAAAATGAAATCATCATTGAAATTGCAATTAAACTAATGTCTTTAATTTTCATATTTATATATTTTGAATGTTAAATTTAGTTAAAAAGTTTAGAACTCAAATGACACATTTGGAACATCCTTTCTAAGGATAAAACTCCGTTTATTAACCCCTTTTTTTAAATGAATAATATTTTGTTGTTTCTCAAACAAATCAAAAAGAATTGTATTTTTCAATTCAATTGATTTGAACTCAGGAAAATCCTCCAATTCTAAATAAATAATTATCATTTCATTTTTTAATTCTGATCCTAAATAAAATAAATCATATTTATTATTGTCAAGATAAATACTAAGATTGGACAATAAATAATCACTAATTTTTGGTTGAATATCACTTGAATTTATATCATTTTTTATAGATATATCAACTTGATATTGTTTTTTAATAATCTCAGTAAAATCATCTTGAAAAACTCTGATTGTAATTTGTAAAGAACCTGAATCCTGTTTAAAATCATATAAACTTGTACTTACATAGTACTTATGACTAAATCCATAAATAACAAATAATGTTATAAGTAAACTAATTTTTTTCATCAATTATAGATTTATTAAATTTTTCAAATGATTGTAAAACTAAACTATGATCAGAAGTTCTGAAATCTTTTTCAATATTGCTATTCTCTAAGGCTCCCAATACAAACTCATAAACTTCATCTTCTTCTAAATTAAAATTATTCATAAAAAAAACAAGGCCATAAAATTCTATTATGCCAACAGCAGCAAAATACTGTTTATCTAGTGCTCTTTTCTTTTTAAGTGTTTTATAATACCCAGACAAATGCTTGTAAATTGCCTCAATATCTATAGTTGCCCCTAATGGTAATAGTAAAGTAGATAAAATAAGACTTTTTTTAGAGACAATCTTTTCTTGTCTTTCACCTTTAAATCCAGGTATTCCAACATCATCAAAATTTATTGGATTCTTAATGCCAGAATCTAACATATCATCTAACATGTTTCCACTTAAATTATGCGGTTTAACCTCAACATTATCTAACTGATTCACAAAAGGTTCAATGTAAACCTTTATTAAATCCTGACTAAATACTTTTGGATTTACTACAATTACATGTGATTTAATCTGAATTGATGAAATTATAATAGTATCATTTTTTTTTACACCAATTGAGAATAATCCTTTCTCATTTGTAATTGACTTTGCGCCACTAGTTTTATTTATTATATGAATTCCACTTAAATTCAAAGAATCACTAACAACTTCTCCTTTAAATGATTTATAATTTTGATTTGTTTGAGAAAAAATAATTTGAGTCCCTAACAGGAGAAAACTAAAAATTATTTTAACCCCTTTTAAGTATCTTTCTATATTTATCACTTTGCTTAACTAAAAAATCAATTAATTGGAATTCATTACTTTTTTTGAACAAGAATTTTGAAGGAAATTTTTCATCACAAAACAATAAAAAATCAGCAATTTTTTCTTTTGGAATTCCTAAATTAAAAATAAAAAAAGCATCATCATAAACTTCTCTAAGAAGGTTGCTGGGTTTATAAGAGAAATTGCTAGAATCATCTGAAATATCATCTTTAGAGTTAGATTTGGCAATAGTCTTATATAAATTAATAAAATTAAGTCCATTATTAAACCTTCCTGATTGTAAGATCTGATTCTCAATTCTAGTTGATTTGTCAAAACTATAATCAATTCTTTTAAATTCCTCTTCTTTTAAATCTATAAATTTCTCTGTGTTTTCAGGACTTACAACTACTTCATCTAATTCTGTTACTTTTTCATTCACATCAATTACTATTCTACTTTTTTGCAAAATATCTTTATTTATAACCAAAGATCTTATTTGATATTGAACAGAAGAAAAAACTAACCTATCATTAAGTTTCACCTTAATTTCAAATTCTCCATCCTCATTAGTAATCGTTGCCTCTTGAGAAGTGTTATTAATGACATTAGCTGAAATAACATTACTATCTCTATATAGTACTTTTCCCTTAATCCAAGTTCTATAGTCTGTCTGTGAAAATGAGAAATTCCATATAAAAAAAAGAATAAAAAAATTAATTGTATATCTCATTAACTTAAAAATTAATTGAGCGGGAGACCGGGTTCGAACCGGCGACATTCAGCTTGGAAGGCTGACGCTCTACCAACTGAGCTACTCCCGCATTAATACAAATATAATATTAATGGTTATTTATATTATGATTGCATTAATTAAAAAAATATATTATTAAATTTATAATCTATGGATATTGTCTTAAAGAAAGTTGATTCAAATGATTTGCTACCAATAAGAAGTAAAATATTGAGAAATAATGCTAATTATGATTATTGTAAGTATAAAGGAGACAATTTAGACAGTTCCTTTCATATTGGTGCATATATAAACAATAAAATAGTCGGAGGTGTTTCAGTTATTAAAAAAAAATCAAACTATAAAAATTTAACAAACTCTTATCAATTAAGAGGAATGTGTGTTCTAGAAAATTTTCAAAAGAAAGGAATTGGAGAAAAAATTTTAAAAGAAGCTGAAAAACATTGTAAAATTTTAAAAATTAAAAATATTTGGATGAATGCTAGAGTAAAAGCAGCAAATTTCTATTTAAAGTTAAACTATATTGATTTAGGTTTTCGCTATGAAATTAAAGGGATTGGATTACATTATTTTTTATATAAAAAATTACAATGAATTTAAACATAAACTTATTGCTATTTTTTATATTTTGTAATATTAATTTTTCTCAAAATAATATGGATCTAGATATAGTTCAAGGAATAAAAAATCCCAATTTAGTTGGAGATACAATTAAGCTTGAAAAAAATACTTTTGACGCTTTTAATAAAATGCAAATCGCTGCAAAAAAAGATGGTATAGATCTAAAAATTGCTTCAGCCCATAGAGGTTATGATCGTCAAAAACTTATCTGGAATACAAAATTTAAAAAATTTACTACTGAATTTAATTTAAAACCTAATCAAGCAGTTTATGAAATAATTAGGTTTTCTACTATACCTGGAACATCAAGACATCACTGGGGAACAGAAATTGATATTATTGATAATAATTATCCTGATGAAGAAAATGTTTTGATTGCAAAAAAATTTCAAAAAGGAGGTGTCTTTTTTAAACTTAAAAATTGGCTTAATATAAATTCTGAAAAATTTGGATTTTATATAACATATAACAACGATCCTAATAGAAAGGGATTCGAGCATGAACCTTGGCACTATAGCTATGCACCTGTTTCAAAAAAAATGCTTTCATTATTTTTAAAATCAGATCTTAAAAAAGTCATAAAAAAAGAAGAAATTAAGGGATCGGAATATTTCACTGACAACTTTATAGAAAAGTATAAAAAAGAATACATTTTAGATATAAATAAAGATTTAAAATAACTAGTCCTTCGATTATAATTATATTTGTTTAAAAATTATAAAGGGTTTCAAATTTTGAAAATTTCGAAAAAAGTTATTTTAATGATCCTTGATGGCTGGGGAATAGCTAAAGATCCCAAAGTATCCGCAATTGATAAAGCTAAAACACCATTTATTGATTCATTATATAAGAATTATGCATCAGCAAAACTTACTACATTTGGTGAAAGTGTTGGGCTTCCCAATGGTCAAATGGGAAACAGTGAGGTAGGACATATCAATTTAGGAGCAGGAAGAATAGTTTATCAAGAATTAGCAAAAATTAATCGTGATATTGAGGGAAAAACTTTTCAAAATCAGTATAATTTGAAAACTTGCCTGGAGAACGTAAAAAAAACAAATAAGAAATTACATTTAATAGGTTTATTATCTGATGGTGGAGTTCATTCTCATATAAATCATTTAGAAGGAATTCTTGATGCTTGTCAAGAAAAGAAAATTAATAATATTTACATTCATGCATTTACTGATGGTAGAGATGTAGATCCAAAATCAGGTATAAATTTTATCAAAAGATTAAATAATAAAATTATTTCTTCTGGGGCAAAAATAGCAACTGTATTAGGTCGTTATTTTTCTATGGATAGAGATAATAGATGGGAAAGAACTAAAAAATCATATGATCTTATTAT
>CABXGL010000037.1 GCA_902511755.1 uncultured Bacteroidota bacterium | reverse complement strand
ATAGTTGACAATTTACCACAAGAGAATCAATTTCTTGATGATGAAGACCCAAATAAGTTTATTGCTAAAATGGGAGCACAATGTTTGATTGAACTTTTATCTAGAATTGATTTGAATGAGCTTTCATATGAATTAAGACATAAAGCTAATACTGAATCTTCTAAACAAAGAAAGATGGAGGCTTTAAAGAGACTTCAAGTAGTAGAATCTTTTAAAGATGCAAATATTAATAAGGAAAATAAACCTGAATGGATGATATTAAAGGCTATTCCAGTAATCCCCCCAGAGCTTAGACCTTTAGTTCCATTAGATGGGGGAAGATTTGCAACTTCGGATTTAAATGACTTATATAGAAGAGTTATAATAAGAAATAATAGGTTAAAAAGACTTGTTGAAATAAAAGCCCCTGAAGTTATTTTAAGAAATGAAAAAAGAATGCTTCAAGAATCTGTAGACTCTCTTTTTGATAATACAAGAAAATCATCTGCAGTTAAAACGGATGCTAACCGTCCTTTAAAATCCTTATCTGATTCTTTAAAAGGAAAACAAGGTAGATTTCGTCAGAATCTTTTAGGGAAAAGAGTTGACTATTCAGCTAGATCAGTTATTGTGGGGGGTCCTGAACTAAAACTTTATGAATGTGGACTTCCTAAAAATATGGCTGCTGAATTATATAAACCTTTTATAATTAGAAAATTAATTGAAAGAGGAATAGTTAAGACTGTAAAGTCAGCAAAAAAAATTATTGATAGAAGAGAACCTTTAGTTTGGGATATATTAGAAAATGTTTTAAAGGGCCATCCTGTTTTATTAAATAGAGCTCCAACACTTCATAGACTTGGTATTCAAGCTTTTCAGCCTAATTTAATTGAAGGTAAAGCTGTACAAGTACACCCTTTAGTTTGTACCGCATTTAATGCTGATTTTGATGGAGATCAGATGGCAGTTCACCTTCCATTAGGTCCTGAAGCTATTCTTGAAGCCCAATTATTAATGCTAGCATCTCATAATATTTTAAACCCTGCTAATGGATCTCCTATTACTGTCCCTTCTCAGGATATGGTTTTGGGACTGTACTATATGACCAAATTATTAAAATCTACTAATGAATATAAAGTAAAAGGAGAAGGATTGACTTTTTATTCTGATGAAGAAGTAAATATTGCTTACAATGAAGAAAGGGTAGAGTTAAATGCAATGATAAAAATTAGGACAAAGGATTTTAATGAAAATGGTGAATTAGCTTATAAAATTATTGAAACTACTGTTGGTAGAGTCTTATTTAATCAAGTTGTTCCTGAACAAGCAGGTTTTATAAATGAAGTTTTAACAAAAAAATCACTTCGTGATATTATTGGAAATATTCTTCAAGCTACTAGTGTTCCAGAAACTGCACAATTTTTGGATAAAATTAAAGATATGGGATTCTCTTTTGCATTTAAAGGAGGATTGTCTTTTAGCTTAGGAGATATTATTATTCCTCCTGAAAAACATCAAATGATTTCAGGTGCAAATGTTGAAGTGGACTCAATTATGGCTAATTATAATATGGGACTAATAACAAATAATGAAAGATATAATCAGGTTATTGATGTTTGGACGTCTGCAAATGCAACATTAACAGAGCTTGCAATGAAAAGAATTAGAGAAGATCAACAAGGATTTAATTCAGTATATATGATGCTTGATTCAGGAGCCCGTGGTTCTAAAGAACAAATACGTCAACTTACGGGAATGAGAGGATTAATGGCTAAACCTAAAAAAGCTAGTGCTAGTGGAGGTGAGATTATTGAAAATCCTATTCTTTCAAATTTTAAAGAAGGTTTATCAATTTTGGAATATTTTATTTCAACTCATGGAGCAAGAAAAGGTTTAGCAGATACAGCACTAAAAACTGCTGATGCTGGATATTTAACTAGGAGACTAGTAGATGTTGCTCAGGATGTTATTGTTAATTATACAGATTGTAATACTTTAAGAGGAATTTCTGTTGAATCCTTAAAAAAGAACGAGGAGATTGTTGAATCTCTTGGAGAAAGAATTTTAGGAAGAGTTTCATTACATGATATATATAATCCTAATACTAATAAAATTATAATTAATTCTGGAAATGAAATTTCAGAAGATATTATTAAGGAAATTGAAAATACATCGATCGAGAAGGTTGAAGTAAGATCTCCTCTTACTTGTGAATCTCCCAAGGGAATTTGTGCAAAATGTTATGGAAGAAATCTTGCAACTGGTAAAATGGTTCAAAATGGCGAAGCTGTTGGAGTTGTTGCAGCTCAATCAATTGGTGAACCAGGAACTCAGTTGACTTTAAGGACTTTCCATGTTGGAGGTATTGCTGGTAATATTTCAGAGGAAAATAAGTTAATAGTTAAGATTGATGGTATTGCAGAAATGGAGGATCTTAAAACAGTTAAAAGTAAAGATGCAGATGGAAATAAAATAAATGTTGTTATATCTAGAACTTGTGAATTAAAAATATTAGATAATAAAACAGGAATTGTTTTAAGTACAAATATAATTCCTTATGGGTCTAATATCTTCATTAAAGATGGAGCAAAATTAAGTAAAGGAGATGTTGTTTGTCAGTGGGATCCATATAATGGTGTAGTTGTGTCAGAATTTGGTGGGATCATTGAATATGAAAATATTGAAAAAGGAGTAACTTATCAGGTTGAAATTGATGAACAAACTGGATTTAAGGAGAAAGTTATTTCGGAATCAAGAAATAAAAAAATTGTTCCTACACTTTTAATTAATGATAATAAAGGCAAAAATATAAGAACATATAATCTGCCTGTTGGAGCTCACATAATGGTAAATGATGGAGATAAGGTAAAAGAAGGTAAAATTCTAGTTAAAATTCCAAGAAAATCTTCTAAATCTGGTGATATTACAGGTGGTCTTCCAAGAGTCACAGAACTTTTTGAAGCTAGAAACCCTTCTAACCCTGCAGTTGTTAGTGAAATTGATGGCGTGGTTAATTTTGGAAAAATTAAGAGAGGAAACAGAGAAATTATTGTTGAATCTAAAACAGGAGAAATTAAGAAATATCTTGTTAAATTATCAAATCAAATCTTGGTTCAAGAAAATGACTTTGTAAAAGCTGGAATGCCATTGTCTGATGGCTCTATTACTCCGAACGATATTTTAAATATCAAAGGCCCTTCAGCTGTTCAGCAATATCTTGTAAATGAAGTGCAAGAGGTTTACAGATTACAAGGTGTAAAAATTAATGATAAACATTTTGAAGTTTTGATTAGACAAATGATGCAGAAAGTAAAAATTCAAGATTCTGGAGACACTACTTTCTTGGAAGGTCAATTAATTCATAAAAATGAATTTATTATTGAAAATGATAATCTTTATAGTAAAAAAATTATTGAATCGATTGGTGCATCAGAAAACTTTAAAGAAGGTCAAATAGTGACTGCTAGAGACCTTAGAGATGAAAATTCTTTACTTAAGCGTGAAGATAAAGAACTAATTATGGCTAGAGATGCAGTAAATGCTACAGCAACTCCAATTCTTCAAGGAATTACAAGGGCTTCTCTACAAACCAAATCATTTATTTCTGCAGCTTCTTTCCAAGAAACTACCAAAGTTTTAAATGAAGCAGCTGTTAATGGCAAAATTGATGGACTTGAAGGCTTGAAAGAGAATGTAATTGTTGGACATAAAATTCCAGCTGGTACTGGAAATAGAAAATTTAATGATATTATTGTTGGTTTTGCTGATGAATATGAAGAATTATTAGCTGCAAAAGATACATTATGAATTTAATTAAAACAACATTAAGAATTTTGATACTCAAATATTTTTCTGCTAAAAGAATTAATTAACTTTATTGTTATGAAAACAAAAGACAAAAAAGGCAGTATAAATCTTGAGCTAGATGAAAATTTAGCTCAAGGAGCTTATTCTAATTTAGCTTTAATTAATCATTCTATTTCAGAATTTGTAGTTGATTTTATAAATATTATGCCAGGAGTTCCAAAGGCAAAAGTTAAATCAAGAATTATTCTAACTCCTCAACATGCTAAAAGATTTTCTAAAGCATTAAATGAAAATATTTCTAGGTTTGAAAAATCTAATGGTGAGATTAAAGATTATGATAAGCAACAACCCATTTCTTTAAATTTTGGTCCTGCAGGAGAGGCTTGATTAAAATTCTGATTTATAGTGAAAATTTAAAGAAGGAAATTTTTGTTTAGTCATTTCTAATGAAAATGATGAATCTGATAAAAAAACAAGCATTCCACTTTTATCTTTTGCTAAAAATTTTTGTTTTAATTTTTTAAAATCATTGAATTCTTGATTTGAATTTAATTTATTTTCTACCCAACAGGCTTTGAAAATATTGATATTTTCATATGAGCATTTTGCACCATATTCATGTTCTAATCTATATTGAATAACTTCAAATTGAAGAGCTCCAACAGTTCCTATTACTTTTCTTCCATTCATTTCAAGGATAAATAATTGAGCAACACCTTCATCCATTAATTGATCAATCCCTTTG
Organism: uncultured Bacteroidota bacterium; assembly: GCA_902511755.1. Classification (GTDB taxonomy): domain Bacteria; phylum Bacteroidota; class Bacteroidia; order Flavobacteriales; family Flavobacteriaceae; genus MAG-121220-bin8. The sequence continues at coordinate 2,889 of CABXGL010000037.1, read as the reverse complement.
GATAACTGTTTTGATTTCATAGGATCTTGATTATTTATGTATTTAAAATGTTCTGGAGAAAAGTTTGGAATTCCTTTGAAATTTATGTCTTCACCTTCAGAAAATGAGTCACCAATTTTAAAATTTCCTGAATCATGAACACCTATAATGTCTCCTGGAAAAGATACATCAATTATTTCTTTTTTTTCAGCAAAAAATGCATTTGGACTACTAAACTTAAATTTTTTATTCATTCTTACATGGTGGTAAGGTTTATTTCTTTTGAAAATTCCAGAAACTATTTTAATAAACGCTAGTCTGTCTCTATGTTTAGGGTCCATATTAGCATGTATTTTAAATACAAATCCTGAAAATTTTGATTCTTGTGGCTTTATCAATCTTTCAGAACTCTCTTTGGGAAGTGGTGAAGGTGCTATTTTAATAAAGCAATCTAGTAGTTCTTTTACACCAAAATTATTAAGAGCAGATCCGAAAAAAACAGGCTGTTGTTTACAGTTTAAATAACCTGATTTGTTAAAACTAGGATAAACTTCTTTAATAATATTAACATCATCTCTTAATTTATTATATGCATTTTCTCCAATAAATTCTACTAGTTTAGGATCATTAAGGTCTAATAGATTATTTGTTTTAGATATTTTTTGTTTATTTTCTTCTCCAAAAAGCATTAAATTATCTTCCCAGATATTGTATATACCTTGAAAGTCGTATCCCATTCCAATTGGGAAACTTAGAGGGCAAACATTGAATTTTAATTTTTTTTCTAAGTCATCTAATAAATCAAAGGCATCTTTACCTTCTCTATCTAGTTTATTAATAAAAACTATTATAGGTATTTTTCTCATTGTACAAACTTCAACTAGCTTTTCTGTTTGTTCTTCTACACCTTTTGCTACATCAATTACAACAATAACACTATCAACAGCAGTCAAAGTTCTATAGGTGTCCTCAGCAAAATCTTTATGACCAGGTGTGTCTAATATGTTAATTTTTTTTTCTTTATAATTGAATGCTAAAACAGAAGTAGATACAGAAATACCCCTTTGTCTTTCAATTTCCATAAAGTCACTTGTAGCTCCTCTTTTAATTTTATGAGATTTTACAGCTCCAGCTTCTTGGATTGCTCCTCCAAACAATAACAATTTTTCTGTTAAAGTAGTTTTTCCTGCATCTGGATGAGAAATAATTCCAAATGTTCTTCTTTTATGAATTTCTTCTTTAAATTCCATATTATAAATGATTTTCAAAAATAGTATTGTTTTTTAATATATAATATTTAATATTTCAAATTTTGTAACTTTAAAAAATGTTATCTGAAAATGTGATTCTAGTTGATAAAAATGATAATCAACTAGGTTTGATGGAAAAAATTGAAGCTCATAAAAAAGCTATTCTACATAGAGCTTTTTCGATTTTCATTTTAAATGAAAATAATGAACTTCTTCTTCAAAAAAGAGGATTAAATAAATACCATTCTCCAGGCTTATGGACTAATACATGTTGTAGTCACCCAAGAAATGGAGAAGATGTATTAGAAGCAGGGATTAGAAGGCTTAAAGAAGAGATGGGTATTGTTACAAAATTGCAAGCTTTATTATCTTTTATTTATAAAGCAGAATTTGATAATGGATTAACTGAACATGAATTTGATCATGTTTTAATAGGAAAATATAATGATGATCCTATAATTAATGAATTAGAAGTATGTGACTGGAAATGGATAGATTTAGATCTATTAAGAAAAGATATTTTAGATAATCCAGAGATATATACAGTATGGTTCAAAATTATTTTTGAAAAATTTTATAAAAATTTGAAATAAATGAAAGTAACACTTTATAGAAAAGCTCATTTTAATGCTGCTCATCGATTATTTGTAAAGGGATGGAGTGATAAGAAAAATTTTGAAAAATTTGGAAAATGTAGTAGTGCTAATTTTCATGGACATAATTATGAATTAATTGTTGGAGTTACTGGTGAAATTAATCCATTAACAGGGATGGTTATTGACCTAAAATATTTAAAAGAAATTATTAAGAATGAGGTAGAAGATATTTTAGATCATAAAAATTTGAATTTGGACATAGATCATTTTAAAAAAGTGGTTCCTTCTGTAGAAAATATTTGCATTTTTATTTGGAACATATTAAGAAGTAAGATAGAAAATGAAAAAAGTTTAGAGGTTACTCTTTATGAAACTCCTAGAAATTTTGTAAAATACACTGGAGATTTAAAATAAAATGATCTATTTAGATTTAAGAAAATTATCTAACATTTTTCCATACTTTGATTCTTGAACTTCTTTAGTTAAAGAATTATTAATAGTATCTAAAAGTACTTTACTACTTTGAGAGAAATCATTTAAGGCAATAAATGGAGCTACAGAGCTATTCCCATGACTTACAGCATAGTTTAAACTATATAAATATTGTCTCTTATTTAAATTTTCTATTTTTTTCTCAATTAATTCAATACTATCTAATTCTTTATTTTGAGACATCTTGAATGATGATTTAATTAAATCTAATCTGTTATAATTAAACTTTTGGATTACATTAAGATAATTTCTATAAATAGAGTCATTTAAAGATCCAGAAACTTCGAATTCTGAATTAAATTTTTTAAGACTAGTTTTTATATTTATTTGACCTTTTTCTCCAAAAAACTCTATTCTATTATCATTTTTTGAAATGTCCATATTAATATAAAAAATTTCAGGAGAATTAAGTTCATATTTCAATACAATTGGACGTTTATTATCTATAAATGTAGAATCTACATTTATTAAGATGGAATCCTTTATTTTTTGAAGGTATATATTCCCTTTTTTGAATCCATCAATAGTAACATTTACATTCATTTTTTCTTTGCCACTTGAACAGCTAAGAA
>CABXGL010000036.1 GCA_902511755.1 uncultured Bacteroidota bacterium | reverse complement strand
TGTAATGGTAATGGTATAATCATAAGAGTTGTCCTCAACACTAAGACCAATGGATCCATCGGTATTACCAATACAAGTAGCACTAGTAACCTCAACCTTATTGTTGTTCACTGGTAATGTGAAAATGGCACAGCCATCAAGATCTACTACAGTTCCCGCAGGGGTATTTGGACATTTGTCATTGATGTCGAAAACACCATCACTATCAGAGTCATCACAAACATCTCCTATGCCATCATCATCCATATCTGCCTGATCAGCATTTGCAATGTCTGGACAGTTATCTTCTGAATTATTTTTACCATCTCCATCTTTATCATCATCACAAACATCCCCTATTCCATCACTATCCATATCTGCCTGGTCCGTATTAGCTACAGTTGGACAATTATCTACATTATTTAAAATAGTATCTCCATCTTTATCGTCATCACAAACATCTCCTATGCCATCATCATCCATATCTGCCTGATCAGCATTTGCAATGTCTGGACAGTTATCTTCTGAATTATTTTTACCATCTCCATCTTTATCATCATCACAAACATCTCCTTTTCCATCCCCATCTATATCGGATTGATCTGAATTTGCAGTATCTGGACAGTTATCAATATCATCAACAATCCCATCCCCATCTTTATCGCTTCCAGCTGCAAACACAGTTGATTCACTAAATGTAGAACCCAGATAAGAAGCATCAATAGCTTGAACTGAAAAATAATAGCTTCCTGGTTTTAGTGCTAATATCCATTTTAAGTTATGCTCAACATTACCCTTCTTAGCTGTTTTTCTTTTACCATTAATATTTGCATTAGCTGACATAATCTCTTCCCCATCTTTAGTTGTTCCTATTTTAATAGCGTATGTCAAGCTTTTTTGAGGTGTTAAATCATCTGTAGATGCATTCCATGAAAACTCAACTGCAACCATTCCAGTTGGAATATTATCATCTGAAACTATTTTTGGGGTATTAATTTGTGGAACACTAGGTGGATTATTAACTGTAAAGCTAGATGTTGAACCTTCTCTATTCCCACTTACAATACCAGCTAGCACATGAGCTGATTCATTTCTTGTGTTTAAATAAGTTTTAAAAATGTATGTACCTGGATTGGCTTTACTTTCTCCTGATAAAGCAAAATCTAGATCCCCATCTCCATCAAGATCACCAAATTCAACATCAGCATCTAATATATCACTAACATCAAAGGAACTTTTAACATATTTTAACTGATCCGGTTTATATTCAGCAAGTCTAGTTACCTTTCCAACACCTCCTTCAAGTCCAGAATACAATAAATCAACATAGCCATCTCCATTAAAATCACCTAAATCAACTTTTCCATTTCTAATTCCATCTAGACCAACATTTATTCTTGGCCAATTTGTTTTACCATCACTTATATCATTTCTATATATCTCAAAAATATCTCCCTGTTTAGATGAACCTGAGAAAACGGCATCAAGGTCTCCATCTGAATCAAAATCTATAAAATCAACTGTGCCGTCTCTAACAGCAACCAAATTATTACTTGTTTTATTTAATTTATAATCGCCTGCTAAAGTAGTTGTGTTTTCATATAAATAACTTTCTAAACCAGAGGATTCATCAAAACCAGAAATAAGAAAATCAATGTCTAAATCCTTATCCACATCTCCTAAATCAAATGATGAGTATTTAAGAGGATTAATTTGATCTGAAATATCTTTCCTTTCTTTAAAACATGTTGTACAAGCCTCTGCATCCTTATCATATTCATAAATATAAAATTTTGGAACTCCGGATGTAGTTGAGCTAGTAATTCCAACTACTGTAACTTCTGCTTGTCCATCATTATTTAAATCAATTACTCTTCCCTTTGCATTATATAAACCTGCTCCTAAATCAACATTAGTATATCCTGTTTCATTGGACATATATAATTGTAAATTGTTTGTTGAGTTGTTCGAAAAATTATTTAGCAGAATATCTGTTTTACCATCTCCATTAATATCACCCAGTTCAGCATCTGATATAGTTGATGAATTTGTAAAAAAATCATTTCCAGGATCTTGAATCAACCTTTTACCATCAAACCTCATTAACTCAGGTTTTCCTCCTTGAGAAGTAGATCCATAAATTAAATCAAGATCACCATCATTGTCAATATCACCTAGTTTTAGAATTGGATCTTTTTTGCCTGAAATTGTACGATCTACTATACCGCCTTGATTTAATAATTTCCATTCATAGGTTAAAGTCACCTCTTTTTCATCTGAAAACTTCCCTCCTTTAAGTCCTTGATCGATTGCTTGTACTGCATAGTAATATTTTCCAGTTGGCAAATCAGTTTCAAAGAAATTATTATATATATATGCTGGTTGTGAAATTAACCTCTCTCCTGTTTCTTTATTACTTAAAGTATTGGAAAGCTCTGAACCACCAGGTGTTGTTCCTAATCTTAAATTATAACCAAGTTCAGAAGAGTAATCATCTGAGGGCGCATCCCAGCTAAACTTTATTTTTCCATAACCTAGATTCTCAGCTTTTAATCCAGTTACTTTGTTTGGTACAGTATTTTTCTTATTTCTGACTTCTGTTTCATATAATATTGCTTTAGGACCAGATGCTCCATCAATTCCTGTTAAAAAAAGATCTAAATCACCATCCATATCGTAATCCACCCAATCAGCAGTTGATTCTCTTAAACCAATTATAGTATCAAATTCATATTTTTTATAATTAGCATATACAGCACTTCCATTACGATCAGACGCTATATAAAGTTCAGACTTGGGAGTTCCAGCAGAATCTTCTCCTGTATAAAACACATCTAACAAACCATCATTATTAAAATCAGCAATTGCTATGTCTCCATTTTTTAATCCGGAATCAGGAAAGTATCCAACCAAACTTGTAATTGTTTTTATTGATCCTGAGGAGTCTTCTCCAATAACAACATAACATAAATCTCCAAAATCTTTAAAATAAGCTAATTCAATAGTAGAATTTTTATAATAGAAATTAGTCCAATTATTGGAATTTTCTTTTAAAAATGTATTGTAAATAACCCCCCCCATTGGCATTCCATTTTGTAATTCACCTGAATAAATGATATCGTTATCACCATCCATATCAAAATCTCCAATTTTTAAGTCTCCTTTAACAAATCCTTCGCTAGAAAATCCTGTTTCTTTTACAAAATTATCTTTTCCATTTTCTCTATAGTAAACATCAAAAACGTAATTATCATCCTTGTTAATTCCAGAAATTGCCAAATCAATATCTCCATCATTGTCTAAATCACCCCAGGCCATTTTTGAAGAAAATAATTCTGGTAAACCATAAGTATCACTTTGCAACTGGAAATAGGTTACTTTATTTATATAAATCCTCATTTGTGGAGTTTGATTATAACCCGAAGCTACTATATCAAGATTTCCATCCTTATTTAGATCTACAAACCTAATATCTCCATCATATAATTTTTTTAGTGAGGTATTGGTATCCTTAAATTCTCCATTTTTATTTTCATATAATTTTGTTACTGCTCCTTCAAAACTACTTTGACCCATAATCACCACATCTTTATCTCCATCATTATCATAATCTCCCCATGAAACTGCTCCTTTAGATAGGCCTAAAAAGGGATCATTTTTTCTAGTAAGTGTTATAGAGTTATTTAGTAATGTTAAGGTGGTAGCATCAGTACTTGCTAAAGTTCCATTTGTTACAGAAGGAGTTAAAATGATCGTTTCATCTTCTTCACTTGTAAAAGCATCATCTTCAATTCCAGTGAGGGTTAAGGTTCCTGTTGTAGAGCCTGCAGGAATTTCAATCATAGGAGCATTTTTAACAAGTAAAATTCTATCCTTTTTAACATTTGCATCACTAAATACAGTTCCACTTTGATTTGCATCCTTTCCAATGGCTAAATATAAATTACCACTACTATCTTCAATAATAGAGGAAATTCCCATGTAATAATTTTCTGTTGTTAAATCTTGAGTGTATACTACTTTTTGTATGAAATTGGCATTTCCATTTTCAAGTTTATACTCTGTTACAGTTGCTGATCCTGTGAGTTTTAATCCATTACTGTCTGTTCCACCGAAAGGACCATCTAATGCTATTAATAAATTTCCTTTTGAATTTATTGATATGGCCCTACTTCCATATCCCATATTTGCTCCATTACTAGAAACTCCTGTTGATTTTGTCCATTTTCTTATATTCATATTTTGACCTGAAACATATACGTTTCCTTCATTATCTACAGCAATTGAATTAGGATAATGAAAAGAAGAGTCTTCAAATAAAACCGAAGCAGATGAATTATCACTTGTGGCTTTCCATACTTTTTTCGAGTTACGACTAATTGTATAAATATCTCCATTAGTATCTATATGCATGCTAATAATACCAGAACCTGTTCCAGTTGAAACAACAGATCCGTTTTTACCTTGACTGTCATATTTTGTTACAGTTCCAGATTCTATTAAAACGTATATATATCCAGAGGAATCTACATGAACATCTGTAGGGCTTGTTACATTATCAATTATAGTACTAACAACTCCTGTAGCTTTAATTTTCTTTTGAATTCTATTATTTCTATAATCTGCTATATATAAATTACCATCGGAATCTAAAGCCAATCCTTCTGGTTGTTGTAATTGATTATCTGCACTTCCAAGTCCATTACCACCATGATATATACTTGCTTTTCCTTTTGAAGTAAATGCAGTAGAATAATCTGTATCAATTGTAGCCGTTCCAGTTATATAAAAACTAACGGTCGTTGTTTTCGCATGAACTGCGTCTATAGTAGCTGTAACTACAGTACTTTCATGTTCTGCAAAGGATGTTTTATCAGCAGTAACTGTTACGTTCTGTGAATACACAAAACCAACTACGAATAGAAATAAGTATTTTAAAAATTTCACAAAGAAAATAGACTAATTATTCTTTAAATTAATTATTATATGAACACTAAACAATTAATCGTTCACAGATTTTTATTATAAATATTTATATAGTAGTTCAATTACTGAACTATATATAAATAATAGTTCACTCAACTGAGTTAAAGATTAAATAATAATAATAATAATAATGATTAAATCTTGATTGTTCTATTAATTAAGTAAAAATCTACTAGAACTAATGCAGCCATTGCTTCAACTATAGGCACTGCTCTAGGGACTACACAAGGATCGTGTCTACCCTTCCCTTTGATTTCCACAACATTATTATCAGAATCTATAGTTTGTTGTACTTTCATTATAGTGGATACTGGTTTAAAAGCTACATTAAAGTAAATATCCATTCCATTACTTATTCCTCCTTGGATTCCACCTGAATTATTAGTTTTGGTTTTTCCATCTGAATCAAAGGAATCATTATGAGCACTTCCCTTTAATTTTGTTCCATCAAACCCGCTTCCAAATTCAAAGCCCTTAACAGCATTGATAGATAGCATGGCTTTTCCTAGATCTGCGTGTAGTTTGTCAAAAACAGGTTCTCCAAGTCCAATAGGTGTGTTTTTTATAACACAGGTAACAACTCCACCAATGGTATCACCTTGTTTTCTGATTTCTTTAATATGATCTTCCATTAATGATGCAGTTGTAGGATCTGCACATCTAACAGGATTTTTTTCAATTTCAGAAAAATTTAACTTGGAATAATGCTTTTCTACCTTTATATCACCAACAGAAGATACAAATGCAGTTATTTTTAAATCAGATAGTATTTGCTTTGCAATTGCACCAGCTACCACCCTACATGCTGTTTCTCTAGCAGAACTTCTACCACCTCCCCTATAATCTCTTTTTCCATATTTTTTATCATATACAAAATCGGCATGAGATGGTCTGTAAGTATCCTTTATATGTGAATAATCTTTAGATTTTTGATCTTTATTATGAATTAAAAAGCCTATTGGAGTTCCAGTTGTTTCTCCTTCAAATATTCCAGAATAAAAAGTAACTGTATCCTCCTCTTTTCTTTGAGTAACAATTGCTGATTGACCAGGTTTTCTTCTTTGCATTTCCTTTTCAATAGCATCTAAGTCGATTTTTAATCCTGAAGGACATCCATCAATAACTCCACCAAGAGCTGGTCCATGAGATTCACCAAAAGTAGTTAGCTTAAATATATTTCCGAAAGTATTTCCAGCCATTGAAAAAATTTAAACAAAAATAGGTCTAATATTTATTATAGAAAAACTTGTCAATTGTTCTATTTCCAGTATTTACGCTTACTCGTGCGTCCAATACCAGGATTAAAAACATTTGTTGGATCTAGTTTTTTATAGAAATCAATTAATGTTTGTTTAGCAGAATATTCGTGACCTACATTGTGTTCTGCTGGGTACTCTGCCCCTCTTTCATCATATATTTTTAAAAGTTTTTCTTTTAACTTTTCTGAATCAATTCCCTTTTTTAAAATATAATTTTGATGTTGAACGTGGCAAAATAAATGCCCGTAATAAAATTTAATCTCTATTAATTTATCAATTTCAGGTGGAAGTTTTTCAAACCAATCTTTCTCATTTCTGGGAAAAGCAATATCCATTGACATCATTTCCCCAGATGTTTTTGTATTTAATGCATGATATCTTCCAATTGCACTTGCAGAAACAAATCTATGAAGCATAGCCTTTTTACCCTCATATTCGTTACATTCAAAATAATCACCTTCTTTTTCATTAAAAAAATCTTCAAAATATTTCTTTGCTTCATCAATTCCATTGTCTGTCATCTCTATAATCCAATGATGCTCATACAAATCTCTGAAGTTATCCATTCTTTTAGGCAGGTGGTTAGGCCAAAAATTACTCAAAAATTGCATTAATCTATCAGAAAAATGATCAGGAAAAAACTTCAATTTACTTGTTATAATATCAACATATCTCTTAAGCTCGAAAAGTGTTGGAAGAAAGTTTGTACCCAACTTCTCAATTACTATGAAATTATCTTTACTATATTTTTTAGCTGCATCATAACAGCCTCTATGTACATAATCGCCCAATCTAGGAAGCGTTTTAAATGTTTTAAGAATATCTCTTCTAATTTGCCAAAAGTCGTCAGGGTTATTAGAACCAAGGTAGAATACTTGCTTGTTTTTAGGCTCAGGATAGGTGTCTAATCTAACTGCAAAAACAACTATTTTCCCAGCACTTCCTGAGGCATTATACAACAATCTTTTATCAGCATTAAATCTTGCTGGTGTTTTTGAATCAACTTGTCTAACAATTTCTGAATACTTATCATCAGATGCTAGTTTGTCGGATTTTATAATATCAGATTCATTGTAATTTTTATTTTGTAGATTATTTAAAATCTCTTCTGGACTTGAACCTAAATTAATCTCTAATTCATTAACCAATTCTAATTCTCCTTTTTTATTGACCTTAGCATATAATGCTAGTTCAGTATATGCTGGTCCTCTATGCACTAAAGA
>CABXGL010000035.1 GCA_902511755.1 uncultured Bacteroidota bacterium | reverse complement strand
GGTTAAAGAAGATTTATTTGATGGAGAAGATGCTATTGGAAAATTTGTTTTTGGTGAAGGAAGATCCTGGAAAGTAGTCGGAGTTTTTCAAGACGATGGAGGAGATAATGAAGAAAGGATAGTTTATGTACCATACACTACATTGCAATTAATTCAAAAAAATACTGATAAGTTAAGACAGATCATTATTTCCTATAAGCCTGAACTTGGTTACGGTGGAGCAGTTGCTTTTGAAGATCAAATAAAGAAATATTTAAAGCAAAAGAAATTCATTGACCCCAGAGATCCGCGTGGAATTCGTATAAGAAGTGCTGCCAAAGATTTAAAGGAAAATGATCAATTTAAAAGTGCCCTTTCATCTATTATTTTATTTGTAGGTATTGGAACTCTGTTAGCAGGGATTATAGGAATTTCTAATATAATGGTTTTTGTTGTTAAGGAAAGAACAAAGGAACTTGGAATTAGAAAAGCGATTGGAGCAACTCCTAGATCCATAATAGGCATGATCCTTCAGGAAGCAATATTTATTACTACTATTTCAGGATATATTGGATTATTTATAGGAATAGGGATTTTAAAATTAGTTGGAAATGCATTAGAAGAGGAATACTATATTACAGATCCATATGTAGATTTAAATACTGGAATTTTGGCAACTTTTTTATTAATCGCGTTTGGAGCTTTTGCGGGTTATATCCCGGCTAAGAGAGCAGCTAGAATAAAACCTATTGAAGCAATAAGAGATAATTAGAATGAAAAGAATATTTGATAAAGATACATGGCAAGAAATTTTTGGATCTATCCAAAAAAATAAAGTTAGGACTATCATTACTATGATAGGAGTCTTGTGGGGAATTTTTATATACATTGCCCTAGCAGGCTCTTCAAAAGGATTGGATAATGGATTTGAGAGAGCTTTTCAATCGATAGCTTCTAATAGTATTTTTGTTTGGGCTCAATATACGAGTATCCCATATGGTGGGTACAAATCTCAAAGAGCTATACAATTAAAATTAGGAGATGTAGAAATTCTAAAGAAAAGAGTAAAAGGAATTAAATTTATTGCACCTAGAAATGTGAGAGGAGTTTTTGGTTCATCAGGAGGAAATATTGTTAGAGGAAATAAAACAGGAACATATGCTATTTATGGCGAGTTCCCAGAATATATTAAAATAGCAACTTCTAAAATATATGATGGAGGACGATTTATTAATCAGACTGATATAAAAAATGAAAGAAAAGTATGTGTAATTGGCGAAAGAACTCAACTAGAGCTTTTTGAAGAAGATGAAAATCCAATAGGTAAATTTATAAGTATAAATAAAATAAATTTTAAGGTAGTTGGAGTGCATAAGTTTGTACAAGGAGGAGGTTTTGGAGATGATGGAGATATTTATATTCCTTTTGCAACTTTTAGAAAAATATTTAATACTGGAGATGAAGTGGGATGGCTTATGATTGCAGCTGATGAAAATATTGATGGAGTTAAAGTAGAGAGAGATATTAAGGCAACCTTAAAGGAAATACATACAATAGATCCAAATGATGAGCGAGCAATTGGAGGGTTTAATTTAGGAGAAGTTTTTAGAAAAACTATGAACTTTGCAAATGGCCTTACTTTTTTATCATTAATTGTAGGAATTGCAACTATTCTAGCTGGAGTAATTGGGATTGGAAATATTCTATTAATTTCAGTTAAAGAAAGAACAAAAGAAATTGGAATTAGAAGAGCATTAGGGGCTACTCCCTCTGAAGTAAGATCTCAAATTATTTTAGAATCAGTTTTCTTAACTGTTTTAGCAGGAATAATAGGAATAATTCTAGGAGCATTAGTTTTGTATGGAATAAATGCCGCAACAGTAGACATGACAGATTTCCCATATACAAACCCTACAGTTCCAATTCCATATGTTTTGGGGGCATTGGCTTTAATGATAATTTTGGGAACATTGATTGGAATAATTCCTGCACAAAAAGCAGTTAATGTTAAACCTATTGATGCATTAAGAGAAGAATAAATAAAAAAATAAAAAAATGAAATATTTAAAACACATCGGAATTACATTGTTAATCTTGGGCATTTTATTTGCCAGCGCTTTCTTTATTAAATCAAATAGTAAATCTTCAATTGTATATGATACACAAACATTAATAACTACAAGTATTGAAGAAAAAATTGTAGCAACAGGTAAAGTATTGCCCGAGGATGAGGTAAATATTGTTCCTCAAATTGCTGGAATTATTCAAGAGATTCTTGTAGAAGAAGGAGATGAAATCTTTGCTGGAGATTTAATAGCTAGGATTAAAGTAGTCCCGAATGAGCAGACACTTAATAGTGCAGAAGGAAGAGTTAAAAATGCACAAATTGTAATGAAGAATTCAGAAATTGAGTTTGAAAGAAACAAGGCTTTGTATAAAAAAGAGATCATATCAGAACAAGAGTATAATGCTTCTGAATTACGTTATAATCAGGATATGCAAAACTTATCCAACTCAAAAAGTGATTTACAAATAATAAAACTCGGTTCTTCAGGCGGATCTACTATAACAAATACTAATATTAGAGCAACTGTTTCTGGAACTATTTTAGAAATCCCTGTTGAAGAGGGGGATCAAGTAATTCAAGCTAACACATTTAACGCAGGAACTATTATAGCAACAATCGCAGATTTAAATAAAATGATTTTTGAAGGTCAAGTTGATGAGGGAGAAGTTGGAAAATTAACCGTAGGGATGCCATTAATTGTCACTTTAGGAGCAATTGAAAATAAGGAGTATGAAGCTAAATTAAGGTTGATAGCCCCTAAAGGAACGGAGGTTGCAGGAGCAATTCAATTCAAGATTGAAGGAGAGGTTTATTTAGATGATGAATATGTAGTAAGAGCTGGATATAGTGCTAACGCATCAATTATTACTGATAAAAAATCTGATATTACAGCTATCAGTGAAGCATTATTACAATATGATTCAGAAACAAAAAAACCTTATGTAGAAATAGAAACATCTAGTCAAAAGTTTGTTAGAAGAGATGTTAAATTAGGCATCTCAGATGGAGTAAATGCTGAGCTTTTAAGTGGAGTAAAAAAATCAGATAAAATAAAAGTTTGGAATAAAACTGAACCTATTAAAAGAGGAGAGACTGATAGCCCTTCTGATGAGCGTTCTTTTGATTAAAAAATATTATATGAAAATATTAAAATACTTACTTATAATTATTGTCCCAAATATTCTAATTGGACAGAAATCATGGACATTGCAAGAATGTGTTGATAGAGCATTAGAAATGAATATTTCAATTAAGCAATCTAAATTAGATTATGCTGGATCTGAAATAGAAAAACAAGGAGCAATTGGAAATTTTTTACCTAATATAAATATTGGAAGTAGCCATTCTTGGAATGTAGGCTTAAACCAAAATATTACTACTGGTTTACTAGAAAATGTAACTACTCAGTTTTCGTCCATGAATCTAAATATGAATGTAAATATTTATGGTGGACTTCAGAATGTAAAAAGACTACATAGGGCTAACTTATCCATTCTAGCTAGCCAATATCAGTTAGAAGATATGAGTGAAAATGTTGCACTTTTAGTGGCAAATTCCTATCTACAAATTCTGTTTAGTAAAGAATCGCTTGCTGTTCAAGAATTACAATTAGATATCACTTTAAAGGAACTAAAAAGAATTAAAGAATTGGTTGTTGCAGGAGTTGTTCCAAAAGGAGATTTATATGAAATTGAAGCGAACTTAGCATCGCAAGAAAAGACCTTAGTAGATGCAAAGAATAGTTATTATCTGTCTAAAATAGCTTTAGCCCAACTTTTATTAATTGATGATTATGAAAATTTTGAAATTGCTAATGAATCTTATGATATTCCTATTTCAGATGTAATGAATAGAACACCAGAAGAGATATTTAGTTATGCAGTTTTAAATAAAAAAGAAATCAAAATTTTTGAGACTAATGTTGAGATTGCAAAAAAAGATTTAGAGATTTCTAAAGCACTTTTAAAACCAAGTTTGTCAGCATTTTACTCATATAGTTCTAGAATTGGATACTCTGACAGATTGGTTCCAACAGGTGAAATTGGATATACTCCAGTTGGAGTAGTAGAAGGTACTGGTGAAAGAGTAATTGCACCTTATTCAAAAATGGGCATAGCTAGTCCACTTTCTTTTTCTGAACAGTTTGATTTAAATGCTGGTCAAAATTTTGGATTAAGCTTATCAATTCCAATTTTAAATAATTTGTCTCGAAGGTCCAATGTTAACCAAACTAAAGTTAATATTTTAAGAAGCGAAAATTCTTTGCTCCAAAAAAAATTAGACTTAGAAAATACGGTTAATCAATCTTTTAATGATGCGAAAGGAGCTTTTAAGGCATATGAAGCATCTCAAAAGTTAGTTGATGCAAGAGAATTAGCATTTCAATATGCTCAAAATAAATTTGAAGTAGGATCAATGAATTCTTTTGATTTTACTCAAGCAAAACAGAGATATGAGCTAGCGCAGTCAGAACTTATAAGAACAAAATATGATTATATCTTTAAACTTAAAGTTTTAGAGTTTTATTTTGGAGTTCCTATTACTGTTAAGTAACCTTTCAAATGTCATATATTCTAAATATAGAATCTTCTACTACTAACTGTTCTATTTCTTTAGCTTTAAATGGGAAATTAATTAGCATAAAGGAGAAAAATGATGAAAGCTATTCTCATTCAACTAAATTACATTCTTTTATTGATGAAGTTTTAAAAGAATCAAATATTTCAATTAAAGAATTATCAGCTATTGCTGTAAGTAAAGGTCCAGGTTCTTACACTGGATTGAGAATTGGTGTGGCAGCAGCTAAGGGATTATGCTATTCTTTAGATTTACCTTTAATTTCAGTTTCTACACTTCTTATTCTTGCCAAACAAATAAAAGTGGATAGTGGATTTATTATTCCTATTATTGATGCTAGAAGAGACGAAGTATATTCTGCTATTTTTGATTCTTCTTATAATTCTGTTAGAGAAGTCATGCCAGAAATTATTACTAAAGATTCTTTTAATGAATTGATTTCAAGCAATAAACTTTATTTTGTAGGAAACGCTCAAGAAAAATGTAAGAGATTAATTAAAAACAATTCAAATTTAATTTTTTCTAGTCATGAAACCTTTCCCTCTTCTAATGACATGGCTGGTTTATCTTTTGAGAAATTTAGAAACTCAAAATTTGAAGATATTGCATACTTTGAGCCAGATTATTTAAAAAAATTCATTCCAGGATAGATTATCCGTTTATTGCATTTACATCAGAAATCATTCCAGGAAGCATTTGTTTTAGCATATTTTCAATTCCATTCTTAAGTGTTACAGTTGAGGAAGGACAACCACTGCAAGCGCCTTGTAAGATCACATTTACATTTTTAGTTTCTTTATCATATGATTGAAATAAAATATTTCCCCCATCAGAAGCCACTGCTGGCTTAACATGTTGTTCAATTATTTCAATTATTTGTTTAGAAACATCGTCAACATTTTCAAGATTGACTTCAATTTGTTTGGAATTTTTTTTAAAAAGCTCTTCATAAATTAAAGTGTTTCCATCTTGAATAAAAGTTCTAATAAACTCTCTAACATCCATAACATTTTCATCCCAATTTGAATTAGATTTTTGAGTAATAGAAATAAAATTAAAATCTAAAAAAACTTCTTTAACAAATGGAAAACTAAATAATGATAGAGCTATGGGAGCATTTTCTGTTTCAGTATTATTTTTAAATTCATAAACATCATCTACAATTTTTTTATTAACTACAAATTTCATGACATTAGGATTTGGAGTACTTTCAGCATAAACAGTAGTAGGCGAAAGTTTCTTTACATCATTGCTATTAACTGGCCCTCCATCATTAAGAAAATCTTGAATTTGTTTACATAACTCATTTTGTACTTCCTCCCAATTGAGAATATTTAATTTTTCTATATAAACAGAACGTTTATTAAGAACTGCTTTTTTTACAAATGGCAAGTAAAATATTTGTTGAATTAAAGGAAAATCTTTGGCCTCTTCAATTTTTACAAAAACAATTCTTTTATCAGATAACAATTTATTTGAATAGAATTCTAACTCTTCCTCTCTACTAGTTTCTTTATATTTAATAATATGCTTCTCCATTTAAATTGAGTTTATTGCAAATTTATTATTTAAAATCGTATTAAGCGATTTTGGGGATCCATTGCAATAAAATAAATATTTGACTTCAATCAAATTACTTTCTATATTATTTTTTTGAATTAATATTTTTGTTTGTTTTGCAACAGCTTTTCCGCTATCTATTATTTTTATATTTTTTGGAATCAATGACCTTATAGTTTTAATTAATAATGGATAATGAGTACAGCCTAGTACTAGATGATCTATTCCTTTATCAACCATTGGAAACAAATATTTTTTTAATTTTTTTTCTATTTTGTTACCATCAAAAAATCCTTTTTCAATTAATTCAACTAGCCCCTCTGCATTTTGTTCAATTATATTAATATTTTTTGCATGGTCATTTACAGTCTTACTAAAAAGTCTACTAGACAAAGTCCCTTTTGTTGCCAGAACACCAACCATTCCACTTTTTGTTTGTATTGCTGCAGGCTTTATTGCAGGTTCAATTCCAATAAAAGGAATTTTAAAATTAGACCTTAATTCTTCTATACTGTTCGTTGTCGCTGTATTACAAGCTACTACAATTAATTTACAACCATTATCAATTAAAAATTGAGTATTTTTTGAACTTAGTTTGTAAATTTTATCTTTTGATTTATTTCCATATGGGGAATTCAAATTATCTGATAGATAAATAATATTTTCATTAGGTAAAATTTTCTTTATAGAATTTAATATAGTAATACCTCCAATTCCTGAGTCAAAGATTCCTATAGGGGAGTTATTCATTAAATAAAAATAAAAAAACTACCTAAAATTTTTAGGTAGTTTTATATTATAAAAAACTATAAACGGAATTTTAGAATCCTAGCTCTACTTTAACTTCTTCCATTAAATCTTTTCCTCCAGCCAAAATTAAGCTTCCTCCTTCTGTAGCATCAATTACATAGTCAAATCCTTGCGCTTTAGCAACTTTTTGAATTGCAGCTTTTGCTTTATCAATAAGAGGTTTTAGTAAATCAGCTTGTTTTTTTTGAATATCCTGAGATGCAGTCTGTTGATATTGCTGAATATTTTGTTCCATTCCTGCTAACTCTTTTTGACGTGCTTGATTAGTTACTTCAGTTTGATTTTGAGCATCTGCAGAGTAAGTTTGAAGTTTAGTTTGATATTCCTTCATGGAAGCTTCAATTTCTGTAGAATAAGTTTTTTGAAGTTTTTCAAGTTGAGCTTGAGCCTCTTTAACTTCAGGCATTTCGCTAATTAAAGCTTGTGAATTAATGTGTGCAACTTTGCTTTGTGCACTCATTGTAATGATTGCAAATAAAAATA
>CABXGL010000034.1 GCA_902511755.1 uncultured Bacteroidota bacterium | reverse complement strand
ATCATTAATATCATTTAATTCTGTATCAAGAAATTTTCGATTAGATTGATATATCCAAATTCTAGAATTTTTAGGCATTTCTGAAAATGAAACTATCATAAATCAGATGCTTGATTAATAAGTTCTGCAATATCTAAAACTTTCACCTCCTCTTCTTTCTTTTTATTTTTAATTCCATCAGTTAACATAGTATTGCAAAAAGGGCATCCTGCTGCAATTATATCAGGTTGAGTTTCTAATGCTTGCTCTGTTCTTTTAATATTTACTTCTTTATTACCCTTTTCAGACTCTTTAAACATCTGAGCACCACCTGCACCACAACATAATCCTTTTTGTTTACAACTTTTCATTTCTGAAAGTTCAGCATCTAACTTTTCCAGAACATCTCTAGGAGCTTCATAAATATTATTTGCCCTTCCTAAATAACATGGATCATGAAATGTAATTCTTTTTCCCTTAAAGGATCCTCCATCTACAGTAAGCCTACCATCATTTAATAAAGATTTGATGAACTGTGTATGATGCATGACATCATATTGGCCACCTAATTCAGGATATTCATTTTTTAATGTATTAAAACAGTGTGGACAAGTCGTTACAATTTTTTTTATATTATAACCATTTAACACTTCTATATTTGTTAATGCTTGCATTTGAAATAGAAATTCATTTCCTGCTCTTTTAGCAGGATCTCCAGTACAACCTTCTTCAGAGCCAAGAACTGCAAAAGAAACATTTGATTGATTAAGGATTTTAGCAAATGCTTTTGTTATTTTTTTTGCACGTTCATCAAAACTACCTGCACAACCAACCCAAAAGAGTATTTCAGGTGTTTTACCCTGGGCAAGTAGCTCAGAAAAAGTATATATTTCTATATTATCCATAATTAATCATGGTGACCATCGTCAAAAACTTGAATTTTAACTTCTTTATCAATTAAATCTGTAAATTTTCCGTTGTATCTAGTAGCTTTAACTAAGTGATTATCTACCCAATGATAATTACCTCCTCTAGGCTTACCCATTACCATACTATGGAATTTAAAGCCATGTTTATCTAACCATTGCTCAGTAACTTTCCTGTGATCTTCAGTTCTAGAAGTAAAAAAACAAATAATATGTCCCTCGTCATACCATCTGTTAAGGGTAGCTAAAGCATCCTTATAAACCTTTGCTGTAAGCATTCTTTCAGGTTCTTCATTTGGAATATCATCACAAATTGTACCATCTATATCTATCAAATAATTTTTTATTCCTTCAGGTAAAACTGGGCTTATATGTTCACCGTCTTTAATTTTTTCACTTAATATTTTTTCTACTTCCTCTCTTTTCATTTTAAAAAATTTAATTTATAATTCATTTTTCCAATTTAATTTATCCATTTGATTAAATGGCCATGGAGCACCATTATTTTCAATATTAGTCATCATATTATTTAATTCAGACGGAGCAGCAGATTTTTCCATTACTAAATAACGCCTCATATCCATTATAATTGATAAAGGATCAATTCCTATAGGACAAGCTTCTACACACGCATTACAAGATGTACATGCCCAGAGTTCTTCCGAAGTAACATAATTATTCAATAATTCTTTTCCATCAGGTTTAAATTCTCCATTATTTTTATCAATATTTCTTCCCACTTCTTCAATTCTATCTCTAGTATCCATCATAATTTTTCTTGGAGATAATTTCTTACCTGTTTGATTAGCAGGACATTCACTCGTACATCTGCCACATTCTGTACAAGTATATGAGTTTAATAATTGTATTTTAGAAAGATCAAAAACATCAGATGCTCCAAATTTTGATATCTCTTTATTGTTAGATGGATTAGCAAAGGGGTCAGCATTGGGATCTAGCATTATTTTAACTTCATTTGTCACCGATTCTAAATTTGAAAACTTTCCTTTAGATTCAAGATTAGCATAATATGTATTTGGAAATGCTAATAATATATGAAGGTGTTTAGAATAATATAGATAATTTAAGAAAAGAAAAATCCCTATGATATGTAACCACCATGCAGATCTTTCAATTAAGATAACAGAATTGACAGAAAAACTATCAAAAAGAGGAAGTAAAAATTGACTAATAGGAAAGGAACCTACTGAAATATAATGTGGGTCATTACTGTTTATTTGTAACCATAAATCTGAACCATTCATTGTTAAAAATAAAGTCATTAAAACTATTTCTATATATAAAATTAAATTGGCATCATTTTTTGGCCAACCTTTCATTTCATCACTCCAAAATCGTTTAATTTTAATAACATTTCTCCTTATTAAAAACAATATCACAGAAACTATAACTAGAATAGCAAAAATTTCAAAAAATCCTATCAGAAAATTATAAAAAGACCCTAAATAAGGAGCAAAAACTCTATGTGTTCCTAAAAAACCATCAGTTAGAATTTCTAGTAGTTCAATATTAATTACTAAAAAACCTAAATACACAACAATATGTAAGAGTCCAACAATAGGTTTATCTATCATTTTAGATTGACCAAATGCTATTCTAAACATCTGACTCCACCTTTGCTTCTTTTTATCAGATCTGTTAATAGGAATACCTAGATTAATATTCCTATATAATTTTCTAACATTATTAATAAAAAAACAAACAGAAACAATAAAAAAAGTACTAAATATTATATTTGGAATATAGGGTAACAAATATTTTAAAATATTAATTTATTAAACAATTTATTTCAAAAATATTAAAAAATTTATTATGCACGCATAATAAATTATAAATAATTTTAAATTAATATCTCTATTATTAAACTATGGAGATTTATATGGTTTATTTTTCTTTCCAAAAATTGAAAAATGTATATATCTATTAGGATTCAATCTAATATCTTCAAGCAATAAATCAATTGATTTAGATGCATCATTTAAATTATTAAATAATGAATCATTATTTATTAGTTTAGTAATAGTCCCTTGGCCTCTATTAATATCCTTTAATATCTCCGAAAGATCTTCTGATGATTTTTTAAAGTTAATTAAGGTTTGATCAAAGCCTGAATTATTTAGTGTTGAAGAAAAATCAGATAAATCTTTTGAAATATCTGTAACATTATTAAGAGTTAGATCAATATCTGACTTATTCGATTCAACAATTGACTTAATTAATGAAGAAGTAGCTTTTAAATCACTAATAGTTTGATTAAAACCTGAAACACTATTTCTTAAACTTACTCTGGTTGAATCGTCAAAAACTCTATTTATTTTATGCAAAACTGAATCTGCACTCATAATCATAGACTCAATCTTGTCTTGTAGGTTAGTTATTTGTTTATTAACTAAATCTGTCAAACCTGGAGCAATTGAAGTTTTTAAAGTATCGTTTGTAATAGCAACTCTAGCATTATCATTTGCTGGGAGAATTGCAATAGCCTTTCCTCCAATAAGACCAGTTTCATAAATTTGAGCTAAACTATTTTTTGAAAACTTAATATCATTCTCAACTCTAAATTTTATTAATAACTCTTTATTATTATAAAAAGATATTTTCTGAACACTTCCAACTGGAAATCCATTAACCGTAACTGGAGTTCCATTTACTACACCTTCCACATCAGAATATACTGCATAAAATGTTCTATCATTAACAAAAATATCATTGGATTTTAGATAGCTAAATCCAAAAACAAATAATCCTATAGCAAATATTGCTAAGATTCCTGTTTTAATTTCATTGTTTATTTTCAAAACTCCTCTTTTATTAATTCAAAGTTATGAATTATTTATTCATCGATTATTAATTAGAGTTTATGGTAAAAAAATCATCCATAGAAATTCGTTTACCATTATTGAAAGCTACTATAATTGCATCTTTAAATCCTGCCCTTTTTGCTTTTAATAGGTATTCTTTTGCTTTTTTATAATTATTTGTATTTTCAAAATAATATTTATAATTTTTACCGCGTTTACTATAACTTAACTGAGACAAACCTTTAAAATTATATGATTTTAAAGCAAGGAATTTAGATCCAGATGCAATTTGAATCTTTAAGAAAGTATTAATTACATCATTTTCAACAAAATAATTTGAAGATAATTCTACGGACGTATTAGAAATACTTTTTTTATATTTTATTATTGCATCAGCAATACTATTTGACATTTCTTTTTGGCCTTTTTTTGAATTTAAATATTTTCCTTCAATTTTATTTGTTAAAAAACCTGTCTCAATTAACACACTTGGCATGTATGTATATTTAAGAACTATAAATCCTGCTTGTTTTACAGTTCTATTTTTTCTTTTTAAGTTTTTTACAAATGACTCCTGAATAAAATTTGCAGCTTTAATACTTTGATCTAGATACTCTTCTTGCATTAACACCAAGCTTATAATAGATTCTGGGTTATTAGGGTCAAAACCATCATACTTTTGAGTATAATCCTCCTCTAAAAATATAACAGAATTTTCTTTTTTTGCTATTTGAAAATTTCTTTCATTAGCATGTAAACCTAAAACAAAAGTTCCCGCTCCATAGGCATTTGAAGTATGTGAATCACAATGAATAGAAACAAACAAATCAGCATTAGCATCATTTGCAATTTTAGCTCTGTCAAACAAATCAACAAATTTATCATTCATTCTTGTGTATATGATTTTAAAATTTTTATTATCTACTAACCTATCTCCTACACCAAGTGCAATATTTAATGCTATATTTTTTTCAAAATAACCATTTCCTCTGTTTCCAGAATCTTTTCCTCCATGTCCAGCATCTATTACTACAGTAAAAACATTATTGTCCTGAGAAAAAAGAAGATTACAACAAAACAGTAGAATTAAAGTTGAAATTTTTCTTAAAAGAAGGTTAAGGTTGGTATACATATAAAATTATCTTTAAAAATAAATGTAATTTTACTTTTAAATATTATTGTTCTTGCAAACAAAAAAATTATATAAATCACACGTAGTTAAATTAATTTTTATTTGTGTATTATTTTGTGGGATAAAAATAAATTATTCACAAGATATTAAGGAAAATGATTCTATTATTCAAAATGATACCTTAATAAAAAAATCTCTTTTACTTGGAAAAATTACCAGAAATGCAAAGGGGTATATAAAAATTGATAAAACAAAAGGGAAATTATATCTATATGACCAAGCAGAATTATATTATTTAGATACTGAACTTAAGGCTGGAATAATAGTATTAGATTACAACAATAATGAAGTTGCAGCAGGAAGAATAAAAGATTCTACAGGCCAATTAATTCAACCTCCATTCTTTAAACAAGCAGGAAGCGAAGTAAATCCTGATTCAATAAGGTTTAATTTTGACACTAAAAAAGCTATAATTTGGAATTCAAAAAGTGAACAAAATGGAATGAACGTTTCTGCTTTGGCTACCAAAAAAGAAAATGATTCTGTTTATTTTATTAAAGATGCAAAAGTAACAACATCAAAAAATGTTGAAGACCCTGAATATTACATACGGGTAAGAAAAGGAAAATTTATTCCCAAAAATAAAATTATTGCTGGATTGAGCAATCTTTATATTGAAGATGTTCCTACTCCAGTTTTTTTGCCATTTGCCTACTTTCCTTTAACAGATAACAGAAAAACAGGTTTTATTTTTCCAACTATAGGTCAGAATAACCAAAGAGGTTATTTTTTTCAAAATGGAGGTTATTATTTTGCTTTCAATGATTATTTTGATATGACTTTACTTGGAGATTATTATACTAATGGTAGCTATGGATTTAGAAATGAATCTAATTATAGGAAAAGGTATAGATATAACGGATCACTAAGCATTAGATTTGAAAACCTTATAAACGGTGAAAGAGGACTCCCTGGATATTCTAAAAGTAATATTTATAACTTTAGATGGTCTCATAGTCAGGATTCTAAATCCAATCCTAATAGTAGATTTTCAGCCTCAGTTAATTTAGGAAGCAGCAATTACTTTAGAGAATCTGTCAACCAATTAAATACTCCTAATTTTTTAAATAATACCATGAATTCTTCTGTATCCTATTCTAAAACATTTAGAGGATACCCTTCTGTTAATATGTCTTTAACTGCTTCACATTCCCAAAATACAAGAACAAAAAAAGTTAACTTGAGTTTACCAACTATTAATGCAAGCATGGAAAGAATTTATCCTTTTGTAAAACGTAATGGACAAAAAAAAGGGTTTTTTAAAAATATAAATTTTCAATATTCATTAAGAGGAGAAAATAGAATCGAAACAAACGACTCCTTATTTTTAAAAAAAGAAATGTTTGATGATGCTATTTATGGAATGAAACATTCTATTCCGATTAGTACAAATTTTAAAGTTTTAAAACATCTTAGTGTAAGTGTTGGAGGAAGTTTTGAAGAAGTTTGGACAGGACAAACTATTAAGAGAAATGATTACGATATAATCAATCAAACAATTGGAACAAAGGACACTATTAAAGGATTTGACAGGTTCAATAAGTACAATTTTAGTGCAAATATTGGAACAACTATATATGGTGTTTTTAATTTTAAAGAAGGTAAAAAGTTTCAAACAATAAGGCATGTAATTAGACCATCAGTAAATTATGGTATCAATCCAAGCTTTGAAAAATATTATGATGAATATATCATTGATGCCAATGGTAATACTAGAGAATACTCAAGATTTGAAGGTGGTTTTTTTGGAGTTCCTGGTAATAACTTTTCAAGCAGTATTGGAATCTCTGTTAATAATGTTTTAGAGGCAAAAATTAGAGATAAAGATAGTACAGCAATTGAACCAAAAAAAATAAAATTATTAAATAATTTAAATTTTAACACTAGTTATAACATAGCAGCAGATTCATTAAATTGGAGTCCTGTCAGGATGACATCAGGAATGACTTTGTTTGAAGACAAACTAAACATTAATGTAGGAGCTACTTTTGATCCATACGCCATAAATGATCAAGGAAAGAGAATAAACAAGTTTCATAGTGGAGGTTTTAGAATGACAAGTGCGAATATAAATATGGGGTTTACTTTCACTAGTAAAAACTCTAAAGAAAAATCAAAAGAAAGGGACAATAGTTCAAGTGGAGGGAGAACTGATGACTTATTTGGAAGAGTAGATGATTTTGCGGATAGTTCTTTTGATGATGATCAAGATGATGAAGATAACGAGGAAGAAGAAGTAACAAAGTCATCTTTTTACAATAATAAAATGCCATGGGACATTAGATTTGCACATTCACTAACTTATAATAACAATCAAGGTCAAAAGGAAATATCTAATAATTCATTGATGTTCTCTGGAAATGTTGCATTATCAAAAAAATGGAAAATCGGAGGATCTTCAGGTTATGATTTTAAAAATACTGGCTTTACATATACACAATTAAGATTTGAAAGAGATTTAGATAGTTGGAAAATGAACTTTAACTGGGTTCCTTTTAGTACAAGAGCTTCATGGTACTTTTTTATAGGAATAAAATCAAACCTTTTAAAAGATCTGAAGTATGACAAGAGAAGATTGCCAGATAAGAGATTGTAAATAATTTAAAACTTATTATAATTAAATTTTAAAAACAAATATGAAAAAAATTATAAATACTTCAAATGCTCCACTTCCAGTTGGACCATACAATCAAGCTATTTTAGTAGATAATACACTATATATCTCAGGACAAATAGCAATAGATGTTAATAGTAAAGAAATGATAGATGGTACAATAGAAGAAGAAACAGAAACAATAATGCAAAATATTAAAACAATTCTTTATGAAGCTAATTTAAACTTTGAGGATGTAATTAAGTCAACAATTTTTACAATTGATTTGAAAAGTTTTGATAAGATAAATAAAACCTATGGAAAATTCTTTAATAAAGATACTGCACCAGCAAGAGAAACAGTAGAAGTATCTGCATTACCATTAGGAGCGAA
>CABXGL010000033.1 GCA_902511755.1 uncultured Bacteroidota bacterium | reverse complement strand
AATATATCATAGATAATCAAGATGGTTTCATATCTGAACCTAATCATAAAGATTTATCAAATAAAATTTTATTCGCAATAGATTATGATAAAAAATTAATGATAAATAAAATAAAAATAAAAAAAGATAAATATAATTGGGAAAAATTTGTATCACATCTAATAAATAATTAAATGATTAAGATATTATTAATATTTACAACCTTAATTGTTCAACAAAACAATTTAAAATTTGATAATGAAACACAAAATCTAGAAAAAGCATATTTTGCTTCAGGATGTTTTTGGTGTGTAGAAAGTATTTATGAAAGTTTAAAAGGAGTAAAAAAAGTTGATTCTGGATATTCTGGAGGTTTTACAAAAAACCCAAGTTATTATGAGGTAATAAGTGGAAAAACAGGTCATGCAGAGGTTGTTGAAGTAGTATATGATCCTAATATAATTGACTTTAAAACATTAGTTAAAGTTTTTTTTGGTTCACATGACCCTACAACATTAAATAGACAAGGCCCTGATATCGGAACACAGTATAGATCCATTGCTTTTTACAATTCTAAAAATGAAGAATTAATCATTAAAAATGAAATAAAAAGACTTTTGAAAAATAACGTTTTTAATAAAATAACAACACAAGTATTACCTTTTAAAAAATTTTATAAAGCTGAAAATTATCATCAAGATTATAAGAAAAAAAACCCTAATGATTTATATATAATTAGAGTTTCTGCTCCAAGAATTAACGAATTTAAAATAGATTTTAAAGATATTTTAAAGTAACTTTAATTCAGTTTTCCATCAATCACTCTTTCCATATAGTCTTGAAAAAAAGCCTTTAAATATTGCTCTTCAAAAGAATAATCAATCTGATCATCATTAATCAAGTTTTTATTTAGTGCATAGTCATCAATATTATATACCCCTATAACATTGTCGCCATCAAAAACTAAAGTAAATTGATTCATTGAAAAGCGATAAACTGTTCCTGAAAAGTGGATTGAGAAAGGTTTGTCTAAATTTTCAGTAAAAAGACTTCTTCCCCAAGCATTTATTGGTTTATCATATCCTATTAAATCAATTATAGAAGGAAAGATATCTAATTGTTGGGCAAGTTTATTATTAACCCCTACAAAACTATTATCAGGATGATAAAAAATAATTGGGATTGCAAATCTGTTAATACCTTCACTATAAAATGGATACCAAAATTGATTAGAATGATCTGCAGTTATTACAAACAAGGTGTTTTTAAACCAAGGTTCATTTTTAGAAGAATTAAAAAATTCTCTAAGAGCATTGTCTGAATAGCCTATAACCTCATGCATCTGTACATTTCCAACAGGAAAAACATCTTTGTATTCTAATGGAACCTTAAAAGGTTCATGTGATGTTAGACTAAAAAATGTTGTAAAGAAAGGTTCTTTAAATTTATCAATTTTGGTTTTCATAAATTGGAAAAATGGTTCGTCCCATATTCCCCAATATCCGTCGTATAAAGAATTGTTATTAAATTCATTTTTTCCAAAATAATTGTCAAAACCTAAAATATTTGACAAACCTAAAAAACCCATTGATCCATTTGGAGCACCATGAAAAAAAGAAGTAGAATAATCCAAACTATTAAAAACAGAAACTAATGATTGAATCTCTTGATTTGCATATGGAGATGAAGTAAAAGGAATTCTAAATGAGGGGATACTAGCTAAAATAGAAGGTAAAGCCTCAATAGATTGTCTCCCATTTGCAAATGAATTAGGAAATATTTTACTATGTCGTGAAAGAGAGTCTAAAAATGGTGTATAAGTAATATAATTGTCAATAGCTTTATCTTTATTAAAAGATCCTATATACTCTCTTCCAAAACTTTCCATAACTATTAGAACAATATTTGGCCTTGAAATTATAGAATCATTAAATTTTTTAATTGGATTAATTATTCTATTTTTTTCAGAATTTGTTAAAAAATTTTTCTTTTGAAAAAAATTCTTTTTATATGTTCTTATCATACAAAAAGGTGAATTCAAAACTAAATCGGCATGAGAGCCTTTTTTTACAAATCTATGGGCATCAACCATATTAATTGGTCTTGTAGCATTACCAATTCCACCTCTCATACCAATAACACAAACAAAAACAATAAATAGGAACCAAATTATTGAATATCCATAATAATTATATTTATTTAAATGAGAAGAAACCTTAAATTCTATTTTATTATATAAATAAATCCAAGCAAAAACTAAAACAAAAAATAAAACAAATACATGCCAATAATCAATTATAAAGGAACCCATTAAATCCATCTTATTTGTTTCATTTTCAACAATATCAAAAACAGTTGTAGTTAATCTAGATTGTGAAAACTCATAATAGATAAAATCAAAAAAATTAGTAGAATAAGCTATGATATTACTAGAGAAATAAAGGAAAAACATTCCTTTTTGAAAGGGAATTGATGAATTACTTTTTATTGGTAATAAAGAAATTAATATAAATAAAGCATTCGTATATAGGATAGCTGAAGTGTCAAAAGTTAAACCAATTAAGCATAACTTAAAAAATTCTTCGAAACTTTCTACAATGATAATATGGTCATTATAGATATAAAATAAAACTCGTGCTATAAAATAAAATAAATAAGCTATAGATATTCTTAATAAAAGAGTTTTGTATTCTTGTATTCTATCTAACATTGTTAGAATATTTTTTTGAAGCAAGCAATGAAAATATGTATCCTAAAAGAATACCGAAACAAACACCAAACAATACATCAATTGGAAAATGAACTCCAATATATATTCTACTATAAGAAACAATTAAGGCCCAAGCAAAAAGAAATATAAAATAATTCGAATAATTTCTTAGTAACATATAATAAAATGTAGCTAATGCAAAAGTATTTGTTGCATGTGAAGAGAAAAAACCATACAATCCCCCACATCCTTTCTTAACTATTCTAATATAGGTATTAATCTCAGGGTCATGACAAGGTCTTAATCTTTGAAAATAATCTTTAAAAAGGCCACTTATTTGATCTCCAAATAATATCAAAAGGGTAACAATTAATAAACATTTCCAAAAATCATTAGTGGATAATTTATTATATGAATAGATTAATAAAAAAAAATATAATGGAATAGAGGATTTCTTGTCAGTAATTAATAACCAAATAAAATCAAAACTTTCATCACCTAGTGAGTTTAAAAAAACTAAAAGAGCTTTATCTAATTCTATTAAACTTTCCAAATTTTAATTATTAATTCCGTATTTATCAAATAAATAAATTAATGAAGTCATAGCAAATGTTCCTAATTCTAGTTCCCTTTTGTTTATGGCATCAAAAGTATCACTTGCTGCATGATGGTAATCAAAGTATCTTTGAGAATCAGGCCTCAAACCCGCTAAAACATTATTATTAGTTTTTAAAAGAGAAATATCTGCACCACTTCCACCTATTACAAAAGATTGAATTAAATAAGGGTCAAATAAATATTTCCAATTTTTAATAACAGAAAAATTTTCAGCATTCGAAGTAAATGAAAAGCCTCTTGGAGTAAACCCTCCTGCATCTGATTCTAAAGCAAAAATATGATTCAAATTATTTCTCTTTGAGACTTCGAAATATTTTTTAGCTCCTCTGGTTCCATTTTCTTCATTCATAAATAAAACTACTCTTATTGTTCTCTTAGGTTTATAACCAATATTCTTTAAAATATTAACTACATCCATTGATTGTACAATTCCAGCTCCATCATCATGTGAACCATCTCCTATATCCCATGAATCTAAATGTCCACCAACCAAAATGATTTCATCAGGATATACAGAACCTTTAATTTCAGCTATAACATTATGGGACATTACATCTTTAAATTGTTTGCATTGTTGTCTTAATAAAAACTTAAGATTTGGATTTATTTTTAATAAATTACTTAATTTCTCTGCAGCATTTGTACTAATTGCAGCTGCAGGAATTCTTTTATTTGGTGGTAATGATCCATAACTCATAGTTCCAGTATGAGGATAATCATCTAATCTAAGACTCATAGATCTTATAATTACTCCAATAGCTCCATATTTAACAGCTTCAGCTGCACCACTTGTCCTTTGATTTACAGCTTCCCCGTAAGCTTGAAAAGTGTTTATTAAATTTGGCTGCATAGGTCTATTAAAAAAAATAATTTTTCCGTCAATTTTATCTTTTCCCAATTCTTTTAATTCTTCAAAATCATGAACCTCAATTACATTTGCTTTTATTCCAACTGAAGGAGTTGCAACAGATCCTCCAAGCGCACATACATCAACATTAAAAGTTGTTCCTGGTTGAGTTTCAATTAAAGCAAATTCTTTGGGACCTCTTACCCATTTTGGAACCATAACTTCTTGAAGCCAAACTTTATCAAATCCTATATTTTTTAATTCATCTCTACCCCATTCTACAGCCCTTTTTGCATTTAATGAACCAGATAATCTTCCTCCAATTTCATTAGACAGGTAATCTAGTAACTCATAGCTTTTACTATTTGACAGAGAACTATCAAATATTTTTTTTATCATTTGTTCATCGTTTTGTGAAAAAATACTAAAAAATGAAAACAACATTATTAATTTTAAATATTCTCTCATAATTTATTATTTACCTGAATAATTAATGACATCTTCTTTTGAAATGATCGAGTTTTCAGTAAGAATTACTAATCTCTCCATTACATTACGCAATTCCCTGACATTTCCAGTCCAATTAAATTTTTGTAATTTTTTAATAGCATCTAATTTAATTTCCTTTGGAACTTCACTATTTTCTAAAGCAATTAGTTTTAAAAAATGTTTTACTAAAAGAGGGATATCTGAAAACCTATCATTTAAAGAAGGTACATTTATTTCAATAACAGCTAATCTGTGAAATAAATCTTCTCTAAAATTATTTTTCGAAATTTCATCTTTTAAATTTTTATTAGTTGCAGCAATAACTCTTACATCAACTATTAAGTCTCTTTCACTACCAACTCTTTGAATTTTATGTTCCTGTAATGCTCTTAAAACTTTAGATTGTGCAGATAAACTCATATCTCCAATTTCATCTAAAAAAATAGTTCCTCCATTTGCAGCTTCAAACTTTCCTGTCTTATCCTTTATTGCAGATGTAAAAGCACCTTTAATATGTCCAAACAATTCACTTTCAATCAATTCTGATGGAATAGCTGCACAATTAACTTCAATAAATGGACCTTCACATCTAGAACTATTTAAATGTATTTGATTAGCTACTAACTCTTTACCTGATCCGTTGGGTCCAAAAATTATAATTTTAGCATTAGTTTTTGAAACCTTATCAATTAAATTATTAATCTTTTTAATTTCAACAGATTCTCCAATGATCTTGAAATCTTTTGTTTTTTTTAATACAGATTTGTTTTTTTTTCTAAAAAGCTTGTTTTTAAGTGCTCCTCTAACAGAATTTAATAATCTGTTCAGATCAGGAGGCTTTGAAATATAATCAAATGCTCCAAGTCTCATTGATTCAACAGCAGTTTCTAAATCTCCGTGACCAGAAATCATAATAACAGGGATTTCTTGATAATCTTTAATAAGAAAATTAAGAACCTCTATTCCATCTTTTTTGGGCATTTTAATATCGCATAAAATTAAATCGATCTTATTTTTTTTTACCATTTCAATAGCCTGATTACCATCAAAAGCTTCAATGATATTATATGAACTATCTTCTTCCATTAGAACTTTTCTTAAAACTCTTCTAATAGATTCTTCGTCTTCAATAATTAAAATCTTTGACATATAAAATTATTTCTCTAAATGCACAACAGCTTGAGGAAAAGGAATTTCAATATTATTTTCTTTAAATTTTTTATGAACTAAAAACCTAATATCACTTTCAATTAAATTAACTCTAAAACCATTATTATAAGTAAAAATTAATTTAAAGTCCAAAGCACTATCACCAAAATTTTTGAAAATAACTTTAGGGGGAGGATTTTTAATTAAATGAGGGTGTGAATTAGCAATATCTAAAAGAATTTCTTTTACTTTTTCTACATCAGAATCATAAGAAACGCCTACTGATACACTTCCTCTAAGAATAGTTCCATTTTCAGTCCAATTAAACAAAGTCGATGTTAAATATTTATGATTTGGAATAATTAGTACTTTATTATCAAATGTTACTGCTCTAGTAGTTCGAATTTTAATATTTTCAACTCTTCCTACCTTACCATCAATTTCTATAATATCTCCAACATGAACAGTTTGATCTGCTAATATTAAAATTCCTGAAATTATATCCTGAAAAAATGTTTGGAGAGCTAAACCAACTCCAACTAATAAAGCAGCAGAAGCAGCAAAAATACCTGTTAAGTTTATACCAAAATTTTGAAATGTTATTAATGCTACAATTATGTAAACAAAATAATTTAAGAAAGAGAAAACAGATTTGAATTTAAGTTTTCTTTCTTCATCTAATTTTTTAGTGGCGATTTTCTTTAATAATTTTAAAAATAAATAGGTTATTAAAAAAATTAAAGAAACTAAAAGAATAGTAACAATAGAAAACTTAATGTCATCTGTTATAAAAAACTCCTTATTGATAAACTCTATGAATTTCTTCATTTGAATATATTTTGTTAAATATAATCAAATTGAAAGTAAAAAATAAGAGAAGAAGATGATTAAAATAGAGAAGTAAAAAATTAAGAAAACATATCCTTTACTTTTTCAAAAAAAGATTTATCTCCTTTTTCTGGAGAAGGAGTAAAATTTTCATCATTCTTCATTTGTTCAAAAAAGTTTTTTTGTTCTTTGTTTAATATTTTAGGTGTCCAAACATTTATATGAACTAATAAATCACCTGAACCATAAGAATTAATACTTGACAACCCCTTTCCTCGAAGTCTTAAAATTTTTCCTGATTGTATTCCTGGTTCAAGTTTAATTCTCACATTTCCAGTCACTGTTTCAATTTCTTTAGAAACACCTAATACAGCATCAGAAATACTAATATATAGATCATAATGTAAATTATTTCCTTCTCTCTTAAGAAAAGGATGTTCATTTTCTTGAATTAAAACAATCAAATCACCTGAAACACCATTTCCTTTAGAGTCATTTCCTTTTCCTGAAACCTTTAACTGCATTCCATCCTCTACCCCAGCTGGAATTTTAACTAAAACTGTTTCTTCAAAATCAACTAACCCATTTAAATCAGAATTTGAAGGTCTATTAGAAACAATTTGACCTGAACCATTACATGTTGGACATGTACTTGCTGATTGCATTCTACCTAATATAGTATTTGTTATTCTTGTAACTTGGCCAGAACCATTACAAGAATTACAGTTTTTGTAAGTGACACCTTTTGCTTTTACTTTTCTTTTTACCTTAATTTTTTTCTCAACTCCTAAAACAATTTCTTTAAGATCTAAATTTACTCTAATTCTTAAATTGCTACCCTTAGATCTTCTTTGACCACCTCCAAATCCTCCAAATCCTCCAAAAGCTCCACCAAAAATATCCCCAAACTGACTAAAAATATCATCCATATTCATACCGCCTGCCCCAAATCCACTGTTTCCATCAAATGCAGAATGACCAAATTGATCATATTTTGCTCGTTTATCTGAATTTCCTAAAACTTCATAAGCTTCAGCTGCTTTTTTAAAATTTTCTTCAGCTGAAGAATCACCAGGATTTTTGTCAGGATGATATTTTATAGCTTTTTTCCTATATGCTTTTTTAATCTCACCATCTGAAGCAGATTTACTAACACCTAAAATTTCATAATAATCTTCCTTCATTTTTTTAATTTCCAACTACAACTTTTGGATATCTTATAATTTTATCACCAAGTTTATAGCCTGATTCTGTTATATCAATTATCTTACCTTTCATGCTTTTATCTTCCGCTGGTATTTGAGTAATAGCTTCATGAATTTCAGCATCAAATTCATCTCCTTTATTTACCTCGATTAAAATCAATCCTTCTGACTTTAATATTTCAGAAAATTTATTTTTTATTAGAGAAAACCCTTCAACTAAACCATTATCATTAGATTTAGCAAATTCTAATGATGCTC
>CABXGL010000032.1 GCA_902511755.1 uncultured Bacteroidota bacterium | reverse complement strand
CACATAAAATCAATTTTAATTTTCCTGGATATATATTTATATCTCCAATTGCAAAAATTCCTGGAATATTTGTCTGATAATCAAGGGCATTATTAACGCAAATTGCATTTTTTTTTATTTTAAGACCCCAATTTGATATTTTACCCAATTTAGGAATCAAACCAAATAATGGAATAAAAAAATCTGCGTTCATTTCTTTTTCATCATCATTTATTTTTATTCTAACGCTTTCCAATTTTTTTTCGCCTTTTAACTCAATAACTTCTGCAGGAGTAACAACATCAATTAATAAATTATTTTTTAAATTTTGAACCTTTTCAATTGAATCAAAAGCTCCTCTAAATTCTGTTCTTCTATGAACTAATGTAACCTTTCTTGCAATTTTTTGTAATTCAATTGTCCAGTCTAATGCAGAATCACCACCACCAGAAATTATAACATTTTTATTTTTAAATACTTTTGGGTTTTTAATCATATACTCAACTCCATTTCCTTCATATTTATTTATATTGTTTATTTGAGGTTTTCTTGGATCAAAACTGCCTAGACCTCCAGCAATAGCAATAACTTTTGCGTTATGAATAGTTCCCTTATTAGTTACTACATTAAAAGAGCCGTCTTTTTGTTTATCTAAATGTTCAGCCGATTCAGATAAAGTATAGCCTGGATTGAATGGCTTGATTTGTTCTAATAAATTATTTATAAGTTTTCCAGCTAATATTTCAGGAATTGCAGGAATATCAAAAATGGGTTTTTTAGGATATATTTCTGCACATTGTCCTCCAGGTTTTGCTAAGGCATCAATTATGTGACATTTTAAACCTAATAAGCCCGCTTCAAACACTGTGAATAAACCTGTTGGACCTCCCCCAATGATCAAAATATCGGTTTTGATTATTTTCATTTCATTATTCTACACTAATAACTTCTTTAATTTGAGGAGCATGTTTTTTAATAGTCATCTCTACACCATTTTTTAAAGTCATCTGGTTTACAGAACAACTAACGCAATTTCCCATTAATTGAACCTTAACAATATTATCATTAATCGATAATAAAGATATGTTTCCTCCATCAGATAAAAGAAAAGGCCTTATTTCTTCTAATGCAGATTCTACTTTTTTCTTTAATAAATTTTTATTCATAATAATTATTTTATAGCTGAGCAGCCAGACATAGTTTTAATTTTTATTACTTCAGTTTCTGGAAGTTTTTTATTTCTTAATAATAGCTCAGAAATCATGTTTTTTGTTATTGTATTAAAAACCTTTTCAATAATTGAATTTTCTTGAAGAGAAGCAGGTCTTCCTAAATCTCCAGCTTCTCTAATACTCTGAATTAAAGGTACTTCGCCTAAATATGGAACTTTTAAATCAATTGACAAATTTTTTGCACCTTCTTTTCCAAATAAATAATACTTATTTTTTGGCAATTCTTTTGGAGTAAAATAAGCCATATTTTCTATAATTCCCAAAACCGGAACATTTATATTTTTTTGTTTAAACATTGAAACTCCTTTTCTTGCATCAATAAGAGCTACATTTTGTGGAGTACTAACTACAATAGATCCAGAAATTGGCAATGATTGCATAATACTTAAATGAATATCGCCTGTTCCAGGAGGCAAATCAATTAATAAAAAATCTAAGGTTCCCCAATCTGAATCAAAAATCATTTGTTTCAACGCTTTAGAAGCCATTGGACCTCGCCAAATTACTGCTTGATCAATTTTGGTAAAAAATCCAATAGACAAAATCTTAACACCAAAATTTTCTATGGGCTTCATTTTAGATTTACCATTAATTTTCACAGCAAGAGGTTTATCTTGCGTCACATCAAACATAAGAGGAATTGAAGGCCCATATATATCAGCATCTAAAATTCCTACAGAAAAACCCATTTTAGTTAAAGCAATTGCTAAATTAGCCGTAACAGTTGATTTTCCAACTCCACCTTTTCCTGATGAAACTGCTATTATGTTATTGACATTTTCTAAAACTTCATTCCTATTAAGAATTGTTTCATTTAAAATTTTAGCAAGTTTAAAATTAATTTTTATTTCAAAATTTTCTTTGTATTCAGAAACAATAGCATTCTTTATTAAAGATTTTATATAATTTTTTGATTGTAGTGTAGGATTTGTAATTTCTAAATCTATTATAATTTCTTTATCAAAAACTACAATATTATTAACTGAATTATTCGATACAAGATCAAGTTTTTCGCCTTTTTGATAAACTGTTTTTAAAAGAGATAAAATACTATCTTTTGTTAGTTTCAAAATCAAATTAATTTTAATTGCAAATATAAGCTTATGAATACAATTATTTTAATTCAAATAATGGATCCCAAAAAATATTTTTAAAATTTACAACCTTATCATTTTTTATTTCAATACCTTCACTTTCTAACAATTGCTCCATAATATTATTCCCAAAAAAATGATTTTTTCCACTTAAAAGTCCAATCCTATTAACAACTCTATGAGAAGGTATTTCATTAATAACATGAGAAGCATTCATAGCCCACCCAACAACTCGTGCACTTTTTTTAGCTCCTAAATAATTTGCTATCGCACCATATGTAGTAACCCTTCCATAAGGTATTTTAATAACTACTGAATATACCTTTTTAAAAAAGTCTAGTTTTTTTTTAGCCATCTTTATGATTGAAATTAAAACTTAAATAGGAGATGTTTTTACCTTCCTTTAAAAATAATTTTTCATAATGGGTATTAATATTAATCACCTCATTTGGCGCATTATTATTCTTATAAATATCATGATTAGAAAACAAAGGTTTAATGTTTAATTTTTCTAATAAGCCTAATGTATAACCATGAAGAAATTCACTGTCAGTTTTAAGATGAATTACACCATTTTTATTTAATATTTTCTTGTAAAGTTCTAAAAAAAAAGAATTAATTAAACGATGTTTTCTTCTTTGAAATTTTATTTGAGGATCTGGAAAGGTTAACCAAATTTCATGAATTTCATCATTTTTAAAAACATATTCAAGCAATTCAATTTGAGTTCTTAAAAAAACTACATTTTCCAATTTTTCATCAATCGCAGTCTTTGCTCCTCGCCAGAATCTTGCCCCTTTAATATCTATTCCTATATAATTTTTATTAGGATTTAGTTTAGCTAAATTAACTGTATACTCACCTTTTCCACATCCAAGCTCTATAATTATTGGATTATTATTTTTAAAATATGAAGAATTCCATTTCCCTTTTAGATTAAATAAATTTGATATTAAATGTTTTCGAGTTGGCTGAATTACATTTGGAAACCCTTCGTTTTCTATAAACCTTTTTAATTTATTTTTACTTCCCAATTAATAATTGTTTAAGAGTAAAACAAACTTAAAAATAATTAATTTGATTTTTCTAAAGTAAAAGAAAATTCAGAACCTACACCATAATCACTTTCAACATATAATTTTTCATTATGAGCATCTACTATATGTTTAACAATAGCTAAACCTAACCCAGAGCCACCACTTGACCTGCTGCCAGAATTATCTACCCTATAAAATCTCTCAAATAGTCTTTTAAAATGAACTTCTTTTATTCCCTGACCGTTATCTGTAACTCTAATAATAACTTTATTTTCAACTATATCATCAACAGAAACCTCAGTGGTTCCTAATTCTTTACCATATTTAATAGAGTTTTCAATTAAATTAGTTAAAACCTGGTGAATTTTTTCTTGATCTGCAAAAACATTTAATGTGCTAATTTTAGAGTCTAGAGATAATGAAATTTGTTTTTTACTTGATTGTAATTCTAGCATTTCAAAAACATTATTTATTAAAAGTATTATATTAAATTTTGATTTTTCTAATTTTAAATCCTCTGATTCAAGCTTTGTAATCATATCCAAATCTTTTACAATAAAAATTAATCTTTCAACAGCTTTTTCTGCTTTTTTTAAATATTTAAGATTAACCTCTTCGTCCTTTAGTGCACCATCAATTAGAGTTAATAAATAACTTTGAGAAGTAAATAGAGGTGTTTTTAATTCATGAGCTAAATTACCTATAAAATCACGCCTAAAGTTCTCTTTTTCTTGCATTGATTTAATTTCAGTTTGGCTCTCCTTTGAAAATTTTTTAAGATCTTCAATCAATTGATCCATATTAGTTGACACAAGAGAATTCTCTTCAAAATTCTCTTTTGGAATTAAATCATGATAAAGATTTCTAATTTTTTTTAAAACAAAAAATTCTAAATAAAAATAAACTATAAAAAAAGAGAGTATAAATAGAGGAATAATAAAAATCAGTAAATCAACAGTACTTTTATATTCAAAAGAATTATATATAAAAAATGTAACAACTGATACTAAACTTAGAGCAATTGAAATTATAAAAGACTGTTTTAATGATTTATTAAATAATGACATAAAATTATTGAATAAACTTATATCCCACCCCTTTAATTGTTTTAAAATACGAATCTCCAATTTTTTCTCTTAATTTTCTAATATGAACATCTATTGTTCTATCACCAACAATTACATGAGAACCCCAAACACTGTTCATAATTTCATCACGAGTAAAAACTTTTCCTGGTTTTGATGCTAAAAGAAATAATAATTCAAATTCTTTTCGAGGCAGAGTTAAATCTTGCTTATCTATTATAATTTTATATTCATTTCTATCTATAACCAAATTTTTCAGCTCTAATCTTAGAGTTTTATTTTTTACGGAATTCATTCTTTTAAAAATTGAGGCAATTTTTTTTAATAAAATTTTAGGTTTTACAGGCTTTGAAATATAGTCGTCTCCACCAGCATCAAAAGCTGCTATTTGGGTAAAGTCTTCACTTCTAGCACTTAAAAAAATTATCATAGTATTATCTAATGAAGAAATTCGTTTAATTTTAGAGCATGCTTCAATTCCATCCATTTCTGGCATCATGATATCTAATAAAATAATTTGAGGAAGAAATAATTTTGCTTTTTTTATTGCTTCCTTTCCATTAACAGCACTCTCAACATCATATCCAGCTAAAGCAAGGTTATATCTTAAAATTTCGACAATATCAGGATCATCATCGACAACTAAAATTTTTAGAAGGCTGGACATTTTAATAATTTTATTCAAAATTAATTTTAATTAACAATAAGTTAATACAGGCCTTAATATTAAATTTACAATGTAATTTTATCGTGCATTGATTAAATTTGAAATTAAAAATTTGAATCCATTCAAAATTAAATCTGAACTAGACTTTAAATTAAAGGCGATTGCTTTATTTAATAAGCAATTCAATAATAACTTAGTTTATAATCAATACTGTAAGTTATTAAAAATAAAATCAACTGAAGTTAAAGAATTAAAACATATTCCATTTTTGCCAATTCAATTTTTTAAAACGCGCAAAATTGTTTCAAATAAAAATAATGTTTCACATATTTTTAAAAGTAGCGGAACAGGGGGAGGTAAAAGCACAAATTATGTTTCTAATATTGATAATTATATTAAAAGTTTTAGAACATGTTTTGAATTATTTTATGGTCCTATAAAAAATTATGTTTTTTTAGGACTGTTACCTTCTTATATAGAACAAAAAAACTCTTCTCTTGCTTTTATGGTTAACAATTTTATTAAAACCTCAAATCATAACGAAAGTGAATTTTATTTAGATGACTATAAAAAATTATTTTCTGTTTTAAAAAAAACAAGTAATAAAAAAATAATTCTTTTTGGAGTTAGTTATGCTTTATTAGATTTTGCTAAAAAGCACCCTATTAAAATAAAAGATTTAATTATTATTGAAACCGGAGGAATGAAAGGAAGAAAAAAGGAAATAACTAGAAGTGAACTTCATTTAAAACTTAACAAAGGGTTTGGCACAAAACATATCCACTCAGAATATGGAATGACAGAATTATTCTCTCAAGCATATGCTTTAAAAAATGGAAAGTTTCAAAATCCACCTTGGATGAAAACGCTTATAAGAAATATCAATAACCCATTGATGGTTTCAAATTCTGGGAAAGGAGCTATAAATATAATTGATCTAGCAAATGAACATTCATGTGCATTTATAGCTACTGATGATATCGGAGAACTTTTTAAAAATAAATCCTATACAGTTAGTGGCAGAATTAGTGAAAGTGAAATAAGAGGATGTAACCTAATGTTTAATAACAATTAAAAAATAATTCTTTTTCCCCCTTTGTGCTAAAATATATTTATCACAAATTAAATTGGATTTAGATAGTCTATCGGAGTCTTTTATTTTATCCTTATTAATTGAAATAGAATTTTCTTTAATAGCTCTATTTATTTCTGATTTTGAGGATAAAAACCCAACTTTATAAAGAAATTCTTGAACACTCGGATTAGTATTTAAATATTTTAAAGAGACTGTTGCCTGGGGAACACCAGAAAAAACATCTAAAAAAATATTTTCATCCAATGAACTTAATTCATCAGATGTTGATTTTCCAAACAAAATGTTAGATGCAATAATTGCCTTTTCTAGATCATCATCGGAATGAACTAATATAGTTAAGTATGAAGCAATAATTTTTTGCAAATATCTAAGATGAGGAGTTTTCTTATGTTCTTTAATAAATTTTTTAATTTCCTCTTCAGAATAAAAAGTAAATATTTTAATGTACCTAACGGCATCCTCATCAGAAATATTCAGCCAATATTGATAAAATTTATATGGAGATGTTCTGTTTTTATCAAGCCAAACGTTGCCCTCCTCAGTTTTTCCAAATTTAGTACCATCCGTCTTAGTAATCAAAGGACATGTTAAAGCAAAAACTTTTTTGCCAGTTTTTTTTCTAATTAATTCTGTTCCACTTGTAATGTTTCCCCATTGGTCACTTCCTCCCATTTGAAGAATACAATTTTGATTTTTAAATAAATGATAAAAATCATAAGCTTGTATAATTTGATATGTAAATTCTGTAAAAGACATACCTTCTTTAGAATCCTTACTCAATCTCTTTTTAACAGAATCTTTAGCAACCATATAATTCACAGTCAAGTGCTTTCCAATATCTCTAATAAAATCT
Organism: uncultured Bacteroidota bacterium; assembly: GCA_902511755.1. Classification (GTDB taxonomy): domain Bacteria; phylum Bacteroidota; class Bacteroidia; order Flavobacteriales; family Flavobacteriaceae; genus MAG-121220-bin8. The sequence goes on along the minus strand of CABXGL010000032.1, from coordinate 1,167 downwards.
ATAAGCTTAATATTATTAAACCAATCGTTATTATTACAAATAACAGCAGCATTTTTGTCTTTTGAATCGAAATTCAAAAATTTTGATAGCTGAATTTTTATTCCATTAATATTTTTTTCTAAATCAGCCTTACTCAACAGATTTCTTTCAGATGATTTTCCAGAAGGATCTCCTATCATTCCTGTTGCTCCCCCAATTAAAACTATTGGTTTGTGACCTGATTTTTGGAAATGCATTAAAATTAAAATCTGTACTAGACTTCCTATATGTAATGAATCAGCTGTTGGGTCAAAACCAATATATCCTGAAGATGAACTTTCTAATAATTTTTCTTCACATCCAGGAATAATATCTTGAAGCATTCCTCTCCAGCGTAATTCATTAATAAAGTTCTTTGACACAATACAAATTTTAACAAATATATACCTCTAAAATAAAAGAAAAAAGTAATTCAAAAAATAGTACATTAGAGTTATGATTTTAGTAACAGGAGGAACAGGTCTAGTGGGGTGCAATTTATTGTATTTACTTATTAACAATAATAAAAAAGTTATAGCCCTAAAAAGAAAGAATAGTAATTTAGAAAATGTAAAAAAAGTTTTTTCTTCATACTCAAAAAATCATAAGGAATTATTTAATAAAATAAATTGGATAGATGGAGATATTAATGATCTAGAAAGTCTTTCGAATGCTTTTAAAAATGTTAGAGAAGTATATCACTGTGCAGCATTTATTTCTTTTGATAAAAAAGATCTGGTATCTATGCAAAAAATAAATGTTGAAGGAACTGCTAATATAATAAATTGTGCTCTGGATTTTAAAATCCAAAAATTATGTTATGTTAGTACAATAGCTGCAATTGGATTAAGTACAAGTAAATTTACTGATGAAAATACTGAATGGATAGACAATAAAAATCCATATTCCCAAACAAAAAAAAATGCAGAAATGGAAGTATGGAGAGGTATTTCAGAAGGTCTGAATGTTGTAATTGTCAATCCAGGAGTAATAATTGGAAGTGGGTTTTGGAAAAGAGGAAGCGGAGCTTTTTTTACACAAATAAGTAGAGGAATGAATTATTATCCTATAGGAAAAACGGGTTTTATATGTGTTAAAGATGTTGTTAATATAATGTATGAATTGATGGAAAAAAAGATTTTCTCAGAA
>CABXGL010000031.1 GCA_902511755.1 uncultured Bacteroidota bacterium | reverse complement strand
TCATAAGGAGCTAAATCCTGTTTTATTGATTTCCAAAGTCTTATACTTGAACTTCCAATAAATAATATGGCATTATTACTATAATTTTCTTTTTGATCAAGAGATTCAAGCTTTTTTATTTCTTTTTCCCATTTTTCACCGCTATCCCCATACTTTTTAGGTGGAGAGCATGAAACAAAAAAAACGAAAATAAAAATTAAGGAACGAATCATAATTCCATTTTGAGAATCGTATCTATATGATCTATTTCTTTATCATCTAAACGAATAGATAAACCTTCTTTAGATTTTTTAATTGATACTTTATTCCCTGAACGCAAATAAGTGATTTTTTTAAATTTTGATTTAAATCCTTCAATATTATATTCTGATTTTTTATTATCTAATAAGTGAATATATACAATATTACCATTTTGAGTCGAAGCTATTTCATCACTAGGAGCTATTGGGCCTCTTTTCGTATTATATATTGTTTGTCCATTTTGTTTAACCCAATTTCCTATTTTTTTAAGAGATTCAACATGCTCCTCTTGGATTTTACCATTTGGCATTGGGCCAACATTTAGAAGAAGATTACTTCCATATCCTGCGGCTTTTACTAAATATTGTACAAGTTCTTTTTCAGATTTATGTTTTCTGTCTTTTAAATTAAATCCCCAGGAACCATTTATTGTTTCACATACTTCTAAAGGTAAATTTCCAATATCATCAGCTGAAGTAGCAAAATCCTTTGTTCCTTTACCAGGGAGATCTTTTTCAAACATTTGAAAATCCTCACCAGGATTTGGAGCTAAATGATGATTACTTCCAATTAAGGCTTGAGGCTGGAGTTTATGAATTAATTCATAAACTTCCTTAAGTTTAAAATCTGCTTTTAATTTTCCAAATCTTTTCCCATCCCATTGATGTTGATCCCACTGACCATCAAACCATATTCCACCAATTTCACCATAGTTTGTAAGCAACTCTGTAAGCTGAACTTTCATGAATTCTATATAATCATTCCAATCACCTTCTCCTCTTCCACTAATCCCATTACCAGTTCTTCCTCTAGGAAAGTAATCATCTCTATACCAATCCAGTTGAGAATAATAAAAAAATAATTTAATCCCCTCTTTTCTACATGCATCGGAGAGCATTTTTAAAACATCTTTTCCATAAGGAGTTTTATCAACTATATTATAGTCAGAGGCAGCAGAGTCAAACATTGAAAACCCATCATGGTGCCTACTTGTTATTGTAATATATTTCATTCCAGCTTCTTTTGCCATTTTAACCCATTCATCAGCATCAAATTCAATTGGATTGAAAAAGCCAGGTAATCTTTCATATTCTTTTATTGAAATATTTTGATTGTTCATTACCCATTCGCCATCTCCTAAAACACTATAAACTCCCCAATGTATAAAAAGTCCAAATTTTGCTTCTTTAAACCATTTTCTTGCTTCTAGATTCTCTTTAGTTGGGAAATAACTTTCTTGAGCATTTGAAATTATTGCTGTCAAACAAATTATTATAATAAACCATTTTTTCATAATTATTTTTTAGAATTAATATATTTGTATAATGAAATTAACTAAATTTTTAATTATAACATTAATTATTTTTTCTTGTAAGGACGCATCATTTGATTCATCTGAAAAATTAACTTATTCAGATAGTTTCTCATTAAGATTGAGTATTCAATCAATTAAAAAAATAAAAAATTTAATTTTTCAGAATGATAGTGATTATAAAATTTCTGGAACAATCCCCTCTGAATTATGTTTTGATTTTAAATATCCTGTTAGTATCCAATACAATGACAATTCAATAGTCAATGTTACTAGTTTTGGTCATTTTACAGAATTAATTTTAACTGAAACTCAACAATTACATATGACAGGAATGGGATTCCCCTTTTCTGTTGTGATGTCAAATGATAATTCTGAACAAGTCATTTCTAATGAAACTCAATTTGAAACTTTAATTAATGACTGTGGATATGGCTCTCTAACTTTTGATGAAATAAAAGGGGTTTATGGCACTTGTTTTGATTTTAACTACCCTATTTCAATAGTCCTAAATGGTACAACTTATACATTTAATAGTGAAAATGATGCTATTTTACTAGCTGCAGCATTCACTCAAAAAGTAACTAGTTTTAACTTTATATACCCTTTTAGCATAAAGTATATTGCTAATAATCAAAATGCTTCAGTTCCGAATTATTATACATTTACAACAATAATTGCTGGATGCAATTAAAATCTAAATATATATGAAGATAATTAAGTGGATATTATTCTCTTTTTTTTTAATAGTTGCAGTACTTAGTTTTTGTATTTTATACTTTATGTACTCTAAATTATCTTTTATAGATTATCCTTATTTATATTTAGGAGTTATTTCACTATTTCTTTCAATAATTGTCTATTATAGAATAAAGAATTAATTTGTATACATAAGATTTTGTATTTCTCTCCAATTAACAAGTTTAATATTATTATTAAATAAAGCTTGTTTAAATTTTTTATTAGAAACTATATCATAATCATAATTTCTCCACTTTGATCCAAAGTTTGGATGATTAATGGTAATATCTTTCATTTCCTGATTATCATAGCCTAAATGCACTATGATTTGATTAAGTCCTGGTTTAAGATTATTTAGAATTCCTACATAAAACTCTTCCCAATTATTAAGGTCCATTCCGTTTTCAGCCATATAAAAATCATCAATAACAACTAAGTTACTGGGGGGGACTAAGTCTTTATCAAACTGTACTGTAACAATATCAGGAACAAAAACAGCTAATTTATTATCTTTTGCTAAATCCAAATAAACCTTAAAAAACTCACTTTTATAAAATAAAGCTCCTTCATGACTATCAATATGACTTAAATTTATACCCAATGATTTTGCTAAATCAATTTGTGCTTGGAGTTCTTTTTTAAGTTCATTTACATCAGCATTTAAAGTAAAACCTTTTTTATTTTCATATAGGTTGCCATTTTTATTTATTAATGATGGAATTTCTTTTGAATCCAAAACTCCATCCCATTTATGGAATTTCCATTCACTTGTAACAGTTAGATGAACACCAAAATCTATTTCAGGATTTTTTTTTGAAAATTCTGCAACCTCATTAATTTTATCACATGTCATTATAACACTTGCAGAGCTTGTATTTCCTTCTAAAAGGGACTTAAATGATGCATTGTTAACAGAATTGGATAAACCAAGATCATCAGCATGAATAATTAATAATTTATCGTCTTTGTTATATCCTAATTTTTCAGAAAGATTTTCAAATTGTGTGTAATTTTGTTCCCCTTTTAAAAACTTATAAGCTAGATTAAAATTGTATATAGGAATCTCTTTATATTCAAAATAGACAAGTACTATTAAAACAAAACTTATGACAGAAACTAATAGCCATCCACACAAATAAATTAATATTTTTTTAATTCTCAACTCCAGGAATATTTACAGGTTTTGCTTGATGCCAATTAAAATCTGCTTTAATCTTTTTTGGATATATTTCATCTAGATTATCAGCATTATATAATTTTCCGTCTTTCATTACCATTTCTACAGTATTTGTGTTTCTTATATCTTCAAGTGGGTTTTTCCCCAATATAACTAAGTCTGCTAGTTTGCCTTCTTCAATACTTCCAAGATCATTTTCTAGTCCAATTGCTTCAGCTCCAATTATTGTTGCAACTCTTAGAGCATCATGAAGCCCAAGTCCACCTGCTTGCATACTCCATAATTCCCAATGATAACCTAAACCTTGTAATTGTCCGTGTGAACCAACTCCAACTATTCCTCCATTTTCAACAAGATCTTTAATGAAGAGGCCTTGTTCTTCAAAAACATATTCATCTTTATGGAACCATCCGTCGTTTCTTCTTCTAGATTTATTATCAAGATGATCTTTCGGTGTAAAATAATTAAGTTTAGAATCTCCTTGAACATTCTCAGTGGCATAATAATAGTTTTCTGCCCAAGGGCCTCCATAAGTAACTAGTAAAGTTGGTGTATAAGCCATTTTGGATTTTGCCATTATTTCTACTAAATCTTTATATGCAGGATAAATAGGAATATTGTGTTCTTGACCTGGATAACCATCTAACATTTGATTAATATTTAATTTAATATGTAACGCACCTTCTGTAGTTGGCATTAGCTTTTGTTCTTTTGATGCCATTAAAATCCATTGCCTATGTTTCCTGTTCCCAGTACGATACATCTTAATTGTCTTAGTATTGTAGTATTTAGAATACTGTTTTAGAATGTCTTTAGTATGTTCTAAGCTCTTTAGATTATAGCCCCAATAACCTACTCCTGGTCCAGTTGAATAAATTCTGGGACCATGCATTAATCCAGCATCAACCATGTCTCCATAAGAAAGAATATCAGTTGTTCCAGTTTGGGGATCTCTAATTGTTGTTACTCCATATGCTAAGTTTGCTGCAAAAGACCATGTCTCAGTTCTATGAACATTTCTTGAAACTCTAACATGAGCATGAGTATCAACAAAACCTGGAAGAATAGTCTTCCCAGTTAAATCTATTTCTTTGATAGAATTATTATTTTTTATTTCACCTGACTTTCCTACTTTTTTAATTCTATTATTTTCAATTAAAACATCTCCTTTTTCTATTATTTCTTTCCCTTTCATTGTTAGAATTCTAGCATTTTTCAGAATTACAGACCCAACAGCCTTATTCTTTGCTAAATATGTTTTTATTTCAATTTCAGAAGCCTGATATTTCTTGTCTTTGTCTTTATCTTTGTCTTTATCTTTGTCTTTTTTCTCTTTTTTTATTCTTTCTTCATCAGCTTTTGCATTAGGAATATTATAATTAAATAATGATTTTCCTAATGAGAAATAAACATTGTCTCCATTTACCCCCCAAGAAGCAAATTCTCCACCAAACTTAGTTAATTTCCTTGCAGGAAACGATGAACTTTCCGGTTTAGAAACATTAATAGAAAAATCTTTAACTCCAGTATAAGGAATGGTTACAACATAAACATCATTATTTATTACTGCCAAAGCCTTTTCATCAATAGGAGACTTAATTATATATGATGCCGAAGATGGAGGTGACTTTCTTCCAGGGGTTCCATAAACAGAAATCCCGGTTATTTTTAAAACCTTTTTTTCATCTGTCCCATCCCATCTAATCGTACTTAATCCGTTAGATCTACTATATAAATGTATTCTGTTTGATTTCTTAGTAAAATGAGGATTAGATCTTCCTTTGGTTTTATCAATAAAAACATTTTTTCCTCCATTGGAAGAAACCCACATAATTTGTGAATCTATACCACCTCTTCCATATTCAATGAAATCGTTTTCAGAAGCTTTTATAAAAACAATTTTTGATCCTTCATTATTCCAAACAGGATAAGAGTAGACCCCATTTTCCTGAGTAAGTTTGGTAATTTTTTTTCTTCCTTCTAAATTAACCTTGTATATAGCTCCACCCTCTTTATCATCCCATGTAGTAAATGCTATTTCATTCCCATCTGGGCTCCATACAGGCATATTTTCCGCAGAATTTAAATTACTTAATCTAATTGGATCCCCATTAGGAAGTTGTTTTAAATAGATTTTTTGAAATGAAGAGTAAACAACTTGATTTCCATCGGGAGAAATTTTTGGATCTCTAATTTGATTAGAAATAATTTTGTCTACATCTTCTATTGGATAATTAAATTTTAATTGTGGCCCCAACTCTATCTCTTCTTCAACTTCAAAAGGAATATTGATTGCATCACCCCCATTAATAGGAATTTTATTTATTTTACCTCCATATGAAGCTAAAAGAAATTTACTGTCAGGTGTAAAGGACATTACTGGTAATGTTCCTAAAGTATTTTGGGACTCAATATCATCTTTTTGAATAGGATATGCCAGCCATTTTTCTTTACCAGTTTTTAAATTTCTTGCAATTAAACCTGTTTGGTCATTCCACCTAGAACCATAAACAAGCCAATTTCCATCAGAAGAAAGTGTAGGAGAAAAAGCAGAACCATATCTACTAACCATATTTTCAACTTTTCCACTATCTCTATCATATCGAGCTAATGAAATTTGAGGAAATTTTGCATTATATTGCCATGCATTAGTTTTTTTAGAAAACCATATATATCTGTCATTTTTACCAATGGCTACATCGCTAACTTTTAAAGTAGAAGGCTCTTTAATTAATTCAATTCCTTTTCCGCCAGATTTATGATTTAAAAATAATTTTGAATTTCTTCCTCCTTTAGTGCTAATAACATATTCTCCATCATTGGTCCATTCTGCTGTCTCCATAAAATAATCATCTCCTTTTGTAACTTGAGTTGAATCATTGTTTTCCAGGTTTAAAATCCATGCATTTGGGCCTCCACTTCTATCAGAAACTATTAATAATTCTTTTCCATTAGGGGAAAATTTAGGATGAGCATCAAAGGCTAATCCACTAGTAATTCTAGTAGCTTTCCCCCCATTAATAGGTAATGTATATATATCACCAAGCATATCAAACACTATGGTTTCCCCATCTGGACTGATATCTAATGACATCCATGTTCCTTCATCCGTTTTTAGTTTTATTTTCCTATCAACTTTTAATGGCAGTTTAGCCTTTTTACTTTTTTTAAGGGTGTCCTTTTTTACTGATTTTTCTGGTTCTTGAGAAAAGATGTTAAGAACAGAGAGTAATAATATTAGAGGAATGTATTTTTTCATTGTTATAATATTTAAATTTGGGTGATTTAAATTAAGAAATTAAAATGAAACAAATAATTAAATTTGGAATGCTAACGCTTATTTTTTTTCTATCATTTGCTTGTCAAAGCAATTTAGAGAAGAAACCAAATATAGTTTGGCTTGTAGCTGAGGATCAATCTCAATATTTTTTTCCATTTTATGGAGATAATTCTGTTAATCTGCCAAATATTAGTGAATTATTAAAAAACGGAACTGTTTTTGAAGGCATGAATTCTTCTTATCCTGTTTGTGCCCCAGCAAGAAGCGCAATTATTACAGGAATGTATCCAAACTCTATAGGAACAGGTAATATGAGAGCATTAAAAGGAGATACAAAAAAAAGAAGTGAAAAAGAAGCTTCATTGGGAGTTCCTTATTATTCTTCAAAATTAGCAGAAAACATAAAACCTTTTACACAAATTTTAAGGGAGAACGGATATTATTGCACTAATAATTCTAAAAGAGACTATAATTTTAATTTAAGAGATGAAGCTTGGGATGAGTCAAGCAACAAAGCTTCTTGGAAAAAAAGAAAAGATAACCAGCCTTTCTTTTCAGTTTTTAATTTTAATGTTACACACGAATCTGCAATGTGGAAAAGAGATAAAGAGGAGCTAAAAGTAGATCCAAAAAAATTGAAGGTTCCTCCGGTTTTCCCTAATGATTCTATTTCAAGACATTCACTTGCTGTAAACTATTCAAATTTGGTTGAAATGGATAGACAAATGGGGTTAATTATTAATAAATTAAGAGATCAAGGATTATACGAAGACTCATACATATTTTTCTATAGTGATCATGGAGGTCCTTTTCCTAGACATAAAAGAGCAATTTATGAAACAGGGGCTAAGGTTCCATTGCTAATTAAATTTCCTTCTTTTATAGAGCCAGAAGAAAAAAGAAATTCGGACATGCTTAATTTTATTGATTTTGCTCCGACTATTTTATCGATCGTAGGTGGAATAGATATTCCAAAAATTTATCAGGGAAAACCATTTTTAGGATCAAAAAAAAATAAAAATAAAAGAGAATATTTGTTTACAGCAAGTGATAGATTTGATGAACACCCTGATAGAATAAGGGCAGTAAAAAATAAAAGATTTAAGTATATAAAAAATTATAATCTTAATAAATCACACGCGCTACCTGTTTCTTACAGAAATCAGATGGTTTTAATGCAACATTTAAATAGACTAAATGAATCAAATTTGCTTTCAAAGCAACAAAAATTATGGTTTCAAACCCCAAAAAGATCAGAGGAATTTTATGATTTAGAAAATGATCCGTTTGAGCTAAATAACCTTATTGATATAGAAATATATTCAGATGATATTCAAAATTTAAAAACTCAATTAGAAAATTGGATGTATGAAATTAAAGATTTAGGTCATCTTTCAGAAATAGAGTTAGTTGAGTACGTAACTAAATAATTCTTTTATGAGAAGCAATTTTTTTATTCCATAGAATGATTATATTTAAAAAAAATATTTATAAACCTTTAAACATATACATTGTTTAAAGATTTATGTTAAGCTTTGTGTTTTGAATAGACTGTTTTTATTAATTTTTATATTATCCCTTTTTAAGGTTAATAGCCAGGAGGGTTTACCGATATATACTGATTATTTAACGGAGAATTATTATTTGGTTCATCCATCAATGGCTGGAGTTAATTTGGTTGGGGGAAAAGTAAGAATGACTGCTAGAAAACAATGGTTTGACCAACAAGATGCACCTAACTTACAAACACTTTCTGTAGACTTTAGATTGACCGATAGATCTGGGATTGGAACAATTATTTATAAAGATCAGAATGGTTATCATTCTCAAATAGGTGGATATTTGACTTATGCTCACCATATTAATTTTAATAAATCTATGTTGCCTTCTAAAAGACCTTATCCTTCAAAAGATGATGATATTAATCAACTTTCGTTTGGCATAAGTGTTGGAGGAATTCAAAATTCTTTAGATCAAACTTCATTTGACCTTTATGATTATGATCCATTAATAGCAGGGATAAAGCAAAGTACAGGATATTTTAATGTAGATGCAGGAATGTCTTATGTAACTAATAAATATTATGGTCATATTACTGTGAAAAATTTGCTATGGAGTCCTCACAATATGTATGGTGTAGACACATATAGTAAAAGGCCTGATAGAACTAGTTTTAAGAGACTTGTTGCTTCTTTAGGTTATATATTTTATACAGAGTTACCTTGGTCCTTTGAGCCTTCTGTTCTTTTTCAAGCCGCAGAACTTACTAATGAAAAAGCGATTGATGTTAATTTAAAGACTTATTATAAATTAAGGCAAGGAAGGTTATGGGCAGGATTTTCTTATAGAAATAGTTATGAAGGGGCTCAATATTTAGATGGGCAACTTTTAAAAAGACAAAGACTGCAATTAATTACTCCTCTATTAGGAGTTGATTATAAAGATTTTATTTTTTCATATAATTACTCATATCAACAAGGGGATATTAGATTTGGATCTGGAGGCTTTCATCAAATTA
>CABXGL010000030.1 GCA_902511755.1 uncultured Bacteroidota bacterium | reverse complement strand
ATTAATAAATCAAATTCAAAAGAAATAAATTCTAATGAATCTTTTCCATTTAAGTTTCCAGTAAATGAAATACATTCAGGAGTAATATTCATATTTGAAAAAACATTAAAAGTATTTTTATTCTCTTGAAATGTTATAATTTTTAAATCTTTCTCTTTTAATCCTAGAGAATTTGATAAATCAATAAAGTTATCAACTGATACAGGAAATGATGGATCTATAATACATCCTAAAGTTTTGATAGGGTTTGGTTTATACCTTCTCTGATTTGAAAGTTTATCTAAAGACTTCTCAATCTTTTTATTCAATAATTTATTACGTAGTGATTTAAAAATCATATATTTAATACTTCTGTAAAATTACATATTTCGTCATTGAAACCTATATTATATTTTAATAATAAAAAATTTAAATATATTGTTATAATTCTAACAATTTTATTTTTTTCATGTAATAATTATAATTATCAAATTAATAATATTAATGGAGAAAATATAATTGTTTTAGATTCAATTGTTAAAAATAAAAAACTAGATAAATTAATCTATCCTTACAGAAAAAAAATTACAGATCTACAAAAAGTGATAGGATATTCTAAAAAATCTCTAAGCGTTAGAGATGGCATATTAGAATCTTCATTAGGAAATTTATTAGCAGATATTTTAATTGAAGAATCAAACCCTGTTTTTACTAAAATATCTGCTAAAAAAATTGATTTTTGTTTATTAAATTTTGGAGGAATAAGAGCAAACTTAAATAAAGGACAAATCACTCAACATAATCTTTTTACTATTATGCCTTTTAATAACACATCAACTGTTGTTAAACTTAGTGGAGAAAAAGTTTTAGAATTAATACAATATATAAATAAAGAGAAATTAGCCCATCCTGTTTCAGGTATAAACATAGAGTTTAAAGGAAATAAAATAAATAAAGTACTAATAAGAAATAAAAAATTTAATATTGATAATACATATTATATTTTAACTTCCAATTTTCTACAAGAAGGAGGAGATAAAATGGACTTTTTTAAGAATCCATTAGAACTATATTCTCTTAAAACAAACATTAGAGATGTTCTAATTAATTATATTATGAAAAAAGATACCATTGTTAGTAAAACAGATAATAGAATTACAAGACTGTAATGAAAAGAAGATACTTTATAGATAAAATTACCTCATCAACAATTTTTGGATTAGCTTTTCCTTTTATAAGTTTTGAAAAAATAAAATTTAATTCAAAAAAGATTACAATTCTACACACTAACGATGTACATAGTCATATTGATCCTTTTCCTTCAAACGATCCTATTAACCCTAATGGTGGTGGAGTAATTGCAAGAGCAAAAATGATAAATGCTATTAAAAAAGGAAACCCTAATACACTCGTTTTAGATGCTGGAGATATTTTTCAAGGAACTCCTTATTTTAATTTTTTTGGTGGAGAAATTGAATTAAAACTAATGAGTAAATTAGGTTATAATGCTTCAACTTTAGGAAACCATGAATTTGATAATGGTATTAAAAAACTAGCTAAATCTTTAAAACATGCTAACTTTTCATTATTAAATTCAAATTATACTTTAAAAAATACTCCATTAGAGGATAAAATTAAAAATTATGAAATTTTTGTTCTAGATGGTATTAGAATTGGTGTATTTGGAATTGGAATTAATTTAGAAGGATTAGTTGATAAAAAATTATACAATGGAATTAAATATTTAGATCCTATAGAAATTTCTCAAGACATTACATACAAACTTAAAAGTGAGTTTGAGTGCGATATAATAATTTGTCTATCTCATCTAGGTTTTAATAGAGGATACAATGATGGCGTTATGTGTGATTTAATATTAGCAGAAAAAACAAAAGATATTGATCTTATCATAGGCGGACATTCTCATACATTCATGAAAAATCCAGTTAAAGTGAAAAATTTAATAGGTAAAGAAGTAATGATTAATCAGGTTGGATGTTTTGGTATAAATCTTGGAAAAATTGATTTTTATCTTAATAAGGATAAGGTTAAAGAAAAATCCACTTCTTTTAAGGTTTAAGATTTATCATTTCTATTAAATCATTCTCAGATATTATTGGAATTTCTAGTTTTTTTATTTTTAAAAGTTTACTTGGTCCTATATTGCTTCCTCCTAATAAATAATTTGTTTTTGAAGAAATAGAAGAAGACCATTTTCCTCCATTTAGTTCAATTAATCTTTTCAATTCATCTCTTGAATAATTATTAAATACACCAGAAATAACAAATATATAGCCTGATAAAACATCGCTTATTTTTTCGTTAGATTTATCCATTTCAAATTGCAAACCTATTTTTTTAAGTCTATAAATAATATCAACATTTTCTTTAATACTAAAAAAATCAACTATACTCTCTGAAATTCTATCACCAATTTCATCAACTAAAAGCAATTCATCAAGTGAAGAAGACATTAAATTATCAATAGATTTAAATTTATTAGCAATTTTTTTTGCTACAGTTTGACCAACATATCTTATTCCTAAAGCAAATAATACTCTTTCAAAACCAATTTTTTTAGAATCTTCTAATCCAATAAAAATATTCTCAACTGACTTTTCAGCCATTCTTTCTAATAGAATTAAATTTTCTTTTTTAAGATCATATAAATCAGCATAATTTAAAATTAATCCATTACTATACAATAAATCAATTGTTTCATTTCCTAAGCCATTTATATCCATCGCCTTTCTAGAAATAAAGTGTTGTATTCTACCTGTAATTTGAGGAGGGCAATCATTGTAATTTAAGCAATAATGATGAGCCTCTGATTCTTTCTTTGAAAGAAGTTTATAACAAGAAGGACAATTTTCTATGAATTTAATTTTTTCATATTTAATGTCTCTTTTTTCTATTTCAACTCCTACTATTTTAGGAATAATTTCTCCTCCTTTTTCTACAATTACAATATCATTTATACATAAATCAAATTTGTTTATCTGATCTTGATTATGCAAAGATGCTCTTTTAACATAGGTTCCACCCAAAAGAACAGGTTCTAAATTTGCTACTGGAGTAATAGCACCAGTTCTTCCAACTTGATAAGAAACACTTAATAATTTAGTAGATATTTGTTCCGTTTTAAATTTATATGCGATAGACCATCTTGGATACTTTGATGTAAAACCAAGTTCATCTTGATAATCTATTTTATTTACTTTTATTACAATCCCATCGATCTCATAATTTAAGTTCTCCCTGTTTGCATCCCAATAAGTTATATATTCTGTTATATCTTTCAAACTGCTGCAAAGCTTATAGGTATTTGAAATATTAAAACCCCAATCTAATGCATTCAACAAACATTCATTTTGAGTTTTAAAAATTTGTTTAGAAGTAACTATCTGATATAAAAAACATTTTAAAGGTCTTTTAGCTACCTCCTTGCTATCTTGTAACTTAAGGCTTCCTGAAGCTGTATTTCTTGGGTTCATATATGGGTCTAATCCTTCAGACAGTCTTTTTTCATTCATTTTAATGAAATCCCCCTTTTCAATAATTATTTCTCCTCTTATCTGAAATTTACTTGGATAATTTCCTTTTAATTTTAAAGGGATGGTTTTTATAGTTTTAATATTTTCTGTAACATCATCACCTTGTATGCCATCGCCTCTAGTTACTGCTTTTATTAATTTTCCATTTTCATATGTTAAATTAATAGAAACACCATCAAATTTTAATTCACATAAATATTGAAGGTCATTATCCTGTAAATTTTTATATAATCTGTTATCCCAATCCTCCAAATCATCTTTAGAATAAGAATTATCCAAAGAATACATTGGGAACTCATGTTTTACAGAATTAAAGTTTTTAATTATTGCGCCACCTACTCTTGATGTTGGTGAATTTACATCATTAAATTCTGGATATTGCTTTTCGAGATCAATTAGATCATTTAATTTCATGTCAAAATCATAATCACTAATTTTAGGTTTATCTAATACATAATAATAGTAGTTATGAAGATGCAATTCATTTCTTAAATTTTCAATATTTTTTTTGATAGAATTCATTTTAAACTAGCTCTTATCATTCTATTTTTTGATCTATAATCTTTTTTTAATTCAATATCGTGAAAACCTGCTTTAATTAAAAGTTCTGAAATACCTTGATCTTGATCTTCAGCAATTTCAAAAAAAATATTTCCATTATTATTTAAATTTTGCTTAGCAAAATCAATTATTTTATAATAAAAAAATAAAGGATCATTATCTTCAACAAATAATGCTTTATGAGGTTCAAAAAGCAAAACATTTTTATTTATATTTTTCTTTTCACTATTACAAATATAAGGAGGATTAGATACAATTATATCAAATTTTTTATTCGATTTTATTGAAGATATATCCTGAATCTCAAACAAAATTTTAACTTCATTTGAAAATGCATTTTTTTTTGCAATTTCTAATATTTCCTGGTTAATATCCCATGCAGTTAAGTTACTAGATTTTATAAATTTAGCTAATGAAATTGCGATACAACCACTTCCGGTACCAATATCTAATATTTTTTTATTTACAGGATTTGTACTTATAATCCAAGAGACTAATTCTTCAGTCTCAGGTCTTGGAATTAGAACTTTATTATTTAAATGAAATTTTAAATTCATAAACTCTGATTCTCCAATAACATATTGGATTGGCATATTAATTTTTAGATGTTCAATAGCATTGAAAAGATTAGATTTTTGGTGATCACTAATTATATAGTTTGGATTTAATATATATTTCATTCTATTAATATCACAATAGTATTCAATCAACCAGAAAAAAAACTCATCTAATTCATTCTTATCAATTTTAGAATTTAATTTTCTAATAAATAAATTATAATATTCAATTAAGGTCATTATAAGTTCTTTATCATCCATACAGGACAGGAAGAATGTCCTGTATTGCCTAAAGGCTTATCAATATAATTAAAGCCCTCAGATAAATATAACTTTTGAGCTGATTTCATATTGTACATAGTCTCAATATAACATTTATCATATTTATATCTTGTAGCTTCATCAATACATCTTTTAATCATTTTCTTACCTAAACCAATTCCTCTAGCATCATTTAGAAAATACATTTTTTGAAGTTCACAAATATTTTCTTTAGAATTTTTTAATGGAGAAATACCAGCACCACCAAATATTTTACCTCCTCTTTCAATTACAAAATAAATACTCCTAGAGCAATTATAGGCATTACTCATTTTTTTTAATTCTGGATCACTTAATGCAGTACCCTTCTTAGGAACTTTAAATTCTATCATTACTGAACTTAAAACATTTTCTAATTCTTTATTATCAGATTCAACAATTTTTCTTATAATCCATTCTGTATTAGCTTCCATTTTTTAGCTTAATTTTGTATTATGAAGATACGTTATAAATATTAGAGAAAACTTTATTTAATCAATTATGAACAACAATTTCACTCATGAATTTTATATGTCAAGGTGTATTGAAATTGCAAAAAAAGGAATAGGAACCACATTCCCAAACCCTTGTGTTGGATGTATAATTGTTTATAATAATAAAATAATTTCTGAAGCATTTTCTAGTAATTATGGAGGAAATCACGCTGAGATTAATGCAATACAAAATGTTAAAGAAAAAAGACTTTTAAAAGAATCAACACTATATGTAACATTAGAACCATGTTCTCACTTTGGAAAAACTCCACCTTGTTGTAATGCTATCATCAATTATAAAATACCAAATGTTGTTATAGGGACCATAGACAATAGTTCTAAAGTAAATGGTAATGGAATCCGTTTGTTGAAAAAAAATAAGATAAATGTTATTAAAGGAGTTTTAGAAAAAGAATGTAAAGAATTACATAAAGTTTTTCTTCACTTTAATAAAAATAGAAGACCATTTATTATTTTAAAATGGGCACAATCCAAAGACAAATTTATTGCACCATTAATAAAAGAAAAAATAGAACCATATTGGATTAGTTCAAAAAAAAGCAGACAATTAGTTCACAAATGGCGATCTAAAGTACATGGAATTTTAATCGGATATAATACTGTTGTTCATGATAACCCAACATTAAATATTAGAAGTTGGAAAGGTATAAATCCCATTAGAATAATAATAGATTTGAAAAATGATTTAAAAAAAACATATAATGTTTTTAATAGTCAATCCAAAACAATTAAAATAATTGATAAGAATATTGATAATAGTAAAACATTGTCAAAAGAGCTAAGCAACTTTTTATTTGAAAAAAAAATACAATCTGTAATTGTTGAAGGAGGAAAAAAAACTTTACAAGATTTCATAGAAAATAATCTTTGGGATGAAGCTAGAATTTTTACTAATAAGAAAAAAATGCAGAAAGGATTGAAAGCACCCTTTATTCATGGAAAAATAATTAAGAAAAAGATTATAGGAGACGATAAACTAGAAATTATTAAACCTAATTAAGTGCATCTAAAATTTGTTTTGGACATCTCATAGGTTTATTAGTCTTAGAATTTAAAAAAATTAATTTAGTATATCCCATAGTAATAATGTTACCATCTTTAAAAATTTCATAATTAAATTCAATCATATAGGATGGCAGTTTAACTAACTTAGTAATTAAGGTTAATTTATCATCAAATTTTGCAGACTGTTTAAAATTTATTTTTAAATCAATAACTGGAAGCAAAATACCATCATCTTCCATTTTTTTATATGAAAATCCAAGTTTATTAAGCCAGGAAATTCTTCCCATTTCAAAATACTTCACATAATTTCCATGGTATACAAAAGACATTTGATCCGTCTCACTATATCTAACATAGATGTCTAATTTATCTTCCAAAATTCAATTTTATTATATTAAAAATAAATGAAAACTTCTGCGTCTATAATATCAACAAAAAAAAATTAAAATTCAATAGCAAAATGATTTTTTTTTAATAAAAATTTGTACATTACTTATTAAAATTAAATAAAGTTTTTCAAATTTTATTTTATTTATAACAACCAAAAATATACTTTAATAAATGTTAACAGCTGAATCTGTATGGAATAATTGTCTCAAATTTGTTAAAGACAACATACAAATTCAAGCATATAAAACATGGTTTGAGCCCATTAAACCCATAAAACTTGAAGGAAATATTTTAAATGTTCAAGTTCCGAGTAAATTCTTCTATGAATGGCTTGAAGAGCATTATATTAAATTACTCAAATTAGCTTTAACAAAAGAGCTAGGAAATAAAGCTAGATTAGTATACATCATTAAAATGGAAAATACTTTTGGTAATCTAAAACCATTTACTGAAAAAATTCCTAGTCAATACAAATCCAATATTCCATCACAGAAAGTAGACATTCCTCTAAGCAATTTAAATACTGAGTTAAAAAATCCTTTTATTATTCCAGGTATTAAAAATTTAAAAATTGAATCTCAGCTGAATGCAAATTATAATTTTGATAATTTTTTAGAGGGAGATGCCAATAGACTTGCCAGATCTGCAGGTATGGCAGTTTCAAATAAGCCTGGTGGGACTTCTTTTAATCCTTTATTAATTTTTGGAGGTGTTGGATTAGGTAAAACTCATCTTGTACATGCAATTGGTGTAAATATTAAAGAAAAATTTCCTGAAAAAACTGTATTATATATTTCAGCAGAAAAATTTACACAACAATATATTGATTCAGTTAAAAAAAATAATAGAAATGATTTTATACATTTTTATCAAATAATTGATGTTTTAATTATTGATGATGTACAATTTTTATCTGGTAAAACTGGAACTCAAGATGTTTTCTTTCATATTTTCAATCACCTGCATCAAAATGGCAAACAAGTTATTCTAACTTCTGATAAAGCTCCAGTAGATATGCAAGATATAGAGCAAAGACTTTTATCTAGGTTTAAATGGGGTTTATCTGCAGAACTTCAAAGACCAGATTATGAAACAAGGGTTTCTATTTTAAAAAATAAACTTTTTAGAGATGGAGTTAATATTTCTGAGGAAATCATTGATTATGTTGCAAAAAATATAAAAATTAATGTTAGAGAACTTGAGGGGGCTATAATTTCACTAATAGCCCAATCATCTTTTAATAGAAAAGAGATAACTATTGACTTAGCAAAAAGTGTTGTTGATAAATTTGTAAAAAACACTAAAAGAGAAGTTTCCATTGATTATATACAAAAAATAGTATCTGAATATTTTCAGATGGATGTATCGACTCTTCAATCTAAAACTAGAAAGCGACATATAGTACAAGCTAGACAGTTAGCAATGTTTTTTGCTAAAAAATTCACTAAAGCATCATTAGCTAGCATAGGATCTCAAATTGGACATAGAGACCATGCAACTGTTTTACATGCATGTAAAACAGTTGATAATCTTTCATTTACTGATAAACAATTTAGAAAGTATGTGGAAGATCTTTCAAAGAAATTTACAGTATAAAAATAATTTTTTAATATTTATATTATAAAAGTGGACAGTGGATCTCTTTATTTAGTCCCTAATTATTTAGGAAATTTATCCAATTATAAATTTCATAAAAGTGTTAAAAAAGTCATTAATAATATTCAATACTTTATTTTCGAAAACGAAAAACCAGGAAGAGCTTTTATTAAAGCTATAAGTCCTAAAAAAAATCAAGCAGAATTAATCATTTCCACATTAAATAAGTTTACTGAAAAAGAATCTATAAAAGATTTCTTAAAACCTTGTTTTCAAGGTAATGATATTGCCTTAATTTCTGATGCAGGATGTCCTGGAATAGCCGATCCAGGTGCAGACCTAGTTTCAATTGCTCATCTAATAAAAATTAAAGTTATCCCACTTGTTGGCCCCTCATCAATTTTTTTAGCATTAATGGCATCAGGAATGAATGGTCAACAATTTGAGTTTAATGGCTACTTATCTATTGATAAAAAGAAAAGAAAAGAAGAAATTAAGATAATGGAAAAAAAATCAAATTTAGTTACTCAAATTTTTATGGAAACACCTTATAGAAACGATAAGCTTATCATAGATTTAATAAACTATTTAAAACCTTTAACTAGGTTATGTATAGCAACAGACATTACCTTAGAAAATGAATTAATTAAGACAGATACAATTGAAAACTGGAAAAATAATAAAGAAATATTTAATAAAAGACCATCTATTTTTATAATTGAATCTATATTTTAGGTTTTCTTATTGGTCTAATTGAAGACAAATCAAAATTTTTAAAGTAATTCATATACGAACTGATTGATGTGCCAAATGAATCTTTAA
>CABXGL010000029.1 GCA_902511755.1 uncultured Bacteroidota bacterium | reverse complement strand
CGCAGCAAGCATCTTCCCGAAATCTGGAGAGAGTGCAAACATTCTAAATTCAGGAGCTACCATCATTTTTTGGAATTCAGGTGCAGAAATCAATTTTGCAAATTCTGGATTTGCGATCATCTTTTGGAAGTCTTGATTATTAAGAAGTTCTTGAACTTCTTCTCCATCAAGATCAACTACGACTTCACTTCTGTTGTCGTATTTTTCGGCTTTTTTAACGCCTTTAATTGCTTTAATCCCAGAACTAGAAAGATCTGAGCTATTAAAGTCAATTGTATCTGACTGTACTAATAAGTATCCTAAGACACCAATTACTAATACAACCGCCACGATTAAGAAATTTAATTTACCATGGACTTTGTTTGTGTGTTTACTCATAATTATTATTTTAATTAATTATTTCCCAAACAACAAAACTGTTGTAAAGTCTAACTACTTTAGTTAGGGCCGCAATATAAGAAAAAAACTTGAAAACCAATTGCTTAGACCTCTAGAAACAGATTGGTTCCTTAATTTATTATGTTTGTTAAAAATAAATTTATATGTATTATATAGGTTATGATTTAGGAAGTTCTTCATTAAAAGTAGCATTAACTGATGCTTCTTCTGGTAAAAAAGTATTTTTAATTCAAGAACCTAACACTGAAATGGATATAATTTCAAAAAAAAATGGTTGGGCAGAGCAAGATCCTGATTTTTGGTGGAAATGCTTCTGTGTTGGAACTAAAAGAATAATCAAAGAATCAAAGATAGATTCCTCTAAGATTTTAGGAATAGGAATATCCTATCAAATGCATGGATTGGTTTTAATAGATGATAATGGAAATGTGTTAAGAGATTCCATTATTTGGTGTGATGATAGAGCTGTAGAAATTGGAAATAAAGCATTTAATAACATTGGATCAAAGAAATGTACTGAAAACTTACTTAATTCACCTGGAAATTTTACTGCGTCGAAATTAGCTTGGGTAAAGGAAAATGAACCAGAAATATATAGTAAGATTCATAAGTTTCTGTTACCAGGTGATTTTATTGCATATAAATTAACAGGGGAAATTTCTTCAACATCTAATGGGTTATCAGAGGGAATGTTTTGGGATTTTAAGGAAAATAAAGTAGCTAATTGGCTATTAGATTATTTTGGAATTAGTGAATCTTTAGTCCCATCTATAGTGTCAAACTTTGAAGATCAAGGTTTTGTTAATGAAAAAGCCTCTATAGAAACGGGTCTTCCTAAGGGAATTCCAATTAGGTATAGAGCTGGTGATCAACCCAACAATGCAATGTCATTAAATGTATTAAATCCAGGTGAAGTTGCTGCAACTGGTGGAACCTCAGGAGTGTTATATGCATTAACTAATAGTTTAGAATCAAAAGAATCTCTAAGAATAAATAATTTTGCCCACGTTAATTATTCAAATGAGAACCAGGTTATCGGAAAACTTTTATGTGTTAACGGAGCTGGAATTCAATACAAATGGGTTAAAAACTTAACACAAAACTCTTCATATTCTGAAATGAATGATAAAGCTTCTAAGATTTCTATTGGAAGTGATGGTTTACATCTTTTTCCTTTTGGAAATGGGGCAGAAAGGATGTTGAAAAATAAAAATATTGGTAGTACAATTAGTAATATTAACTTTAATATCCATTCCCAATTACATTTGGTGAGGGCTACACTTGAAGGTATTGCTTTTTCTTTTATTTATGGAATGGAAATTTTAATTAATGATAACCTTAAACCTTCTTTAATTAGAGCTGGAAATGACAATCTTTTTCAATCTGATGTTTTTTCCAATACAATTAGTAGTGTTTTAAATAAAGAAATTCAAATTCATGATATTTCTGGTGCTTATGGTGCAGCTAGAGCTGCTGGTTGTAATGGAAATGATTTTAAAAGTTTTTCAGAAAATATTTCACAACATGATTATATAAAGACTTTTGTTCCAAATGATAATGATCATAAATATTTGGAAGCATATGAAAGTTGGAAAGATAAATTAAACAAAATGATAAAATAAAATAATATGGCATTAATAGGAAATCAAGAATATTTTAAAGGAATAAAGGAAATAAAATATGAAGGAAAGGACTCAAAAAATCCTTTTGCATTTAAATATTATAATCCAGATAAAATTGTTGGAGGAAAGACAATGAGAGAGCATTTTAAGTTTGCAATTGCTTATTGGCACTCTTTCTGTGGAATAGGTTTAGATCCTTTTGGTCAAGGAACCCAAAATTTTCCTTGGGATAAATCAGATGATCCTCTTCAAGCTGCTAAAGATAAAGCAGATGCTGCATTTGAATTTATTTCAAAAATGGGATTTGATTATTTCTGTTTCCATGATTTTGATTTAATTCAAGAAGCAGAGACTTTTCTAGAATCTGAACAAAGATTACTAGCAATAACAGAATATATTAAAGAGAAAAAAAATAAATCTGGTATTAAACTCCTTTGGGGAACAGCTAATTGCTTTTCTAATCCTCATTATATGAATGGTGCTGCAACAAACCCTGATTTTAATGTAGTCGCTAGGGCAGGAGGACAGATAAAATTAGCATTAGATACAACTATTGCCTTAGATGGTGAAAATTATGTTTTCTGGGGTGGTAGAGAAGGTTATATGTCACTGTTAAATACAGATATGGGTAGAGAGTTAGATCATATGGCACAATTTTTAAAAATGTGTAGAGATTATGCAAGAAACAAAGGTTTTAAAGGGACTTTCTTTATTGAACCTAAACCAATGGAACCTTCAAAACATCAATATGATTTTGACACTGCTACTGCAATAGGATTCTTGAGAGAGTACAATTTGCAGGATGATTTTAAAATTAATATTGAAGTTAATCATGCAACACTAGCCCAGCACACTTTTCAACACGAACTGACTGTAGCTTCTAATGCGGGAATGCTTGGAAGTATTGATGCAAATAGAGGTGATTATCAAAACGGATGGGATACAGATCAATTTCCTACCAATATTCAGGAAACAACAGAAGCAATGCTTGTATTATTAAAATCTGGTGGAATTCAAGGAGGAGGTGTAAATTTTGATGCTAAATTGAGAAGAAACTCTACTGACCGAGAAGATTTATTTTTGGCTCATATAGGGGGAGCAGATACATTTGCACGAGCTTTGTTAATTGCTGATAAATTACTTACTAATTCTCCACTTCCATCAATGCTTAAAAAAAGATATGAATCTTTTGATTCAGGGAAAGGAAAGGATTTCGAAAAAGGGAAACTTAAGTTAGAAGATTTGTACAACTTAGCATTAAAAAATGGCCCTATATCTAAAACAAGCGGTAAACAAGAATTATTAGAAAATATTTTATTTAATTATATAAGATAAATTTTATGGAATCAGTAATATAGGGTTAGACTGATTATACCATTCAGGCAGTGTTTTTATATATTTGAAATAATAAATTTTAAAAAATGAAAAAAATAATAATTTTAATTTCTTTTTTGATTTTAAGTTGTAATTCTGATATAAAGTCAGATAGTCCCATCTTAAACTTTCAAAATGAATTAATTAAAAATGAAGTTACAGGATCAAATGTTTTTAAGGTGGTTAAAGGAGACAAGGTAATTTATAATGAGGTAGTTAATTCTGGTAAACAGGGCGATAAAGATATTAATGATCAAACTATTTTTCCAATTTGGTCAATGTCAAAACCAATAACAACAGTTGCAATGATGGTTCTATATGATAGAGGGTTATTTAAATTACAAGATAACCTATCTAAATACCTTCCAGAATATGAAAATGTAAAATGTAAAGGGGAAGATGGTATTTACCCTTGTAAAAATAAAATAAAAGTAATCGATTTACTTACTCATAGGTCTGGCTATGCATATTATAGTGATGTTTATGGAGAAAATAAATTTATTTCTCCTCCATCTCCTTTAAATAAATTTACAAGTTCTTACCATTTTGATAATCTTGATGACTTTTCAAAAGCTGTTGCAAATCAACCTTTGGAATTTGAACCTGGTTCTCATTATTTATATGGACTTAATCAAGCAATTTTAGGAAGATTAATTGAAGTCCTTTCAGGAGTTTCTTTTTATGATTTTTTAAAAGTAAATCTTTTTGATCCGATGGATATGAAAGAAACAAAATTTTATTTAACAATTGAAGAAAGAAAACGAATTCAGCCACTTTTTATAAATAGACTTCCGAATACACCTTTTAATCCAAGTGAGACTTCACTAAAAGGCTTTACTTATTTACTAGATGAACAGACATATGATATTAATAATTCTGCTCATTATGGGGGGGAAGGTCTTGTTTCAACTTTCTCAGATTATTCAAACTTTTGTGAAATGCTTGTGAATAAAGGAAATTATAAGGGGAAGGAAATTATTTCTGAATCAAGTTATAATCTAATGATTGAAAAATATACCAATACAGCACCTGATCCTGCTGAACCATTTATTTTTCCTGGTCTTGAAGGACATTATTTTGGTTTTACATTTTCTGTTATGGAAGATGCTATTCTAGATGGAACAGGATCTCCTGAAGGTGTTTTTGGTTGGTCTGGATATCATAATACACATTTCTGGATTGATCCTCAAAATAAAATATATGGACTTTTTATGTCAAGATCAAGAGAGTTTAATTTTGATATATCAAAAGGATTAAAAAAGGCAGTATATAGTAAATAAAGTTTTTTACTAAACAAAAAAAGGGTTAACTAATGTTAACCCTTTTTTATTTACAAAATTTATGTTTTAAAAAATTGTGTAGTTGCTATTAGTATGAGCAACTGTTAAACCATTTGCTCCACCTAGAACTAAAGGAAGTAGATTTTTTGAAAGAAAATCATCATCATTAAATCTCCAATTTCTATATCTCAAATAATGATCATTACTAACCCAGTCAAGAATAATCCAAACAGAGTTTAATTCTTTATTGTATACCATTTCAGCTGAATTACATCCATCATAAGCTCTAGTAGCAGGTAATCCATTTTCACTATTTAAAAGGTCTATCACTTCTTGAGCTTTTCCTTCTTTGATATCAATTTTAGCAATAATTTTAGTTTTTGGATAAACAGCATCGTACATTCCTCCAAAATCAAAGAAATCACCTTGAGCTACAATTTTACCTTCATCATCAAAATTCATGTACCAATATCCTTTTAGGCTTAACTCTTTTCCAGTTGCAACATTCACACCTGTCCAAGTTCCATAAGTTCTAACACTTCCATCTAATTTTCCTTCAGGACTTGTCCCTGGAAGCCAGTTGTTAGCAGTATATTTTATGTTATCAAATGCTGCATGATAACCTTTTAACATACCAACATACTGATCATAGTTTGCTGTTTCAGACCCATATATTGATGTGTTTGATTCAATGTCTTTACTTACAAGAGCTAATTGAGCATCAATATCTTCTTCACCGTGAAGTTCAAATAGTTTTTTTGCAGTTGCTAAATTTTTAGCATAATCTGGATTTGAATTAGTCCAGGATTCGGTTACTTTTTTTACTGCAGTGTTATTACAAGATGTGAACACACATAATGTAAAAAATAATAATAGTTTTTTCATAGTTATTTAGTATTAGATTAATTTTTATTCAACAAAAACTTTGTTGTATTCAGTTGGATCAAATGCATTATACGCTTCAATAACCTTGAGACCATCCCATTTAAACCAAGCATGACCTCTTAAAGTTAATAATTCCCCTGTTTTTTTATTTGTTCCTTTCCATGTATACCAGTAATTAGTATAAATCTCACCATTATTATAAAACATAGTAGTTGTAGTTCTATCAGCATTTTTGATATCATCAAAGTATTCATGACCAGTCATAAAAGAATCTACAACGTCTTTAGGAGTCAATTCAGTATCATTTACATGAAAAATAGCATTGTCAGCAAATATTGATAATGCTTTTTCAGCATCGTTATTCTCATATGCATCTGTAAATGAATTCATAATTGCATTTCTTTCATCAGTTGCTGAAATTGTTCCAGACCAATCACCATCATCAATTTGGACTGAGTTCGAATTTTCACAAGATGTTAATAGTAAAATGCTTACGATAAGTAATAAATAATTTTTCATAATTTAAATTTTAATAAAATTTATAATTGGTATTATTATAATGAGCTCTCATTCCATTTTCACCGCCTTTAACTAAAGGGATTACCTTACTAACCTGTTTACTCGGATCTTCATTGAATCTCCAATTTAAATATGTTTCATATTTTTCAAATGATTCCCAATACTCATAAATAAAATAAGTTTGATTTTCTTCATTATAAAAAGCTTCTAAATGGATGCAGCCATCTGCATTTCTAGTAACAGTTAATCCATCATCAGAATCCATTAATTCTTGAAATTTATCCAAATTCTTTTTGCTAACTTTTGCAGTAAATACAACAACATTTCTTTGAGCTGGACCAACTGCATTAATCATTCCTGTAGCATCAAAATATTCTCCTGTATTAACAATTTTACCATCTTCAAAATCAAAATTATGGTAAGACATTAAGCTAAATTCTCTTCCAGTGGATTTACTTACACCACTCCATCTACCATATGCTCTAACACTTCCATCTGGTTTCATTGTTAAAGTGTCAATTCCCGGCAACCACACAGGATCATTAAACTTTACATTTGTATAATTTTTTACATAAAAATCTGCAACTTGAAAAGATGCATCGTAACCAACTGAACCCATACCGTACATAGGAGCAATATCTTGAACATCTTCAGAGACAACTTCTTTCCATAATTCAATATTACCAGTTTCAAAAGCTTCAACCCATTTTTTAGCAAGATTTAAATTTGCATTATAATCAGGGTTAGAAGAACATGATACTATGAAAAGGCTTAGCATTAATAGTATATTTTTTTTCATTTTATTTAATTTAAATTCTTAATCTTCAAAGATATATAAAAATACTAACAAGAATGTTTAATCTTTGTTATAACTTTAGATTTAAAACAAATAGTTTTATGAACTTAAGAGAAATTAAAGAAAAAGAAATTTTTCCTGGTTTAAAAGGAAAATTTGTTCATGGAGAAAAAATTACCTGGGTTTTTTGGGATGTGAAAAAAGATTCAATAGTTCCGAAACACAATCATATTCATGAACAAATAATGCATGTAGTAACTGGTAAGTTTGAGTTTGTACTAAATGATGATAAAAAAACCTATAGAGATGGTGATTTTGTTGTAATTCCTTCAAATGTTCCTCATTCAGGAAAAGCTTTAACTGATTGTAAATTAATGGATGTTTTTAGTCCTGTTAGAGAAGAGTATAAATGAATATATCTTTAAAATCTAAACGAGCCCTTGTGGGGGGAAGCAGTAAAGGACTAGGTAATGCTGTAGCTAATCAATTAGCAATGTCTGGTGCTCAAGTTACTCTAGTGGCTAGAAATGAGAAACTACTGATAGAAAACGTCAAAGAATTAAATGAAAAAACAGATCTTACTCATAATTATTTGGTTGTAGATTATAATGACTTTAATCAATATCAAACTAAGATAGAAGAATACTTATCTAGGAATCCTATTGATATTCTGGTTAATAATACTCAAGGACCTAGTTCAGGAGATGTTATGAATGTTTCTTTAGAAGATTATCAAAAATCATTTGATTTATTATTTAAAAATGTAGTTTATACTACTATGCTCGCTTTAGAAAATATGAAAAAAAATAAATGGGGAAGAATAATAAATATGACTTCAGTCTCTGTTAAAGAACCACTTAGTTATTTAGCCTTATCTAATACCGTTAGATCTGCTGTTACCACTTGGGCGAAAACACTTGCAAATGAAATAGGTTCACATAATGTAACAGTTAATAATATCCTTACTGGTTTCTTTAATACTGAAAGAATTAATGAGCTTAATTCAGAAAAAGCTAAAAAATTAAATATTAAAATTGGAGAAGTTTTTAGTGCGATGGAAAATCTCGTTCCCTTAAAAAGGATAGGGGATCCAAAAGAATTTGCATATCTAGTAACTTTTTTAGCTTCTGAAGAAGCTTCCTATATAAATGGAACTAATATTCCAATTGACGGTGGTCTCTTAAAATCATTGTGAGACTACATTCTTATTTAGATTATTAATTATACTATATAATTTTTTTTCTTGACTTGGTCTAGGAGCATCTGAATTAACTATATATCCTTCAGGATCAACAATAATATATCTAGGTATTCCAGACATGTCAATCATATTATCAATAACGTATTGAGATTTCCAATCCTTGTCTGCTAATAAATGAATGCCAGACAATTTTTCTTTGTCAATCATTTCTATCCATTTTTCTCTATCCTTTATATCATCTATGGAAATACTTACAAAATCTAAATAATCTAATCCGTGATATTTTTCTTCCAACTTTCTAAAAGAAGGAAATTCATCTTTACAAGGTCCACACCATGTTGCCCAAATATCTATATACAAAAATTTACCTTTTAGATCATCAATTGAAGTTGTTCCGCCTAACAAATTTTCGTAATTAAAGTAGGGTGACTTTTTCCCATTATGTTTTGAAATTTCTTGTTTTGTATTCCAGAAACTGATGTAACTTTTTTTAAAATTATCTCTGTTTATTTTTTCTAATTCAAGAAAATGATTGTCATTTGTTAATTCTGATACTTCCTTAATATATATTTTGTTGATTGAATCAAGTGCAGTATTAATACCTATAGAATCTAGTGACATTATTTGATCATATAGATCCATTCCAGATTGACTTAAGTTATATTCAAATAAAAAATTGTTTATTTTAGATCCCTTACCCTTAAAATTTATAGATTCTCTAAAATTTGATTTTTGGTTACCAGTTGAATCTAGAATGCTAGGTTTTACATTCATTTCAATATCATAACCGTTTTTTAAATAGCTCCAAACAGCATATTTTCCATCATATATTATATATTTTCCAGCTTTTATGTTTAATGTATCACTAAATGAATTGTCTTTATTTAGTTTAATGGTTTTCTTATAATCATTATTGTAGATTAATAATGAGTCAGAACTTGGGTTTATTACTTTTCCTTTAAAACTAACATAATTGTTGTTTGTATTACATGAGCTTATTAGGATAATAATTAAAACTATAATTTTTTTCACTTAATAAAGTTACTGTTATTTCTATTAATTAATCCGCTTTGATCAATAGAATACTTTAAAAGACCGGTTTTGTTTTCGACTTCAATTATAAAACCATTACTGGTTTTGTGAAATGTACTATAAATTGTTTTATCATTAAGTTTTTCTGGTTTGAATTCTATTTTAGTTCCTTGATTTAGATTTGTTAATTCCTTTAAATATCCAAATCTAATTTCTCTAAAAATGGAATAAAGTGTATGTTCAAGTTCTATATCTTTATTGTAAGAAAATTGTTTTTCTAATGAATTATCAGAAAAAATTAGATAACCCCAATTTTCAGGTATATGCATGTTGATTTTTCCTTGCGGAGACCAAACCCAATTGTATTCAGGAAAAATTTTTCCATTTTCCTTTTTTCTTGAATATTTTCCATCAATAAATTCAAAATCCCAATTG
>CABXGL010000028.1 GCA_902511755.1 uncultured Bacteroidota bacterium | reverse complement strand
ATTTATATATTGACTTTGATAAGGAATTTATTTTTTATAGAAATGCTATTAATAATGCTATTTTTAGTATTTATAAAGAAGATTTTTCTTCTATTTCTTTAAATGAATATAAAGAAGGGAAGTCTGTTAAAGATGGTTCTTTTTATGGAGATGTTGGGGAAGAAATAGCAGCAAGCCTTAGAAAAAAACTTTATCAAAAAGCTGACCTCAATTTCATAACCATTACTTCTGTAAAAAAACAAGGTTTTTTTAACAGAAATCAACCTAAGTTTGAAGTTAAAAATGGTGAGTTAGATGTTTCCAATAAGGTTGCTGTTTCAGCTAAATTAATCGGAATAAACCTAAGAAGAATTGAATATCTTGATCAAGATGGGGATTTGTGGGATAGAGGGAATTATGGTTCGTTCCTTGGAACTGGAGTTGAGACTAGTTCAGATGATAAAGAAAAGAAAAAGGAAGCTAGAAAAACTGCAAGAATATTGAACATTAATTTTGGTGATAAATTTTTCTTGAACACTATAGAATTATATGATTTTTTCTATAAAGAATATGAAAGAAACTTTTACAAATCTTTAGAAGATTTTAAGGATGATTATATTGGTATGAGTATAAAGGATTTATTAAAAGATTGGGGTCCTAATTCTCTGCAGTTTCAATTAGATGAAAATTCTAGTGAATATGTATGGGTTTTTGAAAGAAAAGTCACTGAGAAAGAAAGCTCGACAACTGGAAATATGAATTCAATAAAAAAAGCTTTATCAAAATCTTTTTCTCAAACATCTGGATCAATTGCTACTAGCTATGGAATTAACACAAAAGCAAGTAAATATAATTTAGGAGGTTATGGTACTATTATGGATTCTTACACCTCAATAAATAAAAAATCTTTTTTGAATTATTATTCAACAAATGTCACTAGTCAATATTCTTCTACTTCTACTACCTTTTCTTCAAGAACAAAAGGAACAGATATTAGAGTTGATGATTCAAAAAAAATAGGTGTAATTGTGAATAAGGATTTGATAGTTACTGATGTTCTTGAAAAAAATTATTTTCCATCTCCTTATTATGGCGTTGAAATAAGATTTGTTGATGAATAATTTATATTTTTCTAATTTTTTGGGTCATTAACTCAGTTGGTTCAGAGTGTTACCTTGACAGGGTAGAAGTCACTGGTTCGAATCCAGTATGACCCACAAAAATTAACTATTAGATATGCAAAATAAATTTCTACTTGTTTTTTGTTTTTTTATAATATTATCCTGTAGCAATGAATCTGAAAGCAATGATAGTGAGTCATCATCATCAAATAATAATGGAACGGTTGAAATATACCTTATAAATTCCTTAGATGATTCCAGAGGTTACTGTTTAGATATTGTAGGATATAAGGAAAGTGCAAACGTAAATAAAGGTCTTCAGAGTCATTCATGTTACTCTTATCAAGGTCAAATTTCAATAGATCAAGGATTTGATAAAGGAAAAATTTCTGAAAAAGAATTTTATATTCCTCATTTTAAAGTTTGTATGGAAGCAGAAAGCATTCAGGCATCATCAAGTTTAGATTTAAAAACATGTGATAAGAATGAAAAACAGAAATTTATTCTTCAAACTAATGGAAAAATAAACCCCGAAAGTAATTTGAATTTGTGTTTGACAGTTTCAAAAAATTCCAGAGAAGGCGGTGGAGGAACTCCAGTACATTTAATTCGTGATTTGAGCCTGCAAATTTGCGATGAAAGCCTTTCTGCTTACCAAAAATGGGGGACTAGAAAAAGTAATTGAGATGATTTTTCAAAAAGAAATTAATTTAAAGCCTTATCCTAGGGGATTTCATCTAATTACAGATCATATTATAAACATTATTCCAAATATTTCTGGAATTGCTCACGTTTTTAATAAACATACTTCTGCTAGCTTAACAATTAATGAAAATGCAGACCCATCAGTAAGAGTAGATTTTGAAACCCATTTTAATAAAATGGTTTCTGAAAATGAATCCCACTTTACTCATATTTATGAAGGGAAAGATGATATGACTTCCCATATCAAAAATAGCTTATTGGGATCTTCAATTTCTTTTCCAGTAACAAATGGAATTCCTCAATTTGGCACTTGGCAGGGAATTTATTTATGTGAACACCGAAACAATGGAGGGACAAGAAGATTGTTTATAACAGTAATAGGAGAATAATTTTCTTTATTTTTGAAAAAAACAGAATTATGAAAAAATTATCTCTTTTATTTTTATCCTTTTTTATTCTATTATTTTCGTTTGATTCAAATGCACAAAAGTTTGATAAAAAAATCAATGAATTAAGTTCTAATTATGAATCTGATATAATAGAGCTTAGACACTGGTTTCATCAAAATGCAGAGTTAAGTAATAGAGAATTTAAAACTGCAGAAAGAATAGCAAATGAATTAAGAAAGATTGGATTAGAACCTCAAACTGGAATAGCTAAAACTGGAGTTGTAGCTGTATTGAAAGGGGGGAAACCTGGTCCAATAGTTGCTCTTAGAGCTGATATTGATGGTTTGCCAGTAAAAGAAAGGGCTGACTTACCATGGAAATCTGAAATGACAGGTGAATATAATGGAGAAACTGTTCCTGTGATGCATGCTTGTGGTCATGATACTCACACTGCTATTTTATTAGGTACGGCTAAAATTTTATACGAATTAAGAGATAAGATTCCTGGTACAATAAAATTTATTTTTCAACCTGCAGAAGAAGGCGCGCCTTCTGGTGAAGAAGGTGGTGCAGAACTTATGGTGAAAGAAGGAGTTTTAAAAAACCCTGATGTTGATGCTATTTTTGGACTTCATATTTGGTCTCAAATTGGAGCCGGACAAGTTTTTGTACGTCCAAAAGGGATAATGGCGGCTGTTAATGAATTTAGAATTGATATTGAAGGAGTTCAAACTCATGGTTCAACACCTTGGACAGGGATAGACCCTATTGTTACTGCTACTCAAATGATCAACTCAATTCAGACTATAGTAAGTAGAAGTATGCCATTAACTGAAGCGGCTGCTGTAGTGACAATTGGAAGTATTCATGGAGGAGTTAGAAGCAATATTATTCCTGAAAGTCTTTATATGTTAGGAACAATTAGAACTTTAGATGAGGGAATGAAAAAAATTGTTTTAAAAAGATTGGAAGAAATTGTTCAGAATATTGCTGAAGCAAATAATGCTAAGGCAAAACTTACATATATGGTTAGCTACCCTATAACTTTTAATGATCCAGAATTATATGAAAAAATGTTGCCTTCATTAAAAAGAATAAATGGCTCAAGTAATGTTAATTCAATGAATGCAATTACTGGTGCAGAAGATTTTTCTTTCTTTCAAGAGAAAGTACCTGGAATGTATTTCTTTATAGGTGGAGCAAAGAAGGGGACTGATCCGGCTAAAGCAGCTCCTCATCATACACCAGATTTTTATGTTGATGATTCTGCAATGATCACTGGCTTAAGATCAATGACAACTTTGGCATTGGATTATTTAATTAAAAATTAATAATTATTCAGAATCCCAGACCTTGAATGTAGGAATGATTCTGGCCATAGTGGCTTGTTCAAAGCTATAAGCCATTTCTATTAGGGTAGGTTCACTCCAAGCTGTTCCAAAAAAGGATAATCCTACAGGCAGCCCATGAACGTCTCCCATTGGAACGCTTATGTTTGGGTAACCGGCCCATGCGGCGGGTGATGAACTAGAAATGTGATAATTATCTCCATTTAGCCAATCAATACTCCAGGCTGGAGATCCGGTGGGTGCAACAAATCCGTCTAATTTGTGTTCTGCCATAACTTTATTTATACCTTCTTCTTGACTCATTTTTTTTAGATCTTTTAAGTGATCTAAATATACTTTGCTGTTGAGATCTTCTTTCTCCAGGGCCATTTCTAAATATGCTTGGTTATAGTATTTTAGTTCAATAGAATCCTGCTTATTAAAAGCGATGAGTTCTTCAAGGTTTTTAATTTTAGCATCAGGTCCAAGACTGGCAAAATAATCATTGAGTCCAGCTTTGTATTCATGAAGCATAACTTGGAAAGAATGACCTCCGGTGGCTCGCTCGTTAATTTGATCTATTTCAACAATAACGGCACCTTGTGCTTTTAAGGTGGCTATTGCTTTTACTGTAAGACTGTCTGTAGTGGAGTGGTTTCCAAAAGCACTTTTAAACCAACCAATGCGTTTGCCTTTAAGACCATCTACTTTTAAAAATGGAGTATAATCTTGTAATGCTTTGCCAATACTAGCATTGGTTTTGGTGTCTCTGGGGTCTATACCTGTAAGTGCTCCAAGTGCTAAAGCAGCATCAGTCACCGTTCTGGCCATTGGGCCAGCAGTATCCTGAGTATAAGAAATAGGAATGATACCTGTGCGACTAATAAGCCCTACCGTGGGTTTAATACCTACAATTCCGTTTACTGTAGATGGGCAAACTATAGATCCATTGGTTTCTGTTCCTATCGCTAAAACTGTTAAGTTGGCAGAAATAGCAACACCACTTCCTGCGCTAGACCCACAAGGTGTTCGTGTAAGCACGTAAGGGTTTCTGGTTTGGCCATTGATTCCAGACCAGCCGCTACTTGACATTTGGCCTCTAAAATTGGCCCATTCACTCAGGTTGGCTTTTCCTAAAATCACTGCCCCCGATTTGCGCAATTGCTGTACCAAGAAACTATCTTCTAATGGCATGGATCCCGCTAAAGCTCTGGATCCTGCAGTTGTAGCCATTTTATCTTTAGTATCAATATTATCTTTTAATAAAACGGGCACCCCGTGGAGAGAACCCCAGTTTTCTGGAGCTATCTGATCCAATGAATCTGCAATCACAAGCGCGTCTGGATTTATGACAATCACAGAAGAAAGATTTGGGCCAGATTTGTCTATGGTTGCTATTCTTTGGGAGTATGCCGTGACTACCTCCATAATAGTCCAACTACCACTTTCATAGCCCTTTTGTAAATCTTGAATTGAGGTCTCTATGTATTTAAATTCATTGAGATTTTTTGTTGTGTTTTGGCAAGCGATAATTAGAAGTGTTAAAAGGAAAAATGTAATTTTTTTCATATAAATTTCTTTTTTTGATCCCTATCTAAGATATTTAAAAATTAAATAAGATTTATTAATTCCTCCATTTTCATAGCTCTAGAACCCTTTATTAAAATGTTTTTTTCTAATATTTTATTATTAGAGATTTCTAAGATCAGTTCATTTTTTGTTTTATAAAACAAAATAGAATTACTTTCTTTTTTTAATTTATAAAACTCTTCACCAACAAGATATGTTTTTCCAGTATTTTCTTTTTCTAAATGATTAATTATTTCATGGTGTTCATCATTTGAATAAATCCCTAATTCTAACATATCACCTAATATTAATGCTTTTGATCCAGAAAGTTCAAAAAAGCTATCAATGGCGACCTTCATGCTAGTTGGATTTGCATTATAAGCATCTAGAATTATTTTTTTGTCTTTTATGTTTAAAATTTCTGATCTATTATTTTTTGGAGTATAATCCTCTATAGCTTTTATAATTGATTTTAAATCAATTTTAAAATATAGTCCAAATGAAATTGCTGCAATAATATTATAAAAATTATAACTACCTATTAATTTACTTTTAATTTTATGTTTATTGTATTCAACAGATATATAATCTTCATTAAACTCTTTAAATACAAACTGAGAATTATTTTTTTTGCCAAATAATATAGATTGAGAATTAGTGAATTTCTTTTGTATTTCATCATCTGAATTTATAAGAATTGGTTTATGGTGTTCCATTAACCAATTATATAATTCTGTTTTACCTTTAATTACTCCCTTTATTCCCCCGAAACCTTCTAAGTGAGCTTTACCAAAATTTGTTATATAGCCATAGTCTGGTTTTACTAAATCCGTTAAAAAAGCTATTTCTCCAATATGATTTGCACCCATTTCAATAACAGCAAAATTTGAATCTTTTTTAATATTTAATAATGTCAGAGGAACTCCTATATGGTTGTTTAAATTTCCTAGAGTAGAAACTGTTTTATATTTCTTGCTTAATACTGAATGTATTAACTCTTTTGTTGTTGTTTTTCCATTACTTCCAGTTAATGCAATAATGGTTGTATTTTTAAGTTTTATCCTATGATACCCTGAAAGTGATTGTAAAGATTTTAAAACATTGTTTACCTTTATAAAGTTTGGATTTTCAAGTTTATTATTATCAATTACTGCATATTTAGCACCTTTATTAATTGCTTCTAAGGCATAATCATTTCCATCAAAGTTTTCACCTTTCAAAGAAAAAAATAGAGAGCCTTTTTTTATTGATCTAGTGTCAGTTGAAACACCATTACATTTTAGGAATAAATCATATAATTGATCAGTATTCATTTCTTAAAAGTAATGAAATATCAGATGGAATAAAATATGTGATTATTAAGAAGGTTAATTATCTTCTACTAGGCTTTGTAGTTATTCTAGATTCACCTAAATAAGACATTGCGCATCGAAAGCCAATAAAATTAGTGGTCATAGAACCTGGTAAATGTCTTCTTTGAGCTGGATCCAGGTAGTAAGCTCTGTCTAGCCATGATCCCCCTTTATAAACTTTAGCTTCATTATCGATAAGAGTAGTTGTTTCTTTACGATCAGCATTAGTCTCATCTGTAGGAGAATTATACATTCGAGAAAAATCTCCTTCATATGTAGGAGGATTCTTGTCTCTGGTGGAAGTTAAATCTCCATCATTAAAGTCTCTATTGTCTCCAGTGGAATAATTAACCCGATCAACAAGATCTTCAGTTTTAACAACTTCTTCAACAAGTGATCCGGGAAGATAATCGTAATCTGCATTTTCTGCATCTGTTGTAACCATTTTTCCATCTTCACCTATTACTGTTTCTTTAAAAACATTACCTCTATAATAATTAAAATCATTAGCTTCTTCGTCAATAATAGGTCTATAAACATCTGCAACCCATTCTGCCACATTTCCGCCCATACCATATAAGCCAAAATCATTTGGAGGATAAGCCCTAACCGAAGTTGTTATTCCAGATCCAACTTCTGACCAACCTGCTATTCCACCATAATCTCCATCTGACAATTTAAAATTAGCTAATTGATCTCCAACATTTTTCTTCTTTCCAGATCTTGTATATTCTCCATCCCAAGGAAATTTTTTCTTCCCGCGATATACATTGTCTTTTGTAATCTCACTTAATGCTAATGCTGCGTATTCCCATTCAGTTTCAGTAGGAAGTCTATATTCAGGAAGCATTATTCCCTCTTCTCTAGAAGCATAACTAATTTTGTCCTCACCATCTTCATTAGTTTCCTTTGATTTATCACCAGCAAGTTCATTCATTTTACCACCATATGCACTTGTTGGATCTAATAAATAAGCTTTTGAATTAAATGTATACCCATCTGAAATACTATCAGGATTAATTACACCTTCTCTAATAAAACCTTCTGAAACTAGAATCTGTTCATTAACCCTATCTGTTCTCCATTTTGCAAAATTAACTGCTTGTTTCCAAGTTACTCCTACTACTGGATGATTTTTAAATGCAGGGTGTCTTAAGTAATTATTTACCATATCTTCATTAAACCCAAGAGGATTTCTCCATACTAAAGTGTCAGGAAGAGCAGCTTTATAAATTTCAGAAAAATTTTCAGCAAAAATTGTCTTCATCCAATACAAATATTCACCATACATTTCATTTGTTACTTCAGTTTCATCAATGAAAAAGGATCTTACATATTGTTGGGTTGGAGAATTATTCCAATCATGCATGACATTATCTTTAACATTCCCTTTTGTATATGTTCCTCCTTCAACAAAAACTAATCCAGGACCTGCAGGTTGGCCTTTAAAATCTTTTCCGCTTTGAAAACCACCATCTTTAGAGTTTATTTTCCACCCTGTAGCTTGAGAACTGTTTTTCCCACCTTTCATAGAATTTCTGTTACATCCCATGATAAACAGGATAGAAACGAAGAATAAAAAAAATAAATTATACTTTTTCATAGTTTTAAACAGCTATTTATGTCTATTTCGACATGCAAGATAGCAAATAGTTTAAAAAAAAAAATTTTTTAAAACAAAAGAAGTAAAAAATAATATTTATATATATTTAACGTTTAATAAATATGAATAAAAAGCATTTTCTAATTATACTTTTGTTTTTACTTATAAAGACAAGTTTTTCCCAAGACAGAAGGGTTATTACTACTGCTGTTCCATTTTTAATGATTTCTGCAGATGCAAGAGCATCAGGGCTAGGAGAACAAGGGGTAGCAACAACTCCTGATGCATTTTCACAACACTGGAATCCATCTAAATATGTTTTTTCTGAAAATCTTTCAGGAGTAGGAATAAGTTATACACCATATCTAAGTAAATTGGTAAGTGATGTATTTTTAGCAAATGTTAATTATTTTAATGTTATAGATGATAGAAGTTCATGGTCAGCTAGTTTTAAATACTTTAGTCTGGGTGATATTGATATTATTCAAAATCCTCAAGATATTCCAATTTTAGAAAATCCTAATGAATTTACCTTGGATGCATCATACTCTCTTAAATTAAGTGAATATTTTGCATTAGCTGTCACAGGTAGGTTTTTAATGTCAGATGTTAAGTTACAATCAGTGGATTCAGATTCAGATTCTGCTAGTTCATTTGCTGTTGATATTTCAGGTTTTTTTCAATCTGATGAAAAAGCATATGGTAATTTTAATGGAGTTTGGAGAGCAGGATTTAATATTTCTAATATTGGACCAAGGATGAAATATGAAGAATTAGGAAAAAAGAACTTTATTCCAACAAATTTGAAAGTTGGAACTGCATATGATTTTATTTTTGATTCTTCAAATAAAGTTTCTCTTAATTTAGAACTTAATAAACTATTAGTTCCATCCCCAAGTATTCCCATATATAATTCTAATAACCAAATAATTGGATATAATCAAGCAGATGTAAATTTTCTTTCCGGTATTTTTAAGTCATTTGGTGATGCTCCAGATGGATTTAGTGAAGAGTTAAGGGAATTTACTATTGCACTTGGAATAGAGTATCTATACAACGACTCTTTTGTTATTCGTGCAGGATATTTTAATGAAAACGAAAACAAGGGTGCTAGAAAATATTTAACATTTGGAACGGGTTTTAAACTTAACGAAATAAATCTTGATTTATCTTACCTTTTGTCAACTTCAAGTATAATTAGCCCATTAGAAAATACTTTAAGATTTTCATTTACATACAATTTTAATTATTAATATAATTTGTTTTTATTTTAAACAATTGTTTAGTTATATTAACTTTGCATAAATCTTTTAAATCAAGTGTTTTTAATGAATTTAAAACTTCAGAATAATTAATGAAAGAAATTACACAAGAGACTTATTTAAAATGGTATGAAGACATGCTTTTTTGGAGGAAGTTTGAAGATAAATTAGCTTCTGTATATCTTCAACAAAAAGTTAGAGGATTTCTACATCTTTATAATGGTCAAGAAGCTGTATTAGCGGGAGCTTTACATGTAATGGATTTAAGCAAGGATCGAATGATCACAGCATACAGGAATCATGTAATGCCAATAGGAATGGGAGTTGATCCAAAAAGAGTTATGGCTGAATTATATGGTAAGTCAACAGGGACTTCGATGGGTTTAGGGGGCTCTATGCATATTTTTTCAAAAGAACATAGATTTCATGGAGGTCATGGAATAGTTGGAGGACAAATTCCATTAGGTGCTGGAATGGCCTTTGGAGATAAATATTTTAATAGAAAAGCTGTTACCTTATGTTTTATGGGTGATGGTGCTGTAAGGCAAGGCTCTTTTCATGAAACTTTAAATTTAGCTATGCTTTGGAAATTACCTGTAGTTTTTATTGTTGAAAATAATGGATATGCTATGGGAACATCCGTTGAGAGGACTTCAAATCATACCGATATATGGAAATTAGGCTTGGGATATGAAATGCCATGTGGGCCTGTAGATGGAATGAATCCAATTAAAGTTGCCGAAGCTTTAGATGAAGCAATAAAAAGAGCAAGAAATGAAGAAGGACCAACATTATTAGAGATGAAAACATACAGATATAGAGGTCATTCAATGTCAGATGCTCAACAATACAGAACTAAAGAAGAAGTTAATGAATACAGGAAAATAGATCCTATATCTCAAATTAAAAAAGTGATTTTAGAAAATGATTTTGCTACAGATCAGGAAATATCTAATATTGATAGAATAGTTAAATCTAAGGTTCTTGAATGTGAAAAATTTGCTGAAGATTCTCCTTATCCAGAAAAGAAAGTGATGTATGATGCAGTATATGA
>CABXGL010000027.1 GCA_902511755.1 uncultured Bacteroidota bacterium | reverse complement strand
GGATAGAGTAAAAAGGAAACTAAAAAACTTTAAGGTACTTTTCATCTTTTAACAATTTTAAATGTTTTTCTTACAGTTGGACCATCCATCACTACAATGTAGGTTCCTGTGATTTGTCTGGATAAATCAATCTTTGTTTTTCTTGAGAAGTCTTGTATTTGTTGTCTTTGAGTGTAAATTAAATCACCCTTCTCACTAAATACACTTACTTGAACCGTTGTATCCTCTCCAGACACATGTACACTAACATCCTGATTGGTTGGATTAGGATAGTAATGTATATCTTCCGATATAAAGATCTCTCTTTCTATCACCCCTTGACATTCAAGGTTGGTACTTATCTTAATGATACTAAGACCCGTTGGAAGTGTTGTTGTAAAGTTATCTCCCTTAACTAGGTGTCTTTGTCCATTAATATCAATATTATAAAGGTTAGATCCACTTAACTGAACACTAGTAGTTCTCTTATCATTATCTACATCAATAAAGGCAGATAAAGCTTTAGGTTCTCCTATAACCACTTCAAAACATTGTTCGTAGTCTGCTTGACCATCTACTTTAAAGCAAACCGAATAGGTTCCCTTAGCAAGTCCAGTTACGGAAGCAGTCTTATCCTCCCCTGCTATGGCCACATCATCCTTGCCTGTAATGGTAATGGTATAATCATAAGAGTTGTCCTCCACGCTAAGACCTATCGAACCATCGGTATTACCAATACAAGTAGCACTGGTAACCTCAACCTTATTATTGTTCACTGGTAAAACAAAAATAGCACAGCCATTGATATCTACAACAGATCCCTCAGGAGTGTTGGGGCACTGGTCGTTAATATCTAAAACCTGGTCATTATCATCATCATCATCACATATATCTCCAATATTATCCTTATCAGCATCAGCTTGGTCTGTATTAGCTACAGTTGGACAATTATCTACATTGTTTAGAATAGTATCTCCATCCTTGTCATTATCACAAACGTCTCCAATACCATCACCATCTAAATCAGCTTGATCTAAATTTGCAACATTTAAACAGTTATCCAGAGAATCAATTACACCATCACTATCTGAATCTTCACACACATCTCCTATTCCATCAAAATCAGAATCAGCCTGATCAGCATTTGGAATCATTGGGCAAGTATCTTTATTATCTAATACACCATCACCATCTGAATCCTCACAAACATCACCTTCTCCATTTGAATCATAATCTCTTTGATTAGAATTTGCGATATTAGGGCAATTGTCTAGTGAATCGACTACTCCATCTCCATCAATATCACTTGCACTAGAACTTAACATAGATGTTACCGTTAAAGCATCTGATGTGCCTTCTTTTATTGAAATTGTTTTTTCAGAAGTAATTACTGGTGCATCATCTTTAGTGTCATCTAAGGAAACAACCTTAATAGAAACTTCATAAATATTATTTTTATTTGAATCTGTTGGTGAAGCAAAAACTGGAGCATTTGAAAAAGTTAATTTTCCTGATGAAGCATCTATTGAAAATACGTCTTTATCATTTCCACTAAGTAATTCATAAGAAACATTAGTGGAGGAATTAGAAGAAGTTCTTATGTCATCAGAATCATCATCATATACACCTCCTTTATTATTATCTCTGTAAACATTAACTGTAAAATCATTTATAACAAAAGGATTTGGATCATCTACAATTTTAACAACAACCGTTTCTTCAGCACTGGTTGTAAAACCATCAGATACTGTAATTCCTAAAGAATAAGATTGTTTAATTTCGTAATCTACATTCTGGGGTTTAGCAACATATAGGTCACCATTTTCAGAAATAATTCCAAAAGTACCATCATCATTACCATTAACTATTTTAAAGTCATCAAGAAAATTATTTTCA
This sequence comes from uncultured Bacteroidota bacterium, assembly GCA_902511755.1. Taxonomy (GTDB): domain Bacteria; phylum Bacteroidota; class Bacteroidia; order Flavobacteriales; family Flavobacteriaceae; genus MAG-121220-bin8. Next base: position 13,144 of record CABXGL010000027.1, on the reverse strand, counting down.
TCTGCATCAGTAGCTTTAACTTTATAGAAGTAAGTATTAAGAGCAGGATTCTCTTTTAAATAGGCTACCTGATTTGGATCTATCTCTGGTTCATTTTGACTAGATCCTCCAATTACAATTATTCCAGTTGATGTTGATTCAGTAGTAATATTTGAATTTTCTTTTCCTGATATTATAATATTATCGATAACTACATCATAAGCTCCATCTACTATATCCATCGAAGTATTATCAATTGTAGCAACGGATAATGGCATATTAAAAATATCTCCCATATTTCCTGAAAAAAGAGAATTGTTATTGGAGTATATTAAGAATCTATATTTTACACCACCTAAGGAAGATTGAGTCAAAATAAAATCAGAGGTTCTTGTAGCATTCAAATCAGAAGAAGAAGCGTTAATAGAAAACTTTGGTAAAATTGTAATAGTACCTTGCATGGATTTGTGATTTCCACATATATAGTAATACGTACCAGGTGAAACTACAGACAAGTCCACTTTAACAGTTCCTGATGTTGCCCCTTGATTTGTTACTCCCGCAAGTTGTTTGGTTGCATCATAGCCACCATCATTGCCTAAACCAGTAACAATATAAAGTGGATGAGTAGTCCCCGCATTGTTTACAAAATTTATTTCATCACCTACATAATGTGTAATTCCAGGATCTTTGGCATTACTTAATTCTGCAAAAGTAAAATCTTCATCAGAGTCTGCTGTAAGAGTCCAAGTAAAGGATTTTGTTTCTTTTGGAACGCTTAGATCAAATTGCATTCCCTTAACTTCAATTGAGTTTAATAAGGATATAGGAATAGTATTTACTTTTCCTTTATCAACATAAGAGTTTTTCATCACTAAAGTATTCCTGTTTTTTAAAGTTCCTTTAACAAGGATAGAATCCATTTCATTTCCTCCATCATGATTAAACTTTACATAAGTAGAAAAATCGTTAGAAACATTTGAAGGAATTAAATTAATTTCTAGTGAAGTATCAGTATCTGGATCCATTTCTAAAGGAAAGTTTCCAATTATTGTAACATCAGCATTAGTAGAAGAAGCTGAATTTATTGTAAGTTTTTTATTTCCACTATTGAAATAAGGAATATTCTTTTTATTATAAGAATTTCTTATTATCTCACCTAAATCCAAAATATATTGACGTTTACTATCATCTCCAGTAACTGGTGGAAACTTAAATGCTAATCTTCCGGTAATTAAATTAATACTACCATTTTCAGAAGTATAAGAAACATTGGTTAATGCTTTATTAGTTAAAACAACATTACTAATATTTATAGGATATGAACCAGGATTTACAATTTTATCAGGTTTAACAGAGAATTTCACTATTTCTCCAATAGGCTGAGCTAAAACTGCATTACTTGGAGAATAAGCGACTACTCTTAGGAATTTATTACCTGATTCATCAGTACGGACATTAGAGCTTATAACATGATCTGTTCCAGATTTAAGTAAACTAGCACTTTTGGAAATAAGCTCTATTTTAGAATTTTCAGCTGTTAAATCAAATTGAAAACTAGTAATATCCTCATCTCCATTTATGGATACTTTAACATCTGATGTTTTCTTGTTCTCTGCATCTGCATTGGATTGAACTATAACCTTATTGTCATTATAAACTTTAGCAACGAACTTAAATTCTTTTACTCCTTTTCTACTATCTACCGGATCATCTGAATCTAAAAACAAGGATTCTTCAAAAGTTCCATTAACTGAGGAATTTACTCTAACATTCATATCTAATTTACCATTAGGAGCTATCTTTTGAGGCCAAGTAATTGGAGTGCTTTTATCACTAAACTGAGTTAAAGAAAATTTAGTTAACTCACTTTTATTAAGAGAAACATTTAAATCTTCTGTTCCTAGATTAGAAATAACCCATTGACGATCAGCTGTTGAATTTTTATAGACACTTCCAAAATCAAGTATATGGTCAGTCCAAGAAAAATGAGGAACAAGAGTAGTTATATTTCCATCTTTCAATTTTAAAGTTGAAAGTTTAGTGTTAGCTAATGTAGAGGCATTCACATTAACTAAATTAAAATCATATACCCCCCCTTGGTTGTTATTGTGAAAACCTAAATTCAATAAATTTCCATTGCCTGTAGGAATATTTTTATTTGATGGAGAATATATTAATATTCTTAATTTTTCTGTTTTATTATTTGAATTTTTACCAACCTCTCTAACATCAATTATATGATCAGAATCATCACCCCCTAATCTATCTTTATTTAAAACAGTAAGTTTAGTTTCACCATCATCAGCTATTGGTTTATAATTAAAATTATTACCACGAAACTCAAGGTCAAACTGCAATGCTTTAAGAGCTGTATGAATTTCATATTCTTCTCCATTTTTTATAATATTCCGACTCAAATCAAGACTAGTATCATCGTTTATTTTATTTATAAATGTCGTCTCATTATTTACTTCTGTTATATTCCTAACCAAATCCCCTACACTAACTGATGAGGTAAAAGTTTTATTGCTATCTAATAGTCCAAAACCTATTTCATATTCTTCTCCACTTTCCATTATATCAGTGCTCAAAGTAAGACTTGTATCACTTGTTATTTCATATTTTCCATCTCCATCTGGATCTTCTCCCCATATAAATGCATAAGTATTATCTGTTTTATTTCTGACAACATCTCCAACATTTACAGAACTTTTAAAGTTTTGAGTATTATCTATTAACTTATTTACTTTAGTTTCAGTTGTGGTTCCCGAAGAAAGGAGTTGTTTATCACCCGTAGTTGTACCAAAAGATTTTTTAGCATCTGTTTTTAAAAAAATATTTAAAACAAAATCTTTATCATAGCCATGTGCCCCATCCTTGATGGACAGGGAATCTTGGCTATAAAGCGTTACTCCAAACAGGAGAATTAATGCCTGAAAAAATCTCTTCATTTACCTCTATTTCTTAATTAGCTTATGAACACTTAAAATTTCCTCATTTCCTTTTGTTATCATTCTAACTTGAATAGTATAAATTCCTGATGATAACATGCTAACATCCAAATCATTTAATCTTCCCATATTTTCCAAAGTTGTACTATAAACTGAAACTCCTAGCACATTATAAATATTAACATTCAGTGTCTCTACATTTTTAGTGACATTTGTTAATAAATTAACATTAGAATTAGCAGGGTTTGGATAGATGCGGATAGAGTCTTCAAGAGAATCAAAGAATCTTTCGTCTGAGTATTTTAAATCAAGAACTAATCCGTCATTAGTTCCTGCTCTCATATCACCAATCTCAAAGTCTTCATTATCATTTACATCAAGATAATCGAAAATTACATTTGTTAACTCATTTATTGGTTGATTATCATAGCTATATATTAAGAATGTTCTCTTACCATCTTTTACAAAATTAACAACTGAAAGGGTTTTTAAGTCTTCAGATAATTCATAATCTACAGTAGAATCTATAGAGAATTGCAATGAAGTTACTGGCTTCTCATTTTCTAAGTAAATTCTATCATTAGTATAAACTAAAGTTGCATTACCAACAGGTTTGTTAGAGTAGTACTCCCAATCATATGGATCGTAATTAGAACCATTAGCAACACCCCCTTGAGGATTTAATATCAAATCAACAATACCTGAAATATCTGTTACATTAATTTCTCCATCATTATTAACATCTGCTACTTCTTTAACAAATACTCTAAGATTATTTCCTAAGATCTTATCTAAAACAGTTGTTAAGTCTAAAATATTTACTCCATCATCTCCATTAGCATCTCCCAATTTTAATCCAGAACTAACCTCATACGTTTTTTCTTCACTCCATTTAGATCCTATGAAACTTGCATCAATAGACTGAACAGAAGCGTAATACGTACCAGCTGGAACATTTATACTCCAGTAAAGATCATAATCCTCACCATCCCAATCACCTCCAACTCCAATATTTCCACTATCAGCAATTGCTTTTACACCATCTACATCAGCTCCACCTGCTAATATTTCTTCACCTTGTTTTTTCTCAGCATCATAAGGATTAGTTCCAATTCTTATAGAATATGTTAACCCTTCAGCAGGAGTTTGTTTACCATCTGCAGCTGTATCAACAGCACCTGCCCATTTAATAATTAATTTATATAATGATTCTTCACCATCGGCTACACCAGCTCTTACTGAAATTTTATTTCCGCCATTATCTGTGTTAGGATTATAAGCTCCTAATCTCTCTCCTCTTTGCATATCAACTGTAGTTGGTGCATATGGCCTAGCATTTAATCCATATGTCTTTTTAACTCCAACGGATTTCTTAAGAGGCTTACCTTCTCTATAATCATCTCCTGAATCATCATTTGCAATACCTCCTCCTGTTGGCCCTGCAAATCCTCTAACATTCATCACTACATCAGAAATATATCCATAGTAATTGTTATTATCTGTTTCAAATTTATTTTTACCAGTAATAACTAAATCTGCGTCTAAATCTCCATCAAAGTCAGCTACTCCAATATTTGCATCTTCATACATAGAAAGATCATACCCCGAATCTACCATTTTATTTGAGTCTGTATTCCAGGAAGACATCTTTGTAACTTTACCTTGACCACTAACTGTTCCAGAGTATACAACATCTGCAAATCCATTACTATCAAAGTCTCCAAATACGAATCTTCCATCTCTAACTGCTGGAAGACCAACATCCATATCAGCAAATCCATCAGCTCCATTATTTTTATATGCTTTTACTAAGTCTCCAGAAGATGTCTGTCCACTGAATAATACATCTAACTTACCATCAGCATCAAAATCAACAAAATCAGCAGTTCCAGATTTTACTGATACAAAAGAATTATCTTTTTCTTCAAAATATACTTCAATAGGTTGCACCACAACTCCATTTTCATCTTTTTTGATTTTGTTTTCAAAAAGAAGTGTTTTGTATCCATCAAATGAATATCCTGATATTAAGAAATCAAAATCTCCATCGTTATCCACGTCTCCAAAGCCATAAGAAGCAAAACTTAAATTACTTAATTTATCTTCTTCTACTACACTTACAGGATCAGATATAGTAAATTGGTCAAAATCTAGACCATCAGTGTCTGGATTTGAATCTGTAATAGAAAACATTGCCATAACAGTAGTTGCTTCATTTGTAAGTTTAGAAGATTGACCCGCAGCAATAATTTCTACGAGTCCATCATTATCTAAATCCTTTATAGAAAACTCAATATTAAATATGCTTTCTGCAAAATAAGCTCCAAGCCCACCGTTATTATTATCAAACGGACGATGTTCTCTCCAATACTCTCTGTATAAGCCTTCATCTTGATTAGTTGTATTTGGATCATCCTCTCTTGCATCATCAATTAATCTAGTATTTAAGAACATACGTAATCTTGTTCCACTACTTTCTTCTATAGCAACAATTAGATCCGTTTGACCATCGTTGTTGAAGTCCCCAAATTTAAAATTAGACTCTCCATAGCTATCTGCATATACAGGAACAAAAACTTCATTTTGAAAAGCATAAATATTTATTGCTTGTTGGTCAACTGTTTTTCCATTACCATATCTACTTGTTCGCATACCCACATTGGTACTAATTAAATCTTTATCACCATCACCATCCATATCCATAAATTCTAATTGAGTAGATTTTGAAGGAATTAATCTTCTATCGATAACTCCACCAAGATTGAGTAGCTTCCACTCATAATCAAGTGTAATACTAACTGTATCTGAGAATACTCCGCCTATATTTCCTCCATCAATAGCTTGAACAGAAGCATAATAAGTTCCTGGATTCAAAATAACCTCTCTTGAATTCAATGTTGAAAGCGATGGAATATTAATAAGGGTTGATCCTGTTTGAGCATCACTATTTGCATAAATAACATTATCTAGTCTAAATGGACCTTCCGTATTTGTTTCTCCTGTATTTGGATCAAAATAACCAGTTCCAATTTTTAAATCATATCTAAATTCACTAGAAGAATTATCCGTAGGTTTATCCCATTTAAACTCTACACTACCAACTCCATCATGCGTTGCTGTAAGATTTGTTATCTTATTAGGAGCTGTATTTAAGTTATTGTTATTTTCAGCTTTATATAACATAGCCTTAGCTATACCATTATCATCTAGACCTGTTAAGAATAAATCTAAGTCTCCATCTTTATCATAATCAATCCAATCTGTACTACTTTCTCTTAATCCTTGAATAGTTAAATCTGATTCAACTATTCCATATTGACTTCCAAAATAAGCTGGGAAAGTAGTATAGAGTTTTGTAATTGCCGCTCCAGTATTTGGGTCTTCACCAGCAATAATCAAATCACTTTGGCCATCATTATTATAATCAGCAAAATCAAAATCTACATTCTTTAACTTAGGGAGATCATTTAATGCATTTAGATTACTTACTCTTTGAATATTCCCCTGATCATCTTCTCCAATTGCTAAAAAGTCTAGTTCACCATCTCCATCAATATCCGCATAGACTGTATTACCATCTTTATAACCAGGCTGAACATTAAATCCATCTCCTTGATCTAATTTATTCCCTTCTTCATCATAACTATCTCTATAGTAGGTGTTTACAAATCTCATACGATGAGATTGAAGATTAGTCACATCTCCTCTTGATCCATTAGTAAATAGATCATTATCCCCATCTTGATCTGCATCTACAATATCTATTTCTCCATCAATTACTCCCGCATCACTAAACAAACCTTCATTAAGGAAATTGAAATTTCCAAGGTTTGTATAATAATAGGTTCTAAATATATTTTCAGAATCAATTCCTGAAATAATTAAATCAGGATCTCCATCATTATCCAAATCTCCCCATTCCATATCAGACTGAGATAACCCTTCTACCTTATAATCTTCCATTAATTCAAAGAAGTTACCTTCTTGATTAATATAAAGTTCAGATTTTCTAATGTTGCCTTCAGCGTTTCCTGACACTGCAACATCTAACCATCCATCTTGATTAACATCAACAAACTCAATGTCTCCACCAATAAATTTGGTGAAATTTTGATTTGTATTTTCAAAGGTTCCATTATTATTGATATAAACATTTGTTATTGTTCCGGTGGAAGATTGTCCCATTAAAGCTAAATCCATATCTCCATCTTGGTCATAATCACCCCAACTAACTTTACCATCTTCAACCCCTTCAAATGGAGCATCAGCAACTAAAGTTAATCTAGTAGCCTCTACAATAGTAACTTCAGAAATGTCAGTTGATGCAGCTGTTCCATTTTCAATTGCTGAAACTTTTATATCAATAGTTTCGTCATCTTCAAACCAAGGGTCTTTAAATGCACCAAATGTAACATTATTTGTTGTTTGAGTTGCAGGTATTTCAATAGTTGCACCAAGTCCAATTTTACCTATTGTTGGTCCATCTGCATTTGCAACAAACAATGAGCCATCAGAAATTGCAATTCCAACTGGTTCTATTATATTCTCATTTGTTATTATATCAGAAACATAAGCTGTTCCATCATCTAAGAAAGATACCTTTGCAATTGCATCTGTTTTAGAAAGTGCTATATATAAATTCCCCAATTGGTCAACTTGAATCTTTCTAAAAGTTATAATATCTTGAAAAACATTTGCCAAATAATCTCTTATACCATTGTCACCAGGTTTTGCAAAAATTGAAACTTCTTGAGAATTAAAATCTAAACGATAAATATTACTTGCATTGGAATTTTCATTATCCCACCACCAATTATACTGTGAGACATACATTGTATTTCTATCATTATCTACAGACAATTCTCCAGGATAACGAAATGCAGGTTGACCAAATGGAATTTTTTCATCATCTTGATAATCGTGAGGAAATTTACTATTTCCACTGCTACCAGCAACCACTACATATGAAAGTGCTAATGTATTGGGATCAATACTAAGTTTATTAATGGTGTATTTAAACATGTCAGAATAATATAAAGCACCATTCCACCATGCCAATCCTCCAACATATTGAATACTTCCTTTATCACCTGAATTGCCTCCGATAGTATACACTTTCTTATCTGAAGCTAAATACATATTTATTCTATCAGATTCAGACCAAAAAACATTTCCAGTAGAAAGATCAGCTGTCATACTTCTTGGCTCTTCTATTATAACCTCATCTGCAGATTCCCCATTTTTATAGCCACCATTCCTATTATAAGCTTTTCCAATAAATGTACTAACAGTACCATCTGAATAAACTCTTTTAATAGTACTTGATCTATGGTCAGCAACAAGGAATGAATTATCCAAATATTTAACAATTGCAGTTGGCATATCAAATTTAGCATCAGAGCCTTGACCATCTGAACATCCATTATTATCTTTTGAACCAGCTATAGAAGAATATTTATTAACAGAAGAAACAGTATAGTCAATCAACATTGTAGAAGTACCTGTTAATCCTAAAGAAATGTTTGTTGGATTTAGTTTAGGGTTAGAAAGGGTGGCAGTAACTACAACCGATCCATTATTTTCAGCAATGGATGTTGCGGATGTATCAAAAGTAACAACTGGTTTTTCGTCATCACTTATTTTAAGCTCTAAGGAAGTTTTTGTTCCTAATTCTACATTGCCAGGATTTGCTATAGAAACTAATATAGTTTCTATAGGTTCTTCATTAGTATCCTGAAGACCTGTTAATGTTACTTTTGCACTTTGAGATCCAGCAGCAATAGAAAAGCTTTCAGCTGATGATTTATAATCCGCTGTACCATCTGCTGTATCTCCTTTTGTTGCTGTACTATCCGTTCCAAAAACTAAATCTACAGTAGAAGGAAGTTCAGAAGAAGTAACTGGTCCATATTCTACTATATAATGTCTATAATTATCAGAATTACTTATATACCATTTATTTCCATAAGTAATAGCATAACCAGAATTATTTTCAAGATTAATAGAAGGATCAAAATTATTATAATCGAATGGTCCATATATATTAGACCATCCATACTCTCCTTGTGCTCTTTTTGTTCCAAGCCATGTTCCATTATGTATCATTATAGAAGAAACATATTCATTTTCTTCTTGACTGTTAATAACTAATAATTGTCCACCCGCATCAAGAGCATTTTGTCTAGCATCTTCCCATTGGGAGCTATATCTGGAGAAATAATATTTATGCCCCTCAAACTCACCCATGAATTCATAATCACCTGAATTATCGGATGGCATTTCAGTGTTTTCCCAGAAAGCTGTAGCACCAGAAGCATCAGTTAAATGAACCTCCAATTCTAGTGTACCATCTGCTTCATTAAGAACTAGGCTTTCTGCATCTAGCTCAATTTTAGGAATCAATTCATCACTTTTTAAAGTAAGATCAATGGCACTAGAATTTGCTAAAGTTCCTCCAGTTATAGTATTAGAAGTAAATCTAATTGTTTCATCAGTCTCATAAACTACATCATTAATAGATTTAATATTATAGGAAACTGAATTTTGTCCAGAAGGAATGGTCATTTTTGGTTGAAGCTGAACTTTTCTTATTCTATTATCATCTGTATCAACTACATAGAGGGCGCCTGAACCATAAATAACATATCGTGGGTGTCTATAAGTTGCCTCATCCTGAGTTCCATCACCATAATCATAATCACCTGTTCCTGAAATAGTTTCTACCTTAGCACCTTGAGCATTTGATAGATCCGAAATTTTTCTTATTCTTTGATTATGTCCGTCAGCAACATAAATATTATCATCCTCATCTATAGCTAATCCTGTAGGATCACGGAATTTTGCATTGGTTCCATAACCATCTGCATAATCATGCCATTGACCTGCAATAGTAGAAACAGTAGAGCCATCTGCTGACACTTTTCTTATTCTATCCTTAGCAGTAACATATAAATTGTCATTTGAGTCAATAACCATAGATCTTGTCCATGCTATATTTGCCTCTAAAGCATCTCCATCTCTATCACCATAATTTCCATTTCCTGCATAATCTGTAACAATTCTATTGGTTCCATTATCCACCACCTTTCTAATTTTAGTATTGTCTGTATCTAATACATACATAACGTTATTAGAATCAAATGCAATATCTATAGGTCTATTGAACTTGGCCTCTGTTTCATTTCCATTATCATCACCTTGTTCATATCTTTTACCAACATACCTAGATAAGACTCCTGTACTCATGTTAATTCTAGAAATTGCATGAGCATTGGTTTCAACAACATACATATATCCACCATTTATTTTTACTGAATTTGGATGTGTTAATGTTCTGTTTAATTTATCGCCATCTGTATTTTCTTGATCACCATCTCCCCAATACCATCCAGTTCCAGCATAGGTTGAAACCACTCCAGATGGTGTTATTTTTCTAATTACATTATTCCATTCATCTGCTAAATAAACATTTCCAGAAGCATCAATCGTACCGTTTTTCATACCATCTGAGAATTCTGCCTCATCAGCATCGCCATCTAGATAACCATCGTTTCCATCACCTGCATAAGTAGTTACTCTATTTAAATCATTAGATCCAAAGTCATTTCCAAAAATCGCAATTCCTGCACCTGACGAAGTAAAATCTAATGAAATATCAACTGCATTTAATTTGGCATTGTCAATATTTGCAGTAATTGTAGTATTGGTTGTTACTCCATCAGAAGCAACTTCTCCAATTGTTGTACTTGCAACAGCTAAAGTAACTGCAGGCAGTTCATCATCACTTATTGAAATAGTTGCTGAATTATTTATTGGATTTGAATTTGAATCCACTCCAATAACAGCCTCTCCAGGAGTTTTCATAGTGGTTGTAATAGTTTCTATTGCCTCATCCGTACTATCATTCACACCTGTTACTACTATAGTTGTACTTGGCTGCCCTTTGGCAATAGTAACTGTTCTATCTGCATCAGGAGCTCCAATGCTAGTAGTATAATCCGTTCCATCTTTTGCTCCTGTACCACCAAATTCAATTACAGCAGTAGCATTTATATCAGAAATTGCTGAAGAAAACTCAATAACAAATTGAGAATGCCAATTATTTTCTCCATTAAACCACAATCCTCTGTATCTAAGTTGTGTATTATATCTATCTATATAATCTGGGTTATAATCCCAACCCCAGTTGGTATAATCACTTTGCGCATTATTAGTCCATTTCCATACAGTATTTGTTGCATCATAGGAATGGCCTATCCAGTGATTTAACCATTCATTGTTATCCGTGTTATACTCAGGATCTTTTTCATAAATTTTATTAGTGATAAAATCATTCTCTCCAGCTGAAGTTACCACTGCCAATTGACCTCCAAGAGTATTGGCAAGACTTAAAGCATCAGAATAAGAAAGCCTTCCTTTATCATCTTGCTTTGATGAATAATATTTCGATCCATTGTATTCTCCTAAGTAATAAAAATCAGCCTTACTAGAAGCATTCATGTCAGATTTAACACTTGAGAAAGCATCTGCAAGACTTACCACAAGATTAACTGTTCCACCATTTTCATCTACAACATCATCGCTTGCTGATAATTTTATTGTTGGAGCGCTATCATCACTTATAACTTTAGTTACAACATTAGAGAAAGAACTCACAGCACTAGATACATTTGAAACAGATTCTACAGCAACAGTAAATGCCTCGTCATTACTTTCATAAAGTTGATCGTCTATTCCATTTATTGTAAGAGTACCCGTTGTTGCTCCAGCAGCAATAGTAATTGAAGGCTTAAGATCAATTTTTCTCAGTTTATTATTGCCTTGATCAGAAATGTAAATTCCATTTGAATTTACAACTAAAGCATAGGGTTCTTTAAATTTCGCCGAATCAAAATCACCATCAGCATATCCATAATCTCCTCCAGTAATTGTTTCCACTCCATTATTGGTTACTTTTTTAAGTTTATTTTCATCTAGAATATAAAGAGTAAGGGAAGATTCAGAACTATCTTGAGTAATTCCTCTAACGTTTTGCATTTGCGCTGATGCTAATGTACCATCATTATCTCCCCAGTTTCTATTTGTATTTGCCCAGGTTGTTACTTCTCCACCAGGAATAGTAACTTTTCTAATTACATTATTATCAGCAACATACATGACATCCGTAGAACCAGATTTGTCTATTACAATTCCATTTATATGCATAAAAGAAGCATTTGTTAAAGTACCATCTTTTTCACCCCAATCTCCAGTTCCAACAAAATTTTCAGCAGTCCAATTACCTGAACCATCATCCACAAGTTTTTTTATTTTCTGTCTTTCTGCAACATAAAGATGTCCGGAGCTAGCAAATGCAAGTGATCCAATTCCTCTATATTGAGCATTATTTTTATCTCCTACCTCATCACCCCAATTTCCATTTCCAGAAACTAAAGATACATTTCCAGACGCATCAATTTTTGAAACTCTATGCTGTCCTTCTTCAGAGAAAAACAATTCGTTTCCAGCATTATTAAAAGTAATAGCAATTGGATAAGCCATACCAACATCCAGTCTATTTCCAGTTTCTCTCTGATGTGCATAATTACCATTTCCAGCATAAGTAGAAGCAACACCATCTGAAGTAATCTTTCTTATTGAATGATTTTCATGATCTATAACAAATAAATTTCCACTGCTATCTGAGGTTATTCCACGTGGGCTTGCAAATTTAACAGCCGTTCCCGTACCATCTTTAAATCCACGCGAAGATCCAGCTAGCGTGTTTACAGTCTGTAATTCAGCAACAGAATAATCCACATCACGAGTTGCTCCTCCATCCGTTATTGTTAAGTTAAGTTTACTGCTGGTAGTTTTTGCTTTATCACTAGTAGCAGTTATAGTTATTGAGCCTCCATTTTCATTCATATTAGCTGCACTAGTAGCCCAGGTTACTGCAGGTGCTTCATCATCAATAATACTTACTGATGCAACAGAATTAGATGCATCATATATCCCATCGGTTATGCTATTTGTGATAGTATAAGTAATGGTTTCTGTGTCTTCATTATCGCTATCATTAACTGCAGTAACAGTAAGATCTACTTTAGATTGACCAGCAGAAATAGTTACATTTCCACTTCCAGTGAAAGTAGCATCCGTACCACTAGTTTCTGAAAATCCTGAAGATCTAGTAACTACGTAAGGTATAACCACATCCTTTGCGGAAATGG
>CABXGL010000026.1 GCA_902511755.1 uncultured Bacteroidota bacterium | reverse complement strand
GGTAATGGTATAATCAAAAGAGTTATCCTCCACACTAAGACCTATCGAACCATCGGTGTTACCAATACAAGTAGCACTGGTAACCTCTACCTTATTGTTGTTCACTGGTAATATGAAAACAGGACAACCATTTACATCAACTGGTGTACCAGCAGGTGTATTTGGACATTTATCATCATCATTTAAAATCCCATCCTCATCTAAATCATTACTGGTAATAGTTATTGAAACAGTACCTTTTTCACTATCAATAGTACCATCATTTACTTTAAAGGTAAAACTGTCTGATCCAAAGTATCCTGTACTTGGAACATAAGTGGCTTTTGATTCCGTTAAACTCACCGTTCCATTAGTTGGATTATCTACTAGTGCATAAGTTAAAGCATCTTCATCCACATCCGTTCCAGCAAGAGTAATATCTAACGGGATATCTTCAATAGTAGTTACTGATTGAGGTGTTGCCACTGGAGTGTCGTTAACTGCTGTTACTGTAATAGTTAAAGTTCCTGTAGCATCTGTATCTGTGCCATCCGAGACAGTATAAGTAATGGTTTCTGTACCATTAAAGTTAGCAGCTGGTGTGTAGTCCACCGACAAACCATCAGCATTTACTGCTACTGTTCCAGTGCCATCAGTTGTAGCTGCAGTTAAAGAAAGTGTATCGTCCTCATCTAAATCTGTATCGTTGGCTATCACATCTGTGCTGGTTAAGGCTGCGTCTTCTGCAACAGTTTTAGTGTCTGCAACCGCAACTGGCACATAATTTGTAATAGAAAGAGTAACTGTAGCTTCTGCACTATCATCTTCTCCGTCATATACCTTAAATAAAAAACTGTCACTTGTTGCAGAGTTAGATGTACTAGTATAGAAAATATCTGCTGAATTAATTGTTTTTGTTAAATCATTAGAAGTTAATTCGACTCCATTATAATAAAGTGTTCCATTAGACGTAAGACTTATAATTTTATAAATTGAAGGTTTTGTTCCATCCGGATCCGTACCATTTAGAGTAATTGTTATGGAATTTTTTTTGTGTACTGTTAGATTTTGTGCAATAGCAACTGGTATATCATTAATCGGTGTAATAGTAATACTGACTGTAGCTTTTGCACTATCCTCTTTACCGTCATTTACCTTAAATGAAAAACTGTCACTGATTGCAGAATTCGATGTACTAATGTATGTAACTTTATCACCATCCAAATTAGCTGTTCCATTAATTGGAGTGTCTGTTATTGAATAAGTCAAATTATCTCCATCTGCATCTGTTCCAACTAGTGTTATGGAAATAGCAGTTTGTTCATCAACTGTCACACTTTGTATGTTAGCAACTGGTGTATTGTAAATTATTAACGCTTTGTTTGATCCAAGTGAGTTAGTAGCTCCAGGACTAGCTAAAGTCAAAATAGCATCATTAGTTGCAATATCTTTTATAGTTCCTGAGTTCAGTGTAAGTGAGTTAGTTGCTACATAATCTAAATCCGTAGACGTGTGCCCAGCTTCTATACTATAATTAAAGGTTAATGTATTCGTTCCAGTTCCAGATGAATAATTTACTAATGCATTACTACTTCCTGTTTCTAGGCTTAATTGTGGTGTTCCCGTTACATTAACCACTTCACTGAAAGTTATAGTAATAGGTATTTCACCTCCTTGTTTATAAGAACCATCTTCTTTATTAGAAGTAACATTAGTAACGGTTGGAATAACATTATCATAAGTCCAATTAAATTGAGTAGCAGCAGTATTGTTTTTTAATTGAGGTCCTGTAAAGGTACTAGCAGCAACATCAATAGTACAGGCTCCAGACTCATCTGGTGTAAAAATAGCTGTATAAGTTTTTCCACTTCCATTAAAGGAACTTAAAGACCCGTTACCTAATGTTATGTCAGATTCTGTAAAATTAGAAGTCGATTTACTTGTGGTGAAAGTCAATTCAATAGTGGAATGATTGGTGATAGATCCATCTATAACTCCATTAGTTGAACTTGTAATAATAATAGTTGGATCTGAGGGGTCAATAACATTAACTGTACGAGTATCTGAAGTTGTATTATCATTACTGTCTGTAGCTGTATATGTCAGTGTATAAGTCCCAACAGTATTTGCATCAACTGTACCTGCAGTAGTTACTGTAACATTATCATCATAATTATCTGTAGCTGTAGCTCCTGGATCAGTAAATGTGCTTCCAACGTCTATAGTCATCGGTGCATCACCATTTAATAATAAGTTAGGGGGTGTAGTATCTACAACATTAACTGTACGAGTATCTGAAAGTGTATTATTACTACTGTCAGTAGCTGTATATGTCAGTGTATAAGTCCCCACAGTATTTGCGTCAACTGTACCTGCAGCAGTTACTGTAACATTACCATCATAATTATCTGTAGCTGTAGCTCCTGGATCAGTAAATGTGCTTCCAACTTCTATAGTCATTGGTGTATCACCAATAATGGTGATCACAGGTTTTTTTGTGTCAACAAATGATAAACTAGGCCACACATCAATCTGTGGCGCATAACCACTTCCATTTCCATTATCACCAAGAAGATCTCCAGGAATAACATAAACATCTATGCCATCAGTAATATATTTCTCTTTACTATAAAAAGAAACCTGATCAGTTGCAGACGAAGGTCCTAAAGCAAAAGAATATTCACCAGCTGAGTCTATATATTGAGAAACATCAATAGATATCTCAGATCCTGACTCTAAAGAAGAAATAGTCTCTAAGGTAGTTAACAAGCTATGATCAATCATACCTAAATTCTTTTCATTTAACTTTTCACCCCATCCCTGATAATTATATTTATATAAAACTATTCCTCCGTTTAAACTTTGAATTTGATCTGGAGTTATATTTAAATATATTTTATCACTTACATCAATAGATTCAGGAATATCAAAACGTAAAAAAGATAGCACATTATCTGCAACTTGAAGGTTTTTATTATGGTTTGGAATTAACTTTTGGTCCTCTGCAGTAATGTCGACAAAGTTATCATTTAATGGATGTATTTTATCAGTTACTGTAAAAGTCCAATTATCACTACTAACACCATCTACTGTAACAGTCCAGTTATATGTCTTGCCAGGGATAAAGGTTGCAAAAACTACATTTTCAGGATAATTTAATGTTTTATTTATATTAATACCTGGACCGGTAATATTTACGATTGCGCTAGTGTTTGAATAATCCGTTTTCCAAGGATAATTAAACATTACACTATAATCTATAGGAACATCTACTGCCCCCTTACTAGGAATTGGGACAGAAGGATAGCTGAACCTGAATCCTGGAATCCAGTATACCGAATCACCATACTCATAAGGACCTATATCGGGAGCATCACCAACAAAGGCTCTATGTTGACCAGAGTATGAGGGAGGATGATTAAAAGGGGAAGAAGGATCATCATCCTGTCCGTCATTAATTCCGGGGATAACTACACCTCCATCTATAAGGGTTGAACCTTTTCTTGGTCTAAAGTCATAATCTTGATTAGCATCTTTATATGGGTTTACTCCAAATTGAGATTCAAGAGACGCAGTAGATCTTGTTCTATTCTCAAACCAAGGATCTTGAAGTTCTAAATGTGGGAAGATAAAAGGTGCTTCGTGATCCTCATCCAATGCTCTACCATACCAAATACCGGACTGGTTTAGCAAAAATTCATTACTAATTTTTTCTGCAATTAAATCTCCCTTACCACCAGTAATACTAAGATCACCAGCATCTGGAGTATTTGCTCCTAAAGCTCTTTCAGCAATAGAGTTAAGCAACCTTGAATTTACATTACCCAACATATTATCATCACCTTTTGATTGAACACCCCAATCTTCGCCACAAAATTTATTTTTTGGGAGACTTATATTAACGGTATTACTGTCATATGCTAATAAATGGAAGGCTCTATGTTTATCACCCTTTAATCTAAAGTTTCTCTTATTCCCAGCAGACACCACATTATGAACAACAGCCTCAACGCCAGCACATCCACTATCCCACCTCATCCCATTTCGGTTTGTGTTTAAAAGCCAGCTATAACGGGTTGTAGACTTTATTGTATTTCCTGAAGTTCTTTGAATACCACTACCATCAATATTAATATATTGATTTCTGATTCTAGCGTACTCAACTAGAGATCTTAATCCTGGTTGAATTCCCCCAGTATGATTCTGATCCATAGTTATGTAACGAAAAGTACTTCCACCAAAAGTTACTCCGGGATGATACCATTTATTACTTCCTCTAAAATTATCTGCAACACTAGGAGCCCATACTGTATTTTCAAACCAATCATTATTCCGAAAAAAGACATTTTCTATAAGTGGGTTCGGCGAATTAGCAATACCCAAAGCTCTTGCATCATTTATATATTCAAATATGACATTTCTTATTGTGTTATTAATTCCTCCTTTAAAAAAATTTCCTCTAGGAATATACCCAATCGCATTTAATGTTTGATAACTCATTCCTGCCTCCCAACTATGTGAAACCTTTAAGTCCTCTAAAAGATTAAAACTACTTTGAAGAAAATAAAAACTTCCAGCAAAAAAATCTATATTTTTAATTTCTATATTATCTGATTGTATAAAGCGCAAAATATCTGTTCTAATTCTTACTCTAACATTTGTTGAGTTAGGAATATTATTGCCAGCTATTAGATGTAATGTTTTATTTTCTTTATCAAAAGACCACTCCTCTGAAGCATCTAAATTATTTATGTCTCCAACAATATATGGGTCTTGAAGTTCTAAATATTCAGGACCTCCATAATAATACGGTGTGGTAAGATGTAAATCGAATACAGTACCACTTTCAGGATTATTTTGAGTGCTTGTTGTTGGATCAGTAGGATTGGAAAAATTAATAGGCATAGCAGGAATCATGTATCTATCATTTACCCAAAGTGCATATATCTCTTCTACTTTTATTCCCGCTCTTTTTGAAATATCATTCATATCTACTTGTGCAACATACCGTCCATTTGTATATTCCCAATTTGCATTTAGCTCAATCGTACCATCAAGTTTTACATTGTCATTTTCACCAGTAATGGTTAATTTTAAATCTTCAGTTTCAAATGAATGATTAATTAATTCATTAAATAAAACTTCAGAATACCTTCCCTCCTTTACTAGGATATTGTCCCCTGCTTGGGCAACCTCTAAAGCATCACGAATTTTTGGGAAAGGACAAAGACTACTTCCATCAGGAGAATCACAGTTTTGAGAACTATACTTTTGTAATATTTCAGCATCTACAATGGAAGCATGATTTTCATTTGGACTGTGATCAATCAGTTCCCAATTTTCATTAACATCCATTGGATAATATGCAAGTAATCCCGTTTCATTACCACTAAGGGTGCCATTCATTGTTGACTGAATATCTGTCTGGGTTCGAGGTATATTCCAAATTCTAACTTCATCCATCTTTCCTAAAAAATTATTTCCAATAATTGAAATTGGGACTTGATGTGGGGTTAATCCTGAAGCAAAATCAGAACTATCAACCTCATTACCATCAACATATAACTTAGTAGTTGTTCCATCAAAAGTAAAAGCAACATGGTGCCATGTATTATCATTATATACCGAATTAATTTTTCTCTGTTTCCTTTTTATATTTGGTCCAATTCCAAATCCGTATCTTATCTGATTTACACCATTTTCCTTATTAAATGTAATGGTTGGTGGACTGATGTTTTTGATTTTTTTAGCAGCTACTTGATCACCTTGAATAATTCCTCGATGAAGATTTGTAGGATGTGATTTATAATAAACCATTGCTTCTAGAGTAAATTGATTTCCAAGAACTGGAAAAGTATTGGGTAAATTTATTCTATCTGTGGGTTGAGAGAGAACAGGAATTGTATTATGCTGTCCACTGAATGCACCATAATAGGTAAAGGAGTTAAAATGGGCGTAGTTGTCCTTGTCATATTGATTCAATGAACTCTGATCAACTATAATGTTTTGGGAGAAAATTAAATAAAAATTAAAAATTAATATAAGTTTTATAAATTTTTTCAAGGAATATTATTTATAATTTTAATTTAAAACGTTTTTTTTCTAACAAACCAGTAAATATAACTACTAGAAGAGCAAAAACAAAAGACATTAATAGGCCTATTTGATTATTAGTTAAAATTTCTGGGATTCTTATCTCCGTAATAGTTCTAAGGGGATAAATAAAGTATGGTATCATATAACAAGTTAAGGTAGCAGTTCCAGCGGGAGCAATTATTTTTGCCCAATTCGTGTGTTTTTTCTCATCTGCAATGTAGTATAACAATGCAAACATTAAAAAACCAATTCCAGTACAAATCCCTAACCATGATGGGGTTCCTTGTATTTTAGAAATACCCCAAATCGGCCTAGTTGCTAATCCAAAAATTAAATTAATAATTCCTAAAAAAATCAAACTTAGATAGCTCCATTTAATAACTGTTTTTTGAAATTTTTTGAATATTAATGTGGCTACAACTCCTGCTGTAGTAAATGCAGGTATAGTACCAGTTAATATAGTTGAAAAGTATCCAGAGAAACCTGTGAATTCTATAGACATTTCTGAATGATTTAATATAGACAATGATATCAATAACAACCATAATAAAGACATGATTAACAGGGAACCTTTTGAAAACACATAAACCAGTGAATTTAAGAGGTATGCCCAGCCAATAAGGCCCAGAATCCCCCACCATTGTGTTGTCATCCAAAGTGAACCATTTTCACCTCCTTTATATATAAAAGCTAAAAAGATTAAAATAATAAAACCTAAAAACTGTATATAAGGGTGCCAATAGGATTTGATAGGACTTTTTTTCCAGTCTATCCAAATTAATACAACAGCAAAAGCCATTAATAATGTCCAGTAAGTTTTTCCTATAAAAATACTTTCATCATGTGCAGTTTCGTAATTAACCATATAAACTCCGATTATCAATAGAGAAATAGATCTAACTACAATATGCTTTGAAATAGAGATATTGGAATAACCTTTATCTGTTCTGTTTTTGATTGCTAATGGTATACTTAAGCCAACAATAAATAAAAATAATGGAAATATAATATCAGAAAAACCTAAATAGTCTTCAACACTATTGGCATGTTTCAACCATTTTGGAATATTTGTTAAGGTCCAAAAATCATTTACCCATATCATAAGAACCATTGTAATTGCTCTTAAAATATCAATCGATGCAAGTCTCATATGTTTACTTAATATATCCTATTAAATCATTAGGATCAAATTCCCAAAGAAGAGGTAATAAAAAATATACCATTAATGTCAAGAAAATTATTGAAAATAAATTCATCCATATACCCACTTTAACCATATCTGGAATTCTTAGATAGCCTGATCCAAAAACAACAGCATTTGGAGGTGTTGCCACAGGTAACATAAATGCACAAGATGCTGCAACAGTTGCACCTACCATTAAAATAAAGGGATGTACATCAATTATTAATGCCAAAGGAGCCAGGATAGGTAAAATCATAGCAGTTGTAGCAAGGTTGGAAGTGATTTCAGTTAAGAAATTTACCATAGCAATTAAAAATAAAAGTATAATAAAAAGTGATGCTCCTTCCAGTAAAGTCATTTGTCCACCAATCCATTCCGCTAAACCACTTGTTGTAAATCCTTGTGCTAATGCTAAACCTCCTCCAAAAAGTAAAAGAATTCCCCAAGGCATTCTAACTGCTTCTTCCCAATTAATAAGTTTTCGACTTTTTTCCTTAGACGCAGGTAAAATAAATAATATTATTCCTGAAATAACTGCAATAATTGTATCGTCTATATTAGGTATTATTTTTACTAATCCATATTGAATACCGTCTATTTGAATGGACCTTGTTATCCATGCTAATGCAGTTAAAATAAACACTACTAAAACCATTTTTTCTTCATAAGATATTTTACCTAATGATTTTAATTGTTTATTAATTTCAGCTTTTCCACCTGGAAAAGATTTTTGTTTAAATGAAAAAGCAAATTCAGTTAAATATTTCCAACATAGAACTAAAAGAATTAATGAAATAGGTAGGCCAAACATGAACCATTTTGAAAAAGTAATTTCAACTCCATAGGTTTCTTGAACAATTCCAGCTAATACTAAATTAGGCGGAGTACCTATTAATGTTGCTATTCCACCTATGGATGCACTGTATGCAATAGCCAACATTAATGCTTTTCCAAAGGTTTTATTTTCATTTTCAATTGTATCAGGATTATCAATAAGTTGACTAATAATAGCCATACCAATTGGAAGCATCATTACAGAGGTTGCTGTATTTGAAATCCACATGGAAAGAAATGCAGTAGCTATCATGAATCCGAAAATGATACTTTTCACATTAGTTCCAATGAATTGGATAATATTTAAGGCTATTCTTTTATGTAAATTCCAACGTTCAATAGCGATTGCCAATATAAAACCACCTATATATAAGAAAATATAACGATGACCAAATGAAGCTGTAGTTTCTGCTAATCCCAGTCCACCAGTTAATGGGAATAAAACAATTGGCAACAAAGAGGTTATGGCAATAGGAACAGCTTCAGTAATCCACCAAACTGCTACCCAAAGTGTAGAAGCTAATATGGCATTTGCTTCTTTACTTAATCCTTCTGGATGAAACCATAAAAGTGTGATTAAAAAAAGGGCTGGACCCAGTATTAATCCAATTTGCTTTGTTTTCAATTTTTATTAGTTATTTGATTGATTTATCTACGAATTCCTTTAGATATTTGGAATTTGAAGATGAAACGAAAGATAAATAAAATTTCTCACCTTTCTCATCTATTTTAAACAACCTCCTTGGAATATCTTTTATTGATTTTCCTGTAAGAGTTTTGGTTATTATTAATGCAATTAAATAAGATCCAGCAGACGATGGATGTTTATTGTCAAAATAGAGATCTATATTTGGATTATCTTTTCTAATATCATCCCATATTGGTCCAACAGGAAAAAACTTGACATTAAATTCATTGGCAAGTTTAATATATTCTTTAGAGATGGTTTGTTGCATTGAAATATTGTCTTTGTAAGACCAAGTAATCATAAAAATAGGTTCAGCATCTTTAGAACGTACAAGATCAATAAATTTTTTTCCATATTCTCTAAATTTTTCAGGAGCATCTATTGTTCTAAGGCTATGATCACTTAACACTACATAATCCCAATTATTTTCGTTAATTTTTTTTCTAGTTAGGGAACCTTTTTCACCTTTCCAATGTTGCTCTAGGCTACTTCCACTTACAGTTGATTGATAGGAATTAATTAAAACTCCTTGTGATTCTGCCATAGCAGAAACTAACTGAGGCATATTCCAAAAAAAGGTAAAACTATTACCAACAAATAATATATTAGATGGAGATGTTTTTTCTTGAGATAAAATTGGGTTTGTAAGTATAATAAAAGAGAGTATAATTAGTAGTCTATTCATTATATATGTAAGTTAATTAAAATCAAAGACCCTATTAGAAAATCTTTGAGGCCCTCCTCTTTTTATTTCCTCATTTGCAATGTTTTCGAATTTATCAAAATTCTCTCTAAAAGCATTGGATAATTTAAATGCCATTTTATAATAAGCTTTGTCATTTTTCCATGTAGCTCGTGGACTAAGTAATCTTTTTGGGATGCCTGGACATTCTCTAGGTTGTGCTAATCCAAAAACTGAGTGAATATGGTAATTCTTATATGAATATGGTCCAAGCTCACCTGATAACGCAGCATCAATCATTCTTCTAGTATATTTTAACTTAATTCTCTTACCTATTCCATAAGGACCTCCTGACCAACCAGTATTAACCAACCAAACATTTACATTTGCTTCTTTCATTTTAGAAATTAACATTTCTGCATAAACAGTGGGATGAAGAGGCATAAAAGGTGCTCCAAAACATGCCGAAAAAGAAGGTATTGGCTCTATTACTCCTGCTTCAGTACCCGCAACTTTAGCTGTATATCCAGAAATAAAATGGTATGCTGCTTGGCTAGGAAGTAATCTTGAAATAGGTGGCAATACACCAAAGGCATCGGCTGTTAAAAAAAATATATTCTTTGGTTTATGCCCAATAGAAGGTTTTTGAATATTTTTTATATGATTAATAGGATAACTAACTCTTGTGTTTTGAGTTATAGATGAATCCATATAATCAACGGAATTACTATTTTTTTTAAAAACAATATTTTCCAATAATGCACCTTTTTTAATTGCTCCATATATTTCAGGTTCATTTTCTTCTTTTAAATCAATAACCTTAGCATAACAACCTCCTTCAAAATTAAAAATCACATTATCATTTGACCACCCATGTTCATCATCCCCTATAAGTTTTCTATTAGGGTCAGCTGACAATGTAGTTTTTCCTGTACCAGAAAGACCAAAGAAAATAGCTGTTTCTCCATTTTTTCCAACATTTGCAGAGCAATGCATTGGTAATACATCTTTTGATTGTGGAAAAAGAAAATTTAAAACCGAAAAAACTCCTTTTTTTACCTCTCCAGTATAACCTGATCCTCCAATAAGTATAATTTTTTTAGAGAAATTTATTATTGAAAAGTTATGAGATCGTGTGCCATCCTTTTTAGGAACTGCCATAAAACTTGGTGCTTGAATTATGAGCCATTCTGGTTTAAAAGTGTCTAACTCTTCTTCTTTAGGGTTTAAAAACATATTTAAAGCAAAGATGTTTACCCAAGGTAGTTCAGTGACAACTCTTAGATTAACCCTAAATCTAGGATCAGAACATGCATAAGAATCAGATACAAAAAGTTCTTTATTTGAAATATGTTTGACAATTTTTTTAAACAAATTATCAAAATTATTAGAATCAAAGGGTAAATTAATGTCCCCCCACCAAATTTTATTATTTGTTATTTTATCTTTTACAATAAATCTATCTTTTGGGGATCTTCCAGTAAACTCACCTGTATTTACAACTAACGCTCCAGAATCAGCATAAGTTCCTAAACCTTTTCTAATACAAATTTCATTTAATTCATCTGAATTTAATCCATAATTTATTGTTGAATCCTTAATTCCGTATTGTAGTAGAAAACGATTTATTTTATTGTTTTTAGTCATTATTTATTTAATCAAATATTATTTTAATTTATAAATATTAACCTTTTACATTTTTATAATTATCATCCCAGTTCTTAACTTTTGGATCTCCTAATTTTCCAACAGATTTTGCTACTAACATAGAAACGGTTGCGTCTCCTGTTATGTTCACAACTGTTCTGAACATATCTAGAGGTCTATCAACAGCGAAAATAAGGGCAATACCAATTGCTAGTTTATCAGATGGAAAACCTATCGATTCCAAAACAATTACTAACATTACCATTCCTGCACCAGGCACAGCGGCTGTTCCAATTGAAGCTAATAAAGCAGTAAGAACTATAGTTAATTGATCTGCAAAAGAAATATCAAAGGCCAATGCTTGACAAATAAATACGGCAGCAACAGCTTGATATAAACTTGTACCATCCATGTTTATAGTTGCCCCAACAGGCAAAACAAAACTCGATACTTCTTTATCTACTCCAATATGCTCTTCTACTCTTTCCATTGTTACTGGAAGAGTAGCAGCACTACTAGAAGTTGAAAAAGCTAAAAGTTGAGCAGGACTAATTTGTTTTAGAAACCAAAATGGATTCTTTTTAGTAAACGATGAAACAATTATTGAATATATAACTATCATTAATAATAATCCAATAATTATAACAATAGCATATCTTAACAAAGCATATAAAATATCCGGATCACCAGATGATACAACAACATTTGCAAGAAGAGCAAAAACAGCATATGGAGCAGTAAGCATTATCAAATCTACCATCTTAAGAACAACATCATTTAATGAATCAAATAAAGACTTTAGAGGTTTAGATTTTTTGTCACCAATCAAAAGCATTGAAATACCAAGAAAAATAGAAAAGAAAATTACTTGTAACATTAATCTGTTATTACTAAATGCTTTAAAGGCATTATCAGGTACCATATCCTCAACAAATTGTAATGGACCAGTTTCCTTTTGTACTGATGCAGCAGCTAATTTGTCTTGAACACCACTATTTTGGGCATAAGTATTTGTTAATTTTGATATTGTTTCATTAGAAATTCCATTTCCAGGTTCAAAAAAATTGACTAATAATAAACCTATTGTAATCGCTATAATTGTAGTGATTACATAAATAACAATAGTTCTTAATCCTATGAGTTGAAATTTGGAGATATCCTTTAAGTCTGAAATACCTTTTATTAAAGATGCTAATATTAAAGGAATGGCAATTAGTTTTAATAATTTAATAAATATAGTTCCTATAGGTTTTATCCAATCATTAGAAAAATCTTTTCCACCATCAACTTGGGTCATTATAAAACCAAATACTAGACCTAATAACATTCCAATAATAATCTTCCAATGTAATTCTAATTTTCTCATAGAAATATTTTTTATTTTTTTAAAACTTTTCCTTTTAATTTACCAGTAAAGTTATTTTTATCAATTATTAATTCCCCATTTATTATACTGTAAATTAAGCCTTCTGAATATGTAAATGCATTAGAATAATCTGCTTTGTCTTTAAAATATAATGGATCGAATATAATAATATCAGCATAATATCCCTGCTTAATTTTACCTCTTTTGTTAACATTAAAAAATTCTGCTGGTTTAGAAGTACTATTAGTAATAAATTCAGAGAGATCAAGAATCTTTTTTTCAACAACATATTCAGAATATTTTTTAGGAAATGAACCATACTTTCTAGGATGACCAGTATTACCATCAGAACCTGTAAAAACCCAACTCTGCTTCATGAAATTTGTAATATCCTCTTCAATCATATTAAAAGAAGCAACACCAATATTTTCTGACTTGATTAATTGATATACTACTTCTTCAGGAGGTTTATTAAATTCAATTGATAATTCTAATAAATTTTTTCCAATTAAATCAGAATTTTTGGAATTTACAATCAATAATTTATCAGCTCCTCCTCTTCTAAATATATTTGAACTTGTTTCTTTTAATATTCTAGTTTTATTTTTTTTGTCATTAAAACGAATAAATAAAGAATCTTTACCCCCACTTTCAGCCCATCTAGGAACAACTGCCCCTTTTAAACTTGTAGCTGATGCATCATAAGGATATTGATTGGCAGTAATATTTAATCCTTTTTCTCTATAAAATTCAACTAATTTAATAATAGAATCACTTTGATTCCACACATTTCTTCCTAAACATTTAATGTGTGAAATATGAACTGGAATATTAGCTTTTAATCCAATATCTATTGTTTCCTTAATAGCTGAAATTAAACCAATATTATAGTTACTCTCATCTCTTAAATGAGTATCATATATTCCTCCATTATTTGAAACGATTTTTGCTAACGAAACTATTTCTTCAGTATTAGCATAACTTCCCGGAGAATAAAATAAACCAGTAGACATTCCAAATGCACCAGAACTCATCTCTTGAGTTATTAATTTTTGCATTTTAATTAATTCATCTGAAGTTGGTTTTTTATTAATATTTCCTAATACTTTATTTCTAATTGTACCATGACCAACCAACATAATAACATTTGTTCCAATTCCTTGTGATTCATACAATGATTTATATTCAGAAATAGGATAATAGCTATCTCCATCATTTCCAACTACAACTGTAGTAATACCTTGTTTTAAAAAAGGCAGATTATGTGAAGTTTCCTTATTATTCAAGTCCCTGTCTGAATGAGTATGGGTGTCAATAAATCCAGGTGAAATAATTAAACCTTCAGCATCAATAATTTTATTGGCATTAATAGATTTTTTATTATCACTTATATAAATAATTTTATCATTTTTAATAGCAATATTGACATTTTGGGCTTTGGAAGTAATTCCATCATAAACATTTCCATTTATGATAAGTAAGTCTGCATTAATATCAGATTTACATGAAGAGAAAACACATATAAGAAATAATAAATATCCTAAATGTTTCAAAAAAATAATTTTTTTTAATAATTACCCTAGCTATTTGATAATTTTATCAAATAGCCAAGGTAAATAATAAGGTTCTTACAAATTAGTTGTTAACCTCAGTTTTTGCAAAAATTCCAGGATCAGCTGGAGCATTAGAATTAGAGTTTAGCTCATTTGCTGAATATGGCATTCTTTCAGGATATGGAGGGTTAGGTCCATCTACCAAAACAAAAGGAACAGCATAAGCAGAACCACTTTTTCTTAATCTTCTAGCATCATTAAAAGGCATATGCATTCCAAAACCTGAAACATAGCGTTCTTCTATCACTTCTCTTATAAAAGCTGTTTTAGAATCCACATTATCAGCATTTTCAACTCCTCCGTTATCAAAATCAGCAGCGACAAAAGCATCATACTTATAAGTTAAACCAGCAAAACTTGAATTAAGCTGTCCACCAGAATTTAACCAAGAACGAACCGCATTTAAATGTGGTAGTCCCGCTGCAACTCCACCAGCACGAGCAGCACATTCAGCTTTAATTAATTGATTTTCAAAATAAGTAACCATATTTTGAGGTTCAAATTGTTCAATAATTCCCTTATTAGCTTTTCCACCTGATGCATCTATTTTATAATATGCATGTCTCGCTGCCTCATTGGTTTTTGAATGATTTCTTGAAACAGAAGTAGAAGCATCTAGTAATTGCAATAGATAACTATCAGAACCTCCACTAGAATTTCCTATATCCCCTGATCTTGAACCTTCCAAAATAGTCCAAAATAAATTCTTATCACCAGAAGCTTGACTTGTTGCTCCTCTAGGTTTATATTTCATATCACCTGAAGAAGCACTAATACCACTTTGAGCTGCAGAAAGAGCACTTGAATAATCTTTCTGATGTAAGTAAAACCTAGCTTTTAATGTATTAGCAGCCTTTATCCATTTATCTTTATCTCCATTGAAGTAAATATCCTGACTTAAACTAAAACTAGTAGCAGAGTTTAAATTAGCTATCCCTGCATCTAATAAAGCAATAGCTGCAGTATATACAGCTTTTTGACTATCAAATTTAGGATCAGAAATTTCTATATTGTTAGATTCTGAATAAGGAATATTTCCCCACAAGGAAGCAGCTGTTCCAATAGCATGAGCCTCAATTACCTTAGAAATCCCTACAAGTAGGTCACTTGTAGAATTCTTGGCTATATGGCGCATATTTGTAATTACTCCACCATATACTTGAGTCCATTCGTCATTAGATTCAACAGTAGATAGATTAAAACCGTATATAT
>CABXGL010000025.1 GCA_902511755.1 uncultured Bacteroidota bacterium | reverse complement strand
ACCAAGAGAAATTAAAATTACAAGAATTAAGATATATTTATTCATTCTAAAAACTTTTCTAAAAGTACTAATTCCTTTTAAATCTTAATTAATTATATGATATATATTTGTGGAATGAATCAAAGCAATAATTCATTAAAATTAAATCAAGGACTTAATTTGCCAGTGATGGAAGCTTTTTATACTATTCAGGGTGAGGGATATTATAAAGGATCAGCTGCATATTTTATAAGAATTGCTGGCTGTGATGTAGGATGTCATTGGTGTGATGTTAAAGAAAGTTGGGATTCAGATATCCATCCCATTAAATCTGTAGATGAAATAGTTCAAAATGTTAAAAATAAATGTATGATTGTAGTTATAACTGGTGGGGAGCCGTTAATTTGGGATATGAATCCATTAACAGAATTACTAAAAGAAAATAATTTTAAAACCCATTTAGAAACTTCAGGTTCAAATAAACTAACTGGTGATTGGGATTGGATTTGTTTATCACCAAAAAAAAGAAAAATTCCATTAAATCAAGTTTATAAAAAAGCAGATGAATTAAAAATTATTATTTATAATAAGCTTGATTTAAAATTTGCTGAAGAAGAAGCTAAAAAAGTTTCTAAAAACTGTATTCTATATCTGCAACCAGAATGGACTAAGAGAGATGAAATGATGCCAGTTATTGTAGATTATATTATGAATAATACAAAATGGAAAGTTTCTCTACAAACACATAAATATTTGAATATTCCTTAATTGTATAAAAGATATTTTGATCTAATTGTTTTAAACTTTTCAATTCCTTTTTTCCAACTCAATTTAATTTCTTCTTCATTTATGCCATTAATAATTTGATTTTGCAGCTTGTCATTTCCTGCTAATCTATTGAAACCACTTCTAAAAAAAGAAGATTTATTTTTAGATTTATTATAAGCATAAATTATCCATTCCAAATTTATTTCGTTTAAATAAGTATGATTTCTTAAATCAATTCCGTTACATATTTTATTTAAATGTTTTGGAGATTTTGCTCCAGACATAGATCTTGGTATAAACTTAAAATCTGTTTTTTCCCAATTGGGATTTCCCATTATTTGAAATTGCATTTCTGTTCCCCTTCCAATACTAATGGGTGTTTGTTCAAAAAAACATAAGCTTGGATATAAATTAATAGATGTTTTATTTGGAAGGTTAGGAGAAGGTTTTACAGGTAAATTATAGATTATAGTTCTTTCATAATTTTTAATTGGAATTACTTTAAGATCACAATTAATTTTGTTTTTTAGCCAGCCTTCATTATTAATCATTATTCCAAACTCACCAATAGTCATTCCATGTACAATTGGAACTGGATGCATTCCAACAAAACTTTTAAACTTATCTTCTAAAATTGGACCATCAATGTAATGTCCATTTGGATTTGGTCTATCTAAAATTATCAATCTTTTATTGCTCTCAGCAACCGCTTCCATTACTAAATGGAGAGTTGAAATATATGTGTAAAATCTAACTCCAACATCTTGAATATCAAATATAATTATATCAATATCCTTCATTTGATCCGTAGTGGGTTTTTTATTTGATCCATGAAGAGATATTATAGGTAATCCTGTTTTTAAATCTATTCCATCTTCAACTTTTTCTCCAGCATCTGCTATTCCTCTAAATCCATGTTCAGGAGAAAAAACTTTTTTAATATTAATGTTTAAGCTTAATAATGAATCAATAATATGAACATATTTATAATCAGATTTTATTTTTGAAGTTTGATTAGCTACAATTGCAACATTCTTTCCTTTCAAATCATCTATGAATAATTCTATTTGGTCAGCTCCCAATGATAATTGATCCTTGTTTTGAGAAAAAGATAAATAACTAAAGCATATTAAAATTAAAAAAAAGGTACTTTTGAATTTAATTATATTAAGTTTCATTAGTTGTGAGATTTGAATCATTTATAGCATCTCGAATTATAAGGTCTAAACCTTATAAAAATACTATTTCCGCCCCAATAATAAAAATATCTATATTATCTATAACAATTGGTTTTTTGATGATGATTATTTCAATTTCATCAGGATTTGGACTTCAAAAGACTATACAAAATAAAATTTCATCATTTTTTGGACATATTTCAGTTTCAAATTTTCAAAATAATTCTTCTCAGTCATCTTTAAATCCTATTTTAATTAATCAAGAATTTTATACAAATAATAAAATTGATGAGATTAATCATATTCAAAGTGTAGCTTATAAGTCTGGTGTTATTACAACAAAATCTACATTTGAAGGGGTTGTTTTCAAAGGAATAAACGAAGACTTTAATTGGAAAATTTTTTCTGAATATATTATAGAAGGTGAAATACCTTCAATAAATTATAAAATAACTAATGAGGTAATTATCTCAGAATATTTATCTAAAAGATTAGATTTAAAAATAGGTGAAAAATTCAAAATCTCTTTTTTAAAAACAGATTCTTCTATCCCTAATAATAGAAATTTTAAAATAGTTGGAATTTTTAATTCTGGTTTAATTGAATTTGATCAAATTTATTTTTTAGGAGATATCAAACATATTCAAAAGATGAATAAATGGAATTCAAATCAAATTGGAAACTTTGAAATTTTCATTGAAAATTTTAATGTTATTTCTAAGACTTCAGATAAATTGTATTCTATTACTCCATCTAATTTAGATGTTATAAATGTTTCAGATAAATTTTCTGATATTTTTAATTGGATTGCTTTATTTGACATGAATATATTTGTAATAATTGTAATTATGATTTTGGTCGGTGGTATAAACATGATCACTGCATTACTTGTTACAATTTTAGAAAAGACTCAACTAATAGGAATTTTAAGAGTTTTAGGTTCAAATATTAATAGTATTAGATATATTTTTCTCTCTAATGGAGCTTATTTAATTTCAATTGGACTTTTATTTGGTAATATTATTGGACTTGGTTTAATTTTCTTTCAAAAATTTACAGGATTCATTAAATTAAATCCTGAAACGTATTATGTTTCTGAAGTGCCTGTTGATATAAACTTATTCACTATAATTATTTTGAATTTAGGAATTTTATTTTTTTGTTTACTAATGTTGATTATTCCATCATATATAATTGGAAGAATTTCTCCAACCCAATCTTTAAAAATTAATTGATAAAATCTTAATTTCAATTCAATATTAATAATCTTAAAGGTTAACTTTATATTTTTAAATTTTAAATGGAATATTCAAAAAATATATTAGAAACTATAGGAAATACTCCTTTAGTTAAATTAAACAATATTACAAAAGAGATTGACGCTTTAGTTTTGGCTAAAGTTGAATATTTTAACCCCGGAAGTTCAGTTAAAGATAGAATGGCATTAAAGATGGTTGAAGAGGCTGAAAATGATGGTAGGTTAGTTCCAGGAGGAACAATAGTTGAGGGTACATCAGGAAATACTGGAATGGGTTTAGCATTGGCAGCTATTGTAAAGGGTTATAATCTTATTTGTGTTTCTTCAGACAAGCAGTCTAAAGAAAAATTAGATATATTAAAAGCTGTTGGAGCAAAAGTAGTAGTTTGTCCAACAAATGTAAAGCCTGAAGATCCAAGATCTTACTATTCTACATCTAAAAGAATTGCAGAAGAAACTCCTAATTCTTGGTTTGTTAATCAATATGATAATCTATCAAATACTAAAGCCCATTATGAATCTACTGGACCCGAAATATGGTCTCAAACAAAAGGAAAAATCACTCATTTTGTTGTTGGGGTTGGCACTGGGGGAACCATTTCTGGTGTAGCTAAATTTTTAAAAGAAAAAAATTCAAATATTAAAGTTTGGGGAATAGATACTTACGGTTCTGTATTTAAAAAATACCATGAGACTGGAGTTTTTGATGAAAAAGAAATATACCCTTATGTTACTGAGGGAATAGGTGAAGATATTTTGCCAAAAAATGTAAATTTTGATTTGATTGATGCATTTGAAAAAGTTCATGATAAAGATGCAGCTATATATACTAGAAAGTTAGCTAGAGAAGAAGGTATTTTTGGTGGCAATTCTTGTGGAGCAGCTATAAAAGGCCTAATTCAATTAAAAAAGCATTTTAATAAACATGATATAGTGGTAGTTTTACTTCACGATTCCGGAAGTCGTTACATTAGAAAAATTTATAATGATGAATGGATGAAAAAACAAGGCTTTATAATTGATTAAAATTTGATGAAAGATTTTATCATTAATTATCCATCTAATATTTTACCAACTGATATTACTAATCAAATTTTAAAAAAGAGTAAGTCTATTTCTTATCATAGAGCTATAAATAATTATAAAAAATCTCCTTTACATAAATTACCTGCTCTTTCAAATCTTTTAAAAATTTCAAATCTATATGTCAAAGATGAGTCAAATAGATTTGGATTAGATTCTTTTAAAGTTTTGGGAGGATCTTATGCAGTTAGTCAAATATTAAAAAACAAACCAAATATTGATGTCTTTTGTACTGCAACTGATGGTAATCATGGAAAAGGTTTAGCCTGGTCTGCAAAAAAATATAATAAAAAATGTATTGTTTATGTACCCAAAGATACATCTAAACTAAGAATAAAGGCTATTTCAGACTTAGGAGCTAGGGTGGATCAATTAAAAATGAATTATGAAGATACTTGTAACTATGCTGCTAAAATTTCATTAAAGATGAATTGGGAATTAATTCAAGATGCCTCTTGGAGTAATTATGAGCTAATTCCAGCATATATTATGTCTGGTTATTTAACTCATTTTATTGAAATGGAAGAAACTATTAATAAATTAAATCAACCAGATTTGGACATTGTTATTATACAATGTGGTGTTGGATCCTGGTCAGCATCATGTATTTGGTATTATTTAAATAGATATGGAAAAAATAAACCTAAAATTATTTTAGTTGAACCAGTGGAATCTTGTGGGGTTTATCAATCTCTTTATGAAGGCAGAAGAGTTTCGCCTAAAGGAAATTTATCTACAATTATGGCAGGTCTAAATTGTGGAATTCCTTCTAAGTCAGCATGGGAAATAATTAAGAGAGGTTGTGATGGAGTTATTAAAATAACAGATACTGAAGTTATGTCAGCGATGAAACTGTTTTATAATCCTTTATTAGATGATATAAAAATAATTTCTGGAGAATCTGGTGCTGCTGGATTAGCAGGATTGATTAAATGTTTAAATGATAATAAGTTAAAAAAGTTAAAAGATCATATAGGTTTAAACAAAGATTCTAGAGTTCTAGTTTTTAATACTGAAGGAAAAACTGATAAAAATAGTTTTTCAAAAATAGTTGAAAACTAAAACTTAAAAAATATCTTTTGGGAATACTATAACACTTTCATAGCCTTTTTCACTTATACTTGAAACCCCAAATAAATAATTGTCAATAACAATTCCATTTAGTTTATAATTATTTACATTCCCAACTAGCTTGCTGTTTTCCCAAAATGGAGAAGTAGTTTTTCTCCAATAAATTTTATATCCTATAATATTCTTGTCCGTAGAAATATCCCATTTTAGTTTAGTAGATGGTTCTACTATTCCACCAATTTTAACATTTTTAGGTTCTGGAGTACTCCATCCTAAAGAGGCTAAATTAATTGCATTTACAGCCGTAATATTTTTTGCATAATTAAAATTTACTCCTTCAATAACATCACCATATTTTATTCCTTCTTCCGTTCTTAAGTCTTGATGTTGTCTATTATAATTTTCATGAGCTTCCATTATTCTCACACCTGGATAACCTAGGTCGTTAAATGGCCTATGATGACCTCCTCTTCCAAATCTATCAAGCCTATATATCATCATAGGATTTAATTTTGGCATAAATTTTTTAACTTGTTTATGAATATATCTCGCTAATTGTCTTGAATTTCCATCTACTTCTCCTCCATAAAACCTTCTTCTTTTTCTTGATTTTTCAGATTCATTTGCTGGTGTAGGCTCTGAAAAAATTCTAAAACTATAATTATCGATTATTCCATCAATACCTTCGATATTTCCAATCATGTCATTATTTAAAACTCCAATAATTTCCCAATTGTTTTCTTTAGCATATTCTGCTAATCCCATTCCGCCATAAAGTCCTTGTTCTTCACCTGATAGACCCAAGTAAACTATACTATTTTCAAATGTATATTTGCTTAATACTCTAGATGCTTCTAAAACTCCTGCCATTCCAGAAGCATTATCATTTGCTCCGGGTGAATCAGAAGAAAAATCATTAGGATCAGATACTCTACTATCAATATCACCACTCATTATAATATACCTGTTTGGGTATTTTGATCCTCTTTGAATGGCAACAACATTATTTATCCAAACATCGTTTACTAGTCTTCTTTTATTTTTTGAAAAATAATTTTTTTGATAGCTTATTTCTAAACAATCATCACATTCTTTTGAAATTTTATTAAATGTAGATTTAATCCATCTTCTAGCAGCTCCGATACCCCTTTTTTCAGATAATGTATCACTTAAAGTATGTCTTGTTCCAAATGAAGCTAACTTTTTAATATCTTTTTTAATTCTCTCAGACGAAACTTCACTAATAATATCATAAATTACTTGGTCATCTTGAGATTTGGTAATATTATAAAACAGAAAAAAAGGAATAAATATCAGATATTTCATACCTAAATTTATAAATAAATTAAAAACAATATTTGTTTTCTTCCTTTAATTTTTCAGCAATTATATTTCTTAATGCCATAACATTAGGGAAGTCATAGTATTTAGTGAATCTTTTAAGTCCCATTAGTAAACCCTTTTGTTCATCACCTTCAGTAAATGAAACAATTACTTCTTTGCCTTTAGACTGAACTATATCAACTGCTTGATATAAATATAATTGAGACATTGCTATTTGTCCCTTTTGAGTTTCTTTTCCATATCTATTGCAGTTTTTTTCAGTTCTCAAAATGGCAGATTCAGCCATATAGATTTCAATCATTATATCTGATACAGCTAAAAGTATCTGTTGATGTTTTTCAAGTTTTTCTCCAAATTTTTTAATACCTGCTCCAGCTAACATTAAAAATACTTTTTTAAGATTTTTAATTATTATTTTCTCTTGAGAAAACAACTCTGAAATATCAGGAATTTCAAAAGAAGGAATTCCAGTTAATTCTTCTCCTACTTGTGTAGCTGGTGTGATGAAATCAATATGTCCTTTCATTGCTTTTTTTATTAGCATCCCAACACACAACATTCTATTTATTTCATTTGTACCTTCATAAATTCTAGCTATTCTAGCATCTCGCCATCCTGATTCCATTGGAGTTTCAGCTGAAAATCCCATACCTCCAAATATTTGAATTCCCTCATCTGTTGCGTTTTGACAATCTTCAGAAAGTGCTACTTTTAATATTGAACATTCAATAACATATTCTTCTACACCTTTTAATTCAGCTTCTTGAAAAGAATTACCACTATCATGACGAATTTTAATCCTGTTCTCTATATCTTTTGCGGCTCTATAACATGCAGATTCTCCAACATAACCATCTGTTGCCATTTGAGCAACTTTTTCTCTAATTGCTTCAAAATCTATTATTTTAGTATTGAATTGTTCCCTTTCATTCGCATACTGAACTCCAAGAGTTGTAACTCTTTTTAGTGCATCAAGACAAGCTGCAGCAAGTTTAATTCTACCAACATTTAAAGAATTCAAAGCAATTTTAAATCCATTTCCTCTTTCTGACAACATATTTTCAATAGGCACTTTTGTTTTATCAAAAAATACTTGTCTAGTTGAAGATGAATGAATACCCAACTTATTTTCTTCTTCACCTAAAGAAATTCCATTTTCAGGTTCGTTAGGAACAATAAAACCAGTAATGTTTTTATCGTCTTCAATTCTAGCAAAAACTATAAAAATATTAGCAAAACCAGCATTTGAAATCCAGATCTTTTGTCCTGAAATTGAATAATGAGTTCCATCTTCAGAAAGGACAGCTTTTGTCTTACCACTATTCGCATCTGAACCTGCTGTAGGTTCTGTTAGGCAGTATGAGCCAAAATGTTCTCCGGAAGCAAGTTTTGGAACATATTTTTTCTTTTGTTCTTCATTTCCATATAAAACAATTGGCATTGTACCAATTCCAGTATGTGCTCCAAATGCAGTAGATAATGATCCTGTGCAGCCAGAGATATATTCACAAACTAGCATAGTTGATACAAAACCCATTCCTAATCCACCATATTCTTCTGGCACAGCAATTCCTAAAAATCCCAACTCACCAGCCTTTCGCATTATTTCTTCTGTTAGTTTAAAATCTTTCTTTTCAAATCTATACTTATGTGGCCACACTTCTTTATCAATAAAGTCAATAACAGCTTGCTTCATCATTTTTTGCTCTTCTGAAAAATCCTCAGGAGTAAAAATGTTTTCAGGACTTGTTTCTTTAATAATAAATTCTCCCCCTCTTGTTATATTTGATTCTTCCATTTTTTTAATTTAAAAATTCATAAATACCTGCAGCTCCTTGTCCAGTTCCAACACACATGGTTACCATACCATATTTTGATTTTTTAAATCTCATTTCCTCAAAAAGTTGTACTGATAATTTTGCTCCGGAGCATCCTAATGGATGACCAAGTGCAATTGCTCCTCCATTAACATTAATTATTTCACTATTTAATTTTAATTCTCTAATAACTGCTAAAGATTGAGATGCGAAAGCTTCATTTAATTCTATAAGATCAATATCATCTATTTTCATTTCAGCTTGTTTAAGAACTTTAGGTATAGCTTTAACAGGTCCAATTCCCATTATTTTTGGTGGGACACCAGCAACTGCATAATTGACTAACCTTGCAATAGGTTCAATATTTAATTCTTTAACCATTTTTTCACTCATTATAATAACAAATGCTGCACCATCACTCATTTGAGATGAATTACCCGCTGTAACACTACCATTCATTCTAAAAACAGGTCTTAATTTATTTAGAACTTTAAGATTGGTGTCTTTTCTTGGACCTTCATCTGTATCAACTGTATAATCTCTTAAAGATTTTTTCCCATTAATATCCAAGTATGTTTCTTCAACTTTTATTGGAACAATTTGCGATTTAAATTTTCCATTTGAAATAGCATCAATAGCCTTTAAGTGTGAATTTAAAGCAAATTCATCTTGATCATCTCTATTAATATTGAACTGTTGGGCTACCTGTTCAGCAGTAAGTCCCATTCCCCAGTAATAATCTTCTTTTCCTTGTTTAGCAATTGCATAATCTGGAACTGGCTTATATCCTCCCATAGGTATAAAGCTCATGCTTTCTACTCCACCTGCTATTATGCACTCTGCCATTCCAGATTTAATTTTGGCAGAAGCCATTGCTATAGTTTCTAGTCCCGAGGCACAATATCTATTAACTGTTACTCCAGGAACATCTTCAACTTTTAATCCCATTAATGAAATAACTCTTCCAATATTTAATCCTTGTTCGGCTTCTGGTGTTGCATTACCAACAATTACGTCATCAATTCTTTTTTTATCTAGATCTGGAATTTGATTTACCATATAATTTATTGTCTCTGAAGCAAGCTCATCAGGTCTTTTAAATTTAAACAATCCTTTTGGGGCTTTTCCAACAGCAGTTCGATATGCTTTAACTATAAATGCTTCTTTCATAATTTAATTTCTTAATGGTTTTCCTGTTTTTAAGATATATTGAATTCTTTCTAGTGTTTTTCGTTCTGAACATAATGAAAGGAATGCCTCTCTTTCTAAGTCAAGTAGATATTGTTCATCAACTAAAGTAGACTGTGATAAATCTCCACCACTTATTACATAGGCAATTTTATTAGCAATTTTTTGGTCATGATCCGAAATATATCCACCTGCTTTCATTGTATCACTTCCAACCATAAACATTCCTAATGCTTGTTTGCCCAAAACTTTGATATTTTTTTCTTTACATGGGGGTAAATATCCATAGTCAGACATTAAAATTGCATGTTTTTTTGCAATGGAAATTTGATGATTTTTATTCATTATAATTGTATCATTATTTGGCTGTAAGTAACCTAAGTCTATTGCTTCATATGCAGATGTTGAAGTTTTAGCCATACCTATATTTAAAAAATATTCTTGAAGAACATTAAGTTCAACATCATTTTTGCTAAACTTTTTAGATGCTCTTAATGCCATTTCTTTACATCCACCACCTCCAGGAATTAAACCAGCACCGACCTCCACTAAACCTATATAGCTTTCACAATAAACAACTGCTTTATCAGAATGCATTGTAACCTCACAACCTCCACCTAAAGTTAGACCATGAGGAGCTGCAATAACAGGTATACTGGAATATCTTAATTTCATCATACTATCTTGAAAAAATTTAATAGCAAAATTTATCTCATCATATTCCTGTTCAGCTGATGCCATGAAAATTGCACCCAAATTAGCTCCTGCAGAAAAATGAGAACCTTCATTTCCAATTACAATTCCTTTGTAATTCTTTTCCGCTAAATCTACAGCTTTATTGATGCCCATAAGAACTCCTTGCCCAAGAGTATTCATTTTTGTTCTAAATTCTAAGTTGATAATTTCATCCCCAAGATCTTTTATTACCGAATCGGAATTTTCCCATATAATAGAACTTTTATTAAGGTTGTTAAGTATTATTAATGAATCTTGACCTGGTTTTATAATAAAAGATTTAGTATTTAAATCGTAATAATGAATTTTTTTATTTTCTACTTTATAGAAATTATCAACATTATTTTTTATCATTTCAGAAATCCATTCAGAAGGTTTATATCCTAAAGACTTCATTATTTCAACACCTTTTTTTATGCCAATTGAATCCCAAATTTGAAAAGGACCATTTTTCCATCCAAAGCCTGCTTTTAATGCATCGTCAATTTTGTATAATTCATTTGAAATTTCAGGAATTCTATTTTGTATGTAAGAAAACATGGTTCCAAAATTAAATCTATAAAACTCTCCTGCTTTGTCTTTTCCTTCAAGTAATACTGAAAACCTGTCAATAACGTTATTTATTTTTCTAGCATTACTAATTGTTTCAAATGATACTTTTTTAACTGGTGAATATTCAAGTGATTCAAGATCAAGGGACAGAATAGTAGATTTTCCATTCTCATCTTTAATTCTCTTATAAAAACCACCATTTGTTTTGGATCCTAACCAATTATTTTCTAACATTTTATAGATGTACTTAGGTAGTTTAAAAGTATCCCTAAACTCATCATTTGGACAATTTTCATATATACCCGTAGCTACATTAACAGTTGTATCTAATCCAACAATATCACTTGTTCTAAAAGTTGCAGATTTTGGACTACCAATAATAGGTCCCGTTAATTTATCAATTTCTTCAATTGATAAATCTAATTTTTT
The DNA here is from genome assembly GCA_902511755.1 of uncultured Bacteroidota bacterium. GTDB lineage: Bacteria > Bacteroidota > Bacteroidia > Flavobacteriales > Flavobacteriaceae > MAG-121220-bin8. Next base: position 4,251 of record CABXGL010000025.1, on the reverse strand, counting down.
TAGATTATTTAAAATATTTACCATTCCAAATGTTCCAATTCTATTACCAATAAATCCCGGTGTATCTTTAGCTATAACAGAATCTTTACCTAGGTATCTTTCACCAAAATCATTTAAGAAATCAATTATTTCAGGATTACAATCAGGACCAGGAATAATTTCAAATAATTTTAAATAGCGTGGTGGATTAAAAAAATGAGTTACTGCAAAATTACTTTTAAAATCTTCGGATCTTCCCTCATTCATTTGTTTAATTGGAATACCAGAAGTATTTGAAGTTACCAGAGTTCCTTTGGTTCTATATTTTTCGATCTGTTCAAATACAATTTGTTTAATACTTAGCTTCTCTGTAACCACTTCAATTATCCAATCAACTTTACTTATTTTGTTAATGTCATCGTTAAGATTTCCTAAAATTATTCTCTTTGCAAAATTCTTATGATAAAGTGGAGCAGGTTTAGATTTTATACATCTTTGAAACATTTCAGTAACAATTCTATTTTTTACTACTTTATCTTCTAAGGAAAGACCAAGTTTTTCTTCAGATTCATTTAATTTATTAGGTGCAATATCTAGCAAAAGAACTTTGATTCCAACATTTGCAAAATGACATGCAATTCCAGATCCCATTACACCAGATCCGATTACTGCAATGCTATTAATTTTTCTTTTCATTTTTTTGGTTTATATATAAATTAAAAACTGAATATTTTTTTCTTATTCTTAATTAGATCATTTATTTTTTCAATTGTATTGTGAAAATTTTCTAATGATTCATCTCCTAGTTCATTTTTAATTGCTTGATTAAATTTTAAAACAGCAACTCTAGACGCATCCCTATTAATTTTACCTTTTTCTGTTAAATAAATAAGAACACTTCTTCCATCATCTGGATTAGGTTTTCTTTTAATTAATTTTTTTTCTTCCAAAGATTTTAAAGTTCTGGATAGACTAGTTGCTTCCATACCCATTTTAGGACCTAGAGAGGTTGAGGGTATTCCTTTTTTAGGATCTATACTTAATAAAGCAAATCCAGCTGCCATTGAAGAATTATATTTAGATGCTTCTTCATTATACATTTTAGCAATTGCTTGCCAAGTGGATCTTAACACTTGATCAATAGTTTTTTTTTTCATCTAATTATTTAAATCAAATTTAAAAAAAAATACTATGCACGCATAATATATTTATAAAAAATTTTATATATTTTTTTCTAACCAAATTTTAGCATTTTGAAATGCTAAAACCCAAGGAGAAATTTCATCATTTCTATTTTTTGGGTAATAAGGCCAATTCCAGGGGAATGTAGATCTTTCTAAATGTGGCATCATTGCAATATGTCTACCATCCTCATTACTTATAATAGCAGCATTGTAATTTGATCCATTAGGATTTGCAGGGTAGTTTTTATAACCATATTTACCTATAATGTTATATCTACTTTCATTATAAGGTAAGATAAATTTACCTTCTCCATGTGCTGACCAAATACCTAATTTAGAACCTGATAAACTTCCAAACATTATAGAACTATTTTTTTGAACTTCAATTGAAGTAAAGATACATTCAAATTTATTGGAATCATTATAGACCATCTTTGGTTTTTTCTTATGTTCAGGATGTAAAAGTCCTAATTCTATAAATAGTTGACAACCATTACACACTCCTAAAGAAAGAGTGTCTTTTCTTTTATAAAAATTCATTAAACTATTTTTAGCTTTATTATTATAAAGAAATGAACCTGCCCAACCTTTAGCTGACCCTAAAACATCAGAGTTAGAAAAACCACCAACAGCAACAATAAATTGAATATTTTCCAAATTTTCTCTTCCCGAAATCAAATCTGTCATATGAATGTCTTTTACCTCAAAACCTACTAAATTCATAGCATAAGCCATTTCTCTTTCAGAATTACTTCCTTTTTCTCTAATAACAGCTGCTTTAATTTTATTATTTATTTTATTTAGCTTTCCATTAAAATTCATTGGAAATTTGAACTTTAGAGGTTGTTTTTTAAAATTATCAAACCTTTCTTTTGCTTTTATTTTTCCACTTTGGTTAATATCTAATAAATAGGAAGTTTTATACCAAATATCTCTGTATTTAGCAATATTGAAATCATATGATTCTTTGTCTTTAATTATATTCAATATCCCACTATTATTTACTTTACCTAGCTTATGGAAAGTTATTTCTTGTAAATTAAGTTCTTTGTCAATAATTGTATTTGCTTGAAAAACAACTCCAATATTTTCACTAAATAATAACTTTATAATATCTTTTTCGTTAGAAAAAGATAAATCTATTTCTGCACCAATTTTATTTTCTGGAAAACACATTTCAAGTAATGTAGTTATTAAACCTCCTGAGCTAATATCATGTCCCGATGTTATTATTCCTTCTTTTATAAAATTTTGTAAAACATCAAAAACTTTTTTGAAGTATGTTCCATCTGAAATATCTGATGCTTCAGATCCAATTTTTCCCAATGTTTGAGCAAATGCTGAACCACCAAGTTTAGAACTCATTTTTGAAAAGTCAACATAATAAATAAAATCTTCATTATTAATAAACACCGGTTCAATTACTTTACTAATATCATTACAATTAGCTGCTGCTGAAATAATAACTGTTCCAGGTGATATAACTTCTTTGTCAATATATTTTTGTTTCATTGATAAAGAATCTTTTCCAGTTGGAATATTAATTCCCAATTCAATTACAAAATTTGAGCAGGCCTCTACAGCTTCATAAAGTCTAGCGTCTTCACCAGAATTATTACATGGCCACATCCAATTTGCTGAAAGAGTAACTGATTTTATACTTTTTTCTAGTGGAGCCCAAATAATATTTGTTAATGCCTTTCCAATAGCATTTCTAGAACCAGCACCAGGGTCAATTAATGCTACTAATGGAGAATGACCAATTGATGTTGCAACCCCATTAATTCCTAAGTAATCTAAAGCCATGACTCCACAATTATTAAGTGGAAGTTGCAAAGATCCAGTACATTGTTGTTTAGCAACTTTTCCAGTTACACATCTATCCACTTTATTAGTTAGCCAATCTTTACAGGCAACTGATTCTAAACTTAAAACATTTGTTAAATATTTTTTCAAATTATGTGTTTCGTAGTTAAGTTCTGAAAAATTAGTTTTTATCCTAGAATCCTTCATTATAGTTTGAGGAGAATTTCCAAAAAAATCAGATAAAGAAAGGTTTATTGGAGATTTTTTTAAGGAACTAGAATGTATAACAAAGTTTTTATCATTTTTTACTTTTCCAACTTTATAGCATGGTGCTTTTTCTCTATCGGCAATTTTTTTTAAATTATTGTAATTTTTTTCTGATATAATAAGTCCCATCCTTTCTTGGGATTCATTTCCAATTATTTCTTTAAATGAAAGGGTATTGTCACCGATTGGAAGACAGTCTAAATCAATAACTCCTCCTGTTTCTTCAACAAGTTCAGAAAGACAATTTAGATGTCCCCCAGCTCCATGATCATGAATAGAAATGATAGAATTTTTCTTAGATTCTACAAAAGCTCTAATAGTATTTGCAACTCTTTTTTGCATTTCAGGATTTGATCTCTGAACTGCATTTAGTTCTATTCCAGAGCTGTATTTACCAGTTTCTGTTGAAGAAACTGCTGCTCCACCCATACCAATCCTATAATTGTCTCCTCCTAAAACTACAATAGTGTCATTTTCATTAGGAATATCTTTTAAACTTTGATCCTTTTTTCCAAAACCAATTCCGCCTGCTAGCATAATAACTTTATCATATCCTAGATTTAAATTATCAGAGTTATGCTCAAATGTAAAAACTGATCCTGAAATTAATGGTTGCCCAAATTTATTTCCAAAATCAGAAGCTCCATTAGAAGCTTTAATTAATATATCTAAAGGAGTTTGATAAAGCCATTTTCTAGCATTATTTACCCAAGATCTTTTGTTATCTATTCGTGGGTAAGATGTCATGTAGACTGCAGTACCTGCTAGTGGAAGAGATCCTTTTCCACCAGCTAATCTATCTCTAATTTCTCCACCTGATCCTGTTGCAGCACCATTAAAAGGTTCTACAGTAGTTGGAAAGTTATGAGTTTCTGCTTTTAATGAAATAACTGATTTAAAATTTGTTTTTTCAAAATAGGAGGGAATCTCAGGATTTTTAGGAGCAAACTGTTCTACGGTTGGACCTTCAACAAATGCAACATTATCTTTATAGGCAGAAACAATCTCATTTGGA
>CABXGL010000024.1 GCA_902511755.1 uncultured Bacteroidota bacterium | reverse complement strand
TTTTGAGCCATAAAATCACTTAGTTTTTTCTGATAATCTGTATCTGAACTTCTCCATTTACGACTCCAATTAGGATTTGCAGTTAATGTTATATAATGAAGTTTCCCCTCTCGTTCTAACCTTTCGTCTGATTTAAATCCCCCTCCCCAGAAATAATTAACATCACTTTTATATCTTATATTAATTTCATCAGGAAAATCTTTATAATATTCTACTTTTTTAAAATAAGTATCAAAACCACCATTATTTTTAATAATAGTTACTGGCCTACCATTATCAGTTCCATCTAAATCTAACTCCATAATTGACGTTTCTACTCTATCTATTACTTCATAATTTATATAAATTGATGAAAGTTCGGTGTCAGAATAACTTTTTGGATCACCTTTGGCATAAAGCCGATCTTTATTTTTTTCCTTACCAAACTGATCAACGCCAGGTTGGTTTCTAGACAATCCAGGGATAACTATGAACTGAAAATCTGGCATTGTAATTACACCTTCAATTTCTCTGGCATCAACACGTTTGCGTTTATTTTTAGAACCAAATAAAATATCTTTGTCACTTTTATTTCTGATGGTTAGTTTCACAGTGTTATACGAATTTGAATTCAAAGAATTCATTTTTTCTCTAGGATCATTATTAAAATCTATCGTAAAACTATAAATTTCAGTTTCATATCTATAATGATAGTTTTCATATTCAAGTTCTGCTAACTTACCAAAATGATCTAAACCCATCCCTTTCTCAAGGCCTTTTTCCATTACTTTAGAACTTAATTTATCTTTAAACTTTCGAAGTTTAAAACCTGCTTGAGTAAATGAGATTAATGGAATCAACAGAAATAATACGATACTTAACTTTTTCATAATTAGGATTTTAACTAAATATAATGATTTATTTGTGTAATCTAAGACATGTTAAAACAGAAAACTACAAGAGGTCCTAATAAACACATATAGTCATCTATAAGGAGAATAGATTAACAGGGTTTAAATAATGATTATATTTAGATTTGTATGAATAAAATAATTAAAGAAAATTTTAATCTTGAAATTATTGAATTAAAAAAGCTTGATGGTTACGAGAATGAAAATTATTTAATAACTACAAAAAATAAAAAATACATATTCAAAAAATATCCTTACTCTCCAGAATTAGAAACAGTTATTAAAGGAGAGAATGAAGTGCTTTTATTTCTGTCAGAAAACAACGAAAAATTTCCTAGTCCAATCAAAGCTGTTGATGGTAAATATGTTCAAATTCATAAAATCAATGGACATAAATTTATATGTAGAATGCTTTCTTTTTTAGAAGGTGAAATGCTAGGAAGTATAAATAATACTAAAGAAATGTTTGAGTCTTTAGGTTTGTTTCTTGGTAAAATGAATCAAAAATTACAATCCTATAATAACAATATTATAAAGTCTAGAGTGTGGCATTGGGATTTACAATATTTTCATCTTAACAAAAAATTCATTGATTATATACCTAACGCAAGAGATAGAAGTTTAGTTAAATACTTTTTTTATCAATTTGAAGAAAATGTAAGTCCATTAATTCCTTCTTTAAGAAAATCTATTATTCACAGTGATGCAAATGAATGGAATGTGCTTATTCAAAACGGAAAAGTTTCCTCTATAATTGATTTTGGAGATTTGGTATACTCTCCATTAGTTAATGAAATTGCTATTGCAATGACTTATGCATCTTATGATAAAGAAAACCCTTTGGATTGGGCTTTAATAATTTTAAAATCATATAATAGTGAAATTCCTATTCTAGAAAATGAAATTAAAATTATTTATTATTTGATAGCAGCTAGATTATGTGTTAGCTTATGTAATGGAGCATATTCAAAAAAAATAAACCCAGAAAACAATTATGCTTTTTCAAGTGAAAAACCGGGATGGAAAATGCTGTATAAGTGGATAGCTTTAAGTCCAAGGTTTGTTGAAAATACTTTCAGAAAAACTCTTGGTTTCTCTGTTGTAAGTGAGAACTCAATTAAAAAAATTATCGATAGAAGGAATCAGGTAATGAGTTCTGTTATTTCATTGAGTTACAAGAATCCTATTTGGTTTGAAAGTGCAGCATTTCAGTATATGTATGATATTGGTGGGAATACATTTTTAGATGCATATAATAACATACCAATTGTTGGGCATTCTCACCCAAAAATATTCAATGATGCCAAAAAACAAATGTCAAAGCTTAATACAAATACAAGGTATTTATATGACATTCTTCCAAAATATGCAGAGAAAATACTTTCAAAATTTCCCGATAGTCTAAATAAAATATACTTTTTAAATTCTGGAAGTGAAGCAAGCGACTTAGCTATTAGGTTAGCTTTTTCACATACTAAATCAAATCAAATAATGGTGATAGAGAATGGTTATCATGGTCATACTCAAACAGGAATAGATATAAGTGATTATAAATTTAATGCTGAGAATGGACAGGGGAAAAAAGACTATATATTAAAATTATCTATGCCTAATATTTACAATGGAAAATACACTAAAAACGATGGTTCAGCTGGAAAAATGTATGCAAATGATGCAATAAAAGAAATGAAAAACTCTGGATCTTCAGTAGCTGGCTTTATTTGTGAACCTATTTTAGGATGTGCAGGTCAAGTCTCTTTGCCAAAAGGATATTTAAAATCCGTATACTCTGCTGTAAGAGATCAAGGTGGTGTTTGTATTAGTGATGAAGTGCAAACTGGTTTTGGTAGACTAGGTGAAGCATTTTGGGGTTTTCAAATTCATGATGTAGTCCCTGACATTGTTGTAATTGGTAAACCAATGGCAAATGGACATCCCATTGGTGCTGTAGTTACTACAAATAAAATTGCTGAATCTTTTAATAATGGAGTTGAGTTTTTTAGCTCATTTGGAGGGAATCCAATTTCATGCGCAATAGGATTATCTGTTTTAGAGGTAATAGAAGAAGAAGATTTACAAAAAAATGCTAAAGATGTAGGAGAATATTATATATCTCTATTAAAAAAACTTCAAGAAAAACATAAATGTATAGGGGATGTTAGGGGGAAAGGATTATTTATTGGAATAGAAATAGTAAAGGATAATACTACTTCTCCAAATAAGACTTTAGCAAATAAAATAAAAAATGAATTAAGGGAAAACAATATACTTGTGGGCACTGATGGTCCAAGTGGAAATGTATTAAAAACCAAGCCTCCTTTATGTTTTAATAAAGAAAATGCTAAAATGGTGGTAATGAAAATAGATGAGATTCTTATTAATAATGAAAAAAGTCAATAGATTAATAAATAAGCTTTTTTGAAATTAATTCACTTCAATTGCTCCTGATTTTTTATTAAATAATTTAATTGGACTATCTAGAACTATTGCGATTACTGTATAATATGGATCTAATGTTTCTTCAGGAATTTCTAAATATGATATCCCGGGATATTTATTCCAATATACCTTACATAATAATTGTTTATTAAGTACAGTTCCATTACCAACAACATAAGCTCTATTTATTTTGTTTGAAATTCCTTTTAATACAATTTGATTGTCTTTAGGAATATCTCTTACAAATAAAAACAAAGTCTTATTATCCTTGCTTAAAGTAGATGGTCCATAAAAATGGTCGTAAGGAATACCCTTTTTAGTTGAATAAATAGCAGAACTATGTTTTTTATTCCATTTGCCTAATTCCTTTAAAATTGATTTTTGTTTATTTGGAATACTTCCATCTGATTTAGGACTGATATTTAGTAAAAGATTTCCACCCTTACTTATTGTATCAACAAAAAGATCTATTATCTGTAAAGGAGTTTTATAATTATTATCATTTTGTTGATATCCCCAGGAATCATTTATTGTCATGCAAAGCTCCCAATACTTACTTGATGGTCTATAAATTGGAATTCCAATTTCAGGAGTTTCATAATCTCCAAATTCATTTAATCTTGAATTAAAAATAACATTGGGAGAGTCTTTTTGAAGTTCTTTTTTTAACTCTTTACTTTTCCAATTAATCGCATTATGTTCCCAATCTCCATCAAACCACCATAAGTCAGGTTTATATCTGTTTTTTAACTCAAATAGTTGATTGTCTCTATAATTTAAGAACTTTTGCCATCTCTTCGGGTCTTCTTTTATACTATATCTTTTTATTTTGTTGGTGTGATTTGTATAATCTTTATATGACCAATCTGGTAATGAAAAATATAAACCTAATTTTAATCCTTTAGATCTTATTTCTTTTACAAATGGAGTAAGTAAATCTTTTTTAGATTTGCTGTTTTTCAAGGAATTTAAATTGCCATACTTTGAGTTCCAAAGTGCAAATCCATCATGGTGTTTTGTTGTTATTACGGTATATTTTGCTCCGCTTTCTTGAATAATATTAGCCCATTCTTTTGGATTATATTTTTTTGCACCGAAACCATCTAATTGTTTCATATAATCAGAATGTGAGATGTATCCATTAAAAAAAGACCAAGATTCGCTTATGCCATTAACAGAGTAAATCCCCCAATGAATAAAAATTCCTAGCTTGGCTTCCTCAAACCACTCCATTTTATTTATTTCAGCAATTTTATTGTCATTTGAAATAATTTGTTGACTACTAATTGAAATAGGTGTAAGAAACAGTATTAATAGTAAAATTTTAATTCTCATCTTTTAAAGATATTAATTAGTATTGGAATTTATTGGTATAAATATATTATCGATATTTAAAATAATCTATTATGATTTTTTTTTAGTAAAAAAAAAATATACATTCATGTAGGTTTAATCAATAATTATTATAAAAATGTTAAGACAATTTAAAATCATTTTTCAATTATTAATTATTATACCAATAATTAGTTTCTCTCAATCAGAATGGATTGAGCTTTTTAATGGAAAGAATTTAAAAGGCTGGGAGATAAAACAAGGTAAAGCAGATTTTCAAATACTTTCAAATGGAGAAATAATGGCTTCTTCAATTTTAAAGTCTCCGAGCACTTATTTGGGTACTAAAAAACATTATGATGATTTTATTTTAGAATATGAAATCTATGCTGATAAGGGTTTAAATTCTGGAGTTCAGTTTAGAAGCTTAGTATCAAAAAAAGGTCAAGTCTTTGGTTATCAATGTGAGCTTGATACGAATGAATTTAGATCTTGGACTGGAGGTATTTATGATCAATCTAGAAGAGATTTATTTCTTTATCCACTTACTAGAAATGAAAAAGGGAAAAATGCATTTAAAAATGGAGTTTGGAATAAAATCAGAATAGAAGCTGTTGGAAATACAATAAGGACATGGGTTAATGGAGTTCAGTGTTCTAATCTAATTGATGATACATCAAAAAAAGGATTTATCGCATTGCAAATTCATTCCATTAATAAGACTGAAAATGTTGGTAAAATTGTAAAATGGAGAAATTTAAGAATATTAATTTCAAATATTAAGGATAATCGATGGCCTGTGGAAAGTTATGCAACAGAAATTAATAATATTGATAATTTTCTTTCAGAAAATCAAAAATCAAAAGGATGGAGTTTTTTATGGGATGGGGAAACAACAAAAGGATGGAGGGGAGCAAAATTAAAGAGCTTTCCAAAAAGTGGTTGGGTAATAGAAGATCGTACTTTGAAAGTTTTATCTAGTGGTGGTTTAGAATCTAGAGGGGGTGGAGATGTAGTTACTGAAAAAATGTTTAGCAATTTTGAACTGGAAGTTGATTTTAAAATTACTAAAGGAGCAAATAGTGGAATAAAGTATTTTGTTGACACAGATTTAAATAAAGGTGAGGGATCCTCAATTGGTTTAGAATTTCAAATTTTGGATGACAAAAATCATCCGGATGCAAAAAAAGGAGTTTTAGGTAATAGAACTGTAGCTTCTTTGTATGACTTAATTACAGCAGAGAATTTACAAGAATCTAGAGGTAAAAGGAATGTTCGTCCAAACACATGGCATAGGGCAAGAATTATTGTTAATGGTAGTAATGTAGAACATTGGTTAGATAATATAAAAATGTTAGAATTTAATAGACATTCACAAGTTTTTAAATCTCTAGTAAATTACAGCAAATATCAAAAGTGGCCAGGGTTTGGACAAGGTGAAACTGGACATATTCTTTTACAAGACCATGGAGATGAGGTTTCTTTTAAAAATATTAAAATCAGAGAGTTTTGATAACTGTATAATGAAACAAAAAATAATAGAATAAAATTTTAATTCTCATCTTTTAAAGATATTAATTAGTATTGGAATTTATTAATTTAAATTATTTGTTTAAATATATTATCGATATTTAAAATAATCTATTATGATTTTTTTTTAGTTAAAAAAAAATATACATTCATATAGGTTTAATCAATAATTATGACTCCACGAATGAAACATACTTGGAGATGGTATGGTCCTAATGATCCTGTATCACTTAAAGATATTTGTCAAGCTGGTGCTAAAGGAATTGTAAATGCACTTCATGAAGTTCCAAATGGAGAAGTTTGGCAAATGTCCGATATAAAAAAAAGAAAGGAGATAATAGAAAAAAATGGTTTAACATGGGATGTAGTAGAATCACTTCCTGTGCATGATAAAATAAAAATAAGAACGGGTAATTTTAAACAGTTAATTGAGAATTATAAATTAAGCCTTACAAATCTTGCTAATTGTGGAGTGCAAATAGTGTGTTATAATTTTATGCCAGTATTGGACTGGACTAGAACTAAATTAGACATGAAGTATAAAGATGGTTCTTATGCTTTAGAATTCAACTTTGATGCTTTAAGAGCCTTTGATTTATTTATATTGAAAAGAGATGGTTCAAAAAATGATTATTCAGATGAAGAATTTTTAAAAGCAGAGACTTATTATAAACTTTTAAGTAATGATCAAAAAAATAAACTTAGTGATAATATTCTCAAAGGTCTTCCTGGAAGTGAAGAAGACTATTCTATAGAAGCATTTAGAGAAATATTAAAAACATATAACAATATTAATTCCGATCAATTGAAAAAAAATTTAGTTTTATTTTTGAAAGCCATAATTCCACATGCAAAAAAAAATGGAATTTTGATGTGTATTCATCCAGATGATCCTCCTTATTCACTGCTAGGGTTACCTCGAGTTGTTAGTAAAGAAAAAGATTACGAATATATTTTTGATAAAGTTCCTGAAATAAATAATGGAATTACTTTTTGCACTGGATCATTGGGTGTTATTAAAGAAAATAACCTTGGAAAGATTTTTAATAATTTTGCTAATAGAGTTCATTTTATTCATTTAAGAAGTACCAAAAGAGATTCTAATGGAAATTTTTATGAAGCTAATCATTTAGAAGGGGATGTAGACATGTATGATATTGTTTCAAGAATTATTATTGAACAAAAAAGGAGATATTTGAATAAAAGAAAAGACTTTAACATCCCAATGAGACCTGACCATGGTCATCAAATGTTGGATGATATTAGAAAAAAAAATGTGTACCCAGGTTATTCTGCTATAGGAAGATTAAGAGGTTTAGCTGAGATTAGAGGATTAGAATACGGAATTATTAAAATTATATAAATGCATTATTTAGATATCTCGTTCAAATCAACAAAGAGTTTTATTAATGACGATTTTTTGTTGCAAAATAAAATTTCAAAAATATTATATCACGATTATGCTAAGTCAATGCCAATTATAGATTACCATAATCATTTATCTCCAAAAATTATATATGATAATAAACCTTTTTCTAATATCAACTCAGCTTGGCTTGATGAAGATCATTATAAATGGAGAGTAATGCGAGCATTGGGAATAGATGAAAATGAAATAACAGGAGATGCGCCTGAAAAGTTAAAATTCAAACGGTGGGCTCAAGCAGTTCCTTATACAGTTAGAAATCCACTTTTTCATTGGACTCATTTAGAACTTAAAAGATACTTTAATATAAATACTTTGCTGCAACCTTCAACAGCTGATAAAATATTCTATCAAACTAACGAATTAATAAGTAAAATGGAACCTGTTGAAATGTTAAAAAAATTTAATGTAAAGACTTTATGCACTACTGACGATCCTACTGATGATTTAGAGTATCATATTAAATTGTCAAAAAATGAAAAAAGTCTAAAAGTTTTTCCGGGTTTTAGACCAGACAATGTTCTTAATATTTGTGATGAAAATTATATTGAATATATAAATAAATTGGGATCAATAGATGATACTAAAATTGATTCCTACGAATCTCTATTAAATAGTTTGAGTAATCGAATTAATTTTTTTCATACCAATGGTTGTAGAATTTCTGATCATGGACTGGAAAGTTTATATTCTCAACAATACAGTATGTTGGAAATTGAGAAGATTTTTAAAAATAGACTTTCTGGAAGAATTCCTAATTCAAAAGAAGATTTACAATTTAAATCGTGTGTTCTTTTTGATTTGTGTAAAATCTATTTTAAAAAAGGTTGGACACAGCAGTTTCATTTAGGGGCAATTAGAAATAATAATATTTCTTTATTGAAAAAATTAGGTTCTGATATTGGTTGTGATTCTATAGGTGATTTTACTCAGGCTAAAGCAATGTCTGATTTTTTTAATAACCTAAATACTAAAGGGGTATTAACAAATACAATAGTTTATAATTTAAATCCGGCTATGAATGAGATTTTTGCTACAATGGTTGGTAATTTCTCAAGTTCAAAAGTCTCAATGCAATTTGGTACTGCTTGGTGGTATTTAGATCAAAAAGATGGAATTGAAAAGCAGATAAATACACTTTCTAATTTTGGAGTACTTTCAAATTTTATAGGAATGTTAACTGATAGCAGGAGTTTTCTTTCTTTTCCAAGACATGAATATTTTAGAAGGATAATTTGCAATATGATTGGTAAAGATATTAAAGATGGACTTTTGCCAAACGATACTGCATTTTTTGGAAAAATGATTCAAAATATTTGTTATTCTAACGCTGAAAATTTTTTTAAATTTTAATTGAGTGAGAAATTTATTGATACTATTAATATTCTCTTTTTTATTTACATCTTGTCAGGAATCAGAAAATATAAAAATCATTAGGCTAGGTCATGGTTTAAGTACTACCCATTCAGTTCATCAAGCAATGGTGTATATGGACTCAGTTTTAAGAGTGAAGTCTAATGGTAAAATGAAAATTCAAATTTATCCAAGTGAGCAATTAGGAACCGAAAGACAATGTTTAGAATTACTGCAAATTGGTAGTCTAGATATGACTAAGGTGTCTGCAGGATCTTTAGAAAATTTTTCACCTAATATCAAAGTTTTTGGATTGCCTTTTTTGTTTAGGGATCGACAACATTCTTATTCTGTATTGGATGGTCCAATTGGTAGAGATTTACTTTCTGGAACAGAAAAGTATTGGTTGAAAGGTCTTGCCTACTACGATGCTGGTGCAAGAAGTTTTTATACCAAAGAAAAAAAAATAAATAGTCCAGAAGATTTAGATGGTCTTAAAATTAGAGTAATGGAAAGTAAAACCGCTTTCGATATGGTTAAAGCTTTGGGAGGATCTCCAACACCTATCTCTTTTGGTGAATTATATACATCATTACAACAAGGAGTTGTAGACGGGGCTGAAAATAATCCTCCGAGTTTTTATCTTTCCAGACATTATGAAGTTTGTAAGTACTATACTTTAGATGAACATACTCTACTTCCAGATGTGCTTTTGATGAGTACTCATATATGGGACTCTTTTTCAGATAAAGAAAGGGGATGGTTAAGTCAAGCGGTTAAAGAATCGATAATTGAACAAAGAAAATTATGGACCAAATCTGAAAAACAATCATTAGATGCAGTGAAAAAAGCTGGGGTAGAAATAATTATTCCAGACAAAACTTTATTTTCTAAAAAATCAAAAAAAATATTAGAATCATATAAAGAAGATGAGGTACTTTACGATTTTATAAATAGAATTAAAAACACTAAATAGCTATGGAAATCAGAGATAAAATAGATCGTTTTTTAGGTTGGACCTTAGTTGTTATAATGTCATTAATGGTTGTTAATGTTTTGTGGCAAGTTTTTTCAAGATTTGTTCTTGGAGATCCAAGCTCTTATACCGAAGAACTCGCTAGATATTTGATGATATGGATAGGTGTTTTAGGTGCTGCCTACGTTTCTGGAAAAAACAAGCATGTTGCAATTGATTATTTTTCAACAAAATTTTCTGAAAAAAATCAAATTAAAGTTAAGGTGTTTGTTAAATGGCTTATAATGATTTTTGCATTTTTTACTTTTGTAATTGGAGGGTCTAGATTGGTTTATATCACCTATGTTTTAGAGCAGCTTTCCCCTGCTCTTCAAATTCCTTTAGCATTTGTATATCTAGTTATTCCAATAAGCGGGGTTTTAATAGTTTACTATAAAATTTTAGAAATTTTAAATCATAACAAATGATTGAATATTTGCCAATATTAGTACTTGTAATTAGTTTCAGTATTCTTCTTGTTTTTTCAGTTCCTGTTGCATGGTCGATTGCAATTTCTTCACTATTGACAATTATGGTAAGTGTACCGTTATTACCATCTCTAACTACTGTTTCACAGAGAATAGCTACAGGATTAGATAGTTTTGCGTTATTAGCTATTCCCTTTTTTATTCTTTCTGGGCAAATAATGACTGAAGGAGGTATAGCAAGTAGACTTATTTCATTTGCAAAAACACTAGTTGGTTTTTTACCAGGAGGATTAGCTTTGATTAATATTATTTCAGCCATGTTAATGGGTTCCATCGCAGGATCTGCTATGGCTTCTGCTTCTGCAATGGGCAGCATTCTTGGTCCTGAAATGGAAAAAGAAGGCTATTCAAAAGAATTTGGTGTGGCAGTCAATATAACCTCAGCTACTACAGGACTTGTCATTCCGCCTAGTAATGTGCTAATTGTTTACTCTTTAGCAAGTGGAGGTGTTTCTGTAGCAGCCTTATTTCTTGCTGGTTATATTCCTGGAATTTTGACAGGATTGTTTTTAATGATAGTAGCTATGATTTGGTCGAAGAAAAACAATTATAAAGTTGGAAAGAGATCTACATTAAAAGAAGTTTTTACTGAATTTATAAATGCTCTCCCCAGTTTATTTTTACTAGTTGTTGTAGTTGGTGGAATTATTGTTGGAATTTTCACAGCTACTGAAGCTTCTGCTATTGCTGTTTTGTATACTCTTATTTTGGGTTTTATATACAAGGAACTAACCGTCAAGGAAATACCAAAAGTTTTATTGGAATCAATTGAAACCACTGCAATAGTAATGCTGCTTATTGGGGCTTCTATGTGTATGTCATGGGTTCTTTCATTTGAAAACATTCCGCAAGACATAAGTGCTTTTTTATTAGGAATAAGTGATAATAAGATTATAATTCTGCTAATTATTAATTTGATACTACTAATGGTAGGCATTTTTATGGATATGACACCTGCCGTATTGATTTTTACTCCAATTTTTTTACCAGTTGTTACTTCATTAGGTATGGATCCAACACATTTTGGAATAATTTTAGTTCTAAATTTATGCATTGGATTATGTACCCCACCAGTAGGATCAGTACTTTTTGTTGGTGTAGGAATTGCCAATACAACTATTACAAAAGTTATAAAACCACTAATTCCATTTTTTATTGTAATGATTTTTTCTCTTTTTTTAGTAACTTATATTCCAGCATTGAGTTTGTTTCTCCCGGAATTATTTAATCTTTAATTTATTATTAAACTATTTGACCTTGATAAATAATCTATTTATAGATATATTTATTTTAAAAATAATTAACTTTTATAATGATTATATAATTTATGTTATCAAATTTTGATTTAAAAGGTAAAGTTGCTGTAATTACTGGTGGTACAGGAATTTTAGGTAGTTCTATAGCTTTAAGTCTTTCTAATTCTGGAGTTAAAATAGTTATTCTAGGTAGATCTATTGAAAAAATAGAAACCGTAACGACTTTTTTAAATAACAAAGGGGGGGATGCTATTGGTTTTGAATGTAATGTTTTATCAAAAAAATCAATTAAAAATGTTAGTACTAAAATATTAGAAAAATGGGGTAAAGTTGATATTCTTTTAAATGCAGCAGGTGGAAATATGCCAGGAGCAACTATTGGCGAGAATCAAAATATATTTGATCTTTCAATGAATGATTTTGTAAAAGTTACTGAATTAAACTTAAATGGCTCTATCATTCCTTCATTAGTTTTTGGAGAGATAATGGCTAATCAAGAATCGGGTGTAATAATCAATTATTCATCAATGGCGGTTGATAGAGTTATAACTCGTGTTGCTGGGTATTCAGCTTCAAAGGCTGCGATAGAAAATTTTACAAGGTGGATGTCAGTTGAGATGGCCTTAAAATTTAATGGTAAAGTTAGAGTCAATGCTATCGCACCTGGCTTTTTTATAGGAAATCAAAACAAATCATTACTATTAAATAAAAATGGTTCTTACACAAAGAGAGGTAAGAATATAATTAAAAACACTCCAATGAAACGTTTTGGAAATCCTGAAGAGTTAAATGGTGCTATACATTTTTTATGTAGTGATGCTGCTAGTTTTATCACTGGAGTGGTATTACCAATTGATGGAGGGTTTAGTGTTTTTAGTGGAGTTTAATAATATTATAAATATGAAAAATAAAAGAAGAAAATTTTTACAAGAAACAACATTGGCTTCAGCAGGTATTGTAACTGCTATTGGAAATTTATATGCATCCCCAAATAAGCTTTCAGCTAAAAGTTATTCTAGAATCATTGGTGCAAATGATAGATTAAATTTTGCTTTTCAAGGATTAGGAAGAAGGATACCAGGTTTGCTAAGATCAACTTTGAAGTTAAAAAATGTTGATGTTATATATTTCTGTGATGTAATGGATAAGCAAATAATAAATGCCAATAAACAATTAAATAAGTTAGCTGGATATTCAGCTAAATCAGAAAAAGATATTCACAATATTTTTGACGATAAAAATATTGATGCAATTATTATGGCAACACCAGATCATTGGCATGCATATGGAGCATGTAAAGCTATGGAAGCTGGTAAGCATGTTTATTTAGAAAAACCATGCAGTCATAATATGATGGAAAGTGAACTCATTGTAAATCATAAAAAATATTTTAAAAAGGTTGTGCAAATGGGTAATCAACAAAGGTCATCTACGCATACAAATTCTATTATAAAAAAAATTCATGATGGAATAATTGGAAATGCTTATAATGCAGTAGCTTTTTATAATAATAATAGAGAAAGAGTTCCAAATCAAGTACCAATGTCTCCCCCTAAGGGATTGGATTGGAATCTTTTTCAGGGTCCTGCACCAAGAAGAAATTATACACATGATACATGGGATTATAATTGGAGATGGTATGGTTGGGACTATGGAACTGGGGAAGCTGGAAATAATGCAACACATGAATTAGACATAGCTCGTTGGGCTTTAGAGGTTAATTATCCAATTTCTGTTAATGTATTTGCTGAAAAAAATCATTTTTTGGATGATGGTTGGACAATGTATGATAATATGGAAGCAAAGTTTAAGTTTTCAAAAAATAAATCAATTAATTGGAATGGAAGAAGTAGAAACGCATTTGGAAAGAATAGAGATGGTGGAAGAGGTACAATTATATATGGAACGGAAGGCTCTGTATTTATTAACCGAAAAGAATATATATTGTATGATATAAAAGGGAATGTAATAGATAATGTTAAATCAAATGATAATGAATCTGGAATAGCACTTGGTGGTGGAGGTGATATGACAACTAGACATATGCAAAATTTTGTTGATTCCATTAGAAATGGCACTACCCTTAACTCTCCTATTGATGATGCAGTAATAAGTCAAAGTTTAGTTCATTATGCAAATATCGCATACAGGAGCAATAAATCTTATATAGTTGATGATAATACAGGTAAAATAAAAAATAAAAAAGCAAATAAGTATTGGTCTAGAGATTATGAGCCTGGTTGGAAAATTGAAAAAAAATAACTCATTAATTTATAAAATTAAAAACATGAAAGAATTGTTTTGTTTTCTTAGTTTATTTATTGGTATAAGTGCATTTGCTCAGAAAAAAGTTCTAGATCATTCAGACTTTGATATTTGGAATAAAATCCAAAGACCGTCTCTTAGTGCGAAAGGTGATTTTGTGATGTATTCTATAGAAGAAGGTGAAAAAGATAGTCATTTAATAATTAAAGATAATAAGGGGAATTTGATATTTAATCATGAACGCTCAGAGAATGGTCAATTTACATATGATGGAGAATTTGCTGTTTTTATGATAAAAGCTTGGAAGGATAGTATTGTTGAAATGAAAAGAAGGAAAGTAAAAAAAGATAAAATGCCAAAGGACACAATAGGTATTTACAATTTACAAAATCAGTTTCTCGAAAAAATTGCTAATGTGAAATCATATAAATTTCCTGAAAAATGGTCAGGCTATATTGCTTATACTTATGATAATTTTAATGGTGGTTCGCAGAAAAAATTAAAAAAAACAAATGATACAATTAAAAATAAGTTAAATAAAAAGAGAAAAAAATCGAGTTCTAAAAATGGTTATCCACTTATCATTCGTAATCTAAAGACCGCTAAAGAAGATACTATCCCCTTTGTTACCTATTACAATTTTGCAAAGGAAGCAGAGACCTTGATATATACGACAACTGGAATTAAGGATACATTGAAACCTGGAGTTTTTGTAAAAGATTTAAAAAGAAATTCTACTAAACATATTTTTAACTCACATAATAAAACAAAATATTTTAAACTTAATTTGAGTGATTCTGGAAATAATCTAGGTTTTATTGTAGATGCTGATTCTACTAAATCATACAAAAGACCATTTGAATTATATACTTGGAATTCTTCTAATAATAAAGCAAAATTATTGGTTAATGATAAAAATGTACCTGAAGGATATCGAGTATCTTCAGATGGTGCAATTACATTTTCTAAAGATGAGAGTAAGCTTTATTTCGGTTTGGCATTACCTAAGATTGTTAAGGATACATTATTGTTAGAAGAAGAAATTGTTAATGTTGAAGTGTGGGCCTATGATGAGCCGCGTTTGTATACTATTCAAGAAATTCAGGCTAAAAATGATAAGAAAAAATCATTTCAAACGGTTTACAACTTAAAAGATGAAAAATTTACACAAATAGCTACTAAAGAATTTCCAAATTCAATTTTGTCTGATGAGGGTAACGGAGATTATGCATTAATAAGTACTAACAAGCCTTACCAGTTAAGTTCGCAGTGGACAGGTCAATTTTCAACCAATGATTTAGCCATTTTAAATTTAAAAAATGGTATTTCTAAAATGGCTATTAAAGCTAATCCTAGCTTAGCAAGATTTAGTCCAAAAGGGACGTATGCTTATGGATATAATGAAATTGATAGTACCTGGTATACTTACAACATAAAAACAGAAAAATATACAGAATTAACTAAAGGAGAACTGTTTTATAATGAGTTGAATGATTATCCAAATTATCCAAGATCATATGGTTCTGCTGGTTGGACCAAAAATGACAAGACTATTCTTATCTATGATCGCTATGATTTATGGGAGTTCAATCCCGAAAATAAAACAAGCAAACGTCTTACAAAAGGACGTGAAACTTATACCACTTATAGAATTGTAAAACTGGATCAAGATAAAAGGTATATTGATAAATCTGAAAAAATACTCATGACTACTTTTGATGAGCTAACAAAGAACTCAGGTTATTTTGAATATAGTTATAAAAAAAATAGTGGAATACAGTTATTAAATGGTCCATATCGATATTCTGTGCCCAAAAAAGCTAGATTAAATGACATTGTTATTTTCACAAGACAATCCTTCGTAGAGTTTCCTGATATTAGAGTGTCTGATTTAAGTTTTAAATCACAACATGTTATTAGTGATGCCAATCCACAACAAAGCGATTATAATTGGGGAACTGCTGATTTAGTGCATTGGTCATCTTTAGATGGTTTACCATTGACAGGAATGCTAATTAAACCTGAAAATTTTGATCCAAATAAAAAATACCCTATGATCGTAAATTTTTATGAAAAAAGTTCCAAT
>CABXGL010000023.1 GCA_902511755.1 uncultured Bacteroidota bacterium | reverse complement strand
TCTTAATACAAAATTTTCATTAAATGCTTTTTTTACAGATTCAACATCATACCTAGTAACTTCTAAACCACTACATTTTTCAGGTCCATTTGATGAAAAAGTTGCTAAAATCATATTAGCACTTTGATTTAAAGAATTAGAAGTTAAATTTATATAGGATTTAATCTGATCTTCTTTTTTTAAAAAATGAAAAGCAGCTCTATCATGCCATAAATCATATTTTTTAGTAGGAATAAAAACATTTATATCAGATACTATCCAGTTAACATGTGATGCTTTAGTTCCTAATCTCTTTTTAGCCTTATCAATTGCATTTTTTGAAATATCTAAAACATCGATATTATAAAAACCCATTTTTAAAAGGTTATCGACAAGTCGACTTTCCCCTGCACCAATATCAATAATTTTGACATTTTTATCAAGATTTAGTGATTTGATAATATCTAAAGAAGTTTTTGGATAACTTTGATACCAACTTACTTCATTTTCCTTTTTTTTTGAATGAACATTTTCCCAATGCTCTTCTAATTGATTATCGATCATGTTTAAAATTAGAAATAAAAATCAGTTATATAGCATTCTGTTAATTAAATTTAAACTACATTCGCGAGAAATTTAATAAATATATATTATGAAAAATGGAATTGTAAAATTCTTCAACGGATCTAAAGGTTATGGTTTTATCAAAGAAGAAGGTGTTGAAAAAGACCACTTTGTACACGTGTCAGGACTAATTGACAGAATCGATCAAGATGATAAAGTTGAGTTCGAACTAGAGGAAGGTCCAAAAGGAATGAGCGCAATTAATGTTAAGAAAATAGATTAATTTCTTACGGCACTCTTTTTGTTCATATTCTAATATGTTAGAATTCTGGAACACTTATTTTTTCGGCTATTTTCCAATTAAATTTAAAAAAATAATAAGAACAGTATGTGTCTTGTTGCTTGTATTTGTTTTGTTTGAGGTAGCCGTTAAATTTTTAATATTCATCTTAATTATTGGACTAACTTCTAGACTGCTTAAGTCTATCTATTTTTTTACAAAATAATTAAACTGAAATGTTGCTAACAAAGAACCAATTATTGGTCCTAATAGATAATACCATAAATAATGCTTTGATATACCATCTTCAATTATAAAGTGACTTAAAGTAGGTCCAAGAGAAACGGCAGGATTAAAAACACCACCAGATGTCTGACCAACAGTGAAGGCTCCAACCATTACCGTTAAACCAATAGCTAATCCATAAAATGAATTTCCTTTTAAATTAGGATGAGTAGCTACATTTAAAATTACATATACAAGTAAATATGTGAATATAATTTCACAAGCTAAAATTTGATAAATGGATGAAGACAAATTAGGCTGAATCTCCATTGGGTTTGAACTTAAAAAGAACACAACTAATGCAGCAAAAGTTGCTCCTAAAGTTTGTGAGATAATATAATTAATAGACTCTACCAGTCCTATTTCTTTTCTTAATAACATTGCCAAGGTAACTACCGGATTATAATGGGCTCCTGAAATATGTGCACCCATATAAACCAAAACAGTTAATCCAAAACCAATCGCAAATGGATTTCCACTAACTCCTATAATTAACACTAAAAAGAAAGTCCCAATTAATTCTGTTATGTAATTTTTCATATTATAAAAATAGCAAAAATTTAAATGTCAGTTTCTAATTTTTTAGTTACCAAATAGACACCTAAAAAAATCAATAACATCCCAATAACATTGAGAATTGTTAAATAATCATTTTTTGTAGTAAGAGCATAAAAAATTCCAACGACTGGTTGTAGATAGACAAAAGAACTTACTGTTGAAGCAGTTAATTTTGACAAGGCATAAGCATTAAACATGTAGGTTAAGAATGTGGTGCCAACTACAACATAAACCATAGGGAGAATTGCATCTATTAGAGGGAGGTTACTCCAATCTACACTACTAAATTCTTGAATACCCACTGGAAAATTCATTCCTAATCCAATTAAAAACAGCCACCTAAATAGTGTTATTATATTATATTTTTCAACAAGCTCTTTTACAAATATTAAATAAAGACCATAAGTTGAAGAGTTTAAAATAAATAATAAGTTTCCAACAGGAATATTAGGTGCGTTAAAAGAAGACACGGGACTATAAAGAATTAAAATTAGTGCTCCTATAAAGCCAGAAACGATTCCAAATATACTCCATAATCTTAGCTTTTCTTTTAAAATAATAGCAGAAAAAATAAAAACTAAAATAGGTACTGCAGTTATTAAAACAGAACTGTTAATAGGAGTTGAAAGTTCTAAACCTTTAAAAAAAGCTAATTTATTAACAAACATTCCTAAAAAAGAACACAATAATAATTTAGGCCAATCTTTTTTATCAATTTTTTCATTTTTAATAAATAGACTCAAAACCCAAAATAAAATTGTAGCACCTAAGACTCGTAATAAAACAAACCCAAATGCCTCTATATAAATTGGCATTACATTTTTAGCTATAGTATGATTAAAACCATATATTACAGTAGCGCCAAATGCCGCTAACAAACCTAGATTTCTTTTGTTCATTAATGTTATATTTACAAAGTATTTTGCTGAGCAAATCTAAGTCTAATAATTAGATATTTTATCAATGAAAAAAATATTTTTTAACACTATTTTTTTACTTGTTTTTTTAGTTTCGTGTGAGTTTAATAATTATGAAACGGTAGATAAAAACAAACGTTTTAGAGAGCAAATAAAAACTGGAAATTTTGCAAAACTAAGTGATGGGTATACATACTATGAAATAAAAAATATTGATTCCGATAAAACCTTGGTATTCATTCATGGATTTTCAGTACCATCCTATATATGGGATGAAACTTATTATTCAGCAATTAAAAAAGGATATAAAGCAATAAGATTGGATTTATATGGAAGAGGATTTTCTTCAAACCTAGATATTGATTATACAGATGAACTTTTTGCTAATCAGGTTATAGATTTATTAAAAGAATTAAATATAAAAAAGGCCGATTTTCTTGGTTTATCAAATGGTGGAAGAGTTATTTCTAAAATTGCTTATTTAAATCCTGAAATAGTTGACAAATTAATTTATGTCTCTGCAAATAGCTTTATGAGTCATAATCCTCCAAAGGATAAATCTGTTACAGGAAAAGAAATTAATGACTTTATTAGAAATAATTATCCTACTATTTCTAAAGGACAACTACTTGATTTTAAATATCCCGAAAATTTTAAAGGATGGGATAAAAAATATGAAGATTTATTACAGTATAAAGGATTTGCAAGAGCATTGATTTCAACAAGAAAAAATCATATAAATCTTGACGAAGAAAACAGTTATATCAATAATTCCAAAATTCCTTTTTTTACTATTTGGGGAGATAGTGATTCAGCTGTAGTTTATAATGATTTTAAGGAAAAATTAAACAAAATAATGCCTAAAAGGAAAGAATACTTTATATCTGAATCAGGACATCTTCCAAATAAGGAAAATATATCTGAGTTTGAAAACTTGCTTTTTGAAAATATTTTAAAATAAAATTATATCTTAACTTTAATAAAAAATAAGTCTAATATCTATATGAAAAATGTTTTAACTTTTATTCTGTTTTTATTTTCTAGCTCCTTTTTAATTGCACAAACACAATATCTAGGAAATGATGCTGCAAATTCCCAATTTCAAAAAATACTTAAGGATGTTGCATATGGAAAGGTTGATAAGAATACTGAAATTGATGGAAACAAATATTTATACAAAAAACCTCAAGAAGCTGTTATCAATTTAAACGATGGTTATAAACCAATTCGTATTAAAACAAATTACAATATTATTAAAGAAACTTTTGAGATTGAATCTGAAGATGGTACCCTTAATTTGAGACCTGATAAAGTTAATTCTATATCATTTAGCGATGCAAATTTTATTGTTTATCAAGGAAATTTTTATAAGCTTATAACTAAAACAAAAAACTTTTCTATTATTAAATCAATAGTATTAATTGCTGTTGAACCTGATTATCAAGTAGGAATTCAAGACAAACCAAATTTGAGATATAAAAATGCAAACAAACTATATATTCAAATTGGAGCTAAAAAAACACTAATAAAAGTCAACAAAAAATATATATCTAGATTGTTTGAAGATTCACAACAAGGAGAAATTAAAAAGTTTTTCAAAGCAAAGAAAATTTCTATTAGAGACGATGCTGATTTAAAATTATTATTTGATGCTTTTCAAGATAACTTAAAATAAATATTATGATAGAATGGCACAAAAAATATGTGGAAAAAGTTTTAAAACTTTGGGGAATATCTAATTACCAAGGTATGTGGATTTCTTTTATTAAAGGATTGATTATCGGGGGGTTAATTGTCCATTATTGCATGTAATAATATATTATGATAGAATGGCATAAAAAAATTTTCAATAAAACCCTAAAGTATTTTGGGATTAGTGTTTATCAAGCATATTGGATTTGCTTTCTAGAAGGATTAATTATTGGAGGATTAGTTGCTTATTATTGCTTTTGATCTTCTGAGCTAAATAAGGATGGATCCTTTCTTTTTGTTAAATACCCATCTTTTCTTTCAAAATCTGCCTTATTAAACTCTTCAATTTTTATTTTAAGATTTTTCTCTAACCAATCTGCAACTAAATGTCTATGACAAAATTTAGTTTTAGCACAATGACACATAAGAACAGGTTCATTATTTCCAGTAATAGATTCTAAATGGTCAAAAACATTTTTAGGATTCAATTCATTTAACTGGTCTTTATATAAAGTGATAAACTTTTCTTCTGATATTTTTTTCTTTTTGAAGGAATTTATGAGTTTATAATTTGGAGCTAACCCTTTATATTCAAATTTTACATTAACAAAATTTGAAGGAAATAAAGCAATAGAAACAGCTCCCGGAACCTCGTTTTTCTTTAATATGTTAAAATTGGCAGTTTTGATAAGCTTTTTTTATAATAATTATCTCAATAAATCATTATGAATTTCGCAATAAATTTAAATAAATCATATAAATTAATTTAAAATCATGAATTTATTTCTTTTTTTTTCCATAAAAACTTTTCTAATTAACAATATTTTAACATATTTGTTATATAATCAAAAACTTAATTATGAAAAAATTCAAATTATTTATCACATTATCTCTGTTGATAGTGTCGTATTTAGGATTTGCTCAAGTAACTATCACCGGAAATGTTTCCGATGATAACAGCTTAGCTCTTCCTGGTGCAACAGTATTAGTGGAAGGCACTAGTAATGGTGTGACCACTGATTTTGATGGTAATTATACTATTTCAGCCTCTGTTGGAGACGTACTTGTCTTCAGCTTTGTTGGTTTTGATAGTAAATCAGTTACTGTTGGAAATTCAACTAGGATTAATGTTCAGCTAAACTCAAGCAACGAACTTGAAGAAGTTGTTGTAACGGGTATTACTAGTAGGGATCGTAGAAGATTAACTTCTAGTGCCGTTGTTGTTGGAGCTGACCTTATTGAAGGTGTAGCACTTAGTTCACCAGATCAAGCTCTTTCAGGGCGTGTTGCTGGATTAAGGGTTGTTACAACTTCAGGTACACCAGGTGCACCTACAGACATTAGAATTAGAGGTGAAGGTTCTATTTCAGGATCTAACAGACCTTTATTTGTAATCGATGGTGTTCCAGTTAATAACGGATCTATTAGTCCTCTTTTAACTGACATGGGTATTTTATCTATGATTAATGCTTCCGATATCGAAAGTATTACAGTTCTAAAAGATGCTTCTGCAACCGCTCCTTATGGTGCGAGAGGTTCTAATGGTGTTATTGTAATAACAACAAAAACTGGTTCTGCTGGTGAAGTTCAATACAATTTAACAACTCAGTACGGTTTTCAAAACTATGCAAGAGACGAAAGACCTATGTTAACAGGTGAACAAAGACTCGAACTTGGTGCGGAAACTTTAATTAACTCATATGGATGGAGTAAAGCTCAGTCTACTACTTATGCACTTGCTAATTTTGCTGGTGCTGCTGCATGGGATGCAGGAGGAAGAGTTGATGGTAACTGGGAAGAACTTGTTAGAGTAAAAGATGCTCCTTACCAATCTTATGACTTATCTGCTTCTGGAGGTTCTGCTCAAGAAAACTTCAGACTATCTGTTGGTTATAAGAGTACTGATGGTACATCTATTGGTACTAATTTTGAAAGTGTAACGGGAACTTTTACTTATAAAAGAAAATCTGGAAGAGTTGATATTACTACAAGTAACAGAGTTAGTAACGCTATTCAAAATGGTATTCATGAAGGTAGTTCTTATTTTGGAGCTCCTCAGATGACAAGATTATTTATGAGTCCATGGCAACAACCAAAGAATCCAGATGGATCTTGGAATATTAATTTATCCACATCTGTTTTCAACACTCCATATCTTGCTGAAATGAATATTCAACGAAATGATGGAACTAGAGCATTATCTAACACAACTGTTACTTATAGAATAACAGATGATATTAAATTTAGTACTAGATATGCTATTGACTTTACTTTAGGTGTTTCTCATGAATATAGAAACCCACACCACGGTGATGGTAAAGGAAATAACGGAACTTCTTATCAAAACACTAATAGAGCATTTACATGGTCTTCAACTAATACATTAGATTATAACAAAACTATTAATGATGTTCATAATATTAGTGCTTTAGCTCAGATGGAGTTTCAAAAAAACAAAAACACTTTCAACTCTTCAGGTGGTCAAAATGTTGCAGCTGATGGATTGTATTATGTTAATAGTTTTGGAACTAATCAATCAGCAGGTGGTGGATTTAGTGACTGGAAGTCACTTTCATACCTAGGACTTCTTAACTATACCTATCAAGATAAGTATGTTGCTGATTTTTCATATAAGTATGAAGGATCTTCAAGGTTTGCAGCAGGTTACAGATTTGGTAGCTTTTGGTCAGCTGGTATAGCTTGGAATATTCATAAAGAAAACTGGCTAGAAGGAAGTAATATAGTTAACAACTTAAAGTTTAGAGCATCTATTGGTGAAACAGGTAGTAATAGTGTTGGATTAAACCAATACCAATCCCTGTTTGGATATAGTGCAAGTTATGATGATAATGGTGCAATCTATCCATCTTCATTTGGTAACCTATTGTTATCTTGGGAAAAGCAAACACTATATGATATAGGTCTTGACTTTACTATTTTAGATAATAGAATTACGGGATCTGTTGGTTACTATAACAGAGCAACTAATGACTTACTTCAAAGTGTACCTTTATCTACAACTAGTGGACACAGTTCACAAACGCAAAACGTAGGTGAAGTAGAAAATAAAGGTATTGAAATTGAATTATCAGCAGACGTTGTTAAATGGGGTGATTTCACATGGAACATTTATTCAAACTATGCAACCAATGATAATGAGGTAACAAAATTAGCTACAAAAGCAGATGGTACTGATATCAACCTAGACGGATTCTATCAAAGAACTAGAGTCGGTGAGGCTTTAAATGTTTGGTATATTAGAGGATGGGCTGGTGTAAATTCTGATACTGGTAGAGCTATGTATTATAAAGGAGGAGCTACTAATCCAAGTATGGAGATAGTGAATAGCTACAGTGCTGCTTCACAAATGGTTCAAGGAAATAGAATGCCTGATTACTCAGGAGGTTTAGGTACTAGATTCTCATTCAAAGGTTTCTATCTTGATGCTAACTTATATTTCCAAGGTGGTAATAAGATTTTTGAAAGATGGAACTGGTATACTCATTCAAGTAACTTGTTGTCTACTAGATACTATCAAGGATCACAAGATTTATTGGCAAGATGGCAAAAACCAGGTGATGTAACTAATGTCCCTAAAATGGAGTGGACAACTAGTACCGCAGCTACAGGTTCAGGAACTACATCAAGGTTCTTATATGATGGTGATTATGTAAGATTGAGAGATGTAGTTGTAGGTTATAACCTACCTAAAAAATGGATTGAGAAAGCAGGATTGGATGCTGTAGGATTAACCCTAAGAGGTCTTAATTTATTTACTTGGGTAAAAGATGACAATCTAAAAGTTGATCCAGAGGTCAGAAACAATGGATCATGGGAGATTTATACTCCAATACTTAAATCAGTTTCTGTTGGTGTAAACTTAAAATTCTAAGAATATGAAAAATATATATAAATACTTACTATTATTTGTTGCAACAGCATTGATTGTTTCTTGTAACGAAGACGATCTTGAACCAACACTGGCTCAAGACAAAGATTTAGGCACAGGTAT
Source organism: uncultured Bacteroidota bacterium (assembly GCA_902511755.1). GTDB lineage: Bacteria > Bacteroidota > Bacteroidia > Flavobacteriales > Flavobacteriaceae > MAG-121220-bin8. The sequence goes on along the minus strand of CABXGL010000023.1, from coordinate 8,587 downwards.
TAATTCTGCTGCTGACCTAGCATCTGTTTTAAATAGTGCATACGATCGTATGACATCATCTGGACATTATGGTAGAAATACTATTATAATGGGAGATGTTAGAACAGACAACGCTTATTCAACTATGAATTCTGGTAGATTTGCTGCTTCTAATATGGATCACACCTCACAAGGGTATGGACCATGGAGTACAATCTATGGTGTTATTGCTATTACCAATATAGTTATTGGTGCAGATGGAGCTTCACTAACTGGATCACAAACCGCTATATCTCATACGCAAGGGCAAGCCTATGCGCTGAGAGCACTAGCTCATTTTGATCTACTTAGAATGTATGGCCAACATTTTATTACTGGCCAAGGTGGAGCAGGATCATTAGGTGTACCTTATGTTAAAACATATAAGAATCCTGATAATTTGACACCTGCTAGAGATACAGTTGGATCAAATGTTGGTGATATTACAGCTGATATAACTACTGCAATCTCTATGATGAGTGCTTCACTAGATAGTTCAGCAGCTTACATGACTGTAGCTGGTGCCTATGCAATTGGTGCAAGAGCTTTATTGTATGCAGGTTCTGTAGACAGTGGTTTATATTCAACTGCTGGTACTATGGCAAAATGGGTTATTGATAATTCTGGTAAAACTCCAGTAAGTGCTGCAGGATTTAATGCTTCTTATAGTACTGACTATGCAAGTAACTCAATTTTTGAGCTTTCTTTCACAGGAACAGACAATAGAGGAATTAATGGAGTGGCTTATATCTTGAGAGGAACATCTTATGGAGACGTAAGAATTCTAACAAGAGATAGAACCAAAGCAATGACAAGCCCTGACCTACTAGACATAGCAGAAACAGGTGATGTTAGATTTGCTGCAAATATGATTGGTTTAGCCCAAGCACAGCAAACAGTATTAGGGAAATACCCTACTATGAATGGTTCTGATAATATTACTGTTTTTAGAATTGAAGAAATGCATTTAATATATGCTGAAGCAATGCTAAGAGGCGGTGATGCTGCTACTGCAAAAACTTATCTTAATAATATTCCTGCTATTAGAGGATTAGGAGCTGATTTCTATGCTTCTGCTACTCTAGATAATATTCTTCTAGAAAGAAGAAAGGAATTCTATTTTGAAGGTATGCGTTATGATGACTTGCTAAGAACAGGTAAAGGAATGCCTTTAGTTGATTCATTAAAGCAACTTAATGACGATAAAACTGGATCTCCACCAGCATATGGTGACTATAATACTGCCTACCCAATCGGTACGGGAGAATTAAATGCTAACCCTAATATGGTTGAGAACTACGGTTATTAATATCTTAATCTAACCAAGATATTTTAAAAAAAACCTGCTTTAATTAGCGGGTTTTTTTTATTTATTATGGACATAAGTACATTAACATTGATTTGGATTTTTAGTGGAATCCTATTATTTCCCGTACTAATCAAAATAAAGGCTCCATATGGAAGACATACATCTCAAAAATGGGGAATTACTATAAACAATAAAATTGGCTGGATATTAATGGAGCTTCCTGCTCTACTAATTTGTCCTATATATTATATTTTACACAATACTAACCTATATACCATAAATACTATATTTATTTCATTATGGATTCTGCATTACTTTAACAGAACAATAATTTATCCCCTAAGAATTAAAACTAAAGGAAAAAGAATGCCACTTATAATTGCTGCTTCAGCATTAATTTTTAACATAATTAATGGATTAATTAATGGATATTACCTCTCTAATACAAATTATCTAGAAATCAATTACTATATATTATTACTTGGGCTTATAATTTTCTTTACTGGACTGATAATAAACATAAATTCAGATAATAAATTAATTGGTTTAAGATTAAAAATTGAAGAGAATAAATATGTTATTCCTAATGGAGGATTGTTTAATTATATATCCTGTCCTAATTTCTTTGGTGAATTAATAGAATGGTTAGGATTTGCAATTATTACATTAAATCTTGGTAGCTTGTCATTTTTTATATGGACATTTATAAATCTAGTTCCTAGAGCAATTTCACATCACAAATGGTATAAAGATAATTTTAAAGATTATCCTAAGAATAGAAAAGCAATTATTCCCAAATTATTGTAAATCAAGAAATTTTTGGATAGTATATCATTAAAGCCACTATCAATCCAAAAACAACAGAGAAAAAAACTGCACCTGCAGAAATATCTTTAATAAATCCTATTTTTTTATTGTAATCAGGATGAATAAAATCACAAACTTTCTCAATAGCAGTATTTAAAGCTTCAGAAGATAAAATCATTCCTATTACAAGGATTTGAAACATCCATTCTATTTTAGAAATTTCAAAATAAAAACCAGCAATCACAAAACAAAGAGAAATAAATAACTGAGCCTGAATAGCATGCTCTGTTTTGATTAAATCAAAAGCTCCTTTAATTGAATAATATATAGCTTTAAATCTTCCTGTAATAAATTTTTTCACAATTGAATAATAACACGAATATATGATTATTTTTGTAGAAGAAATTAAACCTTATAATTATCTAAATGTGGTATAGTTATTGATACTAAAACTAATATGAAAAAAACTTACTTATTTTTATTTTTATTACTGTTAAACTCAACCTTTCTCCTATCTCAAATCAATCCAAAAAACATTGAAATTGTTAGAGACAACTATGGTGTTCCTCATATTTATGGGAAAACAGATGCTGATGTTGCATATGGTTTAGCATGGGCTCATTGTGAAGATGATTTTAAAACTATTCAAGAAGGATATTTAGCTGGAAATGGATTGTTAAGTAAATATATTGGAATCAAAGGTGCTGGTGCTGACTTAATTACTCAAGTCATTGAATCTGAAAAAACTGTAGATGAGTTATATCATACTTTAAACCCTGAATTTATAAAAATATTAGAAGCATATTCACAAGGAATGAATAAGTATGCTGAAATATATCCCGATCAAGTTTTAGTTAAGAAACTTTTCCCTATTACTCCAAAAAAAATGGCTAGATTTTCTTTTTTACAATTATTTATTTCAAATCAGGGGGATAGATTAATTGGAGATATATTTAGGAATAACATTAAATCAGATATTAATTTTAATAATAATATGAATGGCTCAAATGCTATTGCCATGAATTCTAATAAAACAGGAAAAAATGAAACATACCTCGCTATAAACCCTCATCAACCTTTTGATGGGCCTACTTCATGGTATGAGGCTCATCTTGTAAGTGAAGAGGGAACAAATATTATTGGGGCAACTTTTGCTGGTGCTCCATGTATTTTGATTGGAGTAAATAAATATTTAGCATGGACTCATACGGTAAATCTACCTGATAAAGCAGATATTTTTAAACTTCAAATGCATCCAACAAAAAAGAATATATATCTAGTTGATGGAGATGAAATTAAGTTAGAAACTAAAAAAGCCAAAGTATATATCAATATATTAGGAATTCCAATTAAGATCCGTCGTAAATTTTATAAAAGCATATATGGACCAACATTGAAAAATGATAGTGGATATTACTCAGTAAGAACACCTATACTATACAATATAAAATCACTTCAACAATGGTGGGAAATGAACAAAGCCAAGTCATTTACAGAATTTTACAATATTCTTAAGTCAAGAAACTTACCTGGATATAATATTGGATACGCCGATAGAAATGATACTATTTTTTACATTTCTAATGGAATTATGCCAAAAAGAAGTGAAGCATATAATTGGAGAGAAGTAGTTCCTGGTAATACAAAAAAAACTTTATGGACCGAATATTATGATGTAAAAGATCTTCCTCAGGTAATAAATCCTAAATCTGGTTTTATATATAATGCAAATCATTCACCTTTTAAGTCAACAGAGGAAAGTGAAAATCCAAAAGCTGAAAATTTCTCGAAAACTATGGGATATGAACTTTATGATAATAACAGAAGTACCAGGCTTTTAGAATTAATAAATTCATATGACAAAATAGATTATGAAACATTTAAAAAGATTAAAAACGATAGAACATTTCCAACTCCAATAAATTATAGTTTCACGGATATTAATAATGTTTTTAAAATGAAGCCTGAAGACTATCCCGATATAGCAGATTTATTAAATTCTATTCAAAACTGGAATAAAAAAGCAGATGCAGATTCATATGGTGCTGGAACATATGGTATGATGTATTATGATTTAAGAAACTATAAAAAAGAAAAGGTAGTTTCAAAAGAGATATTACATAAGTGTTTGAAAAATGTTAAAAGTGAGATGATTAAAAATTTTGGATCAACCAAAGTAAAACTAGGTGATTTTCAAAAATTAGTTAGAGGAAATAAAGAAATTCCAATATTTGGTCTTCCAGATGTAATTACTGCAATGAGAGGTGTTAAACATAAAGATGGAAAAATAAAAATTAGTCATGGAGAATCCTATATAGGATTAGTAAAGTTTACAAAAAATGGACCAGAATATGAGTCCGTTTCACCCTATGGAACAAGTGATCATCCAAATTCACCACACTATAATGACCAAATGGAACTACTTTCTGGTTTTAAAACAAAGAAAATGACCTTTGATAAAAATGAAATTTATTCTAATTCAGAAAGAATTTATAATCCTCTATAAAAATTATTTTAATTTTTTTATAAAAAAAATCTACTAACGTAATTTCTGAAGGATTCTTTATTTAATTTCATCATAAAGTTTTAAATATTAATTTAGTATTATAATAAATATTTAATTATGAAAATACAAAATTCACTACTATTAATACTGCTAATATTTACTACAAATTGTAACCCTTCACAAAAAAAATCTGAAATGATTGAAGGTGTATTAGTACATTCCGTTTATTTTTGGTTAAATAATCCCGAAAGTGAAGATGATAGAAAAGTTTTTGAAAAAGCCATAAAGAGATTAATCACCACGAATAAACTTGCAGTAAAAAAACATTTAGGAAAACCTGGAAATACAGCAAAAAGAGGTGTAGTTGATAATTCTTATGATTATTGCATGATACTAACATTTCCAACATTAGAAGCTCAAAGATTGTATCAAGATGATCCAACTCATCTTATTTTTATAGATCAAGCAAAGCATTTATGGAAAAAAGTTACAGTATATGATTCAATGAAGGAGCCTATTTAAGCTGTTTTAAAGCCTTTGAATAGATCTTTTCATAAATAGGAACAACTTTATTAATATCGAATGATTCAGCTTTATTAAATGCCTTAATTTTAAATTCTTCTAGAACGTTAGGGTTTTCCAGTATAGAAATGGCATAATCAGACATAGATTTAATATCATTTGCATCAGTTAAATAACCTGTTTCGCCATGAATATTAATTTCTGGTAAACCACCAGCATTTGATGAGACAACAGGTACTTTACTTGCCATAGCTTCAAGTGCAGCTAATCCAAAGCTTTCTGTAGTGGATGGAAGTAAAAATAAATCTGAATGACATAAATTTTTTTCTACTTGATTAGTGTTACCCAAAAAATGAACTTTATTTTCAATTGATAAATCTCGACAAAGATCCTCTGCCATTTCTTTATCTGGCCCCTCTCCTATCATCATAAGTTTTGAAGAAATTTTTTCTTGAATATTATAAAAAATCTGAATTACATTCTTAATATTCTTTACAGGTCTAAAGTTACTTACATGAGTAATTATCAGTTCTTTATTGGAATCAGGATTTTCTTCAACACATAATTCTTGTTGTCTCTTATATTTTGAAATATCAATAAAGTTAGGAACAACATCTATGTCTTTATATATTTCAAATTGATCTAATGTATCTTTTTTTAAGCTTTCAGAAACACAAGTAACTATATCAGACTTATTAATACTAAAGTTAACTGAAGTTTTGTAAAAAGGATGATTTCCAACCAGAGTTATATCTGTTCCATGTAAAGTTGTTACAATAGGAACATTAAACCCTTGGTCCTTTAACATTTTTTTAGCCATATAAGCTGCATAAGCATGAGGAATAGCATAATGAACATGCATTAAGTCTATAGAGTATAATTTTATAACCTCAACTAATTTAGTCGATAATGCTAATTCATAAGGTTGAAAATTAAAAAGAGGATATTCTGGAACCTTAACTTCATGAAAGAAAATATTTTTGTCTGAATCTTTTAATCTTACAGGTTTCTTATAAGCAATAAAATGTACTTCATGGCCATGGTTAGCTAAAGACATACCAAGCTCTGTAGCAAGAACTCCACTACCACCAAAAGTTGGATAACAAACTATTGTTATTTTCATTTATAAATATTAATTGAATGATTCATATATAACCCTTTGTATCTCAGTTCTAATATTGTACTTATATAACATCCTGTTTTCCATAGTTGGGTAAGTCCTGTTAGATAAAAAAACATATACTAACTTATTTTCTGGATCAGCCCAAGTATAGGTCCCTGTAAAACCTGAATGTCCAAAACTAGACATTGGAACGCATCCACATGTAGGTTTACTATCATCTAGCTGAGGTTTATCAAAACCAATTCCTCTTCTATTATTATTATCACAAAAATAACAAGTATTAAAATCATCTATAGTAGAACTCTTAAAAAATCTTATACCACCATAATATCCCCCTTGAATATACATTTGCATAATTTTAGCTACATCATTAGAGTTTGAAAACAATCCTGCATGCCCACCTATTCCACCCTGCATAGCAGCACCCATATCATGTACATATCCATGTAGAGTTGTATTTCTAAAATAATTATCAATTTCAGATGGAACTATTTTATTTTTTGAAAAAGAAAGGGTTGGATTATATGTAGTTCTATTAGCACCCAAACCTAATAAAAGTTTTTTCTTCAATTGATCATCTAAATCTTTTTTATTTTTATTTTCCAAAAAAGATTTAATAAAATAATACGGCAAATCACTATAAACATAAGATTTATTATCTGAAAGATTGCTGTTTATAATATTTACATTAATAGTGTCTAGAAAAACATTTTTTAAAAACAAGTCCTCTGTAACTTTAATTGAGAAACCATCTTCTTTTGATGATCTATACCAATTTGACATTGGCTTATATGTTAAACTATCAATTGTTTTTTTATAAAATGGTATCCAAGGGAATAAACCGGCTTGATGAGAAAGCATTTCTTTAATAGAAAGATTTTCTTTTTCTTTCAAATCCATATTTGGAAGCAAATCTGATAAAGTTGTGTCTAAATTAAGATTGTCCAATTCATACTCATTCATTATCAGTGGAACAGAAGATAGAATTTTGGTTAATGAAGCTAAATCATATAGATCATCCCACTTTACTTTATTAGAAGATTCATATGTTTTATTTCCAAAAGATTTATTATAGATAACGTCACCATTTTTTGCTACTAAAATTTGAGCTCCTGGAATCATTTTTTTTTTTATTGCAAAAAGAGCAATAGAATCGATTTTTTTTAATTTATTAATATTAAATCCCTGATTTTTAGGATGAGAATAACTCAATCTATTTAAAACATTACTTTTTATGTGTGTATTTACTGGAAAGTTTTTTCCAATACTTACTGGAAGGATGCCTTTTGCAGATATAGCTCCAAAAATAATTTGTGAAGATACATTTTGAAACACATCATTATTTTGATAAGAAACCACTATAGATTGTATATTTTTTAAATCTAAATCCATTAAAGCATATGGCTTAGCAAAAACATCAAGAATTACATTTTTTTCTCTATTATTTTTATTATTTAATACATACTGTCAAAGTCCCTTATCAACCTTAGATTCTGAAAATCAAAAAAAATGGGTTGACAGTGTTTATAACAGTTTAACTATTGATCAAAAAATAGGACAATTATTTACAATATGGGTAGCAACTAAAGAGGGTAATGAAAAAATGAATGAAATTTCAGAAATAATTAAAAAAAATCATCTAGGAGGGTTAATTTTTTCATTGGGCAATGTAAAAGACCAAGCAATAGCTACAAATAATTTTCAATCTATTTCAAAGGTTCCTCTGTTGATAGGAATGGATGCAGAGTGGGGTATAGGTATGCGTTTAGATGATGCTTTTTCTTTTCCTTTTAACATGACCCTAGGAGCTATAAAAGACGATTCTTTAGTTTATAAAGTTGGTAAAAGAATAGGTATACATGCCAAAAGACTTGGTGTTCATATAAATTTTGCCCCTGTAACTGATATAAATACTAATCCAAAAAACCCTATAATAGGAAGCAGATCATTTGGAGAAGATAAACTAAATGTTACTAAAAAATCGTTAGCATATTTAAAAGGAATGCAATCTCAAGGTATTATGGGTTCAGCCAAGCATTTTCCTGGCCATGGAGATACTTCATCAGATTCTCATAAAACCCTTCCAATTATTAATTTTTCTTCAAAAAGAATAAATGATATTGAACTCTATCCATATAAAGAGCTAATAAAGAATAATTTATCAGGAGTTATGGTAGCTCATATGGAAGTACCATCTTTAGAAAGATCTCCTAGATTACCATCTACTCTTTCAAAGAATATTGTAACAAAAATTTTAAAAAAGAAATTGAAATTTGAAGGCTTAGTGATTACAGATGCAATG
>CABXGL010000022.1 GCA_902511755.1 uncultured Bacteroidota bacterium | reverse complement strand
GACACCGGAAACGGAACGAACTATGTAGGATTTAATTCTGCTGCAACATTGGGTGGAGATCAAGTTTGGACTCTTCCCGCGGCGGATGGTTCTGCTAATGAGGTATTAAAAACCGATGGAAGCGGGACTCTTTCTTGGACAGCAAATAGCGGATCAGGAGCAAGTGCCATTGATGATTTAACGGATGGAAAAAGTGGAGGCGCCAACTTTACAGGATCCATGATCCTTGGTCATGAAACAACGGGAACATTAGATGCTGCCCAGTATAATACTGCAGTTGGTATAAATGCGTTAGATGCCATCACTACTGGAGATAATAACACCGCTATTGGTTACGATGTATTAACAACAAACGACTCGGGAAATAAAAACACAGCAATTGGATACGAGGCTCTAAAATTAAACGTGTCGGGAGATGGTAACACAGCAATTGGATACGAGGCTCTAGAATCAAACACATCACATGGTAACACAGCAATTGGAAAACAAGCTTTACGCCAAAACACCGGGGGAGGTGGTAACACAGCAATAGGTCAGCATGCTTTAGCCTTGAACACCGGGGGAGATTATAACGTTGCAATTGGATCACAGGCTCTACTGAACAACACGGCAGATCGTCAAACAGCAATTGGAACTTATGCTTTATATTCAAACACCGGGGGAGGTAGTAACACCGCAATTGGATACGCGACTCTACAAGCTAACACCTCAGGAAACAGAAACATTGCCATTGGAGTAAGTGCCTATGATGATGCTGACGAAGAAGATGATAACCTTGCTATCGGTTATGAAGCCCTTGGAGGAGCAATTATTTCTGGAGGAGAAAAGAACATAGCTATTGGAAATTATTCCCTAGACGCAAATACTTCAGGGGGCAACAATACAGCTGTTGGTTATGGTAATCTAGGAGCAAACACCACGGGAGATCATAACACAGCAAGTGGGTCCCAAGCTCTACAAGCTAACACCTCAGGAAATCAGAACACAGCAAGTGGATACCGAGCTCTATTTTCTAACACCACGGGATATGATAACACAGCAATTGGGTCCCAAGCTCTAAAACTAAACACCACGGGATGGAAGAACACAGCAAGCGGAAAACTTGCAATGCAATCAAACACCACGGGAACTCAGAACACAGCAAGTGGATACAGTGCTCTATACTATAACATCTCGGGAAATTATAACACTGCAAGTGGAGGCTATGCTCTATACAACAACACGGGAAGTTCTAATACAGCATTTGGATACAGTGCTCTAAACAAAAACACATCGGGAAATTATAACACAGCAAGTGGGTCCCAAGCTCTATACTATAACACCTCGGGAGATAAGAACACAGCAAGTGGATACGGGACTCTACAAGCTAACACCACGGGAGATCATAACACAGCAGTTGGATACAACGCAGGAGATGTGATTACTACTGGAAGCAACAATGTAATTATTGGAGAGGGTTCTGATCCTAGTGCTAATAATGGAACAAACCAAATAGTCATCGGTCAGGGAGCTACTGGACTGGCAGATAATAAGGCAGTTATAGGAAACGCTTCTGTTACGGATGTTTATATGGCTCAGGATATGGGCGCTACGGTTCATGCCGATGGCGTAAAGTTTTATGAAGACACTGGAAACGGAACGCACTATGTAGGATTTAATTCTGCTGCAACATTGGGTGGAGATCAAGTTTGGACTCTTCCCGCGGCTGATGGTTCTACTAATCAGGTATTAAAAACCGATGGAAGTGGAGTTCTTGCTTGGGTTAACAACAGCGGAGTAGCAGGAGCCATTGATGATTTAAGTGATGGAAAAAGTGGAGGCACTGACTTTACAGGATCTATGATCCTTGGCCATGAAACAACAGGAACATTAGATGATGCACATTACAATACAGCAGTTGGTATTACTGCTATGGATGCTCTTACTACTGGAGATTGGAATACTGCTGTGGGGTATTGGGCTTTATCGGCAAATACCGAGGGAGAGAATAATGTTGCTATTGGAAGAGCGCTGGAATTTAACACCACGGGAGATGATAACACAGCAGTAGGACACATGGCTTCATACTCAAACACCACGGGAAAACGAAACGCAGCAGTTGGAAAAAATGCATTATATGCAAACACCGAGGGCGATGGAAACACAGGAATTGGATGGGAGGCTCTAAAATTAAGCACCACGGGAGATAATAATACTGGAATTGGATTACAAGCTCTATATGGTAACACTACTGGAGGTTCTAATACAGCAACTGGATACATGGCTCTAAGTGCGAACAAAACAGGAGGTTTTAACACCGCATATGGAGTAAGTGCTTTAACGGCTAACACCACAGCAAATAATATTGCTGGCGACTATAACGTAGCACTTGGGTTTGAAGCTCTAAGGGACAACACCACAGCCGACTATAACATAGCAGTTGGGGCCCAAGCTCTAAAAGTAAACACCACGGGAACTAGGAACATTGCTATTGGTTATCGCGCTTATGATGCTGCAGATACAGAAAATGATAACCTGGCCATTGGTTATGATGCCCTTGGAGGAGCTATTGCAGGAGGAGAATTTAACGTTGCAATCGGAAATTACTCCCTAGACGCAAATACAACGGGGGGCAATAACACCGCTATTGGTTATGATGCTTTAACTGCTAACACCACGGGAGATCATAACACAGCAAGTGGATACTGGGCTCTAAAATCAAACATCGAAGGAAATTATAACACAGCAACTGGAGCCGAGGCTCTACATGGAAACACCTATGGAGATTATAACACAGCAAGTGGATGGAGAGCTCTATACTCAAACACCACGGGAGATAGAAGCATAGCTATTGGTTATCGCGCTTATTGGGCTGCAGATACAGAAAATGACAACATGGCCATTGGTTATGAAGCCCTTGGAGGACCAATTGCAGGAGGAGAATTTAACGTTGCAATCGGAAATTACTCCCTAGACGCAAATACAACGGGGGACAATAATGTTTCTGTTGGTTATGGTAGTCTAGGAACAAACGCCACGGGATCTAACAACACTGCTGTAGGATATTATTCTCAGTATGGAAGTACAAGTCTAGGAGTAGTAAACGATGGAAGTAAAAATACATCTGTTGGAGGCTATTCAATGGAAGCCGTACTTGGTGGAGATTCAAACACCGCTGTTGGTTATGAGTCTTTGAAGGCTCTTACTAATGGAGATTATAACAATGCGATGGGGAATAAAAGTTTAAAAAGTAATACCACTGGAGATTATAACACCGCCGTAGGAAATAGTTCATTAAGGGATAATGTTTCTGGTAACAGAAATACTGCTTTTGGTCAAGCTTCTCTCCAGAATAATACGGCAAATGATAATGTGGCGTTTGGATATCAATCTGGTGTTGCAAATACTTCGGGAACAAGAAATATTGCTATTGGGTACAGTGCCTATGATGCTGCAGATACAGAAAATGATAACCTGGCCATCGGTTATGATGCTCTTGGAGGAGCTATTGCAGGAGGAGAATTTAACGTTGCAATCGGAAATTACTCCCTAGACGCAAATACGACTGGAGATTATAATGTTGCAGTTGGTTATAATGCATTAACGGGAAACACCACGGGAAATGGGAACACAGCAATTGGACATGAGGCCCTAAAAGTAAGTACCATAGGGAATTACAACAGCGCTTCTGGTATGTACAGCTTAAGAGCTAACACCGAAGGGTCTTACAACATCGCTTCTGGGGTTTGGTCTTTAGGTAAGAACACCACAGGGTCTAACAACATCGCTTTTGGACAGAATGCTTTAAAAGAGAACACCACAGGGACTTACAACATCGCTTCTGGGTCTATGTCTTTAGACGCTAACACCAACGGGACTAACAACATCGCTTTTGGGCAAGAGTCTTTAACAGATAACACCACAGGGTCTAGCAACGTCGCTTCTGGGAAATCGTCTTTAAGCGCTAACACCGAAGGGGATTACAACATCGCTATTGGGTATCAGTCTTTAATGTCTAATACCACAGCCGACCGTAACATAGCAGTTGGAGCCGAAGCTCTAAAACTCAACACCACGGGAACGAGAAATATTGCAATTGGATCTAATGCCTATGATAATGCAGATACAGAAAATGATAATATTGCTATCGGTTATAATGCCCTTGGAGGAGCGATTAATGGAGGAGAAAATAACGTAGCTATTGGTACCTCTGCTTTATTAACAAACACTTCAGGAGATGCTAACACAGCAACAGGATTAAATGCTTTAAAAGACAATACTACAGGGGACTATAATACTGCATTTGGAGCATATGGTTTAGCTAACCACATCGATGGAGATAATAATACTGCTCTTGGCCATTCTGCTTTAATAAATAGCACAACAGCAGATTCTAATATTGGCATTGGATTTCAAGCTGGAGACGTGATTACTACTGGAAGCAACAATGTAATTATTGGAGGGGGTTCTGATCCTAGTGCTAATAATGGAACAAACCAAATAGTCATCGGTCAGGGAGTAACAGGTACTGGGGATAATCAAATTGCTCTAGGAAATACCTCTATCACTCATATTAAAGCACAAGTAAACTCTATTACAGCATATTCAGATAGAAGAATTAAAAGGGAGATCAATAATTCTAAGATCGGATTAGACTTTATAATGAAGCTAAGACCTGTTACCTATAAGATGAAAAATCCTGCGGATTACCCAGATGAAATTTTGGAAGATAGATTTAGAGGAGATTCCACAAGCGGACCTAATGATGATGGAATAGACAAAAGACCTGCGGATGATGAAACAATATATGACGGATTAATAGCTCAGGAAGTGAAGCAGACAATGGATAAAACAGGAATTAACTGGAGCGGATGGTCTAAAAATGAGTCAGATGGAAAACAAGGAGTGCAATATGGCGCCTTAACTATTCCGCTTATAAAGGCTGTTCAAGAGCAACAAGAAACGATAGATTCTCAAAATAAAGAAATTGAAAATTTAAAAGATCGTCTGAAAAGAATAGAGGCCATTTTAAGCATTGGGAAATAAGAAGGAAAAAGTAAAGACATAAAGTTTTCGTAAATTAAATGTCCTTTTTGTGATGAGAAAACTTGTGTTTATTGTCTTAGCGCTGTTATTTAGTTTGGTAAACTGGCGATGGGTTTAATTGTCTTATAGTTCAGAAGGGTGCAGGACAGGTTACAATATCTGCTGGAGGCGGAGTGACTATTGTAAACAGAAGCAGCGAGACAAAAACAGCGGGTCAGTACGCTATTGTTTCGATAATAAACATAGGATCAGAGGCATATGTTATCTCAGGAGACACAGGGTCATAAACATAGATCTAAATTTTAATAAATACTTTTCTTTTATACATTTCATTAACTATCAAATAGATGATAAACGTATAGAATAAAGCCCATAGAAAGGAGAATACTTGAGGGTCTAAATTAGTGGAAAGACCAAAATCCATCCATGTTTTTTGTATACCATTCCCATTAATGATAGGAATTCTAAAAACTCTACCAAGAACAGAATGGAGCACATAAGCAAAAATGGCATTAGAGCCAAAAACTACTCCAAATTTGGTATAAGCATGCGTTTTTTTATGGTCTATAATCCACATACAGCTAGCTAGAAAAATCATGGCAAGTCCAGAAGAAAAAAGAACATAGGAACTAGTCCATATATGTTTGTTAATTGGAAAACTAAAATCCCAGAGCATTCCTAGGCACAGAGCGATGCTTCCAAACAAATACATCAAAATAATTTTATCTTTTAAAGATTTGGATTTGTTTAAAATAAGATGCCCACAAAACATACCCGAGATACCAGTAGCAATGGCAGGAATGGTACTAAAAAACCCTTCAGGATCCCAGGTTTCTCGATACATTCTTCCAGGAGTTATGAATTGATCTATCCAAGCAGCGAAGTTGTTTCCGGGCTCTAAAACTCCAACAACTGAATCTCCAAAGGGGACATGTTTCATAAAAACCCAATAAATAATTAAACAAAAAGTTCCAATCCAAATTTGATGGGATTTATTGGAGTGTAAATAAATAAAGGAGCAGAAAAAATATACTAGTGCGATTCTTTGTAGCACTCCAGCAATTCTAACATTGCTAAAATCAAAATTTGGGAAAACAGCCAAGAAAATTCCAATTCCAAAAAGGATGATAGTCCTTTTAATAATCTTTAAGTAAATAGTGCTGTTTGAGTTTTTAATTTTAGAAAGAGAAAGGACTATGGATACTCCAACGATAAATAAGAAAAAAGGAAAAACAAGATCTGTTGGTGTAGCACCGTGCCACTCTGCATGACGAAGAGGTGGGAATACATATGACCAGCTACCAGGATCGTTTACAACAATCATTGCAGCAATGGTAAATCCTCTAAAAAAATCGAGTGAGATTAGCCTTTGACTCATTTCTTTAAGATATAAAAAAAGCGATTACAATCCTAAGCCCTTAATGTCATCAGCATCGTCATTAATGTTTTCTATAGGCTTTATGCTTTCGCAGTCGACAGGAATATTTAGCTCTTCGGGAGCCAAAAAATCTTCCATGGAAATCCCTAAATCTTCATTTTCATAACATTTTTTCATATACATTCCCCAAATAGGCAGAGCCATTGTAGCACCTTGTCCATAAGCGATTGTTTCAAAGTGAGTAGACCTGTCTTCTGCGCCAACCCAAACTCCAGTTACTAAGTTGGGGACCATGCCCATAAACCATCCATCACTTTGATTTTGTGTTGTCCCAGTTTTTCCAGCTATAGCGTTTTCAAAACTATAGGGATATCCAGTTACTACATCGGTATAAACCGGATTTCTTTCTTCTTCTGGGATATTGTGCCTTAATCTGGCACCAGAACCAGATATAGTAACACCTTCTAAAAGATTAACCGTAACATAGGCAGATTCAGCACTAATAACATCTTTTGTCTCAGGAACCGATTGGTATAAAAGAGCCCCATTTTTATCCTCAATTCGAGTTATCATGGTAGGCTTTACATATATTCCTTGGTTAGCAAAGGCACCATATGCACCAACCATTTCATAAACACTTAAATCGGGAGTCCCTAATGCTATTGCAGGAACATCAGGAATAAAAGACTCTATCCCTAAATTTCTTGCTAAATCCGCAACAGGCTTCGGGCCAACCTTATCCATTAGTTGAGCACTAATGGTGTTTTTAGAATTGGCAAGCGCATTTTTAAGAGTTCGCATTCCTCCATATTTATCACTGGAATTCGTAGGGCACCATGGTTCAGGGTTGCCGTATTTATTTGGTTCAATACAATATATTGCATCAGGCAACGAATCACAGGGAGAGAGTTTTAACTGATCAATTGCCGTGGCATATAAAAATGGTTTAAAAGTAGAACCGATTTGCCTTCTACCTTGCTTTACATGATCATATTGAAAATGCTTATAATTAATTCCTCCTACCCAAGCTTTAACATGTCCAGTTTGTGGCTCCATGGACATCATGCCAGCTTGCATAAAATGCTTGTAGTATCTAATAGAATCAATAGGCTTCATAATGGTATCGATATTTCCCTCCCATGAAAAAATTGTCATAGGAACTTCCTTTTCAAATGAAGCGAACATTTCATCCTCAGATTTGCCAGCATTTCTCATTTTTCGCCACCTTTCTGATCTTCTCATTGCTCTTTTAAAAATCATTTCTTCTTCTTCCTCTTCAATTTCTAAAAAAGGAGCAGTTGGATTTAAATCTAAGGTATTTTGTTTAAAAAATTCTCTTTGAAGATTAGCCATATGTTCTTTTACAGACTCTTCGGCATATTGCTGCATCTCGTAATTTATTGTAGTATAAATTTTTAAACCATCTAAATATAGATTATACTTTGAACCATCTTCTTTAGTGTTTTCTTTAGCCCAACCTTTCATAAAGTTTTGCAAATAAGCTCTAAAATAAGTTGCAAGACCCTCTCTGTGTGATTGAGGAGTGTAATTAATTATCAGAGGGAGTTGTTTTAAGGAATCTAACTGTCTGTCGTTTAAATGGTTGTTTTTTCTCATTTGACCAAACACTACATTTCTTCTTGACTTGACAAGCTCAGGTCTTCTCAAAGGATTGTATAAAGAGGAATTTTTTAACATTCCCACTAGAACAGCAGATTCTTCTATTGCTAAACTGTCAAGCTCTTTATCAAAATAAATATTAGAAGCAGATTTTATTCCATCTCCATTATATCCAAAGTCATAAATATTTAGATACATGGTAATGATTTCTTCTTTTGTGTATTGCCTTTCTAATCTTACGGCAAGAACCCATTCCTTGGCTTTTTGAGAGATGGCTTCAAAAACATTTTTTGAACGGACTCCAACAAATAATTGTCTTGCTAACTGTTGTGATATGGTGCTGGCACCCCCTCTTTTATTTAAGTATACAATGGCCCTAACAGTAGCTTTAAAATCAATTCCGGAGTGACCATAAAACCTTTCATCTTCCGTTGCAATCAAAGCATCTATTAAATGTTTAGGCAAATCAGAATATCCTACAGGAGTTCTATTTTCTCCAAAATGAATTTTTCCTAAAACTTTATTATCAGATGAAATTATTTGACTTGCTAAATTAGTATTGGGGTTTTCTAGCTGTCGAAAATCAGGCATGTCTCCAAGCCTTCCAGTTGATGCAGAGTAAAAAAGCCAAAAAATACTTAAAAAACCAATAAAAAAAAGGATCCAAAAGCCATAATAGAATAGCCTATATTTTTTTGGAATGGAATTTTTATTTTTTGCTGCCATTTACTTTGATGGTTCAATTAATAACCCTAAATCTAAGATATTTTCTAAGTTTTCAATAGGCGAGATTACATTATTTAATCTCATTGAATTTCTAATGGAAAGATAATTAATGCTATCCTTAATTAAATCAAGATTGCTTTTGAATAAAAGCTTGTGTTCTACCAATGAAAGGCTTTTTTCTCCCAACCATTTTCCACTTGGTTCACTGAGTCTATACTCCAATGTATCCCCTAATATTGAACCATTCGCAAGTTTTAGCTCGGTAATCAAAAAAATATTAGAAAAGGAATAGTTATTATTATGTCTTAATAATAAAAAAAGATTATAATTTGTTTCCCCCTCAGGGACTTTGAAATCAAAAGTAACAATCTCATTTTTTTTCCATCCGTTAGAAAACGCATAAGCTTTAAGATGACTAGAGTAAGAGCAGGCCACGGCAAACAATAAAATACAAAAAAAGAAACCTAATTTTTTCATTTTCCAATAGCTTTAGCCTTAGACTTTCTTTTCTTATCAAACCTGGTCAAGCTATCTTGACCAACAACATTTTGAAACTCTTGATTTTCTTCGCTTTGAAAAAGCACATAATCTTCTAGACTATTAATTTTTTTCCCTTCAGCGTTTATTTTAAGAATTTCTTTAACCTTTTCTGTAGTAAGCTCATGCCAGTTAACGCTGTCATTTTTATATACAAACCATAGAAGACCTTTGAAAATGTCTATTTTTTGACAATAGGCAATCCCCTTTTCTGTTAAAATTTTTGTATTAGATTTTGGAAAATCTTTTAAAGCTTCTTGATAAAAATCCAATTCATAGTTTAAGCAACACTTTAGCTTGCCACATTGCCCAGCCAATTTTTGTGGATTTAAAGCAAGCTGTTGATATCTTGCAGCCGAAGTGGTAACAGACCTAAAATCATTAAGCCAGGTTGAGCAACAAAGCTCTCTTCCACAAGAACCTATTCCCCCAAGTCTGGAGGCCTCTTCCCTTAACCCTACTTGCTTCATTTCTATTCGGATTTTAAATTCTCTAGCCATTTCTCTAATTAATTGACGAAAATCAACTCTTCCCGCTGCCGTATAATAGAATGTTGCTTTAGATCCATCTCCTTGAAATTCAATATCTGAAATTTTCATTTTTAAGTCTAATCTAATAGCCATTTCTCTGGACATCTTTTGTATTTTCTTTTCTTTTTCTCTAGATTTTGCCCAAATATCAATGTCTTTTTGAGTGGCTTTTCTTAGAATTGGAAAGAATTCTTTATTGGGATCTATTTGCTTTTTTTTCATTTGAATAGGGATCAATCCTCCTTTCAAAGTGATATGTCCCAAATCATATCCCTTTTCAGCTTTTACTACTATTAAGTCTCCTATGTAAATAGACAGATCGTCAATGTTTTTATAAAATTCTTTACGACCATTTTTAAAGCGAACCTCAACGATATTAGCATTTTCCTTTTCCATTACAATATCCATATTGGACAGCCAATTAAAAACGGTCATTTTATTACATCCGTCTGATCCGCAAGTGCCATTATTTTTACACCCTAGTGGCGTGCCATTAGAATTTGAACTACAACTTGAACAACCCATTTAGGAATTTTGTATTAGGTTTTAAAGTTAGGGAATTTAAGAGCCTAACTCAAAACTTATTTATGAAGGCTTTTTCTTATACTTTAAAACTTTTGATCTTCCTTTTTTGAAAATTTTATTACTATTTCCCTTCCCTTTTCTTAATCTTTTTTGTTCCTCTATAGGTAATGCATTTATTTTTTGACATTCTATAGAACAGCAATTATTGTAAAGTTCCCCACATTTTTTACATTGAATAAATAATAAATGACAAGCTTCATTTGCACAATTAACATGATTGTCCCATTTCTCTCCACATTGATGACAATTAGAAATTACATCAGATGAAATAGATTCACTTCTTCTATGGTCAAAAACAAAGTTTTTTCCTAAAAATTTATTTTCAAGACCTTTTTCTTTTACTTGTCGGGTATATTCAATAATTCCACCATTTAATTGATAAACATTTTTAAACCCTTTATGTTTTAAAAATGTACTTGCCTTTTCACACCTTATACCACCAGTACAATACATCACTATATTTTTAGAGTCCTTATGCTTTTTAAGACTTTTTTCAATTATTGGAAGAGACTCTCTAAAGCTATCAACATCAGGCAGAATGGCGCCCTTAAAATGACCAATTTCACTTTCGTAATGATTCCTCATATCAACAACAAGAGTTTCGGGACTTTCAATCAATACATTAAACTCTTTTGCATCTAAGTGTTTCCCTCTTTTTGTTAAGTCTATATCTAAGGAATCTAATCCATCAGCTACAATTTTGTCTCTTAACTTTATTTTTAGTTTTAGGAAGGATAGATTATCGTGTTCTACGGCTATATTAAGTCTTAGATTCTTTAAAAAGGTAATTTCATCAATACTCTTCTTAAACTTTTTAAAATTTTCTGAAGGCAAGGAAAGCTGACCATTAATTCCCTCTTTGGCGATATAAATTCTTCCTAAAACATCCATTTTATTCCATGCTATATATAGATGGTCACGAAATAATTTAGGATTTTTTATATTATGGTATTTATAAAAAGAAAGAGTTAGTCTTTTGCCTCCAGCTTTTTCTATTAAAATTGCTCTTTGTTTTGCGCTAAGCTTATTATATAATTCCATTAATTAAGCAAAATTAATATTTTAAAATTTATAAGAAAAAATCGCCCTTTTTCCATTATGACTTCTTTCAAATTAATTGTACTTTAGCTTACAACCTAATTATAAAAATATATGAGCTCCGACAAAGATTCTAGGCAAAAAGCACTGCAATTAACTTTAGATAAATTAGATAAGGCTTATGGCAAAGGAACTGTCATGAAAATGGGGGATTCTGTCCTTGAAGAAATAGAATCTATTTCTAGCGGATCTTTGACTCTAGATTATGCACTTGGAGTTGGAGGCTACCCTAAAGGAAGAGTTGTTGAAATTTATGGCCCAGAGTCTTCGGGAAAAACAACTCTAACACTTCATGCAATTGCAGAATGTCAAAAAGCAGGAGGAATCGCAGCTTTTATTGATGCCGAACATGCCTTTGACCGATTTTATGCTCAAAATTTAGGAGTTAATATAGATGAGTTAATTATTTCTCAGCCTGATAATGGAGAGCAAGCTTTAGAAATTACAGATAATCTAATTAGGTCAGGAGCTATTGACATTATTGTTATAGATTCTGTTGCAGCACTAACTCCAAAAAGTGAAATTGAAGGAGAAATGGGAGATTCTAAAATGGGCCTTCATGCTAGATTAATGTCACAAGCATTAAGAAAGCTTACCTCTAATATTAGCAAGACAAACTGTACGGTAATGTTTATTAATCAGTTAAGAGAAAAAATTGGAGTTATGTTTGGAAATCCGGAAACAACTACGGGAGGGAATGCTCTGAAATTTTATGCCTCAGTTAGGCTTGATATCAGAAGATCAACTCAAATCAAAGATACAAATGGAAATGTTTTAGGGAATAAGACGAGAGTTAAAGTGGTAAAAAATAAAGTTGCCCCTCCTTTTAAACTTAGCGAATTTGATATTATGTATAGCAAGGGGATTTCTAAAATGGGTGAAATAATTGATTTGGGAGTGAATTATGGAATTATAGATAAAAGCGGATCTTGGTTTAGCTACAAAGAAACTAAGCTTGGACAAGGGAGAGATTCCGTAAAAGGAATTTTAAAAGATAATCCAGACCTTTGTGAAGAGTTAGAGGCTAAAATTGTTGAAGCCATGAAAGACTAATCTTCTAAATCATTCCACAATAAATCGTAAACTTGCTTTTTTAGTTCTGGCATATCTTCACGGCCTTTGCCTATTGTACTTATATGATTGTGAACTCTTACTCTTAAAATTCCAGGACCGCCAACATAATGATTGTAAGCAAAATGATAGGGATATCTTTTTTCACAATCTAAAAAAGACATTGGAACGATTGGCATTTGATAATCTGTAGAGAATCTAAATGCGCCATTTTTGAATGGCGCTAGTTTAATGTCAGGCCCAAACACCCCTCCCTCAGGAAAAATACAGATGCCTAATCCTTGACTAAGCCTTCTTTCAGCATGACCATAGACTGCCTTTCTGCTTTTAGCACTATCACGATTTACCATAATAGCTACTCTTTTGTAGAAATACCCAAAAACAGGTAGCCTTAAAAGTTCCCTTTTCCCAACAAATACAAAAGGATGTTTACAAACTTTAAGCATTAGCATTACATCAATCATGCTTTTATGATTAGCAACTAACATATAGTTTTTGTCTTTTTCAAATGGCTCTTTATATTCAATCTTAGGGATAAGCCCCATGCCATATAACATAATAGATGACCAAATATTTCTAGCCCACCAAAAGAAATAAGGATACCAGCTTTCTTTTAAGCTCAATATAAATAGAACAGGAATAAAAATAAAGATACTAGTACCAGCTAGTGTGTAAAACCAAACATTGTAAAGGCCACACAAGACCATTTTTATTAATCGTACCATTTATGTAAAAGTAACTAAATGAGTAATATGTTTTTTAAATCTATTACTTTTGTTGATATTATTTATTTGTATGGCAAGAATTTTAACTGGTGTTCAAAGTACAGGGACGCCGCATTTGGGAAATATTTTAGGAGCGATAATTCCAGCCATTCAAATGGCTAATGATAAAGAAAATGAATCTTTTTTATTTATTGCAGACCTACATTCTTTAACACAAATTAAAGATCCAAATCAACTAAAGCATAATACCTATGCTACCGCTGCAGCATGGCTAGCTTTTGGATTAGATATTAATAAAACAGTTTTTTATAGACAAAGTGATGTTGCAATTGCCACGGAACTTTCATGGATTTTGTCCTGTCATTTTCCTTTTCAAAGATTAACATTAGCCCATTCTTTTAAAGACAAGTCAGATAGGCTAAATGATGTAAATGCAGGGATTTTTACATATCCAATGTTAATGGCTTCAGATATTTTATTGTACGATGCTGAATTTGTTCCAGTTGGAAAAGATCAGCAGCAGCATTTAGAAATGACACGTGACGTAGCTTCAAGATTTAATAATGCATATGGAGAAACCTTTGTTATTCCAAGCCCTAAGATTAATGAAAACACTAAATATGTGTCAGGGACTAATGGAGAAAAAATGAGCAAATCAAAAGACAATACCATAGATATTTTTCTTCCCGAAAACCAGTTAAAAAAACAGATTATGTCTATAGAGACAGACAGCACTCCAATTGATAAGCCAAAAGATTTTAAAAATTGTAATGTTTTTAAATTATACTCATTAATTGCAGATAATAAATCTATAGATAAGTTAAAACAAAATTATCAAAAAGGAGGCTTTGGCTATGGACATGCAAAAGAGGAATTGCTTAATTATATTCTTAATCATTTTAAAAATGAAAGAGAAAAATTCAATGAATACATGAACAACTTACAAGAGATTGATGCGGCCTTAAATATTGGCGCTGATAAAGCCAAGAAAGTTGCTCAGGATGTTTTAAACAGAGTACGTCAAAAATTAGGGTATAATTAACTGTTAATAATTTTAGTCTTTCAGGTAGAGTTTTAAATCAAAAAAATGTATTTTTGGTAGATGCAGCTTTCACTTTATATAAGCGATTTATTATTTGATCACGATTGTGTTACCGTTCCAGGTTTTGGAAGCTTTCTAGGGAATTATAAATCTGCTGAATATGATTTTAAAGAACAAAAATTTTATCCTCCTTCAAAACAAATTTCTTTTAATTCTCAAATTAGAGATAATGATGGGCTATTGGCCAAACATCTTTCAAAAAAATTAAATTTATCGTATGATGATGCAGTTAAAAAAATTCATCATATTGTTTTGTCTTGGTCACAAAAAATTAAATCACAAACAATTGTTTTAAAAAACTTAGGAGAATTTTATTTAAACCAAGAAGGTAACATTACTTTTGTTCCAAGTAATCGAGTCAACCATTTGAAAGAATCTTTTGGCCTGTCTCCTGTTTTTGTAACAGAATTAAGTGGGGAAAAATCATATACTTCTAAACAGCCCATTCCAACATATTTTAAGCCTGAGAAAAGAACAAACAATTTTTTCAAACAAGCTGCTGTTTGGGCATTACTTGTAGTTGGCTTGGGTTCAGCTTTTTATATTAATGAAAAAAACAATATTCTAGAACAACAAATTGCATATGAGCAAGAGGTGAGAGAACAGTCAATTCAAAAAGTTCAAAAAGCCATTTTTAATTTTGGATCACTTCCATCCTTGACTGTAAATGTTAAAATGAAAGACAAAAAATATTTTATCATAGCGGGAGCATTTAGAATTTCTAAAAATGCAGAAAATCTTGTTTTAAATTTAAAGAGAAAAGGCTATGATGCTTCTAGACTAGCATTAAATGAAAAAGGATTAAACCCCGTTGCATTCACGAGTTTTTCAAAAAGAAATGAGGCAGTGACTGAACTTAGGATCATTCAAAAAAAGGAAAATAAGGATGCGTGGATTTTTGAATCTAAATAACAAATAATCTTTTTTACAGAATGGATCCCAAAACTCCGGAAAACTCCAAAACAATTCAAACAGATGTTGTAATGCCTGGAGACACAAATAGTCTAAATAATCTATTTGGAGGGGAATTATTAGCAAGAATGGATAAAGTAGCTAGTATAGCCGCCATTAAACATTCAGAAAACATTGTTGTAACAGCATCCGTTAATAACGTTGCATTTGGAGAACCAGTTCCTAATGGAAGTATTTTAACTATAGAAGCGAAAGTTTCAAGAGCATTTAATTCGTCAATGGAAGTTTTCATTGATGTATGGAAACAAAATAAAACCAATCCAAAAAAAACCAAAGTCAATGAAGCTATTTACACTTTTGTAGCTTTAAATAAAAAAGGAAAAACAGTAAAAGTTCCACAGATTATTCCAGAAACAGAACTTGAAAAAAGCAGATATGATGCAGCCTTAAGAAGAAGACAATTAAGTTTAGTCTTAGCAGGAAAACTTTCAGCAAAAGATGCAACAGAATTAAAAGCTTTATTTGATTAATTTTAAAACTTTGACATATTTAAATAGAAAAATAGCATTTTGTTTTCTATCCATTCTTTTGCTATTAAACAGTTGCCATAAGATAGAACCAGGAAATAAAAAAACAGATCAAAACGCTGTAGAAGTCAAAATTTTAGGAACCCTTCAGGATGGAGGAATGCCACACTTAGGCTGCACAAAGGATTGCTGTAAAGAGTTTTTTGAAAAAGGATATTCCAATAAAAGGGTAGTTAGTTTAGGAATCTCTGACAATAAAGAAAAAAGAAATTATTTAATAGAGGCATCTCCAGATATTTCAGCCCAGTTAAACAATTTACTTAATGATAAATCCAAAACCCTTAATGGAATTTTTATTACTCATGCACATATTGGACATTATTCAGGACTTATTCATTTAGGTAGAGAAGTAGCACATACTTCAAAAATACCTTTATACATAATGCCAAAAATGACAGAGTTTATTCTTTCAAATGGACCTTGGAATCAGTTGGTAGAATTACAAAATGTAGAGTTAAAAAAACTATTTGATGGAAAGGAACAAAAATTAACGGAAAATTTAAAAATTACTCCAATAAAGGTTCCACATAGAGATGAATATTCAGAAACAGTAGGGTTTAAAATTATTGGGCCAGAAAAAGCAGCATTATTTATTCCTGATATTGATAAATGGGACAAATGGGAAAAATCAATCAAAGAGCTAATTAGACAAGTAGATTATGCTTTTATTGATGGAACTTTTTATGATGCAAATGAGATAAATAATAGAGATATTTCTGAAATTCCACACCCTTTTATAATTGAAAGCTTTCAGCTTTTTAATGACTTAAACGCTTTGGATAAAAAGAAGATTTATTTTATACATTTAAATCATACCAATCCAGCTATTAATAAAGAATCTGATGCCTATAAAGCAATAAAATCTAAAGGATATAATGTAGCAGAGTTAGGATCTGTATTTTCCCTTTAAATTATACAGAACAAGTCATATCTTCCCCACAACATAAAGGAGATTTTATTTTCCCCTCACATGAAGGGCATTTAGAGACCTGAACTTGACTGCCGTCATCAATTGTTATATGCCCATTTTCTAGAGGCACATCACATTTCCCGCAAGTTGCGTTTACTGACATTCCACATTTTTCACACGAATAAGTTTCCATAATTATTAATTTAAATTATTCTTCAACACAATACTCCTCTCCAATTTTTTTTAATTGATACACTGTTTTGCTAACAGAGACATCTCCATACACTCTTCCTTCTTCATTATTACTAGCATCACTGAAAATTAATGCAAAAAAATATTCTCCATTCTTTTCAAACTTTCTGTCTATTTTTCCACAACTATATGCTGAACCTCCACATGCATAAAGAAAAAAAATAATTGTAAGAAAAATTCTCATAAATATTTTTTAAAGCCCTAATATTTCATTTATATCATCCTGACTTATTCCTGTCCCAGCAAAATCATCAAAAGATTGTTTAGTAACATTAATGATATGATCATTAATAAATTTAACTCCTTCTTTTGCACCTTGTTCAGGAGATTTTATACAACATTCCCATTCAAGTACTGCCCAGCCATCAAAATTATATTGACTTAGTTTAGAAAAAATACTTTTAAAATCTATTTGGCCATCTCCAGGAGACCTAAACCTGCCGGGTCTATCAATCCAATCTTGATAACCACCATATACGCCCGATTTGCCATTTGGATTAAACTCAGCATCTTTTACATGAAACATTCTAATATATTCATGATAAAAATCTATGTATTGTAAATAATCCATTTGTTGTAAAATAAAATGACTTGGGTCGTAAAGAATCTTAACACTAGAATGATTATTTGTAGCTTTTAAAAATCTTTCAAAAGTAACTCCATCATGCAGGTCTTCACCAGGATGGATTTCATAACAAACCTCAACTCCATTGTCTTTGCAATGATTAAGAATAGGCTTCCATCTTTTGGCAAGCTCCTTAAATCCAGCGTCAACTAAACCTGCTGGTCTTTGTGGCCATGGATAAATAGTATGAAATAAAAGTGAACCAGAAAAAGATGCCATGACATTTATACCAAGATTTTTGCTTGCAGAGGCAGCTGATTTCATTTGTTTTACTGCCCACTCAGTCCTCCCTTTAGTATTTCCATGCAATTCTTTGGGGGCAAAAGCATCAAACATTTTATCGTATGCATAATGAGATGCTACTAACTGGCCTTGTAGGTGTGTTGCAAGCTCAGAAATTTCTAAACCAGCATCATTTACAATTCCGTTAATTTCATCACAATAAGTTTTGCTTTCGCCAGCCTTTACAATATCTATTAACCTTTGATCCCAGGCAGGAATTTGAACAGCCTTATAACCAAGATCTTTTGCCCATTTGCAAATGTTTTTGAGGTTATTAAATGGCTTTTGATCTCCAGCAAATTGTGCTAAAAAAATAGCGGGGCCTTTTATTGTTTTCATAATATTTATTTATTCAGTTCCACCCAAATATTTCCTTTTGAGTTTGATTCAAGCGCTTTTTCAATAAAGTCCATTCCTCTCACTCCATCTTCAATTGGAGGGAACTCAGTTTTATCAAAAGATTCACCATTTATGGCTCTGGCAACTCCTTTATAAATATTAGCCATTGCATCGAAGATTCCTTCAGGATGTCCTGGTGGTAATTTAGTTCCATCAAGAGAAATATTAGAATTGTAAGAGTGACCAGGCTTTAAAACTTGGAGCGGCTTATCATCGCTAAGATGATATAAATAATTAGGGTTTTCTTGCTCCCACTTTAAAGCTCCTTTGCTCCCATAAACATTTATTCTGAGATTATTTTCTTCCCCCGTTGCAATTTGACTAGATCTAATTGTTCCTTTTGCATTATTGGAAAACTGAATGAGTAGATTAGCATCA
>CABXGL010000021.1 GCA_902511755.1 uncultured Bacteroidota bacterium | reverse complement strand
TAGCCCATATAGGTTGGGTGGTAGCAGTAGTATTGGTGAAGTCTGCATCTATGTTAATAGCGTTTTCTCCACTTAGGGCATCCTCAGACTTTGTGTGTAATGTTACTCTAATATTCTGAGCAGAAAATTTGGCATTTGAGGCAATAAGTTTTTGTTTAACTTCTTTTAATATATCACTTTTAAAAGTAGCGATACCATCTTGACTTAATGCAGGAGAATCGTCACAAAGTGCATAAAATGTGTTGTTATCCTCCATAAATGTTTTTGATATCTGACTTGCAGCGACTGTTATATCTATTTGAGATGTTCTATAGCAATTCTCAGAAGTTATAATTTTAACATAAACAGAATCATTAAAAGGTTTATTTTGATATTTAGTAGGATCTGCAATTAATGAATCTGTACTAAAATCAGATGCGGTGTAATACTCAAAGGTTTCGTTTTGATAATCGGAAGAAATGATTAATTGAGATTCTGTTAAATTATGAATAGAAACCCCATCATTATTATCATCATCATCACACTGTTCAATTTTGATTAATGGATTTATTATAATAGGTAACGGGGCTACTGTAATGTCAAATGATGTAGTTGCTCTAAAACATCCTAAATTTTTATCAAGTACTCTAACATATATTTTTTCTCCTCCTTTTGTAGTGTTGGAATAAGGTGATGTCAATCCAGTGCTGGTTGTGTCGTCTGCATCAGCTTGACTGATATGGTAGGTAACAGTAAAATCATCACTACTTTGGTCGCCAAGAATGGTAGCTGTTTTAGAACTAAGATCAAAACCAGAAACAAACCCATCCTTATCATCACCAACGGAATTATCATCACATTTTACGATACTACTAACTGCATTAGCTTTAGGAAGTACATTTATTTTTAAATCAAAGGAATTTGTTGTATTGATACATTTAGTAGTATTGTTTTGAACTCTAACATATATTTTTTCTCCACCAACAACTGAATTGGTGTAAGGAGAGACTAGTCCAGTTTTTGTAGTGTCATCTGCATCTGCCTGACTAAGATGATAAGTCACTGTAAAATCACTTGAAGATTGAGTTTCTCCAAGAATTGTTGGACTTTGAGTTTCAAAATCTACTGATTGAATAATGCCATTTGTGTCATCCCCATCACTGCTATCATCACAATATGTTAAATCTCCAACAGCATTAGAAACAGGATTTGGATTAACTGTAATGGTATGCTCAGTTCGGCATACTACATTATCAATTGTCACTTCTAAGAAATATACAGTTGTTTTTGTTGGAGTAACTGTCAAACTACTACTAGCTTCATCGAAAAGTGTAAACTCAGTTTTCTCTTCATTAGTATATTCACCCCATTTAACAGATGTAGTTCCATTAAATTCAAATACTGGCCATGAATTTCCACTATCTTGAACATTGGTCATATCATTCCATTTTTTAGCAACACCACCAAAATCAAATTGTCCATAATCTTCTTCTCCATTTTCTTCAGAACTAGGATAATCATTTGGTTCACCAGAAGCCCAATTTGCTAGTTCTGAAGTTAGTTGTCTGCCATCTAACCAGTACCATCCCTCATCAACTTTGTTATTTGGGTTTAGTTCTGCAGTGTTGTACTGTTTTAGACCTAGCCAAAAGTGGTTATTAGGATTTGTTCCTGCATTAGCCCATCCTCTTTTGTTAAGTTCATCCCAAACAGCATCTTCTTCTTCTTTTGTATTTATTTGATACATAGAGGCTCCAGCACCAAAACTTTGAATAAGATCATAGGCAGTTTCCCAGGGCATAGCTTCTTGTTTTAGAAAATAATTAGATCCACCATAGGATAAGAACAAATCTAGTTCAGGATGATCTTTAATAAAATCTTCTGCAGTTTGTGGAATTCCAGTAACAGAAATAGTGGTTGATTCACTTAAGCATAGGGCATCATTTGTTGCACTTAGGGTTGGGTTAGATATAAAAGCTTTTGTTTCTGTTCTAGATGAACTAAAACATCCAGAACTATTTGTGACTTGTGCAAAATACTTTTTTTCATGTATTAATAATGTGTTTGGATCAATTGGATCACCTCCTGTTTCAGCTTCATACCATTGTACTGAAAGTGTTGTGTCCGGGTCTTTTATTATTAATTGAGAGACTTTTGGCTGATTAGACTCATCATAACAATATATTTGAATAGGATCTACAATTGGTTTAGAAGGAATTGCGACAACAGTTAATGTAACTTCACTTGAATCAGTTCCACATAAATATTCACTTGTTGAAACATTTGTTCTAAATTTATTTCCTGACATAGCTAAGGTAATTGTAGAAATACTTAGCTTATTTGTTGTTGCACCTGAATAAGTAGTATCATCTGTAATATTATTCCACTTGTCGTTTGTTGCATCATATAATTGCCATTTATATGTTACTGTTGCTTCAGCCGGATCAGGAGTTCCTGCTGTTACTTCAAAGCTTACATTACCATCTTCACATTCACTTGCATCACTAGGTTGATTTGTTATAGAGATTCCTGTTCCAGCTTTTTGAAATAAATAAAGAGAATCATCAGAGTCTTTAAGTGGATCAGGGTATGTGTGATCCTTATATTTACCTCTGGAATCTATCTTTCCATTATCAAAAGTAGGTTGACCTTCTCCCATAATTCCATCCCCATCTGGATCTTTGTCTTCAAATCCTGCCTCAGTAAGGTCATTACATGAATCATCATCACTATCTAAATCTAAATAATCGTAAATAAATGTACTGTCTGTATCTGTATTTAAATTATAATCAATGGTTTCAATAAATCCAGAATAAGTCGTAGCAGCATCCTTATTAATATTGCGATGAACAAATGTTATTGATTTACACTGGGAAGCAAAAAATTCATAATTTGTGTTCCCATTTGGATTAGGATTTGTTCTAAAACGGATTTCTGAAGCGGTAAAAGATGTTACTCCTGTCTCATATTTTCCATCATAATTTGTGTCAATTAATAATCTATCATCAGGATCCCAAACGGTAATGTTTTTATCTGCAGGAAGAATGCTATAGATAAAACTTTCTCCATCAATTCTTTGGTGAACTGAAGCAGGATCTTTTGTAGCATGAAAAAACAGTAATTCATTTTGTCCTTGAGAATCTTGTGATGTAGCTGTAATAGTAAAAGTGTTTGTTCCAGACTCTGCTGCTGATACATTAGATTGAAATGTACCCGTTGCAGTCCCTGTAAATGAATTAGTTTCTGGATCTACAGTACTTTCTTTTTTTAATTCTCCTGTTAAAACAACCGTATTTGTTTTTCCATTAGTTAAAGTAAATGTAGGGTTAACTGGGTCTGCTATATTTATAATTCCTGTACCTAATGATTCTACAGTATTTAAAATTCCATCATTATCTGTATCTAAATCAAGGTTGTCTATAATACCATCATCATCATAATCTGTCGGACATATACTGATAGGAATATCGTTTGATTTATAGATCGATCCTGTACAAGTAATTGTCCCTTTTACAGCATAAGTTCCAATTTCAGTAGGTTTATATGTTGTGTTTGTTTCCCCTGCAATGTCAGTATATGTATCTGCTCCTTCATCTTTTTTTACCCATTGTAAACTATCATAGCTTCCAGCGTTACTAACCTCAAAGGTCACATTAGACACTCCTTCAGCGGATATGCAAGACCCTAGTGCAGAAGCAACTAAATTCAATGATACATTTGGATCTGAAGGAAAACCAGCATAGAAACTTCCTGAAGTTGCAGCTCCACTTTGATTGTAGTAAGCTGAATAAAGCTCATCGGAACTACTTACTGTCACATTTCCAGATAGTCCAGTTACGTTATAGGTTATATACTCATTTTTTCCAGTTACTGTTGATGGCCCAACTACAGTGATTCCTGCAGGTTGACTAGTAATATCCGTATTATTTATTAAAACCGAAGCAGTGCCTTTAGTAACAATAGTTACTCCACCATCTAATGTATTATCCCCAATTTCTTCTATAAAAGCTATGTTGTTTACATCTCCACGACTCTCACAGCTAAGTGGAGGTACAAAAAACATTCCCTGATTAGCTTCAGAACTTCCTCCAATACCTTGATATGCAAAGACATCTTGTGAGGATGAAACGTACATGTTTCCATTTATAAACTTGTTTCCTTCAATAATGTAATAGTCACCCTTGTTTATGGTTGTTCCAGTTGATTCATCATTAATTTTGATTTCTGTATTATCATAATGAGCTACTATAAGTACATTTTCATAAGAATCTTGTCCAGCTCCCTTTACAAAGATGTACTCTTTTCCTACTTTGTCTAAACCTACAATTTGATCTATACCATAATCTCTAGCTCCACCAGTTCCAAAACTTCCATTAGCTGAACCAGTATTTACAACAACATTTTTATCTGCATTAACCAATGCTCCAATTAGACCGTCTCTATTACCATTAGCATCCGTTACTTTTAATGCAACAGTATAACTTTCTCCTCTGTTTAGAGTTATGTTTTCAATAGGAAATTGACCAGAATAATTTTGAATAACTAAACCAGAAATATTATTACTGGTTAAGTTAACTGTAGTTTGATCCTCAGTAGCCATTACTGAAAAGAAATTTAAATAATTACTTCCTGGAGAACCTTTATTATCATAAGTTCCAATTCTGAAATTTTTTCCAAGTGCATTTTCTCCTTTACTAACTAATGCGCCTGCTTGTGCGCCGCCACCTGCATTCATCCTTATAGATACGTAAATTACATCTTGAGCTTCTATAATATAACCTTTATCAGTTGTAACTGCACTAGTTGTAGAAGGTGCTTGAAATAATTGTGAATAATCTGAGCTGGCAATCTCAATTTTTTTTGGATTAGCATTATTTACTATATAAGAAATTTCTTGATCAGCAGTTCCTCCAATAGGTTTTATTTTAAAAGAAACATCACCATTAATTGGAGTAGAAATATAAAACCATTGATCTAATGGTTCAGCATTTCCTTCGTCCGAACTTGTTAGGGGTGGTATATAATGAATTTTACTTAATTGAGAATATCCGTTTATAGTAAAAACAAATAAAAAAAGTAAAGCAAGTATTTTTTTAGCCACTATATCGTATTGATTTTTGACAATTAACAAATATAAAAGTTTAATCTATTTTATTATAAACTTTAAGCTTATATAAAATTTTAGCTATTATATTTTTGAATTAATTTTTTTGTTAATTCAATGCCATCACTTTCAGAATGATTATTTCCTTCGTATTCAATACCTAAATAACCATTGTAATTGAATTCCTTAACAATGTCTATCATTTTTTTAAAATCTATAGTGGTTTCATTACCAAATTGATCAAAATCATAGGACTTGGCACTTACTGCTTTAGCGTAAGGCATTAAGTCTTTCATTCCCTCATATTTGTCATATTCGATATCACAGGGGCCATCATATAAGGATCCGTTTTTTCTTTTTATACAAAAGTTTCCAAAATCAGGTAGAGTTCCACAATTATCCAAGTTAACATTTTTAATTACTTCTGCTAATTCTTTTCCAATTGAGCTGTTTCCACCATGATTCTCTACTATTATATTAATATTGTAATTACTAGCAAATTCACTTAACATACTCAAACCTTTAATTGAGTTGTCTTTCCACTTGTCAAGTTGATCTTCTCCCTCTAAATTAACTCTTACGGAATGACACTCTAATTTACTTGCCATCTCAATCCATCTCTTATGTTTTTCAATAGCTTCTTTTATTTCACTTAAATTACTTGATGATAAATTACCCTCATCATCTACCATAATCAGTAAGTTTTTTACATCATACTCTTTGGATTTATTTATTAATTCTTTAGTCATTTCTTTTATGGACAATTTCTCTAATATTGGTCTATATAGAGTAGATACATATTCGATTGCATCAAAGCCAAGTTCTTTTGATTTTTGTGCAAAATCTATAGGGTTAAGTGTTTTATCAATTTTAATCATTTTGTGTAATGACCATTGAGCTAGGGAAATCCCATATTTATCAACATTATTTATGTTAGAACAGGAATATCCATTTGATAGAATTATTCCAGAAGAAAGAGAAGTTACTATTTTATTAAACTTTCTTCTTTTCATAGTTTATAAAATTTCTTGATTTATTTTTTTTCTGTTATCCTCAGAGTTTGTATCAATTAATTTGTTGTAAGGATCAATTCCTACTTCAATAGGTTCCTTATCTACAATTATTGAAACCTTATTGTTGATTGATGAAATCTTGTGTTTTTTTAGATATAGCTCTGTTTCCTTATCATCTTCTTCACCAAAAATCCCAACATCTACATAATCTGATAAAAATACCGAATATTCAGGTTTTTTCATTTCTTCAGTCTTGAATGAAATGGAATCTCTCTCTTCATTTCCATAAAAAATCTTTCCTTTCTCATCATTTCTATATTTACTTACTTTAAACTCAATATCAACTTGGTATTTTCCATTTTCTAATTTTTTAGATTCTGTTGATACTATTTTATTTTGATAAAGAGTAATGGTTTCAAACATATCTTTAATAAGGTAGTTTAATGAATCAGGTGTTACCTCTTTAACATGATTGACAAGATCTATTGTTGTAGTGTATGGTGGTTCTTGAAAAGCTACTTTATTCACATATTTTTTTAATGCTTTATTTAACTTTTTCTCTCCAATGTAATCACTTAATGCATAAAAAATTAAAGATCCCTTTTGATAACGTATATATCCTTGACCATCATTATACATCAGAGCATTTTCTCTTTTACTCTCAAAAGTTCTAGAAGTTAAATATTCATCTAAAGATCTTTTTAAAAACTTTCTCATTTTCTTTTTTCCATTAACCTTTTCTATAACTTTTAAAGTAACATATTCAGATAAACTTTCTGATAGAACAGTTGCTCCTAGTACATCTGCACCGATGACTTGGTGTGCCCACCATTGATGAGCAACTTCATGAACAGTTATAAAAAATGCATAGTCGTTTCCTCCTTCCTCAGAATCATCAACATCAGCAATAAAACCAATATCTTCTGAAAATGGGACTGTGTTTGGGAAAGATTGTGCAAATCCACCAGAAGTTCTCGGGAATTCAATAATTCTTAGTTGTCTATGTTGGTATGGGCTAAAATTAGTTGAACAATATTCTAATGCTGCTTTCATTCCTTTCATCATTCTGTCTAAATTATAATCGTGATCTTTATGATAATAAATTTCTAGATTAACATCGTTCCATTTATCCTGTACAACTTCATATTTTGCAGAATTAAATGCATAAAAATTTAAAATTTTACTATCCATTTTGTAGTGAAAATATCTTCTATCACCTTCAATCCATTCTTTTTGTAAATAACCCGGTGCTATTGCAATTTGGTCTTTAGAAGTACTTACAGTAGCCTCAAAATCTATCCAATCAGCATCTTTTGCAATATATGTGTTTCCTAGTGCTGTAGAATCTGATGGATGTGGTTTAAGTTTGTTAGGTGGAAGATCATATTTTTCTCTTGTTTTATCATCAGTCAATTCTCCCCCGCTATAACCTAATATAGGGAAAAGAGAACTGTTTAAAAACGTACCATTATAAATCACATTAGAATTATTTCTCAATAATGTATTGGGTTTGTTTTTAACTGTGAAAGATAATTTTAATGTATCTCCAGTAAATAATGGTTTCTTTAATTTGTATATATCAAAATTGTATAATGTGTCTTCAGAAACAAGTGAATTTTCTTTATCAAATTTAAAAGTGCTTAAAGCTGAATTATGATCTAGAAATATACTATCAATAGCCTCTGTTGTTTTATTTATCATTGTATACTCACCTGAGGCATTAACATCTCTAGAGTCAGGAAAAATATTTACATCTACATTAACAGATACAATTCTGGGCTGATTGTAGTTTTCATATTTTTTATATTTTTTCTCCCATTCAACAGTTTCAATTTCTCTTTCTTTTGAGGATGTTCTGTCATTTAATATGTTATTAGTATAATAAATATATCCTCCAATTGAAATGAATATAATTGTGAAAATGGATATGAAAAAGGGATACTTACCATTAAATCTAGATTTTGCAATTATTAACTTTTCCCTGAAATTTTTAGGCAAACCTCTAATGTAAAATAGTGCTGTTAAAATATAGAAGATTATTCCCAAACAAAGCCAATAAAAATTGTATATAAAATAGGGACCTAATCTTGCTCCATATCCATTCATGTCTGAATATGAAAATCCTGGTCCTTGGTTGTATTTAAATATTGATTGTTCTATTCCTGCTAATTGTGTTAGTGGAATTCCAATTAAAAGAACTATCATTACAAATAATCCTACATATGGATTGCTAATAAGAGTTTGAACAAGAAATGCTAGAAAGGCCCAAATAATAAAATAAAGAAGGTTTAATACTAATAACTCATAAATGTAATGACCTATTTCATAATCATAGAAACCTTGGTAGGTTTGAAATAATAATCCTGTAATCATTATTAAAGAAAGAAGCACTAATTGCATTTTTAAAATCGCTAAGAACTTAGAGCCTAACAGAACCCAATTTGGGATCGGTGTTGTATCAATTAATTGATTGATATTAGAAATTCTAGATCTATGAATTAAAATACCTGCATAAAGAAATGTACATATATTAATTGCAAGAGTAAAGCTTGATCCAGCTTGCAACATCCTCCATGTTCGAGGAAGGGTTGAGGTTCCAAAAATATTTCCAAGTTCAAAAAGACCGATTAAATTGATTAACAAGCCAACTAAAACTATTGAAATAAAAGGCCAACTTTTTACAATAAATAAAAAATCAATATTTGATAATTTCCACAGTGATTTTAACTCATTTTTTAATGAAAAATTAAGATTGATTTTAGGTAAATTGATCTTTACAATTCCTCCGAAATTTGATTTGGTTGTTCTTTTAGAATCTTTTTTGTTAAAATTAATTGTAAAGGCATTTTGACTAAACCTAAACAGCTTATATATGGTTGTAAAAAGTACTATTCCAACTGCTCCCCAAATCAATCTATTATAAATTACAACACCTTTAATTGGAAGGTATAATTCGTTTTGTTCTGAAACTGTCCAGTATCTAGTATAATAGTAAATTGATGAATCACCAAAAGGGTCTAAAATTGCTGCAATAAACCTTCTCTCAGGATCATCAAATAGATTAGCTAGGAATCCTTGACATATTAATAAAATTAATACAGTAATAAACCCAGCTGAGATATTTCTGGTAAAGGTTACAATTCCAAAAACTATAGCTCCCATAAAAAGCATGTTAGGAAGAATATAAATTAGATAAATGTCTAAGTATGATCTTATATCAAATGCTGTCACTATATCTGGATTTGTTCCAGGGAGAACAAACCCAAGGGCAATTCCTAAACCAGTTATTAATACTATAATATTAACAATAAAAATTCCACTAAAAAACTTGGCAAATAAATACTCTGCTTTTGTAAATGGGTAGGAGTATAAAATAGTATGCATTTCGCTTTTATAATCTCTATATACAGCCACTCCAATTATTGAGGGATAAAGAAAAATAATTAACCCTGTTAATCCCCCAAATAATCCCGTTATTCCTAGTGGAGAGTTAACAATTTTTGAAGAACCTGTGGTAACAGTCAAGAAGTCAAAAAGTCCTGCTGAAGCACCAGACATCATTAAGCCAATAAAAAGAAATATAAGTATGTATATATATAAAGCTGGTCTTCCGAACCAGTACTTTATTTCATTTAAAAAAATAGTAAAGAACATTTATAATTTAGAGTTTTTTGTTTTGATAAGTATTATTGATCCTCTTTTAGTGCAATGAAATAAACATCGTCTAACTGGGGTTCTGTTTTCTTAAAACCTGCAGCAGGTTTCTTTTCTGAATGAACTCTAATAGTTAAAGTGTTATCTATGTTATAATTGGATGATAAAATATTAAAATTAACTTCTGCTTCATCTAATTCTTCTCTTTTAACAACCTTTGTCCATATTTGATTTTTTATTTCTGCAGTAGCTTCTACAGGTTTAATATGTTTTAAGATTCTTCCTCCATTTAATATTGCCATATCATTACATAATTCTTTTACATCATCTACAATATGAGTAGAAAAAATTACAGTACAATTTGTTCCAACTTCCCTTAAAACATTTAAAAACCTCTGTCTTTCTGCTGGATCCAATCCTGCTGTAGGCTCATCTACAATAATTAATTTAGGATCATTTAAAAGTAACTGAGCTATTCCAAAACGTTGTTTCATTCCTCCGGAATAACCATCTACATTTTTCTTTTTAACATCTTGAAGATTAGTAATATCTAAAAGTTCATTTACTAGTTCCTCTCTTTCTTTTTTTACCGAAATTCCCTTTAAAAGAGCAAAATAATTTAACAATTCTTCAGCAGACATTTTAGGATAGACTCCAAAAGATTGTGGAAGGTATCCTAAAATTTTCCTTAATGATAATTGATCTTTTAAAACGTCAATTTCATTAAAATTAATTTCCCCTGAATCAGGAGACTGTAGGGTCGCTATAGTTCTCATTAATGTTGATTTTCCAGCTCCATTTGGACCTAATAAACCAAACATTCCTTTTCCTATTTTTAAATTTATGTTATCTAAAGCTTTTACTTTATTTCCATAAGTTTTAGTTAAATTATTGATTGTTAATTTCATTTGTAATATTGAAAAATTTTTGAAGTGCGAAGATATAAATTATATAACTCTTATTTTGAAAAAATAAATAATTCTTCAATAGAGGATTTAAAAAGATTAGCCATTTTAAATGCAGTGGGTAAACTTGGGTCGAATTTTTCTTTCTCAATTGCGTTTATAGCTTGACGCGATATTCCAATTAACTCTGCCAGTTCTTCTTGAGTTAATTGTTGATTTTTTCTTAGTTCTTTGACTCTGTTTTTCATCTGTATCTTCTTGCGTTAATAATATTAGAAGCTATATAAGAAAAACTAATAAATAACATTAAATATTCAAACTCGGGTTCCTTGTCAATAACTCCAAAATCAAATGAAACTTCATATGTGAGACCAACAACCACAGCTAATCCTAATGTGATGGCCATTGCTTCAAATTGAATTTTCTTTTGCAGCTCGTCATAAGTCTTAAATAAATTTTTATTTGCGATTATCATACCAATTCCAATAGCAAGGTTTATTATTAATCCTATTTTAGTTATTAATAAACTATCCCAAAGTGAGTTTTCTCCACCTGATAAAAAAGCTAGACTTGCAACCCAAGCAATTGTCCATCCCAGCAAAATTTTTGTTTGTTTTTTTTGTTCTTTCATAATTATATTTTGTAAGGTTTAGTTTACAAATATATAAAAATAATTTAATAATGTAATGTTTACCTTACTTTTTTATAGAAATATTTAATTAACCAGAATAATTATAAAATTGTAATTTTAGGATAATGATAGATTCCTATAAAAGAAAAGTTAATCTAGAAGATAATTATGATGCAATAATAATTGGA
This sequence comes from uncultured Bacteroidota bacterium, assembly GCA_902511755.1. Taxonomy (GTDB): domain Bacteria; phylum Bacteroidota; class Bacteroidia; order Flavobacteriales; family Flavobacteriaceae; genus MAG-121220-bin8. The sequence continues at coordinate 7,461 of CABXGL010000021.1, read as the reverse complement.
TCAGGAATGGGTAGTTTAACAACTGCTGCATTACTTTCAAAAGAAGGAAAAAAAGTACTTGTTTTAGAAAGACATTATACTGCTGGCGGTTTTACTCATGTTTTCAAAAGAAAAGGATATGAGTGGGATGTTGGTATCCATTACATTGGAGAGGTTCAGAATTTAAATAGCCCCATTAGAAAAATGTTTGATTACATTTCTAATAAAAACCTTAAATGGGAGGATATGGGCGATATTTATGATAGAATTATCATTGGAGATAAGAAATATGATTTTGTAAAGGGTGTTGAAAATTTTAAAAATAAACTGATTTCATATTTTCCCGATGAATCTGAGGCTATTAAAAATTATATTCAAATGATTTTTGAATGTAATAAGGCTATGAAGAAATTTTATATGGAAAAAACATTACCTAGCTTTATTAGTTTTTTATTTGGTTCTTTATTTAAAAAAAAATATTTAAAATATTCTTCAAAAACTACATATGAGGTTATTAGTTCATTAACTCAAAACCAAGAACTTATAAAAGTTTTAACTGCTCAATATGGAGATTATGGACTGCCTCCAAAACAGAGTAGTTTTGCTATGCATGCTTCTGTTGTAAAACATTATTTTAATGGAGGAAGTTTCCCTGTTGGCGGTTCATCAGAGATTGTTAAAACAATTAATCCAGTTATTGAAAGATCTAAAGGAAAAATTTTAATAAGGGCAGAGGTTAAAAAAATTATTATAAAAAATAAAAAAGCTATAGGGGTTTTGATGGAAGATGGAAAAAAGATTTTCTCAGATCTAATAATTAGTGGTATAGGGGTTTTTAATACATATAATAAATTAATTGATAATGAATTAAGTTTAAAATACGGATTTAAAAGTTATTTAAAGTCTGTAAATCCGTCTGTAGCACACGGATGCTTGTATATTGGTTTAAAGGGTACAGCTAAAGATTTAAAGCTTCCAAAACATAATCTATGGATTTATCCTGATAAAATAGATCACGATTCATTAGTAGCAAATTATTTAAAAGATCAAGAAGCTGATTTTCCTCTAATATATGTATCATTTCCATCAGCTAAAGATCCTTCTTGGAACTCAAGATATCCAAATACAAGTACTATTGATGTGATTACTTTATTACCTTATGAAGCTTTTGCTAAATGGGAAGGTTCTTCATGGAAAAAAAGAGAAGAATCTTACGAAAAATTAAAAGATTCCATTTCAAAAAGGTTGTTAAGTCATTTATTTAAACAATTACCACATTTAAAAGGTTGTATTGACCATTATGAACTATCTAGTCCATTAACTACAAAGAATTTTGTTAATTATCAAAAAGGAGAATTATATGGTTTGGAACATACTCCAAAAAGGTTTAGTCAAAAATTTTTAAAACCTAAAACATCTATAAAAGGTTTGTACTTGACAGGTCAAGATATCGTAAGTGCTGGCGTTAGTGCTGCACTCTTTTCAGGTTTAATAACAGCAAGTTCAATAACTGGTATAAATTTTATGAAAAAAATATATAAATAAAAATGGTATAGTTTTTTAATTTTATTAGAAATCAATAACTAAAAATTTATGGATATAAATATTAAAATGTCATATATAGATGACGAAAAATTCAATGTAAAAAATAATTCTGGTAATAATCTTACAGTTGATATGTATAGCCCGGATAAAAAAGAGCATATGTCACCAATGGAACTTCTTTTGTCTGCATTAACAACATGTGCAGCAGTTGATATAGTATCGATGATAAAAAAAAGAAGACGTGATTTAAAAGATATCAAGGCGATTACTTCTGGATCAAGAGTTGAAAATCCTCCACGATATTATAAATCAATTGATGTAAAATATTTGATTTTTTCTTCTGATTTAAAAGATAATGAAGCTGAACGTTTTATTTCCTTGGCATTAAGTAAGTATTGTTCTGTTGGGGCTACTATTAGACCTGATACAATTGTAAATCATAGTTTTGAGATAATTAGAGATTAACCTAAAAGATTACTAAATTCACTTTTTAAAATTTTATTAAAATGAAAAAATTTACCTACCTAATGTTGCTAATTTTTATAATTGGCTGTAATACAAATGTTAATAAAGAAAAAAACAATGATTTTTTTGTTGAAATTTTTTCTGATTCTGATCAAAAGATAGTTCATGTAGATTCTAAAATTGAAATCATAGCAGATTCTTTAATTGTAGCTGAAGGGCCACTTTGGAATAAGGATATGAATTCATTATTATTTACAGATGTTGGTGCCAATAAAATTTATAAATGGAATCTAGAATCTGGATTATCAGATTATATGGTTCCTAGTGGATATACTGGCTATGCGCCTAGTTTTGAAACTGGACTAATTGGTGCCAATGGATTAATTTATGGAAATGATGGGAACTTGTACTTGTGTCAACATGGAGATAGGAGAGTAGCTAAGCTAATTAATTTAGAAGACGGAGTTCCAGAATTTGAAACTGTTGTTGATAAATATGATGGAAAGGTTTTTAATAGTCCTAATGATATTGTAATGGATAATAATGGAGACATATATTTTACAGATCCTCCATATGGATTTTTTAATCCTCAGGAAGGAAAATTTAATAATGAGTTTAAAGAATTGGATTTTAGTGGGGTTTATAAGTTTTCTAATTCAGGTGAATTAACACTTATCTCATCTGATCTTAGTCTTCCTAATGGAATAGTTCTTTCTAATGATGAAAAATATCTTTTTGTAAATAATTCAGATGACAATAATCCTGTCATAACTAGATATGATGTTGGAGATAATTTTAGTTCTGAATTGTTTTTTGATGGCACAGAACTTTTAAAAGATTATGGTGGAGGTTTTGATGGTTTGAAAGTTCATTCATCAGGAAATATATTTTCAACAGGCCCTGGAGGTGTATTGGTTATTTCTCCAGATGGTGAATTGATTTCAAGAATTAATTTTGGAGGCGGGGTTACTAATTGTAATTTTGATGCAGACGAGCAATTTCTTTATGTAACTGGTTTTGGTTTTGTTGCTAGAGTTTCTTTAAACTAATAATTTTATATAAATGAGTATTCTAGAAATAACAACCGTTTTACTGCTTTTAGCTTCATTTTTTTCAATTATTAATTTGAGATTGCTTAAGCTTCCTCAAACTATAGGCTTAATGATTCTTGCAATATGCTTATCTCTTTTTGTTTTAGCAATTGGTGTAATTTTTCCTGATTTTCTAGATATTGTAACTGGACTTACTAAGGATTTTGATTTTAGTGTTCTTCTAATAGATGTAATGCTACCATTTCTTCTTTTTGCTGGAGCAATTAGTGTTGATGTTCATGAACTTTTGAAAGATAAGGTTACCATCCTTTTTCTAGCAACTTTTGGAGTGGCTTTTTCAACTTTTGCAGTAGGAACAGGAGTTTTTTGGTTAATAGAACAACCTTTTTTTGGCCTAAATGATATTGGAATTTCTTATGTAGATTGCCTATTGTTTGGTGCTTTAATTGCACCAACTGATCCAATTGCAGTTCTTTCCATTGTAAAAAAAATGAACTTATCATCAATCACTGTAACACGAATTGCAGGAGAATCTCTTTTCAATGATGGAATAGGGGTTGTTATTTTTCTTACTCTATTGAAAGTAAAATTAATGGGTGTTGAGAATGTTACACCTGAGGGAATTAGTATGTTGTTTGCAACAGAAGTTATTGGAGGAATTCTATTAGGATGTGCTTTAGGATATCTAGGTTTAAAACTTGTTAAATATATTGAGAATGAACATGTAGAATTAGAAGTTTTAATTACACTTTCTTTAGTTCTATTAGTTACTGTAGTTGCTAATGAATTTCATCTTTCTGGCCCTTTAGGAGTTGTAATGATGGGATTGTTTTTAAATAGAAATATTGATACAGATAAAATTGAAGAAGGGGTTCAAAAAGCAATGGGTGAATATGTATATAAATTTTGGCATCTATTAGATGAAACTTTAAATGCCATATTATTTATTTTAATTGGTCTTGAGATTATTCCTATTTTCCAAAATTTTGCTCCTGCTTATTTTTTAATTTCAATTATAACTATTATTCTGGTTGTTGTTTCTAGAGGAATTGGTGTATCTATTCCAATTATGATTTTATCCCTATATAAGAAGTTTGAAAAGAGAACATCTCTTATAATAACTTGGGGAGGTTTAAGAGGTGGTTTAAGTATAGCTTTAGCTTTAAATTTACCAGATACGATTGGTGATGGTAAAAACCTTATACTTTTTCTAACCTATATGGTAGTTTTATTTACAATTATATTTCAAGGTCTTACTTTAGAAAAATTACATAAATAATTCCAATCGGAATGTTGAAGTTATTTTTGTATTTTAACTATATGAAAAGAATAACTTACTTATATTTTATATTATCTTGTCTGATAACATTTGGACAAAATACTGCTCCTGTAGCTAGTAACCAAACTGTTTCAACTGATAAAAATGCAGATCTTGACATTACTCTTGTCGCAACTGATGCCGATGGAGATGTTTTAACATATATTATTAAATCTTTACCAACAAATGGTACATTGAAAAATGGCTCTGCGGTAATTTCTGCAGGTGATCTTCCTTTGGCTTTATCTTCTGCAAATGTTAAATACACTCCTAATTCAAATTGGTCTGGATCAGACTCTTTTACTTTTGTAGCAAGAGACCTTTCTATTTCTGCTTTTGCCGCTGCAAATGGTTTAACTGTTATTACTAACAATGGAGTTCCAGTTTCCCACACCAAACCAGCTGGAAAAACTTATTATTTGATGGAAAGTAGTCCAAAAAGAATGGATTGGCCTGACGCCAAAACATTAACCGATTCTTATGATGGAGCTCAAATGTTTGTGCCATTTAATAAAACAATGGATGAGTCAATTTATAATGCTCTTAAAACAATGAATAGATTAGATGGACCATTTTGGTATGGACTTTGGCAAGATAGAAATGCTAATGATTATTCCGAACCTGGTGGAGGATGGTATTGGGTAGATGGGGTTAAATTAGGTTCTTCTGAACGTCCCTATACTAATTGGCATGCTGGTGAACCCAATAATGCAGGTGGAAATGAAGATTATGCTCAATTTAATCGTTTTATTGGTGGTTTCACCTGGAATGATATGCAAGTTGGAAACACACAATCTTACGCATTATTTGAGTTTTCTTTAAAAGATGATGGAAGTGAAAGCAATGTTGCTACTGTAACAATAAATGTATCAACAACTGGATTTAGTCTTCAGGATGATAATAATAAGATTACAGTAGGTAGTTGTACTTGTAATGGAACAAAAGATGGCTTTTTAGTCTTATCTGTTGAAGACAATTCATATGACTATACAATAACTGTCAGTGGAGTAGCTAACCCAATTACAATAAAAGGAACTAGTAAAACTGCTACAGTCCCAGGACTAGGTAAAGGTAAATACACTATTTGTTTTAAGGTAGATGGACAATCTAATTATGAACAATGTTTTGAAGCAACTATTACAGAACCAAATGGAATATAAATAACAAATAATAACTTTTAGATATGAAAAGCACAATAAAATACATTAGTTTACTTTTTTTAACATTAACCTTTATAATTAGTTGTGATTGTGATTGTGAGGATATTACAGCTGCATCAGGAACTACATCAGATAATTATAATGCATCTGCAGCTCCAGGTGCACCTACATTGGCATCTCCTACTAACAATAAGAATTGTGAAGTAGGAACTCCTGTAGATGCACTTACAAGTCTTGTTACTTTTAACTGGTCAGCTACACCTGAAACAGACACTTATAATCTTACATATACTAACCTAGCTAATAATACTACTAAAACAAAAACAGGAATAAATAGTAATACAACAAAAATTCTATTGTTTAAGGGAAACCCTTATGCTTGGAGTGTAAAGTCTATTAATTCTAATTCTAGAAGAAATTCTAGTGGTACATGGAAATTTTATTTAAAAGGAAATCCAGTTTTAACTAAGGTTCCTTTAGCTGCTGTATTAAAGGCACCATCAAAATCTGGAGGTAAAACAACTTTAACATGGACAGGAAGTGATCCTGATGTTGGTGATGCACTAACATATACCCTTTATTTAGATAAAGTTGATGGAAAACAAAGTCCAGTTTCAACTGGATTAACTTCAACATCTTCAGAAGTTACCTTGGATTCAGGCGCAACGTATTTTTGGAGAATTAAAACTACTGATCAAACAAATAATAGTAGTTTTTCACTTGTTAAGACATTTACTTTATAACAGATCCTTCTTTTAATTTAGTATTCTGTTTATAATGTTAGTTTTTTCTTTTAATACTTTTGTGTTTACGGAACAATACCCCATTACTAATCCATTACTCTTTTTTCTTGTTATATAGTAATTACTAAGGGGATAGGCAACCACATTTTCTTTTAAAAGAGACTTGAATATTCTTATATCATTATTTTTTTTATAAAAATTTGCAACTAGGTGAAGTCCGTTATTCTTCTTTTTGTCTATTAATAAATGTTCTTTAGTTCTTGACACAAACATTTCTTTTCTTTTAGAAGCTATTTCAAGAACATTTCTAACATGTTTATTTAAATAATCTTTTTCAATAAAAGTTGACATTATTTCTTGAGTAGAGGATGGTATAAATCTAAATGACTGTTCATATATAGATATTATGGATTGTGACATGAATTTTGGGACAATCATATATCCCATTCTTAATGAAGGGTGGAGTAGTTTATTAAAAGTTCCTAAATAAACAACTCTTTCTTCATTGTCCAAACTGAAAAGTGAAGGTATAGGATTTGTTATGTTACTAAATTCGTGATCATAATCATCCTCAATAATAATTGAATTATTTTTTGATACCCATTTTAATAGTTCATTTCTTCTGTTTATACTCATTTTTACACCAGAGGGATATTGATTGGAAGGTGTTGTGTATATGAATTTTACTTTAGCTTTTAGTTTGTTTAATAGAATTCCTTCATCGTCAATTTCACAAGGAATTATTTTTGCTTTTAAACTTTTAAATAAATTAAATGCTCTAGGAAATGTTGGATTTTCCATTCCAATTTTATCACCACTATCTAAAATAGCATTAGAAATCAAGTATAAGGAATGGAGTGATCCAGATGTAATAATTATTTGATTGTAATCACATCTAATGTTTCTATAAACTCTTAAATAATTTGAAATATTTATTCTCAACCTGTCCAATCCTTCTGGAGGAGCATATGAAAGATCTGATGGTTTTGATATTCTCCAATATGTATTAGTAATATTCTTCCATTTATTAACTGGAAAAATATCTAATGGGGGTAATCCTGGTCTAAAAGCAACACCAGTTTTAGAAAAATTGTCTGTACTTAAATATTTGTTTTTTTTAAATAATTCTGATTTTTTTGAAAGTTTAGGATACTGGTATTTATTGAATATTTTTTTTTCTTCATTTTTAGATTTTTTAT
>CABXGL010000020.1 GCA_902511755.1 uncultured Bacteroidota bacterium | reverse complement strand
AACCAATTCTTTCTGCTTTTTGTGAAAAGGAAGAATTAATAGTTAAAAAACAACTAATTAAAAGATATGGAAAGGAAAATCTACTCATTTTTTATTTAATATAACGTAATAATTCTAAAATTGTTGTCCGATTACAAAGTGTGTTTCCCATCCATGGGCTGAAAGATCTCCCTCATACTGGTTGTCTAATCCATAACCAAAGTCAATACCTAATAATCCAAATGCAGGCATGAATATTCTAATCCCAAGGCCAAGTGATCTTTTTCCATAAAAAGGATTGAATTCTCTAAAACTATTGAATCCGTCTCCTGACTCTAAGAATGTAAGGGCAAATATTGATGCAGAGGGTTTAAGAGTTATAGGATACCTTAATTCTATAGAAAACTTATTGTATATAGTAGAACCATCTTGATTAGAAAGAGATTGATTAGGATAACCTCTTAAACTAACGGTTTCCCTTCCATCCATAGCATATTGAGACATTCCATCCCCTCCCAAGAAAAATCTATCAAATGGAATTATTCCTCTATCTTGATTATATGCACCTAAGAACCCAAATTCAGCATGCGTTTTTAAAACAAACTTATCTATTATTCTAGTATACCAACTTCCTTTAAAGTTTATTTTATAAAATTCTAGCCATTTGAATCTTTCCTGATCAATTTTAGCTTGATCTGGTGTTCCATCATCATTTTGAAATTCTGCTTGGTTTTTTAAATCAGCATAATCAATGCCATTAAATAAAGAATATGGTAATGTAAATTTTCCTTTAAGTTCAAACGAAGATCCACCCATCGGGAAAACAGGATTAGTATAAGTATTATTTCTAGTTAGAGCTGCAGTATATGCAATGTTATGAGACTTACCATCTCCAAATGTAAAAAGACCAGTATAGTAGTTATTCATATCATAAAATTGATAACTAAGGGCTTGATGAAATACAAAATAATCATCAGGAACCCTTAACCTTTTTGCTACACCAATTGAAGCCCCAGAAATTTTAAAATATTGATTTTTATTAGCTTGTCCTGTATAATAATCGTATCTAAATTGTTTAGTTTGAGAAATAGAAAAAGAAAATTGAGTAGGTTGTTTTCCACCCAGCCAAGGGTCAGAGAAAGAAAAACTCTGTGTACTATAAAATCGATTTGCTTGAAGCCTTAAAGCAAAACTTTGTCCATCTCCCATTGGAACAGGCTTGTATGCCTCTTTGTTTTTAAGTCCCCTTACAGAAAAATTATTAAATGATAGACCTAAAGTCCCAATAAAACCACCACCTCCATAACCACCTTGTAATTCAACCTGACTAGCTCCTTTTTCTACCAGTCCGTATTGAATATCAACTGTTCCATTATTAGGATCTACATTTTTAAAATCAGGACTTATCTGTTCAGCATCAAAAAATCCCATTTGCCCAAGTTCTCGTACTGTTCTTACAACTTTATCTTTACTATAAAGTTCACCTGGTTTGCTTCTTAGTTCTCTATATATTACATGGTCATTAGTTCTAGTATTGCCAACAACAGAAATTTTATTAAAGTATGCTGGCTTACCTTCAATTATTCTAATCTCAAAATTAATGGTGTCATTTTTGGCAGATACTTCAACTGGATTTATAGAAGAGAATAAGTAACCATTGTTTTGATATAAATTTGTTAAATCTTCTCCATCAGGCTTAGTGTTGTCAGCTATTCTCTTTTTTAATAAGACCCCATTATAAGTATCCCCAGTATATAAACCTAATACGTTTGCTAATTGATTGTCACTGTATACAGAGTTCCCTAAAAAAGATATTTTTCCAAAATAATATTTGTTTCCCTCTTCAATATCAATATTAACAGTAATATTTTTTTTATCAATTATTACAGAATCTTTTGTTATTCTAGCATCCCTATATCCTTTTTCTTTGTAAAAGTCTAGAATAGAAGTTAAATCTTCTTTATAATCCTTATCAATAAATTTTGATTTTTTCCAGAATCTTCCCAAGAGTTTAGTCTTGGTGTTTTTCATTTGTTTTTTAAGTTTTTTAGATTTAAAAAGTTCATTTCCAACAAAATTAATTTCATCAATTTTTACCTTGTCCCCTAAATCAACATGAATAAGCATTTTACTATAATTAATATCTGTTGTATCAGGTTTAACATCTATTGAAACTTTAGTATTTAAAAAACCATCTTTTTTATATTTATTTATAATAAAATTTCTGGTAGTTTTTAAAAAATTTTGAGTAATTTTTTTTCCTTTTTTTAGTTCTGTTTCTGAAACAATGGTTTCTATTTTAGATTTTTTTAATCCAGTAATTTTATATTCTGAAAGCGTAGGCAATTCTTCTATTACTATTTCTATACTGGCTTTATCACCATTAACATTTTTAAGATAAAAATTGATATCACTAAAAAGGTCTAATTTCCATAATTTATTAATGATTGTACTAATTTCTTCACCAGGAATTCTTAATTTTTGCCCTTTTCTTAGCCCAGTATAGGCTATAACTGTTTGTTCATTAAAACTTGTTAATCCTGAAACAGAGATTTCTTCAAGAATATATTCACTACCCTTTATAAATGACTTTTCTTGGGCAGTTATTGAAAAGCTTAACATTAGAACTAAAACTAATAAATGCTTTTTTAAAATATTTAAAAAGAATCTTTTCAATTTATTTTTTTTCAGTAATTGTTCCAAATCTTCTTTCCCTTTTTTGATAACTAATAATTGCATTAAAAAAATCTTCTTTTCTAAAATCTGGCCAAAGAATATCAGTAAAGTAAAGTTCTGCATAGGCAATTTGCCATAATAAAAAGTTACTTATTCTATATTCTCCTCCCGTTCTGATCAAAAGATCTACGTTTGGCAAATTTCGGGTGTAAAGATGCTCATTTATTATCTTTTCATCAATTTTTTCTTCAGAAATTAAGTTATTTTTAACTTTATTGGAAATATTTTTAATTGCTTCACTTAATTCTTGCCTTGAACCATAGCTTATTGCCAGAGTTAAAACAAGTTTTTTGTTATTAGAAGTTTTTAGAATTACCTCTTTAAGTTTTTCTCTAGATTTTAAATTTAGGTTATCTAAGTCTCCAACTACACAAAGTTTTATGCCATTTTCCATTAGGATTGAAAGCTCATTATCCAAAGAATTTATTAATAAATTCATTAAAGCATCTACTTCTATTTTGGGTCTTTTCCAATTTTCCATTGAAAAAACATATAGAGTTATGTTTTTTACTCCAATTTCAATTGATCCATAAATGCAATCTTTTACAGATTTTGTTCCATTTTCATGGCCAAATATTCTTTTCTTGCCAATTTTTTTTGCCCACCTACCATTTCCATCCATAATAATGGCAATATGATTAGGAATGTTGTTAGATTGTATGATTTCTTTTTTCAATTAATATTAATTTGGACAATAGCATGGTTCAAAACCAAAAATATAAGTTAATGTAAATCCAGTAAAAACGTACCAATCCTGACTGAGATTACTCCCAAAGGCTTTTTGAGAATAAAGTTCCATATTTTTATATTGAGGATAGCTTCCATCTAAATTATCTGTAAAAGTGTGTTTTGCAGAAATCTCAAACGCAACTACAAAATCTCTAAGAGGTTTAATTTTATAACCTATAGTAATTGGAATAGAAAAAGTAGATTTTTCACCATATTTTCTAGCGTTAGATAACCCTTTTGGATAATGAAGAGCATTGTATCTTAAATAATTTATTCCAGTATGGATATATGGGGACATTTGAAATTCATCCTTTTTTAAATCAAATTCAAAAAAATTAAAATCTATTCCTAATCCAAATTCAGCAGAAATTTTATTTTCAAAACTTTTACCTCTCTGTTTTCTATATGCAGCACTATTTGGCCATAAATCATTACTAGCAATTTTAGCATAGTTAAATTGAACTCTTGCTGCTATTCTATTAGTGAAATTTTTTCTATAAAGAATTCCAAAAACAGTTTTGGTTGATTTATCTAAATCCCAAAATTTCAATATGGAACCTTTATATTTTAATGGATCTATATATGTTGTTGGACCTACATCTCCAATATAATTTGTTCCCCCAAAAAACACTCCAATCTCATTGTTTTGAGAAAAGCAATTAAATGAAATAAAAAATGCAATTATATATAAGATATTTCTATTCATGTGCAATTCACAAATATAAACAAACCAGCTTCCAATGAATTGAAAAATATGATTAAATATGGTTTTATAAATTTCTTTTATCTTCTCCCCAAAGAAGTTTTTTTCTTAAAGTTTTATAAAAGTTGTCTTGAAATAAATGTGCTATTCTAATTTTAAAATTTGCTTTTTTTATTTTGATTAGAGTACCATTTTTTAACGAGATTATTCTAGAATCAAGTGATAATAAATGAAATTTTTCTCTTCCTGAAACTGATAATACAATTTCAGTATTATCAGAGATAATTATTGGCCTAGCATTTAAATTATGAGGAGCTATTGGAGTAAGAGCAATAGTTTGGCTTAGAGGACTCATAATCGGGCCACCACAACTTAATGAATATCCTGTAGATCCAGTTGGAGTAGATACTATTAATCCATCTGCCCAATAAGAATTTAAAAATTCTCCATCTAGATTAGTTTTGATTTTTATCATTGAAGTTGTATTTTTTCTTCCAACACTAACTTCGTTCAATGCAAACTTAAAATCAGTTTTTTCTTTTTCTGAATCAAAATGAACTTCTAGCAAGGTTCTTTCTTCAACTTGAAATTCTCGTTTTATTATTTTTTCTAATTCATCTTTTAATAAATCCTGGTTTAGAGTCGCTAGAAATCCTAGTCTTCCTGTATTTATTCCAATAATAGGAATTCCCAAATCCCTAACAAATGTGATAGATCTTAACAGAGTACCATCTCCACCAATTGTAATCATTAAATCAAATGAATTGTCTAAATCTTTATTAGATGAAAATGTCTTATAGTCAAATTTTAAATTAGAATCTTTAATTAAGAGCTTATTAAATTCGTTTTCAATAAAAAAATCAATACTATAATTATTTTTTAAATCAAAAAGATCCAATAAAATCGAATAGGCAAATTTTCCGGCATGTTGACTGTATATAGCAATTTTCATTTTCTAGAAGAATTCTATTGCAAATTATTAAAAAAAAGAGAACCCAGCGCTTAAAAGTTTGTATTTTTGAAAAAAAAGAAATTGGTCAAATTAAGTGTAAATATTAATAAGATTGCAACTCTAAGAAATGCGAGAGGAGGAAACACTCCAGATTTGCTTAAAATGGCATCAGATATTCAGTCATATGGAGCAGATGGCATTACTATTCATCCACGACCTGATGAAAGACATATTACTTATGATGATGCAAAAGAATTACCAAAAGTTGTTTACAAAGAGTTTAATATTGAGGGCAATCCAATAGATAAGTTTGTTAATCTAGTCTGTAAAATTAGGCCAACTCAAGTAACTCTTGTGCCAGATGGAGTTGATGCCATTACATCCAATTCTGGATGGGACACCATAAAAAATAAGAGCTTTTTAAAAGATGTTGTTTCTGAATTTAAAAAAAATGAAATTAGAACATCTCTTTTTGTAGATCCAAATTTAAAATTTATTGAAGCAGCAAAAGAAACAGGAGTTGATAGAATAGAATTATATACTGAGTCTTATGCTACTAATTTTGAAAAAGGAAATTTGCAAGAGTTAAATAATTATATAGAATCTTCTTTACTGGCTAACAAACTACAATTGGGGATAAATGCTGGACATGACTTAAATCTTCAAAACATTCATTACTTTACATCTAATATGCCATTCTTAGATGAAGTATCGATAGGTCATGCAATAATTTCAGAATCTTTGTATTTGGGAATTGAAAATGTAGTGAATTTATATTTGCAAAAAATGAATTGATGCTTTTAAAAAGCAAAATTATTGGTCAGGGACCTAGCCCTTTAATTATTTTACATGGATTTTTAGGAATGTCTGATAACTGGAAGACATATGCAAAAAAGATGAGCTCTTTAGGTTTTCAAATTCATTTGATAGATCAAAGAAATCATGGGAATAGTTTTCATAGTAATGAATTTAATTACAAAATTTTAGCTCAAGATTTAAAGTTTTATATCGATTTTCATAAAATCAAAAATTTTTCATTAATAGGACATTCAATGGGAGGGAAAACAGCAATGATGTTTTCTTCACTTTACCCTATGGAAATTAATAAATTAATTATTGTAGATATCTTACCAATAAGTTATAAAAGTAATTTTCAAAACATTTTGGATTCTTTAAAATCAATGGATTTAAATACTATTAAATCAAGAAACGAAGCAAATATTATTTTAGAAGAAACTATTGATGAAATTTCAATTAGAGGTTTTTTATTAAAAAATTTGTATAGAAACAACAAAAATAAATTAGATTTTAAATTTAATTTAGATGTTTTGCATTCTAAATTTGATGAGGTTGAAAGTGCTATTAATTTATCACTTCCTTTCTATGGGAAATCACTATTTATAAAAGGAGAAAAATCAAATTATATTACAGAAATTGAAATTGAAAAAACAAAAAAGTTTTTCCCAAACTTAAAACTTGTAACTATTCCAGATTCTGGACATTGGGTTCATTCAGAAAATCCAGAACTTTTTTTAAAAGAGACCTTTACTTTTTTAAAATCTTAAAAGTTGGTCAACTTTCTAAAAAGACCTATTTTTACGCCCTAATTTTTAGGCAAAACATGAAAATTACTCGAAATGACATTGATAAATTAAATTCGACATTAATAGTTGATATTGATAAAAAAGATTATGAATCAAATGTCGATAAGGTTTTAATTGACTATAAAAAAAGAGCCAATATACCAGGTTTTAGAAAAGGTCATACCCCAATAGGATTAATTAAAAAACAATATGGTCTTTCTGTTAAGGTTGATGAAGTAAATAAGTTAATGCAAAAGACTTTAAATGATTTTTTAATTAAAGAAGATCTAGCTATTTTGGGGAACCCTATCCCTAAAGAAAATCCAGAATTAGATTGGAATGCAGATAAAATGTCCTTTGAATTTGAATTAGGTCTTTCTCCAAATTTTGAAGTTTCATTGAATAATAAAAAACCAATTAATTTATATGAAATTGAAGCTGATAAAAAAATGATTGATAGTCAAATTATAAATATTCAAAATCAATATGGGAAGCTTGCCTCAAAATTAAATGTAGAAGATGGATTTGAACTTAACGGGGGTTTTAAAAATTCTGAATTTGAAGTTGATAATTCCAGTACTTTTCAATTAAAAAATATTAAAGGAAAATTAAATATAGATTTAATTAAAAAAATGAAAATCGGCGAATCCATTGTCTTAAAAACGAAGGGTTTATTTAATAAAAAATCTGATCTTAGTTTCCACTTAAAACTAAATGATAATAATAAAGATCAAATATCTGATGTTGAATTTACTTTAAATGAGATTAACGAAAGAATCCCAGCTGATTTGGATCAGGATTTATTTGACAAGCTTTTTGGAAAAGATAAGATAAAATCTGTAACTGAACTTAGATTAAAACTTAAGGAAGATGCAGAGAAAAATTTTGTAAACCAATCAGATCAAAAATTATTAAATGATGTTACTGAATATCTAATTGATACTACAAAATTTAATTTACCAGAAGCTTTTCTTAAAAAATGGATGCAAAGGACAGGCGAAAATAAATTAACTAAAGAAGAAGCTGAAGAAGAATATAAAAAATCTGAAAAAGGCTTAAGATATCAGCTAATTGAATCTAAAATAATCGAAAAAAATGAAATTAAAATTGATTTAGATCAAATAAAAGATTTTTCAAAAGAGATGATTAAAAATCAAATGAAGCAATATGGGCAATTAAATCCTGATGAAAAGGAATTAGAATCTATTTCAAAAAGAATTCTTTCCAACAAAGATGAAGTTAAAAGGATTTCAGACCAACTTTTAAGTCAAAAATTAATTGCTTTATTTAAGTCAGAATTAAAGTTTAAAACTAATAAAGTTTCTTATGAGAAATTTATTGAAATGGCTTATAGTAAAAATTAATTAACTTTATTACAAATATTTTTTAGAATTTAAATATGGATCACGCTAAAGAATTTAAGAAATACTCAATAAAACATCATGGAATCAATTCATTGTATTATGATGAGTTAGTTGCAAGTATGACTCCTTATATTATTGAAGAAAGACAATTGAATGTAGCACAAATGGATGTTTTTTCTAGACTGATGATGGATAGGATTATATTTTTAGGAACTGCTATAAATGATTCTATTGCTAATATTATTCAGGCACAATTGCTTTTTTTAGAAAGTACAGATAAAGACAAGGACATTCAGATATATATTAATTCACCTGGTGGTTCAGTATATGCAGGACTAGGAATTTATGATACTATGCAATTTATTAATCCTGAAGTTGCAACAATATGTACTGGTATTGCTGCTTCTATGTCGGCAGTTTTGTTGTGTGCTGGAGAAAAAGGAAAAAGATCTGGTTTAAAACATTCAAGGGTCATGATTCACCAACCCATCGGAGGAGCGCAAGGACAAGCTTCAGATATTGAAATAACAGCTAGAGAGATTGGCAAATTGAAAAAAGAATTATATGAAATAATTGCCAAGCATTCTGGTCAGAAATATGATAAGGTTTATAGCGATAGTGATAGAGATTATTGGATGAAAGCTCCTGAGGCTAAAAAATATGGTATGATAGATGAAGTTTTAGCAAAAAAATAAAACCTATGATTATTTTTTAACTATAAATTATGCCTGATAAAGATTTAATCTGTTCTTTTTGTGGATTAAGTAAAGTTCAAACAAATTTACTTGTTGCTGGTCAAGAAGCCCATATATGTGATAGCTGTATTGAACAAGCATATGGAATTATTATTGAAGAATCTAAAAAAGAGGATTCTAGTACTAAGAATGAAGAATTAAAGATTGCGAAGCCTAAGGAAATAAAACTTTTTTTAGATGATTATGTGATTGGACAGGAGCAAACGAAAAAAATAATTTCTGTAGCTGTATATAATCACTATAAAAGGCTTTATCAAAAGAAGTCAGATAATACAGTTGAAATTGAAAAAAGCAATGTTCTTATTGCAGGTCAAACTGGAACAGGAAAAACTCTAGTAGCAAAAACAATTTCAAAAATGCTTAACGTTCCTTTAGCTATCGTAGATGCTACAGTTTTAACAGAAGCAGGCTATGTTGGCGAAGATGTTGAAACAATTCTAACTAGGCTATTACAAGCGGCGGATTATGATCAAGATAAAGCAGAAAGAGGAATAGTCTTTATTGATGAGATTGACAAGATTGCTAGAAAAAATGATAACCCTTCAATAACGAGAGATGTTTCTGGTGAAGGGGTACAGCAAGCTTTATTGAAATTATTGGAAGGAACTGTTGTTAATGTTCCCCCAAAAGGAGGACGCAAACATCCTGATCAAAAATTTATTGAATTAGACACTCAAAATATTTTATTTATTGCAGGAGGAGCTTTTGATGGAATTGAAAAAATTATTTCAAAAAGATTGAATATGCAAGTAGTTGGGTATAAAAATTCTTCCAAAAGATTAGTTAATGATTCTCAAAATTTATTGAGTTATATTTCACCTATGGATCTGAAAAGTTATGGACTTATCCCCGAAATTATAGGAAGATTACCTGTTTTAACCCATATGAATAGTCTTGATAAAAAATCTTTAAGATCAATTTTAACTGATCCCAAAAATGCTATTATAAAACAGTATGAAAAACTTTTTGAAATGGATGAAATAAAAATTTCATTTACTGATAATGGCCTGGACTACATAGTTGAAAAAGCCTTAGAGTATAAACTTGGCGCTAGAGGTTTAAGATCTATATGTGAAATTGTTCTAAATGATGCAATGTTTGAATTCCCTGGGTCCAAAAGAAAAAAATTAACAGTAGACAGGAACTATATTTCTAACAAATTATCAAAATCTAAGCTTAATATTTTAAAGGCTGCTTCTTAACTATAAGTTAATAATTCTTCAATTAATTTTCTGTCATTACAAAGTCTAGGAATTTTATTTTGACCACCAAACTTCTTTTTTTCTTTTAGCCAATCATAAAATTGATTTTTTCTTGCTACAATAATTTCAATTTCAGACATTGTGATATTTTTAAATCTTTTTGCTTTGTAGTCAGTATTTGTATTCTGAAGATTAATATCTAACTCTTTTTTAAATTTATTTAAATTTTTTGGAGGAGTTTTAAATTCAATTAACCATTGATGAAATCCTGAACTTTTGCCTTTCATGAAGTATGGAGCAGCCGTATATTCAACAATATTTAATTTGTTTATGGATAATGTTTTTTCTAAAGCAGTTTCAGCATTTTCAATTATTAATTCTTCCCCAAATGCATTTATAAAATTTTTTGTTCTTCCAGAGATTTTTATCCTATAAGGAAATGTTGAGGTAAAGTTAACTGTATCACCTATTTTATATCTCCATAATCCAGAGTTTGTTGAAATAATCATTACATAGTTAATGCCAGTTTTAACTTGAGAGAGGTTAATAGCTTTTTCATCAGGAGTTCCATAATAATTCATTTCTATAAATTCATAAAAAATACCATAATCAAGCATTAATAATAATTCGTTAGAATCATTAGAGTCTTGTAAAGCAAAAAAGCCTTCCGATGCATTATATGTTTCATAATAATTAACATTGTTAGAAAATATTTTGTTAAATTCTTGTCGATAAGGACTAAAATTTACTCCTCCATGGAAGTAGACTTCAAGATTTGGCCAAACTTCATTAATATTTGTTTTTTTAGTTTCGTATAAAACATTGTTTAAGAGTGTTAACATCCAAGATGGGATACCTGCAAGGCTAGTTACATTTTCATTTATTGTATTTTTTATAACAGCATTAATTTTTTCATCCCATTTATCAATTAATGAAATTTGATTATTAGGGGTACTAATCATTTCAGCCCAAATAGGAAGGTTGTCAATTAAAATAGCAGATAAATCCCCAAAGTAATTGTTGTTATTTTCATATAACTTTCTGCTTCCACCAAGCCTTAAAGATTTACCAGAGAATAAGTTTGAATTAACATTGTTATTAATATATAAACACAAAGCATCTTTTCCCCCTTGAAAATGACATTTATCTAATGTCTCACTACTAACAGGTATAAATTTACTTTTAGAATTAGTTGTGCCACTAGATTGTGCAAACCATTTAATCTGCTCATTCCAAAAAATATTTTGCTCTCCTTTAATTGATCTTTCAATTAAGGGATAAAAGTTTTCATAATTAGTTATTGGAATTCTATTAGTAAATTCTTTGTAATTATTAATTGATTTAAAGTCATATTTTTTCCCAAACTCCGTATTTTTTGCACTATTTAATAAGCTCATTAATGTTTCATTTTGAACTTCTATAGGATATTTCTTAAATAATTCTATTTGATGAATTCGTTTTTTTAAAAACCATGACATAACAGTATTTAAGAAAGAAAAAGGCATTTTTATAGTATATTTATTATATAAATTTAAATTAAATTTTTTAAGATGTTTAAAGGAGTTTTAACAAAAATGAAAGTTGAATTAAATGAAAGAGTAGATTACTTTCTTGATTTTAAAAATGATTTTCTTCACATTAACTCATTAATTGGGAAAAAAATAAAATTAAAACATGAAGGTTATGAATGTCTTAATTGTCAATCTAATCAGGCTATTTATCGACAAGGGTTTTGTAAAAATTGTTTTTTTGAAATGCCAAGTACTGCGGATTGGATAATGAAACCAGAGCTGAGCAAAGCACATTTAAATATTGAAGAAAGAGATTTAGAGTTTGAAAAAGAAGTTCAATTAAAACCTCATATTTTATATTTAGCCTTCTCTAGCTCCATTAAGGTTGGTGTAACAAGAAAAACACAAGTTCCTTTTAGATGGATTGATCAAGGAGCTATTAAAGCTATTGAAATTATAGAATTACCAAATAGATTCTTAGCAGGGATCAGTGAGGTTGAGTTAAAAAAGTTTTATGCTGATAAGACAAATTGGAGGGAGATGTTAAAAATTAATAATTCTGAAATTGATTTAGAGTTAGAAAGAGAAAAATCAATTAAAATGATCCCTGAACAAGTAAAAGAATTTGTAAAAAATAAATCATATAAAACTTTAAACATTAAATATCCTGTCAATAAATATCCTTTAAAACCCAAAAGTTTGAACATAATAAAAGAAAATAAATATCAAGGTGAGTTAATTGGAATTAAAGGTCAATATTTAATTTTTAGTGATGATACAGTATTTAATGTAAGGTCAAATGAGGGTGTTGTAATAGACCTAAGCTTTCTTTAAATTATTATTTCTTCTCCAATTTTTAAATCAAACTTTTTTCTAAATAAATAAACAAAAAAATAAAGAAGTGGGGTGTCTAAGAATGCTATGATTATTTTAAATAGGACACCTGAAACAACAAGTCCTGTAAAACTATCCCAACTTAAAACTCCAAAAACACATAAAAGTCCAATAACAGTAAAAGTATCTATAAATTGAGAACTAAAAGTTGAAAAGTTATTCCTTAACCAAAGCATCTTTCCTTTAGTTAGATTTTTCCAAAAGTGATAGATTTTAATATCAATAAATTGAGCAAATAAATATGCAAGCATTGATGCTAAAACAGCTAAACCAGAAAGAGAAAAGACATTAGAAAAAGTTTCGTCATTTATTGGAGATGAATCTAATGCAGGGACATAATTAGAAATTAAAATTATTGATAAAGAAAAAAAAGATGCAAATATTCCAGCAATAACAACTTGGTTAGCTTTTTTTTGACCATATATTTCTGAAATTAAATCTGTAACTAAAAAGGTTATTGGGTAGGGTAATATCCCAACAGAAAGTTCAAATAATTTTATTCCATTTATAGATAAATCAAAGGGATACCAATAAAAAAATTTTTGAAAAATTAAATTAGAGACAACTAATGATGTAATAAATAAAGCTGCTAAATAAAGATATATTTTACTAGCTAATTTTTTTTTTGATTCAGTCATCAATGTCTTTTATTGTAAAATTATAAAAATAGTATTTTATATAAAGAGAAATAACCTTAATTGTTTAATTTGGTAATATGAAGAAGCAATTAACATACTTGTCTTTAGGAAGTAATATTGGAGATAAAGAAAAAAATATTCAATATGCTTTAAATGAAATTGATAAGAAAATAGGAGATATAATTTCAATATCTAAATTATATGAAAATCCTTCAATAGGTTTTACTGGTGACTTATTTTATAATTGTTGCATAGGCGTTCAAACAATATTAGAGCCTAATGAGCTTCTAAAGATTATATTAAAAATTGAAAAGGAAGGAGGTAGAATTAGAAACAAATCTAAACGAAATTCATCTAGAACAATAGATATAGATATTTTATTTTATGAAGATCAATCAATTATTTCTAAGAATTTAAAGATACCACACCCCAAACTTCATGAAAGAGAATTTGTTATTAAACCCCTAATGGATATTGCAAAAGGGAAAATTCATCCTGTTTTA
Organism: uncultured Bacteroidota bacterium; assembly: GCA_902511755.1. Taxonomy (GTDB): domain Bacteria; phylum Bacteroidota; class Bacteroidia; order Flavobacteriales; family Flavobacteriaceae; genus MAG-121220-bin8. The sequence continues at coordinate 10,287 of CABXGL010000020.1, read as the reverse complement.
AATAAATCTGTTTTAGAGATTAGTCACGGATTGAAAGGATTGAAAGGATTTAAAGCATTTAAAGAAGTTGATAATAAAATTCAAAATCCAGTATTAAATACATTATCCAATTATAACAATATAGTAATTGAAGGAAATATTGGAGTTGGAAAAACATCATTGTCAAAAAAACTATCCGAGGACTTAAATAAGAATTTAATTTTAGAAGGTTTTCAAGAAAATCCTTTTTTAGAAAAATTTTATAATAATCGCCACAGATATGCTTTGAATTTGGAGTTGACTTTTTTAGTTGATAGATGTAGACAGTTAAATGATTATAAAAATCAATTAGATTTATTCAAGACGGGAGTAGTATTTGATTATGATATTGTAAAATCATTAATTTTTGCTGGAGTAACTCTTTCAGAAAATGATTTTAATCTTTATAGAAATATTTTTTATTTCATGACTAAGGATTTGATAACGCCTAATTTAATAATCTATTTAATGCAAACACCAGAAAAGTTGCTTTTAAATATTGAAAAAAGAGGCAGGCATTTTGAGAGAAAAATTAATAAAGAATATTTAAAAAAAATAAATCAAGCCTATATGAAATCTTTGAAATCTAAAACGGATTGGAAGATATTATTTATTGATGTTTCAGATATAGATTTTGTAGAAAATGAAGGACATTATTTGGAGTTATTATTTAGGATTAAACGCAGTTTAATTTAGAGCGTTGAAAAACTCCCAAATTAAAATAGCTGAACAGACAGAAACATTTAATGAATGTTTAGTTCCAAACTGAGGAATTTCAATTACATCATTTGATAAATTAATGGCTTTTTGTGAAACTCCTTTTACTTCATTCCCTAATACTATAGCATGCTTTACTTTTTTATCAATATTTAATTTATTTAATTTTTTAGATTTATTTGTTTGCTCCACACTCCACACAAAAACATTTTTTTCTTTCAGCTTTAATATTATTTCATCAATATTTTTATAATATTCCCAATCAACACTTTCTGTAGATCCTAATGCTGTTTTTTGAATGTCCTTGTTAGGTGGACATGCTGTAATTCCACAAAGAAATATTTTTTCAATTATAAATGCATCAGCAGTTCTGAAAATAGCACCAATATTATTTAAACTTCTAATGTCATCTAAAACAATAATTAAAGGAGTTTTAGGAATTTTTTTAAATTCAGAAACATCTATTCTTCCAAGCTCACTATTTTTTAATTTTCTCATTTCTTTTTTTGCAAAGTAAAAGATTAAATTTCTAAATAATAGTAAATTAGCTTATAATCAAATTAAAATTGGGGAAAGAGATTAAAAAGGTTACGCCATTAATGAAGCAGTATAATAAGATTAAGGAAAAATATCCTGATGCCTTATTATTATTCAGAGTTGGAGATTTCTATGAAACTTTTCATGATGATGCAATTAAAGCATCTAAAATTTTAGGAATTGTTTTAACAAAAAGAGGAGCAGGGAGTAATAGTGAAACTAAATTAGCAGGTTTTCCTCATCATTCATTAAATACTTATTTACATAAATTAGTTAAAGCGGGAGAAAGAGTTGCAATTTGTGATCAATTAGAAGATCCAAAAACAACTAAAACTATTGTTAAGCGTGGAGTAACAGAATTAATAACACCTGGTGTTTCATTAAATGATGAAATACTTGAAAAAAAGTCAAATAATTTTTTAGCATCAATTTATAATATAAAAGAAAATTTTGGTATTTCTTTTTTAGATATTTCAACTGGAGAATTTTTGATATCTGAGGGAAAAATAGAATATATAAAAAATTTAATCCAAAGTTTTGATCCAAAGGAAATCTTAATTTCAAAGGATTTTAAGAAAGAATTTAATGATCTATTTGGGAGTTTTAATTCTGTTTTCTATTTGGAAAAATGGATTTATAATAAAGATTATGCTCTTGAAAAAATTAAAAATCAATTTAAAGTTTCAAGCCTTAAAGGTTTTGGAATTAAAGATGATAATTTAGGAGTTATTTCATCTGGCTCAATCCTTCACTATTTGGATGAAACACAACATTCAAAACTTTCTCATATTACAAATATTCATTTGATTATTAACAATGATTTTGTTTGGATGGATAGATTTACTATGTCTAATCTAGAGTTATTAAAGTCAAATTCAAAAGATGGTATTTCTTTATTAGATGTGATTGATAAAACATCCACTCCAATGGGGGGAAGAATGCTTAAAAGATGGATAATTCATCCTATTATTGATTTAAAAGAATTAGAATTTAGATATGGATGTGTAAATTATTATGTGAAAAACAACAATCATTTAGATGATGTAAGATCTATATTAAAATCATTTAGTGATTTGGAAAGAATAATGGCCAAGGTGGCAACATCAAAAATTAGTCCAAGAGAATTAGTTCAATTAAAACATAATTTAAATTCAATAAAGCCATTAAAGGATTTGTTAGATTCTAGTAATAATAAATTCATCAAAAAAATTTCTAAATCTTTAGATATATGTAAGAAATTAATAAAAATTTTAGATTCAACATTAAATGATAATGCACCAGTAAATGTTGCAAAGGGTAATGTAATTAAATTGGACTTTGATAATGAGCTTGATAGATTAAGAGAATTATCAAAATCTGGAAAAAATTATTTAAATCAAATTCTAGAAAGAGAAATTGAAAATACAGGAATAAGTTCTTTAAAAATAAGCTTTAATAATGTTTTTGGATATTATTTAGAAGTAAGAAATGTCCATAAAGATAAGGTCCCACAAGAATGGATTAGGAAACAAACATTAGTAAGTGCGGAAAGATATATAACAGAAGAATTAAAAGATTATGAATCAAAGATATTAGGTGCTGAAGAAAAAATTTCAATATTAGAAAATCAAATTTTTGATGATTTAATATTAAGTATTCAGCCCTTTATATCATTAATTAAGAATAATTCTTATTGGATTGCAGTTTTAGATTGTTTATGTGGATTTGGAGTATTAGCGGAAAAAATGAATTATACTATTCCGATAATTAATAATTCTAATTCAATTAAAATAATTGAAGGGAGGCATCCAGTTATTGAAGCTCAACTGACACACGACAATCCTTATATTCCCAATGACATTTCTATAAGTAATGATCAAAATCAAATATTAATGATTACTGGACCTAACATGTCAGGTAAATCGGCGATATTGAGACAAACGGCATTGATAGTTTTACTAGCTCAAATTGGAAGTTTTGTTCCTGCACAAAGAGTTGAAATGGGGCTTATAGATAAGATATTTACTAGAGTGGGAGCAAGTGATAATATTTCTATTGGAGAATCTACTTTTATGGTTGAAATGAATGAGGCTGCTGCAATAATTAATAACATTTCCAATAGAAGTTTGATTTTGTTAGATGAAATTGGAAGAGGAACTAGCACATATGATGGAATTTCAATTGCATGGGCGATAGCTGAATTTTTACATGACCATCCTTATAAGCCTAAAACATTATTTGCGACTCATTATCACGAAATTAACATGATGGCTAATTCTTTCGAAAGAATTAATAATTTTAATGTCTCTGTAAAAGAAACAAATGATAATGTTATTTTTTTAAGAAAATTAGTTCCAGGTGGAAGTGCACATAGTTTTGGAATTCATGTTGCAAGTATGGCAGGAATGCCAAAACAACTAATTTTTTCAGCGAAGAAAATATTAAAGAAACTAGAAAAATCCCATCAATTTAATAGCAATGCTAAAGAAAAAGAGAGTGATGACTTTCAGTTAAGCTTTTTTAATTTGGATAATCCAAAATTAGAAGAATTAAAAGAAGATATTTTAGCTTTGAATATTGATGAATTAACCCCTGTGGAAGCTCTCATTAAATTAAATGAAATTAAAAGAATACTAAATTCATGATAATTCTGGTTTATTTAGAAGAGTATTATTTACAATTTTTTATTTTTTTGTTTTACATTTGCAATCCAATTTGCGAAAGTAGCTCAGGGGTAGAGCATCACCTTGCCAAGGTGAGGGTCGCGGGTTCAAATCCCGTCTTTCGCTCTGAGAAATGCTCGAGTGGTGGAATTGGTAGACACGTTGGACTTAAAATCCAATGAACAGTAATGTTCGTGCGGGTTCAAGTCCCGCCTCGAGTACAAAGGGGATATTTTCGCAAGATTTTATCCTCTTTTTGTTTACAACAAATACTAGTTCCCGATTTAAGCTTTAACTATACCGAATGTTACAGTTGTTATTAAGATAATTAATATGAGTATAAAAGAATTAATTAACTTTATATTATGGATATATACTTATTAGCTTTATTTGTTTTTATTATCATTGGATGGCAATTTCTTAGATCATTTTTAGTTGACACTAAAAAGATAGTGATACCAAAATGGTTTGATTTTTCAATAACCTTAATAATTGTTTTATTGACAATTTATGTTGTTTATGATACCTTCTTAGTTATAAATTCTTAATAAAGTTAATCAGTCCATCAAAATAATTTTCTGTGTCATCCCACATTGCCATATGACTTCCATTTGGGCAATGTAGATATGAACCATTTTGCACTTCGTTTGCCATCCATTCCATTTGTTTTGGATCCATTGTATCATGTTCTGCCCCTATTGAAAGAAATGGAATTTCTAATTTATTTAATTCACCAGTTACATCCCAATCTTTTAAGCTAGCATCACCAACTATTCCAAATTCAGATGGACCTTGCATTTTTAGATATATTGGAAAATTAATTTCTGCAAATGCATTGGAAACATCTTCTGGCCAATCTTCTGCAGGTATTCTTAAAACATGCTCAGGATAATAATTGTCATGGATTAATTTGAGATAAGTTTCATTAGTATAATCTTTAACAGCTTCATATGATCGAATCTCTTTTAAGACTTCTGGATCAAGTTGAAGTGCTAGAACATTTTTAGCATAATCATTATAATCAGGAACTGAAGGAACCATGTTAGACACTATAAGGGCTTTTAGATTTTCTTGATATTTTAATGCATATTCAATTCCTAAAATACCTCCCCAAGAATGACCAAGTAATACAAAATTATCCTTATTCATTCCTAAAGCTTTTCGAACTTGTTCTACTTCTTCAACATAATGCTCTATTGTCCATAAATCCTCAATTTGAGGATTATCACTTAATGTTGATCCAAGCTGATCATAATAATAGTATTCTATATTTTCATTGGGAAAATAAGAATCAAAGATTTTGAAATATTGATGATTTGCTCCTGGGCCACCATGTAATAATAGAACCTTTTTTGTTGGATTATCGCCTATACGTTTTGTCCATACATTAAATTCACCATGGTCAGTTGAAATCTTAATGATTTTTACAGGATCGGTATTTTCAACCTTACAAGAGTTTAAAAATAAAAAGGCAATAATGATTGTTGATAATTGAAAAAATTTATTTAGCATATTAAATTAGTTTAGAAGTTGATCTAATTTAATAATTTAAATGATAAATATTATTAGATAACGGTTCTTTTTAATTGTTTAGCGCACATATATCCTGCTGTTCCAGCAACACTTCCACATGGATAAGCACCTGCTCCACAATAATAAATATTGTCATATTCTCCATACAAGTAAAAACCTTTATCTGCATTTTTGGAAAAATGCCTTTGGTTGTAATTTTGATTTTCGTTTAGTGCCATATGATCTATATTCCCTTTTGGAAAATAAAATATTTCATTTAAATCTTTAGGACATAAAAATTCAGTTGAAACGCAATCTTCAGGATTTTTTATGTATTTAAAAATTAAATTCATTACTTTTTCCTTAATAAAAGGGAGCTGATCTGCTGTTTTGCCGTATTTAATGTTTTTAATAAAAAATATTAGTTTATCAAAAGGTTCATGGTTATTAAGAACTCTTTGTGCAGCTCCTTCAGCATAAATTTGAATATAGCTAGGAGCATAATTGTCTGAACTATTAACTACTTTTTGACTAGAAGTTTCAAATTCATTTAAAGTTTCATTTGAAAAAACAAAACGAAATGCAGAATCAGAATTATTATAAGGTGAATATTCCTTCCATTTTACTGGGTTTTTAAAGAAAGCAGTAATTTTTCCACTGGTTCCTAAATAGTCTTTATGTTCTAATTCTTGTTCTAGTTTAAAATTATTTAGAAGTTTAGATGGAGTGGTAGGATCTGTTGCAAAAATTAAATAATCATAATCTATTTCATAATCCTTTTTTTCTTTTTCAAATGAAACTTTCATTCTTTTAGAATCAACAGAATTTATATTTGAAGACATATAAAACTTTATACCTAATCTTTGATTTATTTTAGAAAGTTCTTCGGTAATTTTCCAAATACCTCCTTTTACATAGCCCCAATAACCATCAAAAACAGATCCTGAATCCATAAGTGGAATAGTAAAAGCAGTCCCTTTATTATACATAGAGGAAGATCCACTTTCAATTCTAGTCATTCCCATATATATCTTAGTTTTATCTGAAGTAAAATAATGATCTAGAAGATTTTTAGCACTTCCGTTTATCCATAAATTAGTTAAAGTTTCGCCTAAAATGGTATTAGCTTTTTCTAATGAAGGTGTTTCTCCAAATTTAAATCCTTTTCTAATAAAGCCTATAACTTTATCTTCATCATTTCTAAAACTTTCTAAGTCTCCCCTTTCTCCCCATTTGTTTTTTATTTCTTGATCAAGTTTTTTATAGTTCTGATATATCCTTGTGCTACTATTTGAATCTTGAAAATAGACAAGTTTAGGATGTTTAGGAGCAAAAGTTTCCAAAGTATTGGATAAGCCCGTTTCTTGAAAAATAAAATCTTGCATCATACCAAGAACCGTAGCTCCAAGAGCAAAGTCAATGGTTTGATTTCCAATTTCTTTTGTTTTAAAAGTGCATGCCCCTCCAGTATTTGATTTCTTTTCAATAATGGAAACAGAAAATCCATCTTTTGAAAGGTAGTTTGCAGCTATTAAACCATTAATTCCTCCTCCAACAATTACAATTTTTTTCTTTTTACTCATTAAAAAGCAATTTTTATTCCACCAAAGAATGTTGTTTTAGGTGCAGGCTCATAATATCTTCCTCCAAATGCATTAATTCTAATATTATCGTAATAATTAACACCAAAAAGATTGTTAATAGTGAGGAATGGCTTAATCATAATTTTTTTAAAATAAATTTCTTGACCGATCTTTAAATTTACTAAATTATAGTTGTCAATTTTAACTGAATTAGAATTGTTAGCATACATTTCTCCTATCTTTTTGAAACTAATATTAATAAATAGATTAGAGCTTCTTTTATAACTAACATCAAAAATGAAAATATTATTAGGAATACCAGGAATGCTATTCCCAGAGTAATTTTCTTGATTTTTTTCAAATTCATCGAATAAATATTCTCCAATACTTATTGATGAGTTAATTCTAAAAAAATCATTTAAGTCATAATGCCCAGAAAACTCTATTCCTTTCCTTTTAGTTTTGCCTGCATTATTGTAAAACACTTGATTTGGGAATTGTGGGTCTTCATACGGCAAAACTTCGTTTTTAGTAAATGTATTATAATAAACAATATCAATCTTTAAGTCATTATTTAAAGATCTTTTGGAAAAACCAAATTCATAGTTAGTAGACTTTTGTGATTTTAAAGATTTATTGAATCCAGATCCAATGGGTGATGATCCATATTCATTTAAGGTTGGAGTTTCAAATCCCGAAGAGATATTAGCAAAAAATCTAATTAAACTGTTAGGTTTATAATTAATACCTAAACTTGGATTGGTAGAATTAAGATCAATTTTATCAGAGTTGTCCCCATCATTTAGATAACTATCATTTAAGGATATTCTATTATTATCAAATCTTAAGCCCGAATGAATTGTGGTATTCTTGATATTATATGAGCCTACTAAGTATATCCCATAATTTAAAAATTTTTCTTTTTGATTAAGAACTAATTCTCCAATCTCCCCTTCATTATTAAAGAATCTTTTTCTATTATCTTTTTGATTCCCTAAATCAAAACCAATTTGAGCTTTAATTTTATTATTAAAAGATATATTTGATCCCAAGCCCCAATATTTTCTGTCTAAATTAATTGCACCGCCATTTTTTACAGGAATTTTCCCCTCAAACTCTCTATTTGAATAAAAGAAATAATTTGACAGGTTTAATTTATTATTAATTTCTTTTTCATAATTAAAACTTAACTTATAGTGATCAATTGATTCTTGAGTATCATAAATTATATTTCTTTCTCTTGCTTGTTTTCTATTTTCATTTACTTCTTGAATTATTAAGCCTCCTGGATCAATAGCATATGGACTATTAACATAATTAAAGTTTAATCTCAATTTTGAATTTCTGTTGATATTGCTAATCAAACTTATATTTAGATTATTATTTTTAAAATCACTGTTATCACGATATCCTTGACCTTTTGTTTGACTTAATAAAAATGAATATGAAGATTTCTTATTTTTTAGACCAAAAAGGAATTGTTTTTTATTTTTTTGATTAGAGCCAGATGAATAGCTGATTTTTGTGAAATTATTTTTTATTTCTCCTATTGTTTGAATTTTTATAATTCCTGCAGATGAATTTCCGTATAATGATGATCCAATCCCTCTGATAATTTCAATTTTATCAATTATTTCAAGATTTAAATTGTCTATTTGAGTCTGACCATCAGGAGTAGTTTCTGGCACTCCATCGACAATTAATTTAATTCCTCGTATTCCAAAGTTAGCTCTACTTCCAAATCCTCTTATAGAAATTCTTGAATCCTGAGCATAATTATGATCATTTGATATAAAGACACCAGGGATATTTTCGATATATTCACTTAAATTAAATTGTTGAGTGGAATTTTGAAAATTAGAATAATTTTTAGAAGAAATTGATAATGGAGTATTTGTAAGACTATCTTTTAATTTAGCAACACTTACAATCACTTCTTTTAGTTGAAAACTATTATTTGATTGATTTTGAGAAAAACTAAAAAACTGGTGAATTAAGAATAAAAGAACTATATTTTTTTTAATTACCATAATTACTTGATGAAGTACTTAGTAAATTTTTTAATTCTGAAATTTCTTTAGAGCTAAAATATCGCCATTTTCCTACAGGAATATCAATTTTAATATTCATAATTCTAATCCTGTTAAGTTTTTTAACTCTATATCCAAGGAACTCACACATTCTTCTTATTTGTCGATTTAAACCCTGAGTCAAAATAATTTTAAACTCATAATCCTTAACTAATTTAACTTCACATTTTCTTGTTACAGTATTTAGAATTGGGATTCCATTGCTCATTTTTTTTATAAAAACTGAATTAATGGGCTTATCAACGGTTACATGGTATTCTTTTTCATGTTTATTTTTTGATCTTAAAATTTTATTTACAATATCTCCATCATTGGTCAGAAAAATGAGACCTTCACTTGTTTTATCTAATCTTCCTATGGGGAAAATCCTTTGAGGATGATTTATATAGTCTATAATATTATCTTTTTCAACACCCGAATCTGTTGTACAAACTATTCCTTTGGGTTTATTGAAAATAATATATAATTTCTTCATTTTTTGTTTAGAAATTTTTTCGCCATCAACACATATTTTATCCTCAGTTTTAATTTTTGCACCCATTTCAGCAACATCACCATTAATTGTTACTCTTCCATCTGCTATAAACTTATCTGCTTCCCTTCTTGAGCAAAAGCCAGCCTGACTAAGAAACTTATTTATCCTTGTATTATTACTCATAAATTTTTTAGAAAATTTATATAAAATTATAAATTAATTAAACCTTCAGGTAATTTAAAAATCATTCTTTTTTCTTTTCTATTCAATTCAATTAAAAAATCATCAACAAGTGGAACCATAATTATTTTATTTTTAGGATTTTTTACCATAATAATTGGTTGACTCGTTTGATCATTCACACCTTGTATTATTCCAACTTTACCCAATTCAGTGTCTATAGCTTTGAATCCTACAATTTCATGATAATAAAATTTATTTCCTTTAAGTTTGGGAAGCTGATTAAGAGGAAGAAAGGTTTCTTTTTTTAGAATTAAATTTGCTGAATTTTCGTCATCTACTTCCTCGAATTTAATTTTAAGCAAGGAAGATTTGTGTAAAGATATTTTTTTGACAGAAAATGGAACTAGAGACTTTTCTATTTCAATAAATATAGTAGAAAGTTTTAAGGAAGGAGGCTCATCACTATCAAATTTTAATAGAATTTCACCTTTAAAACTAAATTTTGAGACGATTTTACCAAGATAATAACA
>CABXGL010000019.1 GCA_902511755.1 uncultured Bacteroidota bacterium | reverse complement strand
TAATACAAGATGCTATCAATGATTCGTTGCATAATTATTTACTATTTCACTAAAACACTTTTATATCTTTCAATATTTTTTAAGGTTATTCCTGTTCCTCTAACTACAGCTCTAAGTGGGTCTTCAGCTATAAATACTGGTAGATCAGTCTTTTTAGAAAGTCTTTTATCAAGTCCTCTTAACATAGATCCTCCGCCTGCTAAATATATTCCTGTATTATATATATCTGCAGCCAATTCTGGAGGTGTTTGAGATAGTGTTTCCATAACGGAGTCTTCAATTCTTATTATAGACTTATCTAAAGCTTTAGCAATTTCACGAAATGAAATAAGTGCTTCTTTCGGTTTTCCTGTTAATAGATCTCTTCCCTGAACAGAAAGATCATCCGGCGGGCTTTCTAATTCATCAGATGCTGAACCAATTGAAATTTTAATTTTTTCAGCAGTCCTTTCTCCAATAAATAAATTATGTTGAGTTCTCATATAATATATTATATCTCCAGTAAATACATCACCAGCAACTTTAACAGATTTATCACAAACTATTCCAGATAATGCAATTACAGCAATTTCAGTAGTCCCTCCTCCAATGTCAACAATCATATTCCCTTTAGGTTGCATTATATCAACACCAATCCCAATGGCTGCAGCCATTGGTTCATGTATTAAATAAACTTCTTTACCATTAACTCTTTCAGCTGATTCTCTTACAGCTCTCATTTCTACTTCAGTAATTCCAGATGGAATACAGATTACCATTTTAAGTGCAGGAGTAAAAAATTTTTTATTTAAAGCTGGAATACTTCTTATTAATAAACTTATCATTTGTTCTGAAGCATTGAAATCCGCAATTACACCATCTTTAAGGGGACGGACGGTTTTAATATTTTCATGAGTTTTACCTTGCATTAAACTAGCTTCCGTTCCAACAGCAATTATTTTTTCAGTTTTTTTATCAATTGCAACAATTGATGGGCTATCAACAACAACTTTATCATTATGAATTATAAGGGTGTTAGCAGTTCCCAAGTCAATTGCTATAGATTCAGACCAAAAATCAAAAAATGCCATAATTAATTAAGTGTGTTACAAGTTAATAAAATTAATGTTTAAAATGACGAGTTCCTGTTAGAACCATTGAAATATTATTTTTGTTGCAATAATCTATTGACAGATTATCTTTTATTGAACCGCCTGGTTGAATTACAGAAACAATTCCTTGCTTATGTGCTATTTCTACACAGTCTGGAAATGGGAAAAAAGCATCGCTTGCCATTACAGTTCCATCAAGATTAAAATTCAAGTTTTTTGACTTTTCAATTGCTTGTTTTAATGCATCAACTCTAGATGTTTGTCCTGTGCCTGAGCTAATTAATTGTTGATTTTTTGCAAGAACTATCGTATTAGACTTTGTATGCTTACAAATTTTTGATGCAAAAATTAAATCTTCAGTTTCTGTATCAGAGGGTTTTTTAAGAGTTGGAATAGAAAAATCTTCAATTGAATCTGTTTTATTGTCTTTATCTTGAAATAAGATTCCATTTAAACATGTTCTAATAATATTTTTAGATAAGTTATTATTCTTTAATTTAAGAATTATTCTTTTTTTCTTGCTTTTCAATAAATCAAAAGCATCTTTATTGTAATCAGGAGCAATAATAACTTCACAAAAAAGCTTATTTATTTCTTCTGATGAAGCCAGATCTATAGCCTTATTACAAATTAAAATGCCCCCAAAAGCAGAAATAGGATCTCCAGCAAGTGCATCTTTATAAGCTTCTAAGACAGAGTTTCTTGTAGATAATCCGCATGCATTATTATGTTTTAAAATAGCAAAAGTTGGATTATCATTTGTAAATTCAGATATTAAGTTAACAGCTGAATCGATATCTAAAAAATTATTATATGAGAGTTCTTTGCCATTTAACTGATCAAACAAAGAATTAAAATCACCAAAATAAGTTCCATTTTGATGCGGATTTTCCCCATATCTTAATGATTTTCCATTTAAAAAACTAGATTTCAATATATTTTTTTCATTATTGAAATAATTAAAAATTGCTGTGTCATAGTGTGAAGAGATATTAAATGCTTTAGCAGCATATTTTCTTCTAGTAATTTCATCAAATTCTCCGGAATTTTTTTCTAATAAATTAATAAACTTGTTATAATCATCTTTAGAAGAAACACAAATAACATCTTTAAAATTTTTAGCAGCTGCCCTAATTAATGCAATACCTCCAATATCAATTTTTTCTACTATTTCATTTTCACTCTCTCCAGACTCAACTGTTTTCTCAAAAGGATATAAATCAACAATAACTAGATCAATAATTGGAATTTCAAAATTATTTATTTCTTCAATGTCTTTTTTATTATTTCTCCGATTCAAAATTCCTCCAAAAACTTTTGGATGAAGAGTTTTTACTCTGCCGCCAAGAATTGAAGGGTAACTAGTAATATCTTCAACTTTAATGACAGGAATACCTATTTTTTTTAAAAAAAGTTCTGTTCCCCCGGTTGAATAAATTTTAATCCCTAATGAATTTAATTTCTTAGCAATAGGTTCAATTCCGTTTTTATCAAAAACAGAAATTAATGCAGATTTTATTTTTAACATATTTATTAGGTAATTAAAGAAAGGTAAAAGTAATTATTTTAGTAAAAAAAATTAAGATTTTTATTTTATTTTAAAAAATTTTTCTGAAATCATTTCATTAATTTTTATTAAAAAATTTAAATCAATTTTTGTGAATTGATTTATGGTATTAGAATCAATATCAATTTGTCCAATATTTTTTTTAGTATTAAACAAAGGAACAACAATTTCAGATTTTACATTAATATTACATGCGATGTAGTTAGATTCTTTTGAAACATCATCAACTACAATTGGATTATTTGTTAATGCTGATGTGCCACAAATTCCTTTTCCAAAAGGAATTTTAGTATGTTCAGTAGCTATCCCAGAAAATGTTATTAATTCTAATTCTTTATTCTTTTCGTTATGAAAATAATACCCTACCCAATCATAACCTTCAATTTTTTCATTCAAAAATTTACATATATAACTTAAACAATTTTTTAAATCGTCTGATTTTTTTATTTCATTTTCAATAATATTGATTGCTATTTTATACATAAAAAAAACTGCCCCTTAGGGCAGTTATAATTTAAATGGATTTACATCATTCCGGGCATTCCGCCGCCGCCGCCCATTGGAGGCATTGGAGGTGAGTCTTCCTTGATATCAACTAATGCACATTCAGTAGTAAGAATCATTCCCGCTACAGAAGCAGCATTCTCAAGTGCAATTCTTGTCACTTTTTTCGGATCAATAATACCCTCTTTCAATAAGTCAACAAATTTTTCAGATTTAGCATCATATCCAAAATTACCTTTTCCTTCTAAAACTTTAGCAACAACAACTGATCCTTCGCCTCCAGCATTTTCAACAATAGTTCTTAGTGGAGATTCAATAGCTCTAGAAATTATTTGAATTCCAGTAACCTCATCAATATTATTACTTGTTAATTTTTCAAGTGCTCCACGAGTTCTTAGTAATGCAACTCCACCACCAGCTACTATTCCTTCTTCAACTGCAGCTCTTGTTGCATGCAGCGCATCATCAACTCTATCCTTTTTTTCTTTCATTTCTACTTCAGAAGCAGCTCCAACATATAGTACAGCAACTCCACCAGCTAATTTAGCTAACCTTTCCTGTAATTTTTCTTTATCATAATCTGATGTTGTAGTTTCGATTTGAGATTTAATCTGATTTACTCTGGCAGTAATATTTTTTTTATCTCCAGCTCCATTTACAACTGTTGTATTATCTTTATCAATTGTAACCCTTTCTGCAGAGCCTAACATTTCAATTGTAGTGTTTTCTAATGTAAACCCTCTGTCTTCAGAGATAACAGTTCCTCCAGTTAGGATAGCAATATCTTCAAGCATTGCTTTTCTTCTATCTCCAAATCCTGGTGCTTTTACTGCAGCAATTTTTAATGAACCTCTTAATTTATTTACAACCAAAGTAGCTAGAGCCTCCCCATCTACATCCTCTGCTATAACTAAAAGTGGTTTTCCAGTTTGTGCAACTGGCTCTAAAACAGGCAAAAGGTCTTTCATTGCAGAAATCTTTTTGTCATAAAGTAAAATATATGGAGATTCTAAATCAGATTCCATTTTTTCTGAATTAGTCACAAAATATGGAGACAAATATCCCCTATCAAACTGCATTCCTTCAACAACATCAACATATGTGTCGGTTCCCTTAGCCTCTTCAACAGTTATCACTCCTTCTTTACCAACTTTATCAAACGCTTCAGTAATTAATTCTCCTATAGCTTCATCATTGTTAGCTGAAATAGAAGCTATTTGTTGTATTTTTTCAGATGAATTACCCACTGTTTGAGCTTTCTTGTTTAATTCTTTTACAACAACTTCTACAGCTTTATCAACACCTCTTTTCAAATCCATTGGACTTGCACCAGCTGTAACGTTTTTTAGCCCCTCTTTAACAATAGCTTGAGCTAAGATAGTAGCAGTTGTAGTACCATCACCAGCTAAATCATTAGTTTTTGAGGCTACTTCTTTTACCATTTGAGCTCCCATGTTTTCAAGAGGATCTTCTAATTCTATTTCTTTTGCAACAGTAACTCCATCTTTAGTTACCTGAGGACCTCCAAAAGATTTTCCTACAATTACATTTCTTCCTTTTGGTCCTAAAGTTACTTTCACAGCATTGGCTAATGCATCTACACCTTTTTTGAGACCTTCTCTAGCTTCTACATCAAATTGAATTTTTTTTGCCATTTTATTTATTTTATAAGTTTATACAATTGCAAGAATATCGCTTTCTCGCATAATTAAATAATCATTATTTTCAAGTTTAAGTTCTGTACCTGAATACTTTCCATATAAAACTGTATTACCAACTTTTACAGTTACTGGGTTTTCTTTTGTTCCAGGTCCTACAGCTACAACGTTTCCTTTTTGTGGTTTTTCTTTTGCTGAATCTGGAATTATAATTCCTGAAGCAGTTTTAGTTTCAGCTTCAAGAGGCTGAACCAAAATTCGGTCTGCCAAGGGTTTGATATTTATTTTACTCATTATTATAAAATTTTAATTTAACTATAATATTTACATCAATCATGCCAAATAAAATAAACTGACAAATTGATAATTATTATTTTTTATCAAATGACAGCATGACATAATCCAATTTTTTTAATCTTTAACCGGAATTTCTAAAGGAATATCCTCAGGTAAAGTTTCAGGAATAGATGCCTCTATTTGATTTGGGTCCAAAAGTTTAGAATCAGTATTTTCAGTTCCTTTATTTATTGTAAGGTTTGACAATAAAATTAAGATTAATAATAATGACGCTAGAACCCAGGTGCTTTTATCTAAAAAATCACCTGTTTTTTTAACACCACCTATTTGTTGAGAATCCCCCCCAAAACTTGAAGATAGGCCTCCTCCTTTTGGATTTTGAACCATAATTACTAAAACTAGCAAAAATGAAACAGAGATTATAAGTAATAAGAATATTGAAAAACTACTCATGATTTATTTTTTAAATTATTTTTAATTTTTTTTATTTGGTCTGCAAATAAACTGATTTTTTCTGGATATTTCAAACCTAAAATCTTATAAGCTTTAATTGCTTCTTTAAATTTACTTTGCTCAAAATAAAGTTTTGCTAATGTTTCAGTCATATATTCTTTTTTGCTGACTTTAAACTCTTTGGCTAAATTATATTTTGAACTTTGTCCTTCAAATGAAATTACAGGTTTAGATTTAATGAAATTTTGTATCAAAGTTTCATTGACATTTTTTGCGTTATTTGATATAGGTTTTGTGACTTTTAACCATTCTATAAAGGAATTTTTTGTTTTTTCTGAAGAAAGAATAATTTCTTCTGATTCTATTAAATTTTTATCATTGTTATTGATTTTGTTAAATTCAATTATATCTCTCAAAACACTTCGATCAGTTGAAAACAATGCACATCCTTTTAGTGCTTTATTAAATCTAATACTATTATGTTTTTTTAAGCCAATTAATTCAATTATTCTAGCTGCTTGAAAATAAGGATATTTTTTTACGAGACTTTTAAATGAAAGTGTTTCATCTAAGTTTATTTTATTAGGATTAATAATTATTTGAGAAAATTTATTTTTACTAATTTCTACCATTTTGCTAATGAAGCATTAAAAATATCTTGCGTTATTCTTTCGAAGATTAAATCATGTGCTTCAGATTTTATATTTAATAATTGAGTTTCTGCTGGATAGTCAAAATAGAATGAAAATCTTTTTTCAAAATCATCATCCTCTTTTTTTATGTTAATAAACCTAACATTAACTGAAATGCTTAATCTGTTTTGTGCAGCAGTTAAATCTGATGTAGCAGTCATAGGGCTAACTCTATATTCAGTAATTTCCCCTTCATAAACCAGATCGCCATCATTAGAAACTAATTGGAGATTTGTTTGGTTTTGTAGTATGTTTTGCAAAGCTAATGTGAAATCTCTATCTAAACCAGGTTCAAAAATAGATCCCATATTATTTCCTGCATCATTTTCAAAAAAGTTTACCTGAAAAGTTTCTGTTCCTTCAGGAATTGAAGCTCCTGTAAATGAGTAACTGCCACAACTTAAAAATGTTAATGCAATTACACTATAAAGAAGACAGATTTTTTTATAATTCAATATCATGCTGTTTAATTTTTCTATACAGTGTTCTTTCAGAAATTCCTAGTTCTTCTGCTGCAGCTTTTCTTTTACCTTTATTCCTTTCCAATGCCTTAATTATTAATTCCAGTTCTTTGTCATGAATAGATAATGTTTCTTCTTCATTTATTTCTTCAGCAAAATGGTATTTGTCTTCAAATGAATTAGATTCTTCAAATTTCTTATTTTTTTTATCAACTTCAATTAATTCAGTAGTTTTTGTCTTAGAGTCAGAATTTATTTCATATAATTTCTCTAAATTACTTAAATCTTCTTTTTGATAATCTACATTTTTTTCACTATTATTTAAATGTTCTGTAATTTTTTTCAAATCATTTAAATCTTTTTTCATATCGAAAAGTATTTTATATAATATTTCTCTTTCATTTGAAAAATCACTTGAGTCTTTTTGTTTGTTTATTATTGCTGGCAATGTTGAATTAAAATCAGGCAAATAGGACTTTAATAAAGAAACTGAAATATCTCTTTTTTCTTCCAAAACTGATAGTTGTTCAGCAACATTTCTAAGCTGTCTAACGTTTCCATTCCATGGATATAGAGTTAAAAGTTTTTGAGCATTATTATCTAATCTTACAGTAGGCATATTATATTTTTTTGCAAAATCTGAGGCAAACTTTCGAAATAATAAATGTATATCATCCTTTCTGTTTCTTAATGGTGGAACTTTAATTTCAACAGTACTAAGTCTATAAAAAAGATCTTCTCTAAATTTTCCTTTATGAATTGCAGATTCCATGTCTAAATTAGTTGCAGCTACAATTCTAACATTTGTTTTATGAACTTCTGAAGACCCAACTTTTATAAACTCACCATTTTCTAAAACTCTTAAAAGCCTAACTTGAGTTGTTATTGGTAGTTCACCAACTTCATCTAAAAAAATTGTTCCCCCATCAGCTACTTCAAAATATCCTTTTCTGGAATTGGCTGCTCCAGTAAAAGCTCCTTTTTCATGTCCAAACAATTCAGAATCAATTGTTCCTTCTGGTATAGCCCCACAATTAACTGCAATATATTTATTGTGTTTTCTGTGAGATAATTGATGAATAATTTTTGGAAAACTTTCTTTTCCAACTCCACTTTCACCAGTTACTAGTACTGAAATGTCAGTAGGAGACACTCTTACTGCTTTTTCTATTGCTCTGTCTAATAAGTGGTCATTACCAATTATTCCAAAGCGCTGTTTAATTGTTTGAGTAGATAATTCCATTTGTTGAATTTTTAGAATAATTAACTGCATTTCCAATCAATGTAGCTGAAGTGCAATCAGTAATTAAAACATTAACAAAGTCTCCTATTTGATAATTTCCTTTATCGAATACGACTACTGTATTTTGTTGATTTCTTCCGCTCCATTGAGAGTTTGATTTTTTGGATTCTTTTTCAATTAAGACTTCAACTATTTTGCCTAAATAGGTTTTGGTTCTGTAATTACTATGCTTTTGTTGTAAATCTACAATTTCTTGTAATCTATTTTTTTTGGTCAACTCAGGTATATTATCATCAAATTTTTTAGAAGCTAGAGTTCCAGGCCTTTCTGAATATTTAAACATGTATCCGAAGTCATATTTTACTTTTTTCATCAAATCAAGAGTAAGCTTATGATCTTCTTCAGTTTCATTAGGAAATCCAGTGATAATATCTTGAGAAATTGAGCAATTTGGAATGATTTCTTTTATTTTATTTATTAATTTCAAGTATTCCTCTCTTGTATGCTGCCTGTTCATTGCCTTTAGAATTTTATTGCTTCCCGATTGAACAGGAAGATGAATATGATTACAGATGTTATTATATTTAGACATTGTTTTTATAACATCAGAACTCATGTCCTGGGGATTTGAAGTAGAAAACCTAATTCTTATTAAAGGAAACGATTCAGCTACTAATTTTAATAATTTTGAAAAATTAATAGAAGTCTTTTGTCTTAGTGCACTGATTTTTTTAAAATCTTTTTTTAGACCTCCTCCATACCATAAATAGCTATCTACATTTTGGCCTAGAAGAGTTATTTCTTTATAGTCTTTATTAACTAATGTTTTTATCTCTTCTAAGATGCTTTTAGGGTCACGACTTCTTTCTCTTCCCCTTGTAAAAGGCACAACGCAAAAAGAGCACATATTGTCACATCCTCTAGTTATAGAAACAAAAGCTGTAACGCCGTTAGTTAATAAACGAATGGGTTTAATATCCCCATAAGTTTCTTCTTTGGACAGTATTACATTTACTGCATTTTTTCCATCATTAATTTCTTTAATTAAATTAGGAATATCTTTATATGCATCTGGACCTACTACTAAATCTACTATTTGTTCTTCTTCCAAAAACTTGTTTTTTAAACGTTCTGCCATACAGCCTAAAACACCAACTTTTAAATTTTTATTATTTTTTTTTAATTTATTAAAGCCCTTTAGTCTTTTTCTAACAGTTTGTTCAGCTTTTTCCCTAATTGAACAAGTATTAAGTAATATTAAGTCAGCATCATTCAAATTTTGCGTTGAGGTATAGCCCTCTTTAGAAACAATAGAAGCAACAACTTCGCTATCAGCAAAATTCATTTGACATCCATAGCTTTCAATATATACCCTCTTTGTGTGGGGGTTTTTGGTTGTATTATCCTCAGTATCAATACGTTGAGTAATTTTACCCACCTGATTTTCCGTTGGTAAATTCGTTGGTAAAACAGTAGTTTTTCCATTAACAAAATGGGGGTTTCTATTCTTCCGTTCTTTATTTAATATTTTCTCTTTCATAATGATATTACCAAAAATGTTGGTAAATAATTTGAATTATTTTCTTACCAACATCACCAAATTATTTTTCAAAACTAAAATGTGGATTCAATTACTTGAAAACCACTCACAAATATACTAAAGATTATACGATTTCGGACAACTTGTCAGTTATTTGTAAGATACTAAGCATGAAAAAATGGTAGCTGTGGGAACTACCATTC
The DNA here is from genome assembly GCA_902511755.1 of uncultured Bacteroidota bacterium. Taxonomy (GTDB): domain Bacteria; phylum Bacteroidota; class Bacteroidia; order Flavobacteriales; family Flavobacteriaceae; genus MAG-121220-bin8. Next base: position 15,434 of record CABXGL010000019.1, on the reverse strand, counting down.
GTTCAAAGAAAGTGTGAATAGATTAAAATATAATTTGATAGTACTCATATATATTAAACTTTACAAAATCTGTAATAATCAATTTTTACATAACAATTAAAAATTAACTCAACTACCATATTGAATTCCATTGTTCGTTTTGAGATACTAATGGGATGTTCAATTGTTTTGCTATACAGTTCTGTATTGATTCGGAGGTGTAGTAGTTCTTATTCTTGTAGCTAACCTTATTTAGTATTCCGTTTCTCTCATACTTCTTTAAAGTTTTGTTGGTGATATCTAAGATACCTTCTGTTTCTATCCTACTGTGTATAGGTTTTGATTTTAATTGTTCGATGTTGATACCGATTGCTTCTAAAGTTGTTTCCATATTTTATTTTATTATTAGTGTTATTATTTTACTACCAAATAATTATTTCTTTCTTATCATCATCAATCTGATAATGTTGATTCTGAGTACCACACTCTCTTATATCTATTTTAATTTGTTCTATCGTATCCGAATACCTTTCTAATGCTTCGGATAATTCATCAATTATACGATTAGGTAAACCATCATACTCTAATTCATATATCTGATTCAAATACTTATCTATTTTATCAACAGATAGCTTTATTTGAGTTTCTTTAGTTTTTCCAGCCATTCCTCTTTTATACATTGGTGAATGTATTCTCTTAATTCTTGCTCATCAGTATCACCGATATCCACTTCTTCTTCCGATTCGAATTCATCTATTAGCTTTTGTAAATCTATTTCATCTTCATCATCCAAGTCCATTATATTTTTGGTTATTGGTTTCATTTTATTTGTTCGTAGGTGTAGTGGTTGAGGACTTACGATTGGAAACATTTCTTGAATGGGTTGAGCTAATTTTTTTAATCTCTCTACCAATTGTTTCCCTTTTAGTTTATTTGTTCTTATCATACTATTACTCCTTTCTTTATTCCTTTATCTAATAATTTTGCGTGTTCCACAATCCAAGCCATTTCCATAGTGTTCATCGGTTTGTTTAACCAACTGATACCACCTTTTTTGAAAATTAAAGCAAGAACATTTTCTTTTCCTCTACTGATATCGATAACCTTATATGAATCTGAATCAACATCTTCTGTTATTACCATTATATAATTTCCAACTTTCTCTTTAGGTACTATTGGATTAAGATATTCCAATGCTCTATCAATCATAATATTTGCTTTGTTACCAAAATTAGCTAATGAGGATTCATATTTTTTGAATTTGGAATAAGCATCCATACATTCTTTATGAGTTTCTAAAATATTATTCTCATATAAAAATTTCAGAATATGTTCTCTATTGTTTCTTACTCTCTTTCTAAAGATGTTGTAATGAATATAAAACATATCCATATTTTCCCAAACCCATTTCTTTGGTGCGTTCTTTTCTAAATTTAGAAGATATCCTTCAAAACTATAATCCTCTAAAATGCTATCTACTGATTTACTTCTTTCCATTTTGTCTTTGTTTTTTTATTTCTTCTGACTTCTTTATTAATTCGGTTGCGAATTCCTTTGACTTGAACCAATTGAGAATATCTTCTCTCTCTTTACCTTTAAGATTCTTTAATTCTTCGAAGGAGTTATATGTTCGTTTCATAGTTAAGGGTATTTAAGTCTCTTTTTATAATTATTCTTTTTTATACTTTTCTATTCTTTTTTTTAAAAATAGGGGGGCGTTCTCCCCTAAGTAGTAACTGTTATTTTTTGAAGAGAGGGTACAGTACACCTTAAGGAGTTTTACTCCGAAAAGTGTATATGAATACTATTTTTTGAAGCCTAGTATGCACAGTGGGAATTATTGTTAATATTCATTCCTCTCATCCAATATATTTTATATCTACTCCTCTCAGCACAGATTATATTGGATTCACACCGATTCGTTTATGTATTTCAACAAAGGTTTCAAGTATCATACCTATGGATTTTATTATAATTTGGGATACTAAGGTGCCACATCCCCCAAATATCTTCTGTAAGATAAAAACGATAAAATGAGCCAACACTATTTCATCTTCTTACAATTATAAATATTAAGTTTTTCTGAAAACGAATAAGAAAGTTTAGATTTTCTTACAAAGTATTACAGAATCTCCTTTAAACTTGTAGATTAGCAAAGAAAATAATAATTCGGAATTCCGAACTTATGAAGCAGATTAGAATTTTAGTAATTCCAAATATCACTAATAGTAGAGATATTGAATCAGATAGTTTTTTTGATGTATTATTTCAACAGATAAACCAATTGGGAAATGACTTCTTTTGGATTGTACCAACCATTAAACAAAGTAAAAGAATAGGAGGGTTTAACAATGTTTTACAGATACCAATTGATATGAGTGGTAATATGTTCCATATGAGAGTAAATATGCCCTTAGAACTCATTAAAATACTTCAAACATCAACACTAAATAAGAACAGAACCAATGATAAATTCTATGTAGAGTATGATATTGTGTATTCTCACTTGATGGATTGGAATATTAGAAGATATGTACCAACTAAAAAGAAGATAATCGGTTATGCTCATTGGTGGGAAGGTTCATATTGTAATGGGTTATCAAATTTTAATAATCATTTGAATTTTGAAAGAGAAATATTAGGAACATTACAAACGGAAATCTGTTTTGTAAATACATTGGCACAAAAGAAAAGGGTTATTGAAGAGGCAAAGAAAACCTTTAATGAATCTATAATATCTCAATTAGAAAACATTATACAAGTCTATCATTTATCCATACCAAAAGAATCGATTAAAGAACCATCAGATAGTAGATATCGAATGATAACATTCAATCACCGTACAACCACATATAAAGGGTTTCCGAAATTTATGAAATGGATGAATGAGTTTAGAGATATCCGTACGGATTTTGAGTTGTGGATTCCCCTAGCTGATAAAAAATATGATGAACATTGGATTGATACATCTTCCTATAGTAAAATGAAATATTTGGATAGGTTATCTAAATCATTGGTTTGTGTAGTTCCAAAGGATAAACACTTTGGTTGGAGTATTAGTGGAACTGATTCAATGATGGTTGGTACGCCTACACTATTTGAGGAATCTGATAACTATAGAGAGATATTTCCGAAGGGTTTATTTTATTCGAATAAGAGAGAGTTTTTCTCCATAATGAATAATCTATTAGATGATTCCAAATATGTTAAGGAATGGGGTTTAAAATCGATTAGAAGGGCAAAAGAATTGAGTAATAATAAGAGTATTCAGTTGTTAAGGGAAAATCTTTTGGTTTAATCTTCGGTTTCCATAATTTGAAGGGATTTCCCTCTATTAGCTAACCAACTTCTCAAAGTTTGTTCATCCATCTCTTCGTACCAATAGAACTCATTATCTAACCTACCTTCTGACTTGAGTTTTTGATATCTCTTTATCGCTTTTGGTTTCCACCATTTTAATATCTTTTCAATCGATATATCTTTCTTTTCCAATTTACTTTCATCGATATTACCGTTAAGGAAATCTTTAGTATTCTTATACAATTCACAGAAATAAACACCTTTCTCATTCAGATGGAAATAATCGGATTTCTTTAATCCTAAATAATCAAAGATTTTCCCCATTAATTGTTGTTTAGGGCCCGTTTGAACACCTCCACTTGGTGAAAACATAGATTTGTTGTAATCCTCCATATTATTTTGTTTCAACCAATTCAACCAATACGAATAAATGTTTGCTGTTGGGTTTAGTATTACTTTACCTTTTGTTCTACCTAATTTTTTCAAATTAGGTATTCCATTATATGTTGAATTAGTACCAAATAGAGCTGTGGTAGTAATTCCTACTAACACATCACCATATCTTTCCTTCCAATCGTTTTGAATTCTATCGGTAAAAGATAGTGATGCTATCAATTTCGTGCCTAAGAAGTTATATCCTAAAACGGATGTGGAAACTAATGTTGGTGTGATAGCTGTGTGGTTAATCTTCTTTTCTGAAACCTTCATTGAATTACTCCATCCAATCTTTTTATCTCTAACATCGATATGCATAATATCAGAACCTACCACAATCATTCCTAATATCTTTTTTGTTGGTTTATCAACTACCAAATATTTTAGATTACGGCCAGGATTTGGATTCCACTGCATCGAAGATGTATATATTCTTATGGCATTGAAAAAGGATTTATCTTTTGGTGGTTCTTCCAAATAAGGTTCTAATGATTCGATTTCTTTAATCGTTTGTTTCTCATTACTAATATCGGCTGGTTTCCATAATGATTTTAATGCCTTCTTTCTTACTTCTATAGGGATATTCGTTCCTTCAATCTCATCAAATTTCTCATATACTAATAATTCCCTCATTGTTAGAGACTTCTTAAAATCTAAATCTTTGATTAACTCACTTCTCTTTTTATCTAACTCATTTAACTTGGATTCATCAAATGAAATGGTTTTATATTTCCCTAATGTTATTTCGCTCATTAAACTGAAAGGATAGGTATTTTGAATCGTATCAATTAACTCATCAACTGATACTTTGGGAAGGTTTCGTTTGATTGGTACTGTATAATCATTATCGGTTTTTCCTTTTTGTTTTTTAGATTTGATTACAGATGGTAAAGAGTTGTATGCCTTTTCAACACTTATCGTTCCCATTGGGTTCACCTTCAATAATTTTATCTCTTCAATCAATTTGGGATTCTCTTTATAAACCTTATACCATTTCCAAGCTGTATCCTTATTGATTCCAAAATCTTTAGCAATTGTTTGAACTACATTGATACTATCAGTTTTACCTCTACCGCCTAACTTCTGATATAGGTTTTTATCTAATTCATCAAATTCTCTTTTGAATATACTTTTGTTTTTTTCCCTCTGTTTGTTGAAATGAATGATAGCAAGGATATCGTTATCAAACTCAACAATTCTTATAGGTACAGATTCAATACCAACAGATTTACAGGCGAACCATCTCCTATGCCCACTAATAATTTGTTTAGTTGGATTTACAACGATAGGTTCTAATATTCCATATTTCTTAATGGATTCAATAAAATCGTTTCTTAAATCTTTATCCTCCGATTCAAAAGGTTCATAAATTTCATAGTTGTAGGGGTGGGGTTTAATGCTATCAATAGGAACTTCCGTTATTTCGAAATTATCGAATGTAGGTTGAGAATCCTTTTCAATATTTGTAATAAGGTTAACTACTGAAATTTTCTTTGGGTTCAATTTCTTTTCTATTTCTAAATTCTCGCCACCATCTACCCATCCATCACCTTTTAATTTAACGGATGTTACTTGATTCATTTTTCCTTTAGCTAATTTAATAGCTTCCTTTTCGGTAATCTTACCATCCTCAATACCTTTTAAAAGATTAGGATGTTTATCTAATAACTTTTTATTCATTTTAGATTCTAACTCCCTTTTCTTTTTTGAGAATTCTTTTCGCTTTCGTTTGTGTTTTTCGTAATCCATATTAAAAAAGAATAGTTCGGTTTTCCGAACTCTTCAAATTTAGTAAAAAGAATTAGTATGTTTTTTCTATACTGTAAAAATTTGTTTGCTATAAATTAACGATACCGAGCCAGATTTAAGAAAAAAACTTTTCCCTAGATGCAAGTAACCTCTTGGGGTATATATACGGATGCTTTTTCCCAATATAAGGTACTTAAAATTCCTGAGAAAATCAAGGAATAATCAATGTTTATAGGGTATTAAGAGTTGATTTTTATACATTTTAGATGTATACCTTAAAGAGTGAGTTTGAAATTCAAAAAAACATCAAAATAACCCGAAAAATAGTTGCCTGATACACAAAATTGAAGTAACTTCACTATGAAATCAAAAAAGTGTAAAAAATGAGAATATTAAGATACAATCGTTGTTCTACTTTAGAACAAAATTTAGATTATCAGAAGAAATCTGAGGAATCTGTTAAATATGCATATGTTTTCGATGAATATGAGAGTGGGATGCAGAACTTGTTTAGCAGAAAAAAAGGTTCAATCGTAAAAGAATTGGTACTTGAAAAAAAAATTGATGAAATCAGCATCTATTCAGTAGATAGAATTAGTAGGAGTATAGCTGATTTGTGTAGTATTATAGATTTTCTTCATAGTAATGGAGTTTCTCTATCAATTGAAAATTTAGGTGTAAAATCGTTGGTAGAAGGTAAGGAAACACCTGCAATTATGTTTTTAATTCATCTTCAATCCGCATTTTCACAAATGAATTACTACGATAGGAGAGAAAAACAACTCGCTGGGATTGAGAGAGCAAAATTAAAAGGGGTATATAAAAACAGAAAATTGAGAGGAAAAGAAACATTAGATAATTGGATTAAGAAACCGAAGATTAGAAAAGCAATAGAAATAATTAAGATGAATCCAAAGATGAGGAATTGTGATATCGCTAAGGTATCAGAGTTACATTACAATACAATTAGAAAGATTAGAGAGAAAATGGAGATACCTAAAATGGAGGTGGCTGTATAAAACCGGAATTCCGAACTCTTTATTGTTCGATTCTATTTTTATTTAATATGGTTTTTAATCTATTAGTTAATAAGGTTTCTCTACCACTTTCAATATCCAATCTCTTATAATACATCATCATTGTTTGCATCGTATGGCCAACAATTTCACATAATTCCATCGGTTCTACACCTTCTCTTCTTACCATATATGAAATAAAGTTTTTTCGAAGGTGGTGTGAGGAAGTTATATTTCTAAATTTCCAGCCTAATCCATTTTCTATTACTTCTGTATGTAAACCTTTTTTTCTTTTTCTTACCACTTTGGTAGTTCCTTTGTTTACCATCTTCAACTTGAATAGATTCAAATAATAGTTGGTTTGTAATGGTTGGTTTGGTTTCTTTTTGAAATTTGGTGAGGAAAACAAATAGTATGATTTAGGCCATAGATACATACAAACATCGATAATATTCGTTTCATATCGAAAGTCCTTCTTACCATCCTTAGTTTCAAACTCAACCTTATATCCTAATCCCTTTGGAGGTTTATGATGGAAGCTCCAAATCGTTTCATCAATAGGAACTATTCTATTTTTATGTTTAGAGTTAAGGATATAGAATAGATAAAGGTTTTTATCTTTTTTATCTTTTGTAAAATATGAACGCATATTTACATCTGTTACATTGGATTTTATCATATCCTCTTTACTTCTAAATGATTTTAGAATTTCCCCAATCCTAAAACCATATCTTAATTGTAATAAAGAAATAAAATAAACTATATCAACACCTATTGGATAATCAGATGGTTGATTTCTGTGAGGTTTCTTTCCTAATGTAGAATCTTCATCTACTTTCGGATTATAGGTTGTTCGTAGTTGTTCCGTTTCTCCTTTATGTTTACAAACAGATATCCATTTCTCTCTAACTATTTCAACACATTCCTTAACACACTTCAAATAATCTTCTTTATAGAACAATACCATATCATTCTTATCTTCAGGCGGTACATAATCTTTGTAATATTTCTTTATTAGTTCTATTTGAAAATCTACTGTAAATGGGTGATAATCGAACAATTCCAATCCATCTAATGATTTTTTTCTTACTAACCAATCACAAAAAAATCTAACACTCCTCAAATAATTCTTTGCGGTAGGCCTCCTAATAGTTTCACCTTTTTCAGAATTTAGGTATCCTTTTTTCTTACCGAACTCTAATGTATATTCCAAATAATCTTTCACAACAGTTGTTAACGATGAAGTAGGTACAACACTAATAGGGATTTTATTGGTTTTACAATATTCATAAAACCCTCTAATATGAATTAATCTATTCTTAACTGTAGTTTTATTTCTCTTTATTACTTTGATATTCTTATCATCTATTAACTTGAATTTCTTTATATCAAAATAATACCCTCCATCTGAGGAATGTTTTGTTATATACTCTAAAATGAATTCAGATAACAGATGAGAATTTTTAGTTTTGATTCTATAACCGGATTGGATTTTTATTTTAAGTTTTTCAAAAGCATACTGAAATGATGTTTGATTATATTCTATATCTTTTGGTTCAGTACTACATAGATATTTGAATCTACTTTTACCTTTTGATAAAACATAATACCAAAAGAATTTACCATTAACCTTTTTTATTATAAACGAACCCATCTTTTCGGGCGTATCAAAAATATCTTGGTTGGTTCTTATTAGAGCTTCCTCCAAAGATTTACTCCATCCATTGAGAGTTCTTAATTTATCTTGTGCCCATTTTGGAGTAATTCCCATCTATTTTTGTTGTTGGTAAAAACTCTAATTTAATGAAATTATATCAAAATTTGATAAAATTCAAAAGAAATTTGTTGGTAAATCGTTGGTAAATGAAATATTCAGTTTTTTAGAAATCTTTGTTATCCTCTGTTAAATAAGGATTTTGGAGGTAATTAACAACGACCATAAGAGTTTATGTAGAATTTTTTCAAATTAGCTTTAACTGAACTATAATGAAATTCTTTTTTTTCTATTTTCAAATCAACACTCATTTATAATCTATAATTATAATCTGGTGCAAATATAATATTTAATAGGAATTATGACAATATGTCAGTAATAATTTTAGAATGAATAGAATCATAGAAAAGGTATAATTAAATTTTAATAAAAAAAATAATATACTTTTGTGATCTTAAATTTCAAACTTTATGTCCAAAAATTTAGTAATCGTTGAATCTCCTGCAAAGGCTAAAACCATTGAAAAATATTTAGGAAATGACTTTAAGGTTGCTTCTAGTTATGGACATATTTCTGATTTACCATTAAAAGAAATTGGAGTCGATATTGAAAATAATTTTAAACCAAAATATATTGTATCTAATGATAAGAAAGATGTTGTTAAAGACTTAAAGAAGAAAGCAGATAGTGCAGATTTTATTTGGTTAGCTAGTGATGAAGATCGAGAAGGAGAAGCCATTGCTTGGCATCTTTATGAAACTTTAAAACTTGAAAAGAATAAAGCAAAAAGAATTGTTTTTAGGGAAATAACTAAAAATGCTATAACAAAAGCAATTGCAAACCCTAGGGAAATTGATTATAATTTAGTCAATGCTCAACAGGCTAGGAGAGTATTAGACAGATTAGTTGGGTTTGAAATATCTCCAATCCTATGGAGAAAAGTGAAAGGAGGCCTTTCCGCAGGAAGGGTTCAGTCAGTAGCAGTAAGGTTACTAGTTGATCGTGAAAATGAAATAAATGACTTTGTCCCTTCTTCATTTTACAAAGTATTAGGAAAATTTAAGAGTTCAAACAATGAAGAATTTACTGCTCAATTATCAAATAATTTTAATTCAGAAGATGAGGTAAGAGAGTTTTTAAATAAAAGTATTGATGGAGAATTTAGTATTTCTTCAATAGATAAAAAACCTTTTAAAAAATCCCCTTCTGCACCATTTACTACATCAACTTTACAACAAGAGGCTTCAAGAAAATTAGGTTTTAGTGTTAGTAGAACAATGTCAGCAGCACAAAAGTTGTATGAGTCTGGTAATATAACTTATATGAGAACCGACAGTGTTAATTTATCTAATGAAGCATTAAATTCAGCAAAGGAAGTTATATCAAAACAATTCGGTAGCAATTACTCATTTAGAAGAAAATATAGTAACAAGAATAAAACTGCTCAGGAAGCACATGAAGCTATTCGACCAACTAATTTTGATAAATCTGAAGTTCAAATGGATTCAGATCAATCTAGATTATATAAATTAATTTGGCTAAGGACTATAGCTTCTCAAATGAGTGATGCATTACTTGAAAGAACAGTTTTTAAAATAAATTCAAATACTTATCAAAACGAATTTAACAGTAAAGGAGAAGTAGTAAAATTTGATGGGTTTCTAAAAGCTTATGTTGCTAGTGTTGAAGAAACTGAGGGTGAAGAAAATTTAGCTATTCTTCCTAAACTTTCAGTTGGAGAAAGTTTAAGAAATCTAAAAATGGTAGCTACTCAAAAATTTTCTAGACCACCATTTAGATTTACTGAAGCATCATTAGTTAAAAAACTTGAAGAGTTAGGTATTGGTAGGCCTTCAACATATGCACCTACGATAACTACTATTCAGAATAGAAAATATGTTGCAAAAGGCACTTTTGAAGGTGAAACAAGAATGTACACAGAGTTATATTTAATAGGTAATAATATTGAAACAAAAAAATCTAAAGAAATAATAGGTTCTGATAAAGGTAAGCTCGTTCCAACTGAAGTAGGAATTATTGTTACTAATTTTCTAGTAAATAATTTTAACAATATTTTGGATTATAATTTTACTGCCAGTGTAGAGAAAGATTTTGATAAAATAGCTAATGGAGATAAAGAATGGACAAGTATTTTAAAAGATTTCTATGGAAATTTTCATTTGAATGTAGAAAATGTTAAAGAAAATGCTAAAAGAGAATCTGGAGAAAGAGTTTTGGGTAATGATCCAGTAAGTGGAAGGAAAGTAATTGTTCGTTTAGGAAAGTTTGGTCCAATGGTACAGATTGGAACAGCTGAAGACGAAGAAAAACCAATTTTTGCTGGCCTTCTTCCCGATCAAAAAATTGGAAAAATTACATTAGAAGAAAGTTTAGAGCTTTTTAAACTGCCATGTTATTTAGGCGATTTTGAAAATGAAAAAGTAGAATCTAATGCAGGTAGATTTGGTCCTTATGTTAGACACAATAATATTTTTGTTTCCTTGCCTCGAGGTATAAATCCATTGGAAGTTACTTTGGATAAGGCAATTGAGTTAATTCTTGAAAAAAGAAGAGCTGATGCGCCTATTGGAAATTATGAAGGATATGATATTAGTAAGGGAAAAGGAAGGTTTGGTCCTTTTATAAAATGGAATGGATTATTTATAAATGTGAATAAATCCTATGATTTTGAAAACTTATCTCAGGAAGATCTTGAAAAATTGATTGAGGATAAAAAGAAAAAAGATGCAGAGAAAATTCTAAAAGTTTGGAAAGATGAAGGAATTAGAATTGAAAAAGCTAGGTGGGGAAGGTTTAACGTTATAAAAGGAAAAACTAAAATAGAGCTACCTAAAGGAACGGATATTGAAAAATTTTCTAAGGATGATGTAATTGCTTTATTCATAAAAAAATCCAACAAAAAAAGTAAATCTAAAAAGAAATAATGCTTAATGATTTTCTTGCTCCAATAGAGGGGAGTATTGTGAGTTATATAGATGGATTACCTGTTTCATCAATTGGCAAAAATCTGTCAATTAATGATGAAAAAATTGATTTATCTAAAATAGATATTGCATTAATAGGATTAAATGAATATAGAGGCTCTTCTTCTTCTAATTCAAATTATATTAAATCTAATTCTTTTAGGAAACAATTTTATTCTCTATATAGTGGAGATTGGAAAGTAAATTTAGTTGATTTAGGAGATGTTATTAATGGGAATAAACTTTCAGACACTTATTATGCTGTTCAATATATTTCAGAAACTTTAATTAAAAATAATGTAATCCCCATTTTTATTGGTGGAAGTCAAGACTTAACATTTCCTATTTATAAGTCTTATTGTGGAAAAGGAAATGAGATAAATTTAAGTTGTATAGATAATAAATTTGATTTTGGTCAAATTAAAAATGAGTTTAATGATCTTTCATTTATGTCAAAAATAATTTTAGATGAAAAAAATGAATTAAATCATTACAGCAATATTGGATTTCAAACCTTTTTAAATTCTCAAGAAGAAATAGATTTATTAGAAAAAATGCAGTTTGAATCCTATAGGCTAGGAAAAGTTGATAGAAAAATTAATATTATCGAGCCATGCTTAAGAAATACTAATGTTGTTTCTATTGATTTTAAATCAATAAAAGCATCTGAATTGAATTTTATACATAATTTTCCTAACGGTTTTCAAAGTAGTCAGATTTGTACTATTTCAAGATATGCTGGAATTAGTAACAAAGTCTCTTCTATTGGTGTTTTTGATATTTTTGATAATGAAATTTCTTATGCACTATTGTCACAGCTTATTTGGTATTTTATTGAAGGGTTTTGTCTTAGGGTAAAGGAAGATCCTCGTTCTAAAGATTTTAAAGGAAATTCTTATTATGTTACCATAGGAGATCAACAATTAAAGTTTTATAATAGTGATTTAAGTCAAAAATGGTGGTTTGAGTTAGACAATAATTCGAAGAATAATACGTTAATGCCATGTAATAATGAAGATTATATTGATGCTTGCAATCAAATAATTTCTGGAAGAATATTGCTAAGTTTAAAAAGAAATTTTGTATAATTAAACAAATTTTTTTTTAGCATTTAAAAATTATGCTATTTTTACAGATTCTAAGTGTATGAATAAAAATAAAATTTAGTGAAAAATTTTTTTTTAATATTTAGTCTTTTAATATTTATTTTTTCCTGTTCTAAATCAGATAAAGGAGAATTGATTGGTTATACAGGTCAAAAGTTTTTTCCCTCTCAACCTTCAGGGATGGTTTTAATACCTAGTGGAGCTTATTTAATGGGGATGGCAGATGATGACTATGTGCAATTAAAAAATGCACCAACAAGTACAGTCTCTATCAAGGCATTTTATATGGATGAAACTGAAATTACAAATGGTGAGTATAAGCAATTTGTTAATTGGGTTAGAGATTCCGTTGTAAGAGATGCATTGGCTAAGAGAGCAATTGAAGAATTAGGATCTAATCCCACTCAAGAAGATTTAGATAAAGACAATAGCATCAATTCATTTTTTCCAATATATGAAATTACCGAAGATGTTAGTGATGAGGAAAAAGGAGGTTATACTCTTTATAAGGAAGCAAATTTAGATCTTGAAATTAGTGAATTTGATAAAAGCACATATAATTTAAATTTTGATAATGATATTTTTTGGGATAGAGAGGAATATCCTGATCTATCTTATGCTGAAGTAATGGAGGGTTTAATCCCAGGTGAAGGGTTTTTTCTCCCAAAAGAGGAATCTTTTAATGGAGAGAGAACATTTAATACCAAAAAAATAGAATATACATATACTGTTTTTGATGCTGAAGCAGCAATTAAATCAGATAGTGAAACTAGGAAAGACTTCTTTAAAGAAAAGATAATTCCTATTTATCCAGATACTACTGCATGGATTAAAGACTTTAGTTATAGTTATAATGAACCAATGCATAATGATTATTTCTGGCATGATGCTTATAATGATTATCCTGTAGTTGGAGTTTCTTGGGAACAAGCAAAAGCTTTCGCTCATTGGAGAACGATGTATAAGAATCAATATCAAAAATCTAGAAAAAAGAATGGTCTACAAGTCGCTTCATTTAGACTTCCTAGTGAAGCAGAATGGGAATATGCAGCAAGAGGAGGTCTGGAGTCAGCAACTTATCCTTGGGGAGGACCTTATACAATTGATGCTAAAGGTTGCTTTCTAGCAAACTTTAAGCCTAATAGGGGTGATTATGCTTCCGATAATGCACTTTATACGGTTGAAGCTGAATCTTACTGGCCAAATGATTATGGATTATATAATATGGCTGGTAATGTTTCAGAATGGACAGATTCATCTTATGACAAGGGAGCTTATGGTTTTGACATGGGGCTTAATCCAAATGTTGCAGATTCTACTAATTTAAGAAAAGTTATCCGTGGAGGATCCTGGAAGGATATAGCTTACTTTTTGAGAGTTAGCGCTAGAGATTATGAATATAAGGATGAAAAAAGATCTTATATAGGTTTTAGGACTGTACAAGATTATCTAGGCGAGGATATAGGTATTAATGATAATCCTAATAAGGTATTTTAATTATTTGATAGATCTTTTATAAAAAGATTTGCTAACTTGAAAATATAACATTTAATAAAAACAACTAACTGATAAAATAAATATTAAAAATTAAACATTATGAAGACAATTAAACACAAAAGATTTTTTATTCCTGACAACGTATTAGAGCTCTTTTTTGGATTGGGTGCATCTATTGTAATTATAGGAGCCCTTTTAAAAATAACCCATGGATCTTTTATCCTTTCTGGAAATGCATGGTTAACTATAGGTCTTGTAACTGAGGCAATTATTTTTGCTATTTCAGGATTAAAGGGATATATGACAATTGATCCAGATGGTTTTGAAAGTGGAGATGATATTGAAACTTTAGAGGTTGAAACTCATGAGCTTGCTAAGGCTGTAGGTACTTCAATTGCTAAAATAAATAAACTTAATGATGATTTAGGTGCTGCTAGTAAATCAATTGGAGCACTTCATGTTCCTGCTGACATGAACTCACATATGAGTGATTATAATGCTAATATTCATGCAGGTGCAGTTAAATTAGATGAAATTAATAAGCTTTATGAATCTCTAAGCAGTCATCTTGTTGAAGTAAATTCTTCTACAAGTGAAATGCATGTTCCTGAAGGATTAAATGAAGAATTAGCTAAAATGAAAAATAAAGTTGCTTCACTTAATGCTAAATATAAAGGAATGATTAGTGCTATGAACAATTAATAAATAATTATGGCTGGAAAACTAGATACTAGACAGAAAATGATAAACATGATGTATCTCGTGTTTATCGCCATGCTTGCTTTAAATATTGGAAAAGAGGTTCTTGCTACTTTAGGAGTTTTAAATAATGACTTAGAATCTTCAATTACAGAATTAGAAGCTTCTTCTACAGCAATCTATAATAATATAGAATCTAATTCAGATTCTCCAGATTATAAGATAGCAGCAACTAATGTCCAAGATATCAAAAAGGCATCAGATGAATTTTTTGATTTTATACAAAAAGTAAAAGATTCATTAATAGTTGGTGAAGAAGGTGAAGCTAATAAATATTTAAAAGAAGTTGTTGTTAAAGGAACAGATTCTGTATTTACAGTAACTGCATATCAAGAAATGGATAAATCATTGGTTTTGGATGACATCTTATTTGAAGATAGTGAAGGATCATTAAAACCTATAGGACAAGAGTTTCTTAATAATTACAAAAATTTTCCAAACAAAATGAATCAAGTTTTGGATAATTTAGTGTTTATGGAAGAGGAAGCTAAAATAGCAAAGACTCAACTTGATGGGTCTAAGGATGAGGATGGAGTAATAATTAACTATGATTTTGATTCTACAAAAAACGATTTACAAAATAGATTTTCTTATTCTGAGCAAATTATCAATAGTGAAGGAACCTCTCAAGACTTTTTAATCTATAATTTCTATCAATTTCCTGTAATTGCTTCTCTTGCAAAATTAACTAAAATGCAATCTGATATTAGGTATATAGAAAATAAGGCCTTGAATCAAATTCTAGCTTCAATTTCAGGTAAAGGAACTAGTTTAGATACTTTTCAAACTTTACTTGAAGCATCTAAACCAGTTTATTATACTACTGACGTGGTAGATGCAGCTCTTGTGTTGGGTAAAAAAGATGCGGCATTTTCACCTGATAAGGCAGATTTGT
>CABXGL010000018.1 GCA_902511755.1 uncultured Bacteroidota bacterium | reverse complement strand
TGGAGTATTTAAGTTACAGAAAAGATATAATAATTCCTGATAGAAATAGATCATATAATGTCTCCAAAGCACTATTAAAGAAAGATGAAACGCTTATGATAATAAATGGTTCAGAAATTACAAAACCAATGCCCCCAGGCCATTTTAATGCAATTTTTATTAAAGATGCCAATTCTTTAAATGTTTATAATAAATTGAATAAAGAGGATGGAGAAAAAGCCATGCAAGAAGCAAATAACCAAGGGGCTTTTGTTTTTTGGAATCACCCTAACTGGATAGCAAATAGAGACGATGGAATTGCTAGGCTTGATAAATTTCATGAACACTTATTAGAAAAAAAACTATTTCATGGAATTGAAGTTGTCAATGAACATACTTATTCTGAAGAAGCATTAGAAATAGCCCTGTCAAACAATTTGACTATAATGGGAACTAGTGATGTACATGGTCTTATTGACTGGGATTATCCAAAAGAAAAAAAAGCACATAGACCCATTACCTTTATTATTTCAAAGAATAGAACTGTCAGCAGTATAAGAGATGCATTATTTAATCAAAAAACCTTTGTCTGGCATAAAGACATGCTAATTGGAAAAGAAGAAAATATTCTGCCAGTAATCCAAAAAAATATATCAATTAATAGTTTAGGATATTATAAAAAAATAGTAACAATAAAAATTAAAAATCATAGTGTTGTTCCTTTTAAATTAAGATATTTAGGAGATTATACATTTCATAGCTATAGCTCTATTTTAGAAATTCCAGCAAGAGGTGAATTAAATGTCACGGTAAAAACTAAAGACATTTTAGATTCGATTGATATGGATTTTGAAGTATTAAATGTTATAGTTGCTCCGAATAAATTCCTTAGAATTAACAAATCTGTTAATTTATAATTAACTATTTGTTTTCATAGTTTTTATGAAAAAATCTATAAGAATTTTATTAATACTCGTCCTTTTTAATAATCAATCATGTAATATGAAAAATGACATCAAACTATTGAATCAAAGTGATTTTCAAAAAAACATAGATGGTAAAAAAACTGATTTATTTGTTCTTAAAAACAAAAATGGCTTAATTTCTGAAATAACAAATTATGGAGCTAGGGTAGTTTCATTATGGGTGCCTGATATAAATGATAATTTTGATGATATTGTTTTAGGATTTGATAATATTGAAAATTATATAAGTGCAAATGAAAAATACTTTGGGGCTACAATAGGAAGATATGGAAATAGAATTAAGGATGGTAAATTTATAATTAATGACAATGAATATTATTTAGAAAAGAATAATGGCCCAAATCATCTTCATGGTGGAAATAAAGGGTTCAATGATGTTATTTGGGAAGCAGAACAAATTAATGAACAGATATTAGAATTTAAATATTTCTCTAAAAATATGGAAGAGGGATATCCAGGAAATTTAGATATTAAAGTTATTTATAATTTAAATGACTATAATGAATTAAAAATAGAATACTTTGCTAAAACAGATGAGTCTACTTACGTAAACTTAACACATCATTCTTTCTTTAATTTACTAGGAGCCGGTAATAAAACTATTAATGATCATTTACTATATATAAATGCCAATTCATTCACCCCTGTAGATGAAACATTAATTCCTACAGGAGACATAAAATTAGTTGCCAATACTCCGTTTGACTTTACTGTTCCATCAAAAATTGGAAAGAGGATTAATCAAGATAATGATCAGTTAAAATACGGAAACGGATACGATCATAATTTTGTTTTGAACAATTCAAATTCAACAGATATATTAGCAGCAAGAGTTATTGAAAAAAAATCTGGTAGAATTTTAGAAGTTTATACTAATGAACCAGGAATGCAACTTTATGGAGGAAATTTTTTGGATGGAAAAACAATTGGAAAACAAAGTAAAGCTTATAATTATAGATCTGCATTTTGTTTGGAAACTCAACATTTTCCAAACAGTCCTAACCAGAAAAATTTTCCTAATACAATGCTAAAACCAAATGAAGAATATTACTCAATTTGTATATATAAATTTTCTACAAATTAGATTATATTTAATAACATACTATTGATAATAACTCTGCAATTCCCAAAATATAACATCAATAAATATATTTTAACTATTAATCTATAATAAAAAACCCCAAATAAATGTTGAGGTTAAAATGGTGACCCGGGGAGGATTCGAACCCCCAACCCTCAGAGCCGAAATCTGATATTCTATCCAGTTGAACTACCGGGCCATTTCTTCTATGATAGTTTAGCCCGTACTATATTGGAAATTGTTTTTCCATCAGCTTTACCTGACAATTCTTTTGAAGCTATTCCCATTATTTTTCCCATATCTTTCATACCACTTGCTCCATTTTTGTCTATCAATTCTGAAATAATTTTTTCAATTTGATCTAAACTCATTTGCTCAGGCAAAAACTTTTCAATTATTTTAGATTGATTAATTTCAACCTCAGCAAGTTCACTACGATTTTGGGCAAGGTAAATATCTGCACTTTCCTTTCTTTGTTTAACTAGTCTTTGAAGAATTTTAATTTCTTGATCTTTAGAAATCTCTGAGTTATTGCCTTTTTGGGTTTGGGCTAAAAGTAAAGAGGATTTAATAGCTCGAAGTGATTCCAAGGAAACAGTATCTTTTTCCTTCATTGCAAACATTATAGATTCTGATATTCTATTAATTAATGACATTGAATTTTTAAAGTTAAATTAAAAAAACTAATCTACATTGTCGTGTAAAAATGAATTATTAGTTCTTAAATTAGTTTCTCCATTAGAATCTTCACTAATACTAGTTCTTGATGCTTTTACAGCATCAATATCATCTAAATTTATTCCAGCTCTTTTAAAAGCTGGTTCTTTTTCCATCTCAGAAATTTTCTTTGCTTTTGAAAAATTATAATTATACTCTTTCAATTTTATTTTTCTAGCTTCAGTCCTTTTAGCTAAACCATCTGCTATTGAACTATTCAATGGGTTTAATATCTTTTTATTTTCTTTTATTTTCAATGAATTAGTATCTGCCTTTAATTTAGTATAATCATCAAAACCTGATTTTTTTGTATCAGAACCATCAACTTCACTAACAGGTATAATATGTATAGGATCATTTACTATAATTTCATTTACATCTTCAACTAATTCATGAATTATTTTATCTGAGATATCTTTGTTTTTATTTAGAGGCATATCAAAGTCAAGGGAAACCTGATCTTCTATTTCTACTAACTCGGGATCTATAACTTGAATTTCATTAATTTTTTCAGAAATATCCTCAATTTCTATTTCATCTTCCTTAATTTCATCCATTTCAAAATCAACTTCTTCAAAAGAAACTTCTATTTCATTTATATCAATTTTTGATGAAGATAAGTCATTATCAATTTCTAAATTATCCCTTACTGGTAAATCTGTATTTTTAAAATCAATAGATTCTGAAGAAAAATCAAACTGTAAAGGAATTTTTTTATCTTGATTTTCACTAGTAAAATCTTGAACAATTTCATTATTTCCATCAAGACTATGAATGATTTTTTTTGGATCAGCATGAATAATTTCTTGTTGTTGATTTGGATCAAAACCAGTTGCGATTACAGTAACTGAAATAGAACTCTCTAAAGAGACATCTTCTCCAATTCCCATAATTATATTTGCGCTATTTCCTGCCCTTTCTTGAATATATTCATTAATCAATCCTATTTCATCAATAGTAATTTCTTGATTGCCTGATACAATTAAAAGTAAAACATTTTTAGCTCCAGTTATCCTATTATCATTTAATAGTGGTGAATCTAAAGCAGATGATATAGCTTCAACTGCTCTTTTTGATCCAGATGCCTCAGCTGAACCCATTATTGCATTTCCACTATTAGATAATACAGTTTTAGCATCTTTTAAATCAATGTTTTGAGTATAATGATGAGTTATAACTTCGGCAATTCCTTTTGAAGCAGTAGCTAATACCTCATCTGCTTTTGCAAAGCCTTCTTTAAATCCTAAATTTCCATATATATCTCTTAATTTATTATTATTAATAACTATCAAAGCATCAACATGTTTTCTTAATTTTTCTACTCCTATTATAGCTTGATCATGTCTAATTTTGCCTTCAAAATTAAAAGGCATTGTAACAATTCCTACTGTTAGAATATCCATCTCTTTAGCAAGCTTTGAAATTATTGGAGCAGCACCTGTACCTGTTCCCCCTCCCATACCTGCAGTTATAAATACCATTTTAGTATTAGTTTCAAACATCTTTCTTATGTCATCAAAACTTTCTACAGCAGCCTGCTCTCCAATTTTAGGGTTAGCTCCAGCTCCTAAACCTTCTGTTAGAGTAATTCCAAGCTGAATTTTATTTTCTACAGGACTGTTCTCTAATGCTTGTGAGTCAGTATTACAAACTACAAAATCTACTCCTTTAATTCCTCTGGAATGCATATAATTAATTGCATTACTTCCTCCACCTCCAACACCTATTACTTTGATTACATTACTTTGATTTTTTGGCAAATCAAAGGGAAGGTTATTAATTTCTTGATTTAATTGCATAGTTATTGTTTTATTCAGCGTTATCTAAAAAAGTTTTAAGTGATTGAGTAAATCTTTCAAAGATTGTTGTTCTTTCAACTTTTTCAGATTCACTTTCAGAATTATTTTTATTTATTTCAGCCTCATTATTATCCTTATTATTATTTTTAACTTTGGTTGAATTCATTACTAATCCTACTGCTGTAGCATACATTGGACTAGAAATTTCAATTGAATTATTTCCTGCAAGATGCTCACTTGGATAACCAAGTCTTGTGTCCATTCCAGTAATATATTCAACTAATTGCTTAAGATGTTTAAGTTGACTCCCTCCACCTGTAAGAACAATTCCTCCAATCAACTTCTTTTTTTGTTCTTCATGGCCATAGTTTTTTATTTCAATATAAACCTGTTCAATTATCTCAACAACTCTTGCATGAATTATTTTAGACAAATTTTTCAGGGTAATTTCTTTTGGATCTCTTCCTCTTAAACCTGGAATAGATACAATTTCATTTTCTTTATTTTCTCCTGGCCATGCTGAACCAAACTTGATTTTTAGAAGTTCCGCCTGTTTCTCAATAATTGAACATCCTTCCTTAATATCTTCAGTAATTACATTTCCTCCAAAGGGGATTACAGATGTATGCCTTATTATACCATCTTTAAAAATTGCTAAATCTGTTGTCCCTCCACCTATATCAATTAATGCAACTCCAGCTTCTTTCTCTTCTTGACTTAAAACAGCATCTGAAGAAGCAATCGGTTCAAGGGTGATTCCTTCAAAATCAATTCCAGCACTTTTAATACATCTAGCGATATTTTTAATTGAAGACACTTGTCCAACTACAACGTGAAAGTTTGCTTCTAATCTTCCTCCAAACATTCCAATAGGTTCTTTTATTTCCCCTTGACCATCAACTTTATATTCCTGAGGAAGGACATGAATAATCTCTTCTCCTGGAAGCATAACCAATTTATAAACTTGATTTATAAGTTTTTCTAAATCATCTTCATTAATAACTTGATCGGAATTTGCCCTAGTGATATAATCACTATGCTGTAAGCTTCTAATATGTTGACCTGCTATACCAACAATAACCTTATCAATTTTTTCTGCTGAATCTGCCTCTGCTTCACTTATAGCAGATTGAATAGATTGAATAGTTTGGGTTATATTATTAACAACTCCACGATGGACACCCAAACTTTTAGACTTGCCAATTCCTATAATTTTTAACTTATTATACTCATTTAATGAACCAATCATTGCAACAATTTTGGTTGTTCCAATATCTAACCCAACAAATAAATTATTGCTTTCCATTTTATTTCTTTTCAACAATTACCTGACTGTTAAAATTTAAATTAATTGAACTTATATCTTTTAAAATACTATCATTTAATACTGATTTATAAAAAACCTTATAATTTTTAAGACGAATTTTATATTGATTAAAACCTTTCATTTTTATTACATAAGAAAAATTCCTGACATGAAATAAAAGATTATTATCAATTACTTCTAATCCTGTTATATGAGTGTTTAAAAAATCATCGTTTTTTAAAAAACTCCCCAATGAACCTAAACTTACATAATCACTAAGATTAACACTGCTAATAATTAAAGGAATACGTTCAGAAAAAAGATTAGATAAAGGCATTTTATCTCCATTTTTATCGATATAATATTCACCATTTAAAACTCTAAAGACTGGTTTCCTTTCTACAATTTTAATTCCAAGTTCACCAAGTAAATTCATAGAAACTTCAGCAAAATCTATAAATGCATTATCATTAATTATTTCTTCTATTTTTTTCAAATTTAAATTTCTTTTTAAAAGAGCAGAAGAATTAGAATCAGTTTGTGTTAACAATTTATTAACCGATTTAACAGATATAAATTTAAGATCAGAATCCATATAATTAATCCTATCAAAATTGATATTTCTATCTCCATTTTTAATAATACTAAATGCCGTTAAGCCGCTAACTAATAACAACAGTATCAATATTTTAAGTATTCTAAAATTCATTTTTAAATTAGTATGGCATTCTTAATCTTTTCCACTTCATTAGAAATATCTCCAGCACCCATAACAACTATCACATCTGCATCAGAATTAATTATATGATTCTTTAATTCAATTTTTTGAAGCAATTTTTTATTATTATTATTTATTTTATTTAATAATTTACTTGAATTGATGTCTTTAATAGGCTCTTCTCTTGCTGGATATATATCTAATAAAACTATCTCATGAAACATTGAAAGAGATTTTGCAAATTCATCCATAAAATCTCTTGTTCTCGAAAAAAGATGAGGTTGAAAAATAGCCATGATTATTTTTTCAGGATATAGTGAAAAAATAGAATTTTGAATAGCTCTAATTTCTTTAGGATGATGTGCATAGTCATCAATTAATATTTTTGGAGACTTTAAAACATAAGTAAATCTTCTTTTTACTCCCCTAAAAGTTCTTAAAGATTTTTTTAAATCAGCATCATTAATTTTTAAATTTTTACAAATTGCAAAAGCAGCCAAAGCATTAGAAGCATTATGTTTTCCAGGCATTTCGAATCTTATATTTTCACATTTTCCATTCTTATACAAAATATCAAAAAAAGAGGAATCATTAATAGTTTTATAGTTTGCAATTGAATACTCTGCATTTGAATCAAATCCATAGCTAATACCATCAATTCCTAAATCAAAATTTTTAAAAAGCATACCATCTTTTTCTAAATTACGAGCAAATTCATTAAATGAATCTTGTAATTCTTTTTTCGAATTATAGATATCTAAATGATCCAGATCAATAGATGTAATGCATGCTATATTAGGTTTTAATGTTAAAAAAGATCTATCAAATTCATCTGCTTCAACTAGAATTATATCTTGTCCTTTTTCTATATAGTTAGTATTGTAATTTTCGGAAATTCCTCCAACAAATGATGTAAAGCTTATATTGTTTTCATATAGAAGATGGGACAAAATAATAGAAGTAGTCGTTTTACCATGAGTGCCTGCAATTGCAATACAAAATTTGTTTTTAGAAATAAGTCCTAAAACTTCTGATCTTTTAAGAATCTTATAGCTTTTTTTAATAAAAAAATCTAATTCAATATTATCTTTACTAATTGCCGGAGTATATATTATTAAAGTATCTTGTTTATTTCTAAATTCTAATGGAATTTTAGAATTTTTTAAATCATAATGAATAAGAGCGCCATGATTTTCAAGATTGATAGTCAAATCTGTCTTGGTTTTATCATAACCTCCAATAGTTTTACCTTTATCTAAAAAATATAAAGCAAGGGAGGACATTCCTATTCCTCCAATGCCTATAAAATATATTTTAGTATAGTTTTCTATCATTATTTAAAAAAAAAATTATATGTTTTACTATATCTTTAGTAGCATTAGGTTTTGCCAATAATCTTATTGATTCTGAAAGTTTATTACTAAAATTAAGATCATTAATTATTTTATTAAATTCATCAATAAACTTTTCATTTAAATCCTTTTCACGAACCATAACTGCAGCTTTATTTTCAACAATTTTTAAAGCATTTTTAGTTTGATGATCCTCAGCAAGATTAGGAGAAGGAATAAACAGAACTGGTTTGCCTACAATACATAATTCAGAAATTACACTAGCACCCGATCTAGATATAATAAAATCTGCTGAGCTATACGCATTATTCATGTTTTTAATAAAAGCAAATACTTTAACATTTTTAGAGTTGTACTTTTTATAACTATTGAAATAAAGATTTCCACATTGCCAAATAATCTTTAGATTATTCTTTTGAAAAAAATTTAAATTTTTAGAAATAAATTCATTTATTTTGCCAGCTCCTAAACTTCCACCTAGAATTAATAACACCTTATTTGAATCACTAGTTTTAAAAAACTCTTCAGATTTATTATTATAATTTTTTAAATCTTTAATTTGATTTCTTACAGGATTTCCAGTATATAAGATTTTATTATTTGGAAAATATTTGTTCATGTTTTTATATGCAACACTAATTAAATCGACAGATTTAGATAGTATTTTATTAGTAATTCCTGCATATGAATTCTGTTCTTGAATCAATGTTGGTATATTCAATTTAGAAGCAATAAATAATAATGGGCCACTTGCAAAACCTCCTGTTCCTATTACAAAATCTGGCTTAAATTTCATAATAATAAAATAAGATTTAATAAGGCTATGAAATATTTTGATTGGTATTAAAAAATTTGAAAAATGTAATTTTCTTTTAATTCCACTAATCCACAATCCTTTAATCTTGTAACCATGTTCAGGAACTTTCTGCATTTCCATTCTATTACTAGATCCAACAAATAATATTTCAAGTGAATGAAAGGTTTTAGACAGTTCATCAGCAATTGATAAAGCTGGGTAAATATGGCCACCCGTACCACCTCCAGAAATTAAAAATTTATAATTCTTCACCTAAAATATTTAATGGGTTATTATCATCAATTATCTCTTTGTTGTCTTTATTTACACTAACACTTAAAACTATTCCAAGTGCCAGAAATGTCATCCAAATTGATGTTCCCCCAGTACTAATTAATGGGAGTGGCTGACCAGTTACAGGGAAAAGCTGAACAGCTACTCCCATATTTATGTATGCCTGGAAAATAATTGGCAATCCAACTGCTAGAGCAAGTAATTGACCAAAAACAGTTTTTGATTTGTATGAAACTATTATTATTCTGAATAAAAGCCATGTATATAGTAGTAATATTCCTATTGCTCCAATCGTTCCATACTCTTCAGTAATTATTGCATAAATAAAATCTGATGTACTTTGTGGTAGCAAATTTTTCATAGTACTTTTTCCTGCTCCAACTCCAAAAATAGAACCATTAGCTATTGCTGATTTTGCTCTAACAATTTGATAATTTGATTCTGCTCTGTCAGATCCTAAATAATTTTCAATTCGGTTGGTCCAAGTATCGACTCTGTTTGGCATTAAATCTGGATAACTTTTAGAAATAAGAATAAAAAAAGATAATAAAAGAATACCAGAGAATATTATTCCAAATAAATATTTTACAGGATATCTGCCAATAAATATCAAAGTTATAATCATTGAAAAAATCATAGCTGCAGTTGAAAAATTTGAAGGCAATATTAGTAATATTACTAACGTGATAGGTAACCAAAGTGGTAAAATTGAATCTGTAAATTTTATTTCTTTTTCATAATTTTTTGATAGATAAAAAGCCGTGTAAACCATTAATATTACAATTGCCATTGAAGAAGGTTGAAAGGACAATCCCACTACAGGTAATTTAATCCATCTACTAGCATTTGCACCCTCAATAACATTTCCCTGTAATGCAGTAAATAATAGTAATAAAATTATTACTGGTAATGCAATAATTGATAATCCCTTAAAATATCTATAAGGAATTAAATGAACAGCGTACATAATTATTATTCCTATAAAAACTATAGCAACATGTTTAATCATATTTGAAAAAATAAAACCGTTTCCAAAATTAGAGCTAGCACTGTAGACTGGCAAAAATGAAAAAATAGCTAATAATGAAACTATTGTCCAAATTATTTTATCCCCCTTTATTTTATCTAGAATATTTTTCATTAAAGCTTTCTTACATATTCTTTAAATTGGTTTCCTCTATCCTCATAATTTTCAAACAAATCAAAACTTGAACAAGCAGGAGAAAGTAATACTGTATCATTTGGTTTGGCAATTTTATAAGCGTAATTAACCGCTTCAATCATACTTGTAGTTTCTATTATTGAATCTGAAATTGAAGAAAAAGTGTCTATTATTTTTTTATTATCTAAACCTAAACAAATGATAGCTTTTACTTTTTCTCTTACTAATGGAAATAATTCTTCATAGTTATTTCCTTTATCTACTCCGCCAAGAATCCATACAGTTGGACTATTCATTGAATCTAGAGCATAATAAACAGCATTTACATTTGTTGCTTTAGAATCATTTATATATTTAACTTTTTGAATTGTAAGAACATGCTCCATTCTATGGTTAATAGACTGAAAATTACTTAATGACTCTTTAATATCTTCATTCGTAATATTTAGCAATTGAGCAACTGTGGTTGCAGCCATACTGTTTTGTGTATTGTGCTTTCCTTTTAAGGATAAACTTTCTAATGATATCATAAATTTATTTTTATTTATTTCTGATTGAATATTATTATTATTTAAATATGTTTGATTGAGAAAATCAACTTTTGAAAAAGAGAATGGGATTTTAATTGACTGTATTTTTCTATTCTTTAATTCTTTTTGTATTGTAGGGTCATCAGCATTGAAAATCAAATAATCTGATCTATCTTGATTTGAAACTATATTAAATTTTGCATTTATATAATTTTGATAATTATAATTATATCTCTCTAAATGGTCGTGTGAAATATTAGTTATTACAGCAATTGTTGGTTTAAATTTTGAAATACATTCCAATTGAAAACTACTTAATTCTAATACTATGTAATCAAAATCATTTTCTGCAATTAAAAAAGCAAAACTAAATCCTATATTTCCTGCAATACCAACATTAATTCCTGAAGATTTTAAAATATGGTATATTAAACTAGTAGTTGTAGTTTTCCCATTAGATCCAGTTACTCCAATAATTTTTGATTTAGTAAATCTTGAAGCAAATTCAATTTCTGAAATTATCGGAATATTATTTTTATTTATATCATGTATTAAATCTGAATCATTTGAAATTCCGGGACTTATTATAATTTCTGTAGCTTTTAAAACTTTATCTATACTATGAATTCCTTCTTCAAAGTCTATATTATTATCAATCAATATTTTTTTATACTTAGACTGAATTATATTTTTCTCAGATAAAAAAACATTAATCCCTCTTTGATAGGCCAAATAAGCAGCTCCTACTCCACTTTCGCCTCCTCCTAATACTATCAAATTTTCTTTCATTTTTTATCTTATTTTCAATGTTATTAATGAAAGAATTGCCAATAAAATTCCTATTATCCAAAACCTTACTGCTATTTTACTTTCATGATATCCTAATTTTTGGAAATGATGATGAATTGGAGACATTAAGAATAATCTTCTACCTTCTCCTGAATTTTTTCTTGTATACTTAAAATAAGCTACTTGAATAATCACTGAAAGAGTTTCAAACAAGAAAATGCCACAAATCAATGGAAGTAATAATTCCTTTCTAACTATTATAGCTATTACAGCTATTATTCCACCAATTGTTAAACTACCCGTATCTCCCATAAATATTTGAGCTGGAAAAGTATTATACCATAAAAAACCTATTAAACTACCAATAAAAGCTGATATAAATATTACAATCTCACTAACTCTTGGAATATACATTACATTTAAATACTCAGAGAAAATTATGTTTCCTGAAACCCATGCAAAAATGCCCAAAGTCAATGTAATTATTACTGATGATCCTGCTGCTAAACCATCAATTCCATCAGTTAAATTTGCCCCATTAGAAACTGCGCTTATAATTAATATCACAAAAAATACAAAGACAATAAAACTATATTTTTCAGATTTTTTACCAATCCATGTTATCAAATAAGAATAATCTAATTCGTTATCTTTTAAAAATGGAACTGTTGTTTTCGTCGATTTATATTCAATTCTTTCATTTATACTATCCTTTACATAACGATCTTTAATTGTCACATCAGGATGAAAATATAATACTAGACCTACTATTAGTCCTAATGAAATTTGTCCTATTAATTTAAATTTCCCCTTTAAACCATCCTTATTTTTATTAAAAATTTTAATATAGTCATCTGCAAATCCAATAATTCCTAACCATATAGTTGTAAATATTAATATTATGATATAGATATTTTTAAAATTTGATAATAAAATGACAGGAATAATTGTTGCAATAATAATAATTAAACCACCCATAGTTGGTGTGCCTGTTTTTTCTTTTTGTCCAATTAAACCTAAATCTCTAACAGTTTCTCCAATTTGCTTTTTTCTAAGAAAGTTTATTATATTCTTTCCATATTTTATTGAAATCATCAATGAAAAAATAAAAGCTAATGCGGATCTAAATGATATGTATTGAAATAAACTTGCTCCTGGTAATTGGTATTTTAATTCTAAATATTCAAATAAAAAATATAGCATATCAATTGTTATTTATTAAAAATTCTTCTAAAATTTTTTTGTCATCAAAATCAATTTTATTTTTTCCATTAATTTGATATTTTTCATGACCTTTTCCAGCAACTAAAATCACATCATTGCCAGAATTTATTTCACATGCAAACTTTATAGCTTTTTTTCTGTCTACTATAGATGAAACCTTATACAGATCTTTTTTCTCGACACCTGCCTCCATTTGTTCAATAATTAATTTAGGATCCTCAAATCTTGGATTATCAGATGTAAACACAACTCTATCACTTAATGAAGCTGCAATTTTTCCCATTAAGGGTCTTTTCTCTGCGTCTCTATCTCCACCACAACCTAAAACTGTAATTAATAAACTTTTGTGTTTTAAATCATTTAGTGTTTGCAATATATTTTGAATTGAATCTGGACTATGCGCATAATCAACTATTCCAATTTTATTACTTTTATTTTTAGAAATCTTTTCAAATCTACCTTCAACAGTTTTGAAACGACTAACATTATTTAATATTTCTTCTTCTTTAAAATCAAAATTTTTAGCTAAAGAATAGGTAGCCAAAATATTATATGCATTAAAATTTCCTATTAAGCTAGTCCACACTTCTGAACCATTTATTTTCATTTTCATTCCATCAAAATCTTTTTCAAAAATTTTCAGAGAATAATCAGCGTTAGATTTAAGAGCATATTTATAAATTCTTGCTCTACAATTTTGAACTATATAATTACCATTCTTATCATCAATATTTATAATTGCTAAAGAATTAGTATCGAGTGAATCAAAAAACTTTTTTTTAATATCTCTATATTCACTAAATGTTTTATGATAATCTAAATGATCGTGAG
Source organism: uncultured Bacteroidota bacterium (assembly GCA_902511755.1). Lineage (GTDB taxonomy): Bacteria > Bacteroidota > Bacteroidia > Flavobacteriales > Flavobacteriaceae > MAG-121220-bin8. The sequence goes on along the minus strand of CABXGL010000018.1, from coordinate 11,679 downwards.
AAAGATTTGTAAAAACTCCTGCTTTAAAATTTAATCCACTAATCCTTTTTTGTTTTATTGCATGTGAAGAAACCTCCATAAAACAAAACTCCACTTTAGATTCTACCATCTCATTTAAAACCTTATTTAAGGTCAAAGGATCTGGTGTTGTATGGTTTGATTCTATTTTTTTATCTCCTATAATAATCTTATTAGTTGAAATTAAACCAACTTTGTAATTAAAGAGGTTAAATAATTGAAACATTAAATTTGAAGTAGTTGTTTTCCCATTTGTTCCTGTTATTCCAATAAGCTTTAATTTTTTTGATGGATTATCATAATAATTAGAACATACTAATGATAATGTTTCTCTTATATCTTTTACTTTTACATATGTAACTCCTTTTTTAATATCTTCTGGAATTTCTTGACATAAAACAACTTTAGCTCCTTTTCCAATAACTTGAGAAATAAATTTATTCCCATCAATATTATTTCCTTTTATAGCTACAAACAAATCATTTTCTAGTATTTTTCTTGAATCAAATTCAATCTTATTTATTTTAATATTAGTAGATCCTATAACAGAATTAATATTTACTTTATACAATATGTCTTTTAAAAGCTTCATGATAATTCTAGAATTACCTTTTTATTATTTGATTTATTAACTATTCTAAAATTTTTAATAATTAAACCCTTTCCTTTATGTTCGACATTAAAGCCCAAGTTTTCTAATATTGGTAAAACATCATAAAAATTTTTTCCCTTTAAATTGTCAATTTGATTTCTTTTATTAGTGATTTTTAATTCCACTTTACTTAAACTATTATTAATTAAATCTCTTTCAGATATTATAGATTTTAATTGAGGGGTAATAGAAAATAATTTTTCAGCAATTCTCTTAAATACTGGTCCAGCAACTACATTTCCATAATAACCTTTACTTTTATTAGGCTTATGTATTACTACAATACATGAATACTTTGGTTTATCAGCAGGAAAATATCCTACAAAAGTTGATATATATTGTATATTATCTTTATTATAATCTACTTGACAAGTGCCTGTTTTCCCTGCAATTTTAAATTCATCAGACTTTAAATTATAGGCAGTACCTCCTCTTTCATTAACAACACTTTCCATCATCAACTTTACCTCCAACAATGTTTCTTTAGAGCAGATAGAGGGATTTAAAACAATCTTATTAACAATATCTTTATTATTGCTATTTTTTTTATTAAAAAAAATAGGTTTTAATAATTCACCATCATTTGCTATAGCATTATAAAAAGATAAAGTTTGCAGTGGAGTTAATGAAACCCCGTATCCATATGCCATCCATGGCAGTGATAAGCCGCTCCAATTTTTATCTTTTGGATGTGGTATTATTGGTATCCCTTCTCCTTTTATTGATAAATTCAAGGTATTATTTAATCCCATGTTATATAATCTATCAGAAAATTTTTGAGGATTTTTTGAATATCCTCTTGTAATAATGTCTACAATTCCAGTATTTGAAGAAAATTTAAAAACTTCTTTAGCAGTTATTTTTCCATAACCTCCTTTTTTAGAATCTCTAACTTTACTACCATAAAATGAAAGAATACCATCTTTTGTATCTATTATTGAAGAAGATTCCACAATATCATCTTCCAATGCAGCTATCATAGCCATTAATTTAAAAGTAGATCCTGGCTCATGAGATTCACCAACAGCATAATTTAATTTTTCATAATATTTTCCTTCTGATGTTCGGCCCAAATTTGAAATTGCTTTAATTGCTCCTGTTTTAGTTTCCATAACCACAACAGAGCCATGATCTGCCTCAAATTTTTCCAATTGAGCCAATAGAGAATGGTGCGCAATATCTTGAAGACCAACATTAATAGTAGTCGTTATGTCTAATCCCGGTTTAGGCTCTCTTTGGTTTTGGTTATCTAAAGGTTTCCACTTTCCATTTGAAATTTTTTGCATTAGCTGTGATCCATTCTTCCCTCTTAATAATTCTCCATATGCATGTTCTAATCCAACTCCTACATAAATATTTTTTTCATTTATTCTCTCATATCCTACTGTTCTTTCAGCTATTTTATCTAATGGATATTCTCGATAATTCTTTTTTTCTATAATTAATCCTCCCTTTATTCCTCCCATTTCAAACAAAGGCATTTTTTTAATATCATTGAGTATATTTATAGAAACATTTTTTACAATTAGATGATATCTTTTATTTAATGTTTTAGCATTGATTAAAGATTGTTTAAAAAAACTTGAAGGTTTTTCAAATCTTATTGATAAAGCTTCAGAAAGTGGATTAATATATTTATTAAAGTTTTTATTTGTAACAGTAACTGCATCAAAATAAACATCATAATTAGTTGTTGATGAAGCTAGTAGACTTCCATCATCCGAATATATATTACCTCTTTTTGGGGTAATTATGAAGTTTTTAATAGTTTTTTCTTTTGCAATTTTTCTGTACTTTTCTCCTTCTAAGAACTGAATATCAAATATTCTATATCCGATTCCTAAACCTAAAACAACTAGAATACTAGCAACAAAATATAGCCTGTATAAAAATTGTTTTTGGTTAGTTAGCATTAGTTTACAATTATTTTTTTTGGGGGTTTATTAAAACTTTTTATTCCTCTTTCTTTCATTATTGATAAAACATTTGATTCCATTTTTAACTTCATTACGCTTTTTCTGTTCTCTAAAAACTTGCTTTCTAAAACAGAAACATCATTTTTTAAATCTCCAATTAATATTATTTTTTTATCAATAGAATGAGAAGAAAAGATCATTATAATTGCCATAATGAAAAGAAAAGTTACCAGTTTCCAGTTTTTTAATGAGCCTTCTTCAATTAAAAAATTTCCTAATATTATTTTATTTATTTTATTCATATCCTTTCTGCTGATCTTAACTTAGCGCTTCTCGATCTACTATTATTTTTTATTTCTTCATTACTAGGTACTTTAAATTTAAATGACTGTTTAAATGGTAAATCAGCTTTTCCAAAATCATCTTTTAATGGTTCTAAACCAAAACATCCATTTTTGATGAACCTTTTTACAAGTCTATCTTCTACAGAATGGTAAGTAATAAAAGAAGCTCTTCCTCCTGTTTTTAAAATATCTGGCAATTGAACTAATAATTGTTTTAAAACTTCTATCTCATTATTAACCTCAATTCTCAATGCTTGGTAAATTTTTGCTAAAGTTTTATTTTCATAGCCTTTTAATAAAACCGGATCTAATAAATTATTCAACTGTTGTGTTGAAATAATTTTATTTTCATTTCTTTTATTAACAATTAATTTTGCTATAGCTCTAGAATTTCTCAAGTCAGAATATTCATAAAAAATTTTTGCTAATTCTAGTTCAGAATAATTATTTAATATTTCTGATGCTGTCAATTCCCCATTCTTATTCATTCTCATATCTAACTTTGATTGATGTCTAATGGAAAAACCTCTTTCTGGTTTATCAAATTGATAAGATGAAACGCCTAAATCTGCTAGAATACCGTCAACCATTTGATATCCATGATATAATAAATTTTGTTTCAAAAATTTAAAATTTTGATTGATTAATAAAAGTCTATCATCTAAAATTCTATTTTTAATTGCATCTAAGTCTTGATCAAATGCTAATAATTTTCCATTCTTGCCTAAAGCATTTAAAATTGCTTTAGAATGGCCTCCACCTCCAAAAGTTAAATCAACATAAACTCCATCCTCCTTTATTTCGAGACTTGTAATAGATTCTTCCAACATTACAGGATTATGATACATCTTCTTCTTTATTTCCCATTACTTCTTCAGATAAGTCTGCAAAATCAATTTCAGGATTATTAATAACATTTTCATAAGAATCCTTATCCCAAATTTCAATAATATTTATTGCTGTTGTTAATACAAGATCATTCTTAGAAAAATATGTTTTTAATAAATCTTTAGGTATCAATATTCTTCCACTATTATCCAAATCAACAATTCTAACACCAGCTGTATACATCCTTATAAAATCATTATTTTTCTTAATAAATCTATTTAGTGCATTAATCTTATCCATTGTAAATTTCCATTCCATATAAGGATGTAGTTCTAAACAAGGTTGAAAAACAGATCTTTTTAGAATAAAACTTTCATTGATATTAACTCCTAACTGCTTCTTTAAAGCAATAGGCAACATCAATCTACCTTTGACATCAGCTTTACATTGATATGTTCCAATTAAATTAACCACTTAATATTTTTATGTGTAATCTCAAATATATTGAAATTTTACCACTTTTTACCACTTTTTACCACTTTGTTAATAATTTTAATTGCAACAAAATTTTAATCATTTAAATTTCTGATAATCAATTATTTATAACAAATAAGAATAAAACAAACATTAATAATTTCTATTTTGTAATTAGTATATTTGTCTTTAAATAAGGATTCATTTTATTATGCAAGAAAGAATACATGTAGAAAAAGGCGGTTATAAATACTTAACTAGTGGGACAGGAAAACCTATTATAATTCTTCATGGATTAATGGGTGGCCTTGGAAATTTTGAAGGATTTATTTCTTATTTTCCAAAAATTGGTTATCAAATTTTCATGCCTGAATTACCAATATATACGGCTTCTCTTATTAATACTAATGTGAAATATTTTGCAAAATTCATAAATAACTTTATAAAATTTTTAAAATTAGATGAGGTGATTTTAGTTGGGAATTCTTTGGGTGGTCACGTAGGCCTTTTACATGCTAAACTGTTTCCGCAATTTACTAAAGCTTTAGTATTAACAGGAAGCTCTGGGCTATATGAAAATGCAATGGGAGATACCTATCCAAAAAGAGGAGATTATGAGTTTATTAAAAAAAAGACTCAGGATGTTTTTTACTCTGCAAAAACAGCTACCAAAGAGATTGTTGATGAAATATTTGAGGTTGTTAATGACAGAAAAAAAGTAATCAAGATTTTAGCTATGGCAAAAAGTGCAATTCGTCATAACATGGCTAAAGATCTTCCGAAAATTAAGGTTTCAACGGCACTAATATGGGGGAAAAATGACAATGTAACTCCCCCGGAAGTAGCATATGAATTCAATAAATTATTGCCTAATTCAAAATTATTTTGGATAAAAAATTGTGGTCATGCCCCCATGATGGAACATCCCAAAGAATTTAATAATATTGTTGAGAAATGGTTTGCTAAAAAAAATATTTAGCCATGATCGTCGAATCAGTAAAGTTTATTAAAAGTAGTCCAAAAGCTAAAGAATGCCCTCAAACAGATATTCCAGAATTTACATTTATTGGCAGATCAAATGTTGGCAAGTCTTCATTGATAAATATGCTTGCTAAAAAAAAAATTGCCAAGGTTTCTGGGAATCCTGGAAAGACCTTACTAATCAATCATTTTTTAATAAATAACAATTGGTTTTTGGTAGATCTTCCTGGTTACGGATATGCTAAAATATCTAAAAAAGAAAAAAGAAAAATTGAAAACATTATTGTAGATTATTTTAAAAACAGAGTTAATTTATCTCTTACATTTGTTTTAATTGACATTAGACATGACCCTCAATTAATTGATTTAGATTTTATAAATTGGTTAAGCAACAATAATGTAAATTTTAAAATAATTTTTACGAAAGCTGACAAATTAAAAACTAATCAAAAAGAGGAAAAAGTAAAAAAATATATTAAAGCTCTTATCAAAAAAATAAAAATTTCTCCTGAGAATATTATAAGTTCATCTAAATTAAAATTAGGAAGAGAAGAAATTATGAATTTGATTTATTCTGAACTTTGACCTGGAGGAGAATGTAGCTTTAAATTTTCAGCAAAATAATCACAGAATTGTTTAAATGAGTCTGTCATTTTTTCATTTTGTGTTGCTTTGAAAAATGTTTCATTCATGCTTACTAAGGTTTGATGAAAAAAAACATTCATTTGATCTAAAGGCATGTCCTTTGTCCATAAATCAATTTTTAATGTTTCTTGTGTATCATGATTCCAAACTGATAAAAAAACTGCTTTTGAAGTTTCATTTGAAATACCTCCATCTGGAGCAGACCAAGTAATTTTTTCTGGAACTTTGTTTTCATCTAGTTTTACATCAAATGATATTCGTGTTTTCTTCATTTTTTATTTGGTTTATATTTTGATTTGTTAAAAATTTTATAAAAATCTTCTTTTATAAGCTGATCTAAGCTTGTATCATTATTATTCATATATGAATTTACAATTTTAAAACCTAACCATTTTCCTATACTTCCAGGTGAATCTTTATCAATATCTAAATTAAATTTTGAAAAAGGAGAAAAATATATAAACCTTAATTTTAAATCATTTCTATTACTAAAAAGAAAATCATTTTCAATAAAAAAAACTCCAAATATTATATTCATTTTCTTCAGCCCAATTAATTTTACTCAAATCTGAGTGAAATTTAATATGACTTTTATTAAATGGGGTTAGATATTTGTTTAAAAACAAAATTTTTCCATGATATATCATTTCAGCCAATAATGACCTATCATTAGGTTTGTAAATAAAGTTCTGAGACATTTTTTCAGCAACATCATTTGAAATATATTCTTTAGACATGTTTAGAGAAATATATTCCGGTAATTCCGGATAGAAACTTTTTCCTAGGTAAGAATCCAATGAAATAAATAATAAAGAATCTGCGTAGATAACTCTATTCTCGTATTCAGATTGAGAATTTAATGTAATGATTTTGGGTCTTTTGAATTCTGGAAAAATTGTCTCTAATTTTAAAAATATTTCTAAAATTTCTTTAGATATCGGTTCAAAATTGTCAAAAATTCTTGAACTTGTATCATATATACTAAGTCTTGTTGAGTCTTTTAAAAAAGATTTCCAAGTTTCCATTGGATATTGTTCAGGAAATAAATATGGATATTTCTTAACAAGTAATTTAAGGTTTTGTTCATTTGAATTATAAAATTCATTTTCAAAACGATGGATAACTAAATCCTCCATTGGTTTTTTAGATTCACATCCTATAAAAATAATTGAAAAAAAACATAAAATAACGCTGTAAATTTTATAATCAATCATAAAACTGTTAATTTTGTATATCACAATATTTTGATTATCAAACTTAATATAAACTAAGCCAATTATTTAAATTACTATAAAAAATTTAATTAATGAATTCAAAAAAAATTATTGAAAATATCACAGATTGGTTAATAAATTATTCTGAAAAATCTAATACAAATGGTTTTGTAGTAGGAGTTTCTGGAGGTGTTGATTCAGCAGTGACTTCTACACTTTGTGCACAAACTGGTTTGCCTACCCTATGTTTAGACTTGCCAATACTACAAAGCAAAAAAGAACATGATAGAGCAAAAAAACATATTGATTGGTTAAAGGATAAATATAAAAACACCTCCTCAAAATCAATTGATTTAAGCGAATCTTTTTTATCGTTTAAAAATTCAGTAGAAATTAATTCTAATAAAAACAATTTGCTTTCTCTAGCTAATTCAAGATCAAGATTGCGAATGGCTACTTTATATTATTACGCTGGATTAAACAATTATATAGTTGTCGGAACAGGAAATAAAGTAGAAGATTTTGGAATAGGGTTTTATACAAAATATGGTGATGGAGGTGTTGACATTAGTCCTATAGCGGATCTTTACAAAACTGAAATATTTGAAATAGCTAAAAAACTTTCTATTGTTAAAGAAATTATTCTAGCGAAACCAACAGATGGACTTTGGGATGATGCTAGATCAGATGAAGATCAGATTGGTGCTACTTATGAAGAATTAGAATGGGCTATGAAGGAAAAAGATTTTGGAAAAAATTCATTTGACTTTTCAGGAAGAAAAAAGGAAGTTTTTGAAATTTTAAATAAATTTAACAAACAAAATCTTCATAAAATGAATCCTGTTCCTATTTACCTAATTCCCGATGAATTAAGATAAAGATTATAAAACTCTATTTAGTTTATTAGACAATAAAGATTTTAGTTTATAATAATCCGTAATCTCTTCAAGTATTTGATTATTGTTATTAGATTTTTTTTGTGTTTCTTCCTGAAGCTCTTTAACTTTTTCATTAATTAAATAAGTTCTTAAACTTAAAATTGTTTCAGAAACTAATTGTGAAATCACTTTATTTTTATCTTTAACAAAAATGTTTTTACTTAACCAATCATGAAGTTGATATCTATCTTCATTCATTAAAATAGAAGTCACATGATTTGATAAATCTGGCTCTAAGCTATTTAAAAAAACATCTATAACCAATTTGCCCTTTTTTTGGAATTCATTAATAATTGCTTTATAAAGAATTTTAAAAGATTCGTTTGTGAATTCTACTTCATCTTGTTGTAAATCCAAAAATATTTTTTCATAAACTAAAGATTCAACTATGGTAGGTTCCATTACAACCTCACCATTTTCATCTTTTTTCAAAATCAATTCCTCAAATTTTTCTTTTTGAGTACCATACAGTAATAAAATTTCTATAATTTTTTTTTCAAGTTCAAATAATATATCAACTTTTATATTTTTTGGAGTTTTTTTAATCTTATTAATATTTCTCTTTGATAGATATGTAACCTCATTTTTATTTTGTTGAGCTAAGGAATTAAATAATACCTCTTCCGAAACATCCATAATTTTAGAACAATGTTTTACATATATCTCTTGCTTAATTCTATCTGGAATTGTTGATATACTATTAACAATCTCATTAATTGTTTTAGCTTTTAAAATAGGATCATCTTTAGCATTTTCCGATAAAATGGAGGCTTTAAATTGAATAAAATCTTTAGAGTTTTGAGATAAAAAATCTTTTATTTCTTGATTGCTACGCTCTAAACTAAAACTATCAGGATCATGACCATTTGGAAATGTACAAATACTAACATTCATTCCTGCACTTAAAATCATATCTACACCTCTTAAAGTAGCATCTATTCCTGCCCGATCACTGTCATATAGCATAGTAATATTAGACGTTAATCTTCTAATTAATATAATTTGATCATTTGTTAATGCAGTACCAGAAGATGAAACTACATTTTTTATTCCTTTCTGATAAAGCTGAATAACATCCGTATAACCTTCAACTATAAAACAATTATCAAGCTTAGCTATTTCTTGTTTAGCATAAAATATACCATACAAAACTTTACTCTTATTATATATAAGACTTTCAGGCGAATTTAAGTACTTAGCAGATTTAATTTCATTATTTAGTATTCTTGCACCAAATCCAAGAACTCTTCCTGACATACTATGAATTGGAAAAATAATCCTTCCTCTAAACCTGTCTACAGATTTATCATTTTGAAAAATAGACAATCCTGTTTTTTCCAAAAAATCTTTAGCGTAACCCTTTTTTAGCGCAATTTTTGAAAAACAATTTATTTCTTTTGGAGAAAATCCTAAATCAAATTGATTAATTGTTTCTAAGCTAAATCCTCTTTCTTTAAAATAAGAAAGACCAATTGCTTTACCCTCTTCAGATTCATTTAATTTTTTCTTGAAAAAATCTTTTGCAAAGTTGGAAACTATATATAAGCTTTCTCTTTCACTAGCCTTCTCTTTATCTTGCTTGTTTATTTTAGTTTCTTCAATCTCAATATTGTATTTTCTAGCTAAAAACTTAATTGCTTCAGGATATGTAAAGTGTTCATGTTCCATTAAAAATGCAATTGCATTTCCTCCTTTTCCACTACTAAAATCTTTCCAAATTTGTTTAACTGGAGAAACAACAAAACTTGGAGTTTTTTCATTAGTAAAAGGACTTAGTGCCTTGTAATTTGATCCAGATTTTTTTAACTGAACAAAATCACCTATAACTTCCTCTACTCTTGATTGTTCAAAAACTTTATCTATTGTATTTTTTGATATCAAATTATTTATTTTATTGTACTACTGAATTTAAATAAAAAAAACGTTTTTAAAAAGATTTTAAAAAAATCTAGTATTCCCTATCTATTACATAATTTACCAAACATATTAAACTTTCTCTATATTGGTTTTTGGGGAATTTACTGATATCTTTTAATGCATCACTATGAAATGCCTTAAGTTTAGATATAGTATATTTAATTCCTCCAATTTCTTTTACATATTCAATCACTTCTTCAATTATTATTTTATTATTGTTATGGTTTTTAATACAATTTATCAACCATCTTTTTTTTGATTTAGAAGAATTATTCAAAGCATAAATTAATGGAAGAGTTAACTTTTTTTCTTTTAAATCAATTCCAATAGGTTTTCCAATTTTTTTGTTTCCATAATCAAATAAATCATCTTTTAGCTGAAAAGCAACACCTATTTTTTGTCCAAAACTTGCTAACTCATTAATTTTATATTCAGAAACATTTGAAGCTGCAGCACCTAAAGCACAACAAGAAGATATCAATGATGCTGTTTTTTTTCTAATTATTTCAAAATACGTTTCTTCATCAATATCCAGTCTCCTAGCTTTTTCAATTTGTAATAATTCTCCTTGACTCATATCCTTTACAGATCTTGAAATTATCTTTAAAAGGTCAAAATCATTATTATCTATACAAAGTAACATTCCTTTTGATAAAAGAAAATCACCTACCAAAACTGCAATTTTATTTTTCCACAAAGCATTTAAAGAAAAAAATCCTCTTCTAACATTACTTGAATCTACAATGTCATCATGAACGAGTGTAGCCGTGTGGATCAATTCTATTACAGATGCTGCTCTAAAAACTTTTTCATTAATCTTTCCATTTGAAAGCATTTTAGCAGTTAAAAAAACAAACATGGGTCTAATTTGTTTCCCCTTTCTATTTACAACATAATGCGTTATTCTATTTAAAAGAGAAACTGAAGAATTCATCGATTTAGAAAACTTCTCTTCAAAAAGTTCCATTTCATCTTTTATATGCAATTTTATTCTTTCAATTTCTTTCATACAATAAATATACAATTCAAAATAAACTACATTATATTAGTTTATTTCTCTGTTTGCAAGTTGTCCACATGCTGCATCAATATCTTTTCCTCTTGATTTTCTAATTGTAACTGGAATCTTGTTTTTTTCTAACTCTAAAATATATTCTTGAATTTTTTTTTCATTTGCAGCATTAAAAAAAGGGTTTTCAGTATTATTATATTGAATAATATTAACTTTTGATGGAGCAGCTTTACAAAATTTTATTAAAGCTTTAATATGTTCTATATTATCATTTATTTCTTTCCATACTATATATTCATAAGTAACTTTTTTTCCTGTTTTTTTATGCCAATATTTTACAGCTTCCTTTAATTCATCTAAAGGAAAATTTGTAGAAAATGGCATTATTTTGTTTCTAGTTTTTTCTATAGCAGAATGCAAGGAAATTGCAAGATTGAATTTAACATTTTCATCAGCCATTTTAATTATTAATTTAGAAATTCCAGATGTTGATACAGTTATCCTTTTTGGCGAAATTCCTAAACCTTCATTACTAGTAATTTTTTCAATTCCTAAAAGTAAATTTTTATAATTTAATAAAGGTTCTCCCATGCCCATAAAAACAATATTTGAAATAGGGCGATTATAATAAAGTTTACTTTGAAGGTTAATAGTGGATACTTGATCAAAAATTTCATCAGGCTTAAGATTCCTAATTCTTTTTAATTTAGATGTTGCACAAAAATCACAATCTAAACTAC
>CABXGL010000017.1 GCA_902511755.1 uncultured Bacteroidota bacterium | reverse complement strand
CCCAAGAAGATTTTTCTGATTTAGAAATGAAAAAATTAAATCTAAACTTTTTAACAATGACTAACTATGATGAGTCATTTAAAGGAATTGAGACTATATATAACTCAGAAAACATAATTGATACTTTGGGTGAGGTTTTAGCAAAAAATGATAAAAATCAAATTAGAATTGCTGAAACAGAAAAATATCCTCACGTAACATTTTTCTTTAATGGAGGAAGAGAAAAACCCTTTAAAAATGAATCAAGAATTTTATGTCCTTCGCCTAAAGTTCCAACTTATGATATAAAACCTGAAATGAGTGCCCATAAAATTAAAGATTCGATTATAGAAGAAATAAAAAAAAATAGTACAGATTTTATATGTTTAAACTTTGCTAATCCAGATATGGTAGGTCATACAGGAAATCTTGAAGCAGCAATAAAAGCATGTGAAACAGTAGATAAATGCTCATCAAAAATTATTGAATGTGCATTGGAAAAAGAATTTTCAATTATAGTTATTGCTGATCACGGTAATTGTGATAAAATGAAAAATTCTGATGGATCACCTAATACAGCACATACAAAAAATATGGTACCTATAATTATTGTTGATCATAGAATTAAAAAAGTTTCTGATGGTATTTTAGCAGATATAGCTCCAACAATTCTAGATTTAATGAACTTAAATAAACCTAAATTAATGACTGGAAAATCTTTAATAAACTGATATGAAAAAAACAATCATTTTTTTAAGCATTCTTTTATTTTTTTCTTGTAAAACAAAAGTTTCTGATTCCAAAAAAGAAACAAATAAAGTCATAGAAAATAAAGAAGAAAACATAAATATAATTGGATACTTTGATAGAAATGAATTGCAAAAAAATCCATACGCATTTTGGTTTGATGAAAATTATAAAAATTATGATCTTGATGAATTAACTGCCAAAAAAATTAAACCATTAATAAAAAATTTTGAAATTACAGTTTTCATGGGTACCTGGTGTGAAGAAAGTCAAAAAGATATACCAGGATTTTTTAAACTTTATGATTATATAGAAGCTGATAATGACAAAATTCAATTAATTGGAATGAGTGAACAAAAAACTACGCCACAGAATTATGAAAAGGGATTAGAAATTTTCAATGTTCCAACCTATATCTTCAAAAAAAATGGAAAAGAAATTAACAGAATTGTTGAGTTCCCTGTTGAAACTTTAGAAAAAGACATTTTTAAAATTTTGAGTGGACAAGAATATAAAAATATTTACGCTGATTTTTAAAAAATGAGTTTAATTAAATCATTAGAAGAAATAGAATTAATCAGAGAAAGTGCCCTATTAGTTTCAAAAACTTTAGGAATGTTAGCTAAAGAAATTAAACCTGGAATTAGTACACTCTATCTAGATTCTTTAGCAGAGTCGTTTATTAGAGATCATAATGCAAAACCAGGATTTTTAGGTTTATATGATTTTCCTAATACATTATGTATAAGTCCAAACTCTCAAGTGGTTCATGGAATTCCAAATAAAGATGAAATTAAAGATGGTGATATCTTATCAATTGATTGTGGAGTTCTAAAGAATGGATATTATGGAGATCATGCTTACACTTTTGAAGTTGGAGAAGTAAAAAAAGAAATTAAAAGATTATTAAAAACTGCAAAAGAATCCCTTTACCTAGGGATCAAAGAATTTAAAAAAGATAATAGAGTTGGAGATGTTGGATATGCAATTCAAAAACATAATGAATCCAATGGTTATGGAGTAGTTAAAGAACTAGTTGGACATGGGCTGGGGAAAAGTATGCATGAAAAACCTGAAATGCCAAATTATGGTAGAAAAGGAACAGGAAAAAAATTCAAAAATGGAATGGTCGTTGCTATTGAACCCATGATTAATATGGGAACTGCAAGAATAAATCAATTAAATGATGGGTGGACAATTTTAACAGCAGATAAATTACCTAGTGTACATTTTGAACATAATGTTGCGATAATTAATGAAAAGCCCATTTTACTATCAACCTTTGATTATATATATAATTCCTTAGGAATTAAAAGTATAGAAGAAAATCAATTTAAATCTTAAAAATTGAATTGGCTTATAAAGCTTATAATTAATACAGTACCACGTCCTCAATTAATTTTGTGGAGTAATTTTTTTAGGCCACTATTAGATTTATACTACAGAGGAAATAAATTTTATGATCCTATTAATAATAAATCCTATAGAAAATTTTTACCCTATGGTTATAAAAATGTAAGACAAAATGCTCTTAGTCCTGGAACATTGTCCTTGGAAAGACATAGATTATTATGGCTTTATTTAAAGAACAAAACAGAATTTTTTAATGCAAAAATTAAAGTTTTACATATAGCTCCTGAACAAGCCTTTTATAAAATTTTTAAATCTATAAAAAATGAAAATTATATAACATTTGATTTAAATTCTCCTTTGGTTGATATAAAAGGTGATATATGTAAGATGCCTTTTGAAGATAATTTTTTTGATTTTATTCTTTGCAATCATGTTTTGGAACATATAGATGATGACAAAAAAGCGATGCAAGAGCTTTATAGAGTCTTAAATAAAAATGGAACAGCAATATTACAAGTTCCAATTGATTTAAACATTAATAGAACATTTGAAGATCCAGGAATTAAAGATAAAAATGATAGAATCAAAAAATTTGGTCAATATGATCATGTTAGAGTGTATGGATTAGATTACTTTGATCGACTTAAAAAAGTTGGTTTTCATGTTGAAAAAAATAATTATGCCAATGAATTTAGAGACGAAGAAATTAAAAAATACTGTATAGTCAAAAATGAAATAATTCCAATCTGTAAAAAATTAGTTTAAAACGAGCTTATTAAATCCATCTGTAGAAAAAATCTCAACTTGACTTTTTTGTTTATTATAAATAATCATAACCTCAAGATTATTTAATTGTGAAATCATTTTAATTGATTTTTCTATTGGCATTGCCATAAATGAAGTAGCATATGCATCAGCAGTAATACAATCCTCTGCAATTACTGAAACTCCTAAAACATTAGTGTTAAATGCATTTCCGTTTTTTGGATTAATGGTATGTACAATTTTTTTTCCAGTTTTATTATCAATTATATATTTTCTATAATTACCTGAACTAGCAAGCGCTGAATTTTTTAATTGTATCTTTCTAATATAATTATTAGAAGAGGGATTTAATGGGTCAGTAATTCCTACTCTCCAAAAATTATTAGTTACCAAGTTTTTTCCACTAGCTATCATTTCCCCTCCGATTTCAACTAAATGATTATTAATATTTCTATTCTTTAACATATTTGAAATTACATCAACACAGTATCCTTTTGCTATTGCATTAAAATCTAAATAAATTCCTTTTTTTTCTTTAATGATAAAATTGTTTTTCAACGAAACTTTAGCAAAACCTGTTAAATTCATTATACTATCAAGATTAACTGGGATTTTAAAATCATTTTTAGGGCCTAATCCGTATGCTTTTACTAAAAGACCAATAGTTGGATCAAAAAATCCATCCGTAGATTCCCAAATGAGTTTAGACTTATTAAAAACTTTTTGAAAATGAGCATCTATTTCAATTGAATCTACATCATTATTTATTTTTGAGATATCTGAAGAAGAAACATAAGTTGATAAAGATTTATTTATTTCTAAAAAAATAGAATCTGTTAAAACATCTATATTTTTTAAGGGTTTCTCAGATGCATATAATATTCTATAGTAAGTTCCTAAAGCCTCGCCAGAATAAGAATGAATGCTAGGTTCATTAGAACAACTAATAATTATACAGAATATAAATAAAAATGATTTTTTAAGCACCCTTAAAATTAATAACATAATTTGAATTCATTGTAAGTTGTAACTGGATTAACTTACCAATAAATAATTAGAGAAAAATTATCCTCCAAAATCATCAAATCTTACATTCTCTGGTGGAACACCAAAATCATCTGCCATTTTTTCAATTGCTTGATTCATAAGTGGAGGACCACAAAAATATACTTCAATATCTTCAGGGGCTTCGTGATGTATTAAATAATTATCAATAAGAGCTTGATGAACAAAACCAACAAAACCATCACCTTCTCCATCTAAACCATCCTTAATTTTCCAATTATCTTCTTCATTAGGTTCAGAAAGAGCCATAAAAAATTTAAAGTTTGGAAAATCTTTTTCTAGAGCTTTAAAATGTTCAATATAAAATAATTCTCTTTTAGATCTACCACCATACCAAAAGTTTACTTTCCTTCCACTCTTCAAAGTTCTAAATAAATGATACAAATGAGATCTCATCGGAGCCATTCCTGCTCCTCCCCCAACATATAACATTTCAGCTTCGGAATGATTAATAAAAAATTCTCCATAAGGACCTGAAATAGTAACCTTATCACCAGGTTTCTTAGAAAAAATATAGGAAGAAGCTATCCCTGGATTTACATCCATCCATCCATTTTTAGTTCTGTCCCATGGAGGAGTAGCGATTCGTACATTTAACATTATTTCTTTTCCTTCAGCTGGATAAGATGCCATAGAATAGGCTCTCTCAACTGATTCAGAGTTTTTCATTTTTAAATTCCAAAGATTAAATTTATCCCATTCTAATTTAAATTTTTCAGGGTCATCTGGATGTTCATCAGGATGTGCGCTAATATCCATTTCTTTATAATCCACTTCACATTGGGGTATTTCAATTTGAATATAGCCCCCTGCTTTATATCCCATATCATCTGGAATTTCCACTACAAGTTCTTTAATAAAAGAAGCTACATTCCAATTTCTAACAACAGTAGCTTCCCATTTTTTAATTCCAAAAACTTCCTCAGGAACTTCAATTTTCATATTCTCTTTAACTTTAACTTGACAACCCAGTCTCCATCCTTCCGAAATCTCCTTCCTGCTAAAGTGCGGGGCTTCTGTAGGTAAAATTTCTCCTCCACCTTCTTTCACAACACATTTACACTGAACACAAGTTCCACCTCCCCCACAAGCCGATGGTAAAAAAATTTTATTATTTCCAAGTGTTGAAAGCAAAGTCCCCCCAGAAGATACTTTCACTTCATTTTCTCCATTAACTAAAAGAGTAACTGGTCCAGATGGTAATAATTTCGCTTTTACACCTAAAAGCATCCCAACTAAAAGAAAAATAATTATTAAAAAAATAATTATGCTTAATAAAATGTATGTGGAAATAGATGTCATAAAATTATATTTTTATTCCCATAAAACTCATAAAACCAAAAGCCATTAATCCAGTAATAATAAAAGTTATTCCCAATCCTCTAAGAGGAGCTGGAACATTTGAATATGCCATTTTTTCTCTAATTGCTGCAATTGCGACTATTGCTAAAAACCATCCTATTCCAGATCCAAAACCATAAACTGCAGCCTCAGTAACTCCTGAAAAATCTTTAATTTGCATAAAAAGAGAACCACCTAAAATTGCACAGTTAACTGCTATAAGAGGCAAAAATATTCCAAGTGAGCCATATAATGCAGGTGAAAATTTTTCAACAATCATTTCAACTAATTGAACCATTGATGCAATAACTGAAATAAACATTATTAAACTCAAAAAACTTAAGTTTAATTCTTCATAATCAGGACCTAACCAAATTAATGCACCATCAGCTAGCAAATATGTATCAATCAAATAGTTCAATGGAACAGTAATAGTTAAAACAAAAATTACTGCAAGTCCCATTCCAACTCCATTTTTTAAAGTTTTTGATATAGCTAAATAAGAACACATTCCAAGAAAATATGCAAACACCATATTTTCAATAAAAATGCTTTTGACAAAAAGATTAGCGTACTGTTCCCACATATTTTTTTATTATCTCTGTTCTATTAAATCTTTATTTCTTGATCTTTGAATCCATATTATTATTCCAACGGTTATCAATGCCATAGGTGATAATAACATTAATCCATTGTTTTCATATCCCATTTCATAAATGAAATCTGGAATTACTTGATAACCCATTAAATTTCCTGAGCCTAAAAGTTCTCTAAAGAATGCTACTGCAATTAAAATTGCTCCATAACCAAATGCATTTCCAATTCCATCTAAAAATGATTTCCAAACACCATTTCCTAAAGCAAAAGCCTCTAATCTACCCATTACAATACAATTGGTAACAATTAGTCCAATAAAAATTGATAGTTCTTTACTAACATCATAAGCATAGGCCTTTAAAAACTGATCTACAAGAGCTACAAGTGATGAGATAACAACTAAAAAAACAATAATTCGGATTCTATTAGGAATTAAATCTCTTAAAATTGAAATAATAACATTACTACATGCCATTACAAAAATCACAGAAAAAGTCATAACAATAGCTGGCCAAAGTTGAACTGTTATTGCCAAAGCAGAACAAATACCAAGTACTTGAACTGTGATAGGATTATTATCATCTAATGGATCTTTTAATAACTGTCTATTTTTTTTTGAAAAAAAAGGTTCTTTTTCTTTAGAAATAAAAAGAAATAAAGGATTTTTATTTTTCAATTTTTTCATTTTAATTCATCATTGAATTTAAGTTTAACTTTTCAAAATAAGGCAAATAATTATTTAGTCTTTCTTTAATCATATTTGTTACACCATCACCAGTAATAGTAGAACCTGAAATTGCATCAACTTCATGATCTTCTTTATCCTGATTATTAGGATCATTATTACCTTTTAAAACTGTAATTCCTGTTAGTTCACCCATATCATCAAAAACCTTCTCATCTACAAACCTTTCCTTAAACCAATCCTTAGTTATCTCTGCACCTAATCCCGCAGTCTCACCCTTGTGGTCAAATGAAACACCTTTTATAGTTTTTAAATCATTTTTCAAAGACATATATCCCCATATTGCATTCCATAATCCTACTCCACGTAATTCAATTATATAATATTTTTCAGAATCAATTTCAGCAATGTAAAGGGGGAAGTGTTGGTCCTTATAATCTTTTTTAATTTCTTTTGCCAAAACGATATCAGAAAATGGATTAATTTTATTATTAACAGATCCATCTATTTTTAATGCTAATTCTTCAATAATATATTCTTTATATAATTGCTCAGATTCATTTCTTGTGACATTAATTCCTATAGCGGATAAAATATTTTGCATTTTTTCTTTTCTTATATTTTCATTTTGTAAACCTTTTAAAGATTGAGAAGTATAAGCTAAAACTGTTGCAACTACTAAAACCATCAGTGTTGCAAATAAAAAAGTATATAAATTTGAATCTCTATCCATTTTAAGCAATATTTACAGCTGTTTTAATTCCTCGTTTTTTCCTTTTTTTAATATTAGCCTCAATAACATAATGATCAATTGTTGGAGCAAAAACATTCATAAGTAAAATCGCAAGCATAACCCCTTCAGGATATGCAGGGTTAAAAACTCTAATTAGAATACAAAAAACTCCAATTAATAAACCATATATCCACTTGCCTTTTACCGTTTGAGCTGCTGAAACAGGGTCAGTAGCCATGAAAACAACTCCAAAAGCAAACCCACCAACCAGCATATGATTTATCCAATTAAAACTCATCAATTCATTTGCACCCCAAAGATTAAATAATAATCCCATTATGGCTGCTCCTATTACTCCACTAACCATTATCCTCCAACTTCCCACCCCAGTATATATTAAAATAAATGCACCAATTAAAACCATTAGAGTTGATGTCTCCGCAATTGATCCTGGAATTGATCCCATAAACATTTGTAAAGGCTCATAGTTTAATGAACTTTCCCCAGATGCCAAAACACCCAAAATAGTTTCTCCTGAAATTCCATCTATATTAGAAGCCTCTGAAACCCAAACTTCATTACCAGACATATATGTTGGATAGGCAAAAAATGCAAATGCTCTAGCTGTTAATGCAGGATTCAAAATATTCATTCCAGTTCCACCAAATGCTTCTTTACCAATTATCACAGCAAATGCAACTGATAACCCAACCATCCATAAAGGAATGTCTACTGGCATAATCATAGGGATTAATAGTCCTGTTACTAAATATCCTTCATTTATTTCATGTCCCCTAAAAACTGCAAAAGCAAACTCTATTGCTAGGCCAACAATATAAGATACTGCAATCATCGGGACAATTTTAGCAGATCCATGAATAAATAAATCTATAATATTGTATTCTATATCTAATTGAGAATAATACTGAAAACCTGTATTATAAATTCCATAGAATAAAGCTGGTAACAAGGCTATAATAACTGTGATCATAGTCCTTTTTAAATCAACAGCATCTCTAATATGAGCACCATGTTTAGTAGTGTGGTTTGGCACATATAGAAAAGTATCGAATGCATTAAAAGCAGGTGCAAACCTTTCCCATTTTTCTCCTTTATTAAAAGGTTTTTTAAGTTTATCTATAGTTTCTCTAATATTCATATAAATAATTAACCAACTTCTTTAATCATTAAATCAAGTCCTTTTCTTATTATATATTGAGCCTCTATTTTTGAAGAGGAAGAATAATCAATAAGAGAAAAATCTTCAGGAGCAACTTCATAAATTCCTAAACTTTCCATTTTATCAATATTTTCTGCCATGCATTCCTTAATTAGTTGCATAGGATAAATATCCATAGGAAAAACTCTTTCCATTTCACCTGTTACAACAAATGCTCTTTCTTCGCCATTCAAATTAGTGTCCAAATCATATTTTTTATTTGGGAATAACCAAGAAAAAGAGGTTTTATAAATACTTGGCACCACATTATTAATGAAAGGTACCCAACCAAACATTCTGTATTGATTTCCTTCCCTTAGAACAGAGACTGTATTATTATAAAAACCTAAATAATTATCAGGTTCAACTTTATTTCCAGTCAAAACATCACCATTAATAATTCTTAATGAATCATTTGAATCAATCCCAGCATCATTAATAATCTCATATAATTCAGATCCAGCAATTGTTTTATAGTATTGAGGATTTTTAACTGGCGCACCTGAAACTGCTATTGTTCTAATAGGTTTATAAATTCCTGTTAAAAAAAATCTTCCTAAAATTGCTACATCTTCAGGACCTACTGTCCAAATCTTTTCACCAGAATTGATAGGATTAATATGATGAATTTGAACTCCTACATTACCTGAGGGGTGGGGTCCACTTACACTATGAACTTTTATCCCTTTAATATCATTAATAAATGTTGAAACATCTTTTTGAATACAAATATTTATTTCACCATCAATTAATTTAGACAAAACTTGTAAACCCATTTTAAACTCCTCTTTCTGATCCTGTAAAATAATTTGAAAATCAGCAGAAATTGGAGCACTATTAAATGAAGAAATGAAAATAGATTTTGGTTTATCTGAAGGATTTGCAATTATATCGTATGGTCTTTGTTTAATAAATGGCCAACATCCTGAGTTTAAAATAATATTTTTAATTTCATCAGGATTTAATTTTTCAAATTCAATAATACTAGGTTCTATTTTTTTTTTATTATCAGCATCAATAAGAATTTCTATAATTTTTCTTTTTTCTCCTCTAACAATTTCTTTAATTATTCCATCAACAGGTGAGCAAAATTTTATTCTTTCATCTTTCTTTGAATAAAAAATAACATCACCAACATTTACTTTTTCACCTACTTTTACAACCATTTTTGGAATAATAAGATGGAAATTTGAAGGATTTAAGGAGACTGATTTAGGATAAGGAGCCTTTTTTACGATGTTCTTGGCAGCTCCTTTCAAATTAATGGTTAAACCATTTTTAATTCTGATGTCGTTTGACATATTTATTTGTAATGTCTAATCGGTTGCAAATTTATTAATTTAAACCCTTAAGTAAAAGTCGATTCAGCATTAATTTATTAATAAAGTTTTTATTTATATTCATTCTAAATAATAAATAATTATTGATTTTTTATTTATGATATCTTTATACTGGTTATGTCATTAAATTTTAAAATAGTTTTTAAAATAGTTTTCATTCTAATTGGAAACTATTTGAATTCTCAAAGTCTAGAAATTCCAAAAAATATTAAAACAATTATTCTTAAAAACTCAAAATCATCAAGCCCATTTATCTACTTCGGCGATCAAATAGAATTAAGTTTTGATGACCTTGATGCTGATGAAAAAAACTATTATTATCAAATAAAACATTTTGACTATATGTGGAATCCATCTAAATTATATAAGTCTGAATATGTAGAGGGCTTTGATGACATAAGAATAAAAAAAATCAGAAATTCATTTAATACTTTAAAACCATATACCAATTATATTTTAAGCATCCCTAATGATGATATAAGTTTGAAAGTATCTGGAAATTATTCCATTAGCATTCATTTATCAAATGGTAAAAAAATTTTTGAAAAAAGATTTTCATATATAAACAATCAAACACCTATTCAGATAACAATTTCTAAATCAAATACGATCGATAACATAAAAACAGACCAAAAAATTAAAATAAATCTTAATTGTATAGATTGTACTAAAATATATAATAGTTCTTCAAGGCTAAAAGTAATTGTAATAAAAAATTATAATTGGTCAAATTCAATAGTTATAGAAAAACCAAAATTTATTTTTTCTAATAACTTAATTTATGATGACATTTATTTCCCTGGTGGGAATGAATTTTTAAATTTTGATAACTCTAAAGTTAATTCTACAAGCTATAAAATATATAAATCAACATTAACCGATATATATAATAATTTTTTAGTTGAGGATCGAGAAAGAACCAATAATATTTATGAGTTTAATCCAGATATAAATGGAGAGTTTTTAATTAATTCAAATAATAATTATGACCTTGATATTGAAAATGATTATGCAAGAGTACATTTTAATTTAAAGACTAACATTATTAATAAAAAAAATAATGTTTACTTACTTGGAAGATTTAATAATTTCATTTTAAGTGATAATTATAAATTAAAATTTGATGAAAAGACACAATCATATAAAGGTTCCTTTTTATTCAAACAAGGCTTTTATAATTATAAATATGGCTATAGAAATTCACTAAAACCAAACACTATTAATTATTTTGAAGGAAATTTTTGGCAAACTGAAAATTTATATACTGTTTTAGTTTTTCACAAAAAAAATAACGAAAAGTATTTTAAATTAATAGGTGAAAGGAGTATAAAATCATTAAACATAAAAAATTAATAAAAAGAGATTCCTTTTCTTTTATTTAATCAATATATTAGCTATGAAGATTTTTTATTATGATCAATCACGTAACAAAAGGAATTAAAATTTCTGTAAAGTCCATTTACGATGGTTCTTATTTTAAAAACTATAATCTCCATTTTTCTTTTAATTACACAATTACAATAACAAATCAAAGTAAAAATACAGTTCAACTAAAAACTAGACACTGGAGAATTTTTGATTCCTTAAGTTCAGATATAATAATTGATGGAGAAGGAGTAATTGGTAAAAAACCTTTATTAAAGCCAGGAGATTCATACAAATATTCTTCAAGATGTTTAATAACATCTCCTGTAGGTGCTATGAGAGGATTTTATAATATGGTAGATGTAAATAATGGTAAAAAATTTAGAGCTTATATTCCTACTTTTAAATTAACTGCTCCACAAGCTTTAAACTAAACTTAAATTAACTTTTTAAATTCATAATGAATGAAAAAAAATACTTTTCAATTACCAAAACGTATTAACGAAGAGACTAAAGAGTATATAAAAGGATCTAAAGAAAGAAAAGAGATAATAGAAACTTATAATTCAATGTTTTCTAAAAAAATTGACATTCCATTATTCATTGGAGAAAAAGAAATTTTTACAGAAAATAAAAAAAACATTACCCCACCACATGATCATCAAAAGATTGTCGGAACTTACTCATTATGTGAAGAAATTCATGTAAAAGATGCTATTAAATCTGCATTGGATAAAAAAAATGAATGGACAAATACGCCTTGGCAAGAAAGGGCTTCAATTTTTTTGAAAGCAGCTGAATTAATTGCTGGACCATATAGGTCAAAAATTAATGCTGCTACAATGATAGGTCAATCAAAAAGTATTTTTCAAGCAGAAATTGATGCTGCTTGTGAATTTGTAGATTTTTTAAAGTTCAATATTATTTTCATGTCTGAAATATATAAAGAACAACCCATCACTGTTGGAAATGTTTCTAATAGACTAGAATATCGTCCATTAGAAGGATTTATATATGCAATTACTCCTTTCAATTTTACTGCAATTGGAGGTAATCTTTGTGCAAGTGCTGCATTAATGGGTAATGTTATTTTGTGGAAACCAAGTGATCACCAAATTTATTCAGCTAAAGTAATTATGGATATTTTTAATGAGGCAGGTCTTCCAAAAGGTGTTATAAATATGGTAACTGGAGATCCAGAAATGGTAACAAATATTGCATTAGAAAACCCTAACTTATCTGGAATTCATTTCACAGGATCAACTCACGTTTTTAAAGGGCTTTGGTCAAAAGTTGGTGAAAACATAAATATTTATAAAGATTATCCTAGAATAGTAGGCGAAACTGGAGGAAAGGACTTTATTGTTTCACACCCTTCTTCTGATTCTAAAGTAGTGTCAACGGCAATTTTAAGAGGAGCTTTTGAATATCAAGGTCAAAAATGTTCAGCAGCATCAAGAGTTTATTTGCCAGAATCTAAATCTGATGAAATTTTGGAAAACCTAAAAACTCAAATCAAGACTATAAAAATGGGATCCCCTATTGATTTTGAAAATTTTATGACAGCTGTGATTCATAAAAATTCATTTGATAAAATTGTGAAATATATTGAAAAAGCTAGAAATGATGATGAAGCTAAAATATTAATTGGGGGAGATTATGATGATTCTAAAGGCTATTTTATTTCTCCAACAGTAATTTTAACGACAGATCCAAATTATATTACAATGAATGAAGAAATTTTTGGGCCTGTTGTTACTATTTTTGTTTATGCTGATAATGAATGGAAAGATATATTAAAAATAGTTGATAAGACATCTATATATGCCTTAACTGGCGCTTTTATTTCAAAAGATGAGGAGAGTATTGAGTATGCTTTAAAACACTTGAGATATAGCGCAGGAAACTTTTATATTAATGATAAACCTTCAGGAGCTGTAGTTGGTCAACAACCTTTTGGAGGCTCTAGAGCATCAGGAACAAACGATAAAGCTGGATCAAAATTAAACTTATTAAGATGGGTTTCTCCTAGGCTGATTAAAGAAAATTTTAACCCTCCTACTGATTATCCTTACCCTTATATGGAATAGGCAGATAAACAATTTTTTTTGTATCAAAAAAAGGGTAATGAAAAAAATTATTTATATCAAAAACAATAGATGATTTAAAATTTTTTAATTCCCAGCTAAGATCTCCACCTTTTAAATAAAAAATTCCATTTTTAAACTCATGATTATTTATTGATGAGATTTTTCCATCAACAATTTTAACAAAGTCTGTCATATTGGTAACTGCTCTACAAACAACAAAATCAAATTTTTTATCAATTTCTTCAGATCTAATTTTTTTAACTCTTACATTTTTAAGATTTAGTTCATTTATTATTGATTTAACAACTTTAATTTTTTTTTCGATTGAATCAGATAAAAAAAACTCTGTTTTAGGGAACATAATAGCCAAAGGGATTCCTGGAAATCCTCCTCCAGTGCCAACATCTAAAATCTTAGAACCAGTTTTAAATTCTATTACTTTTGCTATAGATAAAGAATGCAATATGTGTCTAATT
Source organism: uncultured Bacteroidota bacterium (assembly GCA_902511755.1). Lineage (GTDB taxonomy): Bacteria > Bacteroidota > Bacteroidia > Flavobacteriales > Flavobacteriaceae > MAG-121220-bin8. Next base: position 13,314 of record CABXGL010000017.1, on the reverse strand, counting down.
TTTAATTCTGAAATATCTTTTCTAGAAATTACATTTATTTTATTATTCCAAAACTCATATAGTTTAGTTAAGCTATTCAACTGTAATAATTGTTGATGTGATAAATTAGGAAAACTTGATTTAAAAATGTTCAAAACTTTTTTTTATTTAACCAAAATTACATTATTAATTTTACGAAAATAAATATCTTTAAATCTAATATTTTTTAAATAAAATGGAGAATAATCTTTCAGACAGAATAAATAATTTACCAGTTTCAGCAACATTAGCAATGGCTGCAAAAACAAGAGAATTAAAAGAAAAAGGGATTGATATTATAGGTCTTAGTCTTGGAGAGCCTGATTTTAATACACCTGATTTTATTAAGAAAGTTGCAAAACAAGCAATTGATGATAATTATAATTCTTATACTCCTGTAGATGGATATAGTGATTTAAAAAAATCCATTTGTAATAAATTTTTAAGAGATAATTGTTTAAAGTATGAAACTAATCAAATAGTAGTGTCTACTGGTGCTAAACAATCAATAGCTAACGCAGTTCAAGTTTTAATCAATCCTGGTGATGATGTTCTTCTTGTTGCACCATATTGGGTAAGTTATTCAGCTATTGTAATGTTAGCTGAGGGGAATCCAATAGAAGTTCGCTCTGATATTTCTTCAGATTTTAAAATAACTCCTTTACAATTAGAAAATTCTATTACTAAAAAAACCAAATTGCTAATAATTAATTCCCCTAATAACCCTAGTGGATCTGTATATACAGAAAAAGAATTTTTAGAACTATCTAAAGTTCTTGAAAAATATCCTGAAATATACATTCTATCTGATGAAATTTATGAACATATAAATTATGGTGTTCCTCACTTCAGCTTTGCAAAAATTCCTTCAATGTTTAAAAGAACAATTACTGTAAATGGATTAGCAAAAGCATTTGCTATGACTGGATGGAGAATTGGGTATATTGGAGCACCTGCATGGATAGCTAAAGCATGTACAAAAATGCAAGGTCAGATTACAAGTGGAGCAAACTGTATTGCCCAACGTGCAACCATTGCTGCACTAGAAGCTCCACCAAGTAAAATTAAATATATGGTAGATGAATTTAAATCAAGAAGACAATTAATAATAGAATTATTGAAAAGTATAAATGGATTTAAATTAAATGAACCTAAAGGAGCATTCTATATATTCCCTGATATATCTGAATTTTTTGGAAAGAAAATTAAAGGAAAAAGAATAAATAATGCATCTGATTTTACCATATACCTTCTTGAAGAAGCCCATGTTGCAACAGTTACAGGGGATGCCTTTGGAAGTCCAAAAAACATTAGAATTTCATATGCTGCATCAAAAGAAGAAATAAAAGAAGCAATTGATAGAATTAAATTATCACTTGAATTTTAACGATCTCTCCAGAAAAATGGAGTAAATAAAATTAATACAGTAAATAGCTCTAATCTTCCAATTAACATTAAAAAAGAACACCAATATTTTCCAAGTTCAGGAAGGCTATCAAAATTACTTATTGGGCCTAATTCTCCTAAAGCTGGACCAACATTTCCTATAGATGAAGCTGCCCCTCCAATTGCTGATACAAAATCCAGTCCTAATAAACTTAATACTCCTGCACCAACAATAAATAAAATAAGATATAAAATAAAAAAAGCTAATACATGAATAATAATTGGTTTTTCAACAACAGAATTATTATGTCTTAGAGGAAAAATTGCATTTGGGTGTAATGATCTTTTAAATTCAAGAAAACCGTTCTTGATAAGAATTAAATGTCTTAAAATTTTAACCCCACCAGAAGTTGATCCAGATGATCCTCCTAAAAACATAATTCCAAAGAAAAACATAGTTAAAAAGGGTCCCCAAGAAATAAAATCACCTGTAACAAAACCTGTTGTGGTAATAATAGCAACAACTTGAAATAGAGCATGCCTTAAACTACTTTCAAATTTTCCATAAACTTGTGGATGATTAACATCTGTTAAACTTAAATCAACATAAAAATATAAAGTAATAGTTGCCATTATTGCAAAAGAGGAAATTAATGTCAAATACCACTTAAATTCTGTGTCTTGAATAATTTTTTTAATTTTTCCGGTAATTCCAAAATATATCAAGACAAAATTAGTTCCTGCTAAAAACATAAATAGAATAATAATATATTGAATTAATGGAATATCATTCCAATAACCAATGCTTTCATTTCTAGAAGAGAATCCTCCAGAAGCTATATTACTCATAGAAGTATTAATTGCATCGAAAAAACTCATTCCAGCTATTTTCAATAATAAAGTTTCTAAAAATGTTAATCCAACATAAATAAACCATAGTCTCTTAGCAGTATCACTAATTCGTGGATGTATTTTATCATTATTAATTCCTGGAGCCTCAGCAGAAAAAAGTTGCATACCACCTATTCCTAAAAGAGGAAGAATAGCTATTGCCAAAACAATTATTCCCATTCCACCAAGCCAATGAGTCATACTTCTCCAAAAAATAATACTCTTAGGTAATGCTTCTATATCATTTAATATAGTTGAACCAGTTGTAGTATAACCAGACATAGTTTCAAAAAAAAGATTGGAAAAAGAATTAATGGAACCTGTTAAATAATAGGGAAGCATACCTGAAAAAACCATAGTAAGCCATCCAATAGTAACTATAACATATCCATCTCTTTTATTAATTTGTCTAATATTATTTTTAGAAAAAGTCATAATTAAGGCCCCTATAATTATCAAAGAAATTGCTCCGAAAGCAATTTCTTTTAATACACCATCGTCAAACAAAACACTGACAAATGAAGATATAATCATAGCTCCCCCATTAAAAACCAGAAGCATTCCAATAATATAAAAGATTAATTTCTTATTAAGTTTGGTCATAATTAGTCTATAAAAATAAACTCTCTACTTTACTTAAAACTTCAGGTGTAGAACATACTAAAACCCTATCTCCAAGTTGAATTACAAAATCTCCTAGTGCTATTATGCCTTCATTATCTCTGATTACACCTCCAATTATAGCCTCTCTAGGAAAATTTAAATCAACTATTTTTTTATTTAAAACTTTTGATTTTTCACTTACATTAAACTCAACAATTTCAGCATCCATATTATTCAGTTTAGCCAATTCTACAATATCTCCATTTCTAACAAAACGAAAAATATCATTTGCTGCTAAAAGCTTCTTGTTTATTAACGTATCTATTCCTATAGATTGAGATAAATTAAAATAATCCATATTATCAACAAGTGCAATTGTCTTTTTAATCATTTTAGACTTTGCCATCAAACATGACATTATATTAGTTTCTGAATTTCCAGTGGTTGCAATAAAAGCATCCATGTTTTCTAAATTTTCTTGAACTAATAAATCTACATTTCTTCCATCAACATTTATCATCATTACATCAGACAGCTCTTCCGCTAAATGATTTGCTTTTTCTTGATTAATTTCTATGATTTTAACATTCAATCCTTCATCACTTAGATCTTTAGCTAATTTAGCACCTATTCTGCCTGCGCCTAAAATCATTATATTTTCAATTTTTTGTTTTATTGTTCCTAGAAGATCATAAAGTTCTTTTAACCCTTTTTCGTCTGTAATAAAGTAAACCTGATCACCTTCAGAAAAAACTGTATCACCTCTTGGAATAATAGTTTTTTCAGATCCTTCGTTTTTTAATGCTATTGGCATAAAATGAACTCCAGGAAATACAGAAGCAGATTCCATAACAGTTTTACCAATAAAAGGAGCCTTTTTTTCAAGTTTTACTCCCATCATTTTTAATACTCCACCTTCAAAATCATGACTATTTGTAAAGGCTGATTCATGAATTAAAAGTTTTATTTCTTCAGTTGCTAGACTCTCAGGAGAAATTAATTCATCTATACCTATAGAGTCAAAATCAATATTATGATAATTCTCCATAAATTCTGCATTATCAATCCTTGCAATCGTTCTTTTAGCTCCTAATTGTTTTGCTAAAAAACATGTTGTAAAGTTTGTTGTCTCTGAACTAGTTAGTGAAACAACTAAATCAGACTTTTCAACATTTGCCTCTTTTAAAACAGAAATTGATGATGAATCACCCTCAATTGTTTTAATATCAAGTTGTTTTTCAGCAATATTTAGGTTTGACTTTTTATTGTCGATTAAGGTAATATCCTGAGACTCAAAAGAGAGTAATTTTGCTAAATGGAATCCCATCTCACCAGCTCCTGCTATTATGATTTTCATATATATAGCATTGAATAACTATGCAAATATACTTGATTTTAAAAAATGAATATGTTTTTTAATATTAAAAGATTTTAAATGAGTTAAATTAATGTTTCATAAATTTGATTATAAATTATGAATAAATACTTTTCTATTCTTTTATTTCTCTTTTTTTGCTTTAATAGCCTTGGTCAGAAAAAAGGAGTTAAAGTTGAAAATCTCCAAAATTTTGATAATAAAAAGATACATTTTGGATATTTTATTGGATTAAATCAATACAATTTTAAAATTGATTATAAGCAAAATCCTAATTATACTACTCAAGTTGAAGAAGAAGTAGGGTTAAATATTGGATTAATTGGAGATCTTAAAATAAATGAATATTTAAACTTACGTTTTGAACCTGGACTACATACAAATAAAGGAGCATTAAAATATAATGAAAGATCTAAGTTTACTCAGTATAGTGATACATTAAGAACAATTAAATCGACTTACATTCACTTGCCTCTTTTATTAAAATTTAGCTCTAAAAGAATTGATAATTATAGACCTTTTTTAATTGGAGGAGTTTCTACATCTTTCAATTTATCAAGTAATGAAAACTCCCCCGAAGACAATAAAAATAATGTGTTTAGATTAAAAACTAATACCTTATACTATGAATTGGGGTTTGGAATTGACTTTTATTTACAATATTTCAAATTTTCACCATCAATAAGGGGTTTATTCTCTTTAAAAAATGAATTAGTATCTGACAATGATTTAAATAGTCCTTGGACCGGACATATAGATAAATTAAGTACGAGAGGAATCTTTATTAATTTAACTTTTCACTAATCAAATACTTTTCCTTCTTATTTCTGATAAAATAATTCCTAATGAAGAAGCCAAATTCAAACTTTCTGGAAATTTATTGTTATGAAATCTTGGAATTGAAAAATTATAATCCATTAAATTAAACAAATCACTAGATATTCCATTTGCTTCATTTCCAAATACAAGAATTCCATTGTCAAAAGATTTGTGATGTTTATAAATAGATTTTCCATTTAAAGATGTTCCTATTTTTATAGTTTTTGAAGATTTTAAATATGAACATAAATCTAAATATGTAATATTTATTCTTGAAACGGAGCCCATAGCTGACTGGATAACCTTAGGATTAAAACAATCTACAGAATCTTTAGAACATATTACATCCTTTACTCCAAACCATTCACAATTACGAATAATTGTTCCCAAATTTCCTGGATCACTTATTGATTCTAAAGCAACAATTAAATTATTGTTATCTATTGGCTTTACATCATTCAATTTAAAAATAGCCACATGATCATCAGGGTTAATTAAAAAACTAATTCTTTTTAATAAACTATTATCAATATTTACTTGATTTTCTATTTTACTAAAAAAAGAACGATCAACTGAAAAAAGCTTAATAAGATCATAATCAGACTCCAAAAATTCTGTAATTGATTTTTTACCTTCAACAATAAAACAATTATTCAATTGTCTAAATTTTTTATGTTTTAGACTATTTATGAATTTTATTTCCTTTTTGGTAACCATATTTAAAGATGTATTTTTGATTATAATATTTTATTTGTGAAATATAGATTAGCAAAAATACTATTATTTATATTCTTGATTCTATTTACTGAATCATGTGTAGTTTCCAAAAATATTGAAAAAGGTAAATTAATTCTTAAATCTAATCAGATTTTAATAAATGGGGATCCAATCCCAAAAGACTCATTAAAGCCATTACTAACCCAAAATAAAAACAAATATTTTTTAGGTTTTCCTTTATCTGCATCAATATATGAATCATCTAAAAAAAATCCTGATTCCATTTTTAATAAATGGTTAAAAAAATCTTCAAAAAAAGAAAAAAAATTAATCAAAATTTTGTCTAAAAAACAGGTAAGACAAATAAAAAAATATATTGAAGAATTTAATAACTGGAAAAAAAGAAATGGTGAAGAGCTTCAACTAATAGACTCAACTAAAACTAAAATATCTATTGAGAATTTAAAGTCATATTTTAAAAATAATGGATATTTCGATGCAAATATTTCTTCAAAAATAGAAATAGATGAAAACAACACCAATTATGGAAAAGTTACTTATAATATTCTATTAGGAAATCAATATTATCTTGACAGTATTAAATCTAATATTGAGTCAAAACTGTTAGATTCTATATATAAAAATAATTTGGAAAGTTCTTATTTAACAAAAAACAAACCGTTTAATACGTTAGATTTTGAATCAGAAAGAAATAGACTAGATAAATTATTTAAAAACTCTGGAATTTATAATTTTCAAATCAGCTCCATTTCTTTCGAAGCATCAAGAGATTCTAGTGGTTTAGATTTAAGAATCCCTGTCAAAATAAATGTTTCAAAATACAATTCAAAAAATGATAATTCACAATTTAGTGATGAATATAAAATTCACTATATAAATAAAATAAATCTTTATACAGATGATTTTATTTCTCTTTCAAAAGATGATTTAGAAAATAGTATAGAATATAATAATATAAATATTTTTTCAAAAGGTGAATTAAGATATAAACCTGAAAATTTAACGGATTTAATTGCATTCAAAAAAGGAGATCCTTATAGTGATATATTAAGGTCAAACACTATACGACAATTAAATAATCTTGAAAATTTTCAATATCCATCAATTAGTTACAGTTATTTAGAAAATTCAACGAATAATTTGGAGGCTAACATTTTATTAAGTGCAAAAAAAAGATTTTCACTTGGTTTTGGATTTGATTTAAAACATTCAAACATTGAAGATATTGGAATAGCTTTTGAAAATTCCTTTACTAGTAGAAATATTTTTCAAGGTGCTGAAAGATTAGAAATAAGTACTAGAGGAACTGTTGGAAAATCTGCCAATACTACAATTTCTGAATTTGGAATTGATCTTAGACTTAAATTTCCTAGATTTTATATGCCGTTCAATTCTAAAAAAATACTTCCCTTAGAGTTTAATCCAACCACTTATATTGGTTTAGGTACATCTAAACAAACAAATATTGGTTTAGACAGACAAAGTTTTAAGTTTGATTTAAATTATGATTGGACAAATAAAAATGATAAAAAAATCAATTTAGGTTTAATTAATATAGAGTTAGTTAATAATAAGAATAGTATTAACTACTTTAATATTTACTCTAGTTCATTTAATTCTATAAATACAATAGCAAAAAATTATAATACTAATATCAATTATTTCGACGCTTTAAATAGATTGATTATTCCAGAAGGAATTAACTCATTTATTAATGATGTAATTTCTAATAATATATCTTTAAGTCAACAGGATTACAATACTGTTAATTATATAAATGATCGAAGAAATAGACTTACATCAAATAACCTTATCATTGGTTCAAATTTTTCAATAATAACAAATACTAGAAAAAATATTTTTGATGAAAATTTTTCTCAATTTAAATTCAAAGTTGAATTAGCAGGAAATATAACAAACTTATTAGCAGGTCAATTTAACACATCAAAAGATGAATATGGAAATAATAAAATTCTTGGATTAGCATATTCTCAGTATTTTAAAACAGAATTTAATTATATTAAACATTGGGCCGTTTCTTCAAATTCAGTACTTGCAATTCGAGGGTTTTATGGAATTGCTATTCCTTTTGGAAATTCAGATAATATTCCATTTTCTAAATCATTTTTCTCAGGAGGCTCTAATGACAATAGAGCATGGGAAGTATATAGGCTTGGACCGGGAAGTAGTGGAGCTGTTAGTGAATTCAATGAAGCAAATATGAAAATTGCATTTAATATTGAATACAGGTTTGGATTAATTGGTAAACTTGATGCTGCAATTTTTACTGATATTGGGAATATTTGGAATGTATTTGATAATACAAATGATTCCAAACGAACCTTTGATGGGTTTAAAGATTTTAATGAAATTGCCATCGGAACTGGACTTGGAATAAGATATAATTTAGGATACTTTGTTTTAAGACTCGATATGGGATTAAAAGCTTATAACCCTGCATTAGACTTAAAAGAAAGATGGCTAACTGATTTTCAACTTAAAAAAGCTGTATTCAATATAGGCTTAAATTATCCATTTTAAATCAATATTTCTTTTTAATTTAGCAATTTTATAGTAAGAAAATTATAATGAAAGATATAAGAAGTGGTGTTGCGACTGGAGGTGAAGTACAACAAATTTTTAACTTGGCAAAAGAAAAAAAATTTGCTTTACCCGCAGTAAATGTCATTGGTTCAAATTCAATAAATTCAGTTTTAGAAACAGCATCTTCACTAAATTCTCCTGTAATAATTCAATTTTCACACGGAGGAGCTATTTTCAATGCAGGAAAAGGATTATCAAATGATAATCATAAGGCTGCTATTAAAGGTGCAATTGCGGGAGCAAAACATGTTAAAGAACTTTCTAAAGCTTATAATGTTCCGGTAATTCTCCATACTGATCATGCTGCAAAAAACCTTCTTCCTTGGATTGATGGACTCCTGAATGCCAGTGAAGAAAATTTTAAATTAACTGGAAAATCACTTTTTAGTTCTCATATGATTGATCTTTCTGCAGAATCAATTGAAGAAAATATTTCCATTTGTAAAGAATATTTTAAAAGGATGAATAAAATAGGAATGACTTTAGAAATAGAATTAGGAATTACAGGTGGTGAAGAAGATGGTGTTGACAATACAAGTATAGATAATTCAAAATTATATACTCAACCAGAAGAGGTTGCTTACGCATATGAAGAGTTATCTAAAATCAGTAATAAATTCACAATTGCAGCTGCCTTTGGTAATGTTCATGGGGTTTATAAACCTGGTAATGTTAAATTAACTCCAAAAATTTTAAAAAATTCCCAAGATTATGTTTCTAAAAAGTTTAATGTTCCTAATAATACTATAGATTTTGTTTTTCATGGTGGATCTGGTTCTTCAATTGAAGAAATTAGAGAGGCAATTGATTATGGAACTATTAAAATGAATATTGATACAGATATGCAATATGCTTTTATGTCTGGAATTAGAGAATATTTTGAAAAAAATAAAGATTTTCTAAAAACTCAAATTGGAAATCCAGAAGGATCTACTATTCCTAATAAAAAATATTATGATCCAAGAGTTTGGCTAAGAAAAGCTGAAGAAAGCTTTAAAACTAGGTTAACTAAAGCATTTCATGATCTAAATAATGTAAAAACTCTTCAATAATTTAGGTTTCTTATATTTGAACAAATATCCTTAAAGATGGCTTGGTTTAAAAGAACAATAAAAGGAATTCAAACAACTACAAAAGATAAAAAGGATACTCCTGAAGGATTGTGGCATAAAACTCCAACTGGTAAAATTATAGATACTGATGAATTAGAAGAAAACTTTTATGTTTCACCTGAAGATGGGTTTCATTTAAGAATAGGAAGCGATGAATATTTTAAAATTCTTTTTGATAATGAATTTAAAGAATTAGATAAAAAAATAACTTCAAAAGATCCATTAAAATTCATTGATAATAAACCTTATAAAAAAAGAAGTAAAGATGCTGAAAAAAAGACTGGATTAAAAGATGCTGTAAAAATTGCTATTGGAAAATCATTAGGGAAAGAATTGGTTATAGCCTGCATGGATTTTCAATATATTGGAGGTTCAATGGGATCAGTAGTTGGTGAAAAAATTGCAAGAGCTATAGATCATGCCATCTCTAATAAAGCACCTTTATTAATAATTTCAAAATCTGGAGGGGCTAGAATGATGGAAGGCGCAATTTCTTTAATGCAAATGGCAAAAACATCTGCAAAACTTGCACAGCTTTCAAATCATAAACTTCCATATGTTTCTTTATGTACCGACCCTACTACTGGTGGAACAACAGCTTCTTTTGCTATGCTTGGAGACATAAATATTTCCGAACCAGGAGCTTTAATTGGATTTGCTGGTCCAAGAGTTGTTAAGGATACTACAGGTCAAGACTTACCTGAAGGGTTTCAAAAATCAGAATTTTTATTAGAACATGGTTTTTTAGATTTTATTACTCCAAGAACAGAATTAAAAGAAAAAATAAATTTATATTTTGATTTAATCCTTAATAGACCCGTTAGAACCAATATTATTTAATTCGATCATTTCAAAATTTAATCCTATATTTGCGCCTCTAATAATTAAATATTAGTTACATAATAATTATTTACAATAATATTGGCATGTATTTATCTAAAGAAAATAAAAAAGAAATATTTAAAAAGCACGGTAAATCTGAATCAGATACGGGCTCTGCTGAAGGACAAATAGCATTGTTTACAGCTAGAATCAACCATTTAACTGAACATCTTAAAAATAATCGTAAGGATTTTAATACAGAAAGGTCTTTAGTAATGATGGTGGGTAAAAGAAAAAGCTTATTGAACTATCTTAAAAATAAAGATATTACTCGTTACAGAGAAATAATTAAAAAATTAAATCTTCGTAAATAAATATCCATAGCATAGTTTTTCATTGGTATTCTACCTAAGACACAACAAAACTTAATTAATTAATGAAAAAATATGAAAATTAAAACTTATAATGAGTCTATCGATTTAGGTGATGGACGTACAATTACATTAGAAACTGGAAAGCTTGCTAAACAAGCACATGGATCTGTAGTCGTTCAAATGGGAAAAGCAATGCTTTTATGTACAGTTGTTTCAAACTATGAAGCTTCAAACGTAGATTTTTTACCATTGACAGTTGATTATCGAGAAAAATTTGCTGCCGCTGGTAGATACCCTGGTGGCTTTTTTAAAAGAGAAGCTAGACCTAGTGATGGAGAAGTTCTAACTATGAGGCTAGTTGACAGAGTTCTTCGTCCTTTATTTCCTAAAGACTATCACTCTGAAGTTCAAGTTATGATTCAATTAATGTCTCATGATAACGATGTAATGCCTGATGCATTAGCTGGACTTGCTGCATCTGCTGCTATTCAATTGAGTGATTTTCCTTTTGAATGTGCAATTTCCGAAGCTAGAGTAGCAAGAGTAAATGGAGAATTTATAATAAATCCTAGTAGATCTCAATTAGAAAATTCAGATATTGATATGATGGTAGGTGCTTCAGCAGATTCTGTAATGATGGTTGAAGGAGAAATGGATGAATGTAGTGAAGAAGAAATGGCAGATGCAATAAAATTTGCTCATGAATCTATAAAAGTTCAAATTGAAGCACAACTTAGATTAGCGGAAGCAGTAGGAAAAAAACTTGTAAGAGAATATGAAACTAGTTTAGAAAATGAAGAGCTAGCTAAAAAAATTCATGATGAAGCATATGACAAATGTTATGCAATTGCTAAAAAAGGAACTTCAAAAACAGAACGTAGTTTAGCTTTTTCAAGTGTCAAAGATGAAGTCAAAGCTTTATTTACAGATGAAGAAATTGAAGAACACGGAAGTTTAATTGGAAAATACTTCAATAAAACTCAAAAAGAAGCAGTTAGAGAATTAACTTTAGCTGAAGGATTAAGGCTTGATGGAAGAAAAACAACAGAAATTAGACCAATATGGTGTGAAGTTGATTACTTACCATCTACTCATGGTTCTTCAATATTTACAAGAGGAGAAACCCAAGCACTTGCAACTGTAACTCTTGGAACATCAAGGGAAGCTAATAAAATTGATATGCCATCTTTTGAAGGAGAAGAAACATTTTACTTACACTATAATTTTCCTCCTTTTTGTACCGGGGAAGCTAGACCTTTAAGAGGAACTTCTAGAAGAGAAGTTGGTCATGGAAATTTAGCGCAAAGGGGCCTAAAAGGAATGATTCCTGATGACTGCCCATATACTGTAAGGATTGTTAGTGAAGTTCTTGAATCAAATGGATCTTCCTCAATGGCTACTGTTTGTTCAGGAACCATGGCATTGATGGATGCTGGAGTTCAAATTAAAAGACCTGTTTCTGGAATTGCTATGGGATTAATATCAGATGGTGAAAGATATGCTGTTTTAAGTGATATTCTTGGAGATGAAGATCATCTAGGAGATATGGATTTCAAAGTAACAGGAACCTCAGAAGGGATTACAGCTTGCCAAATGGATATCAAAATTAAAGGTTTATCATACGAAATTTTAGTGAATGCTTTAAAACAAGCAAGAGATGGAAGGTTACATATTTTAGATAAAATAACTGAAACTATTGAAAAACCAAATGCTGAAGTTAAAGCTCATTCACCAAAAATGGTAACCAGCAGGATACCTAATGAATTCATTGGTCCATTTATTGGTCCAGGTGGAAAAGTAATACAAGAATTACAAAAAACAACAGGATGTACAATAGTAATCAATGAAGATCCTGAAACTGAAGAAGGAATAGTCGAGATACTTGGTACAGATCAAGAAGGAATTGACGAGGTTCTTGCAAAAATTGATTCTTTATTATTTAAACCTGAAAAAGGAAATACCTATAAAGTAAAAGTTATAAAAATGCTTGATTTTGGAGCTGTTGTAGAATACTTGGATGCTCCAGGAAATGAAGTTCTCTTACACGTCAGTGAAATAGCTTGGGAAAGAACTAATAATGTAAGTGATGTTTTAAAACTAGGTGATGAGTTAGAAGTTAAATATTTTGGAGTAGATCCTAGGACAAGAAAAGAAAAAGTTTCTAGAAAAGCTTTATTAGAAAAGCCTGAGGGTTATGTTGAAAGACCTCCAAGATCAGATAATAGAGGAAGAGATAACAGAGGAAGAGATAATAGAAACAGAAATAATAGGTAAATTAATTATTGTTTTATTCTAATTTTTAAAATATTCTAAGTTTAATTGTAACCTTTATATGGATTTTAACGTATAATATATTTAAAACCTTGAAATGAGACAATTAAAAATTACTAAACAAGTAACTAATAGAGAAACTGCTTCTTTAGATAAGTATTTACAAGAAATTGGTAAAGTAGATTTAATTACCGCTGAAGAAGAGGTAGAGTTAGCTCAAAAAATTAGAGCTGGTGATGAAAATGCATTAGATAAACTAACCAAAGCAAACTTAAGATTTGTTGTTTCTGTTGCAAAACAG
>CABXGL010000016.1 GCA_902511755.1 uncultured Bacteroidota bacterium | reverse complement strand
GATGGATTTTGTCTATGGCCTTCCAAATTCACTGAACACTCAGTAAAAAACTCTATTTGGAAAAATGGCAAAGGTGATGTTATTCGTGAAATTTCTGATGCCTGTAAAAAATATGGATTAAAATTTGGAGTATATCTATCTCCATGGGACAGAAATCATTCTGAATATGGTAAAGAAAGTTATATAACCTATTTCCGAAACCAACTTACAGAACTACTAACAAATTATGGTGAAATATTTGAAGTTTGGTTTGATGGAGCGAATGGTGGCTCAGGATATTATGGGGGAAGCAATGAAGAAAGAAGAGTTGACAAAAGGAAATACTATGATTGGGAGAATACTGTTAAATTAGTTAGAGAATTACAACCAAACGCTGTAATTTTTAGTGATGGAGGGCCTGATATTCGTTGGGTTGGAAATGAAAAAGGCTATGCACATGATACTAGTTGGTCAACTATATATAGGGATAGTGTATATGGCGGAATGCCAGATTATAATAGATTTTCTCAAGGACAAAAAAACGGAACACATTGGATTCCAACTGAAACAGATGTTTCAATTCGACCAGGATGGTATTATCATCCTGAGCAAGATAACCAAGTTAAATCGTTAACAAAACTTAGAGAAATATATTATAGTTCCATTGGTAAAAACAGTTCATTATTACTAAATATCCCAGTAGATAAAAGAGGAATTATACATGAAAATGATGAGAAACAATTAATTAAACTTAAAAATCAAATTGATAAAGATTTTAAAACAAATCTGATATTAAATAAAAAGAGCAAATCAAATTCATTTTTTATAATAAAGAATAATTCAAATAATATAAATGATGGAGACAATAAAACTTATTGGTCTCCAAATAAAAATCCATCAAATTGGAGTATCAATTTTACTTTAGATAATAAAATTAAGTTCAATACTGTATTGATTAGAGAAAATATTCCTCAAGGACAAAGAGTTATCTCATTTAAAATTGAAATTAACGATAAGGGGAAATGGAAAAAAATAAAGGAAGGTACTACAATTGGAAATAAAAGGATTTTAACATTCCCTCATATTGAAACAAATAATATCAGATTAACTGTTTTAAAATCGAAAGCTACTCCACAAATTTCAGAATTTGAAATTTACAATACAACAATATTAGAAGGAGAAAAATAAGTACAATAAATTAGTTAAGTATATAGGTATTTTTAAAAATTAATTTTAATATTACATTTTAAATTAAACTATGCATTCAGAAACAAATCAATTTAGTTTGAATGAAGATCAAAAAGCCGTTTTAGATACTGCCAATCAATTTGCTAAAAAAGAATTATATCCACATGCTGAGAAAATGGATAATGAAGAATGGTGGCCTGATGGAATTTTTAAAAAAATGGGGGATGCTGGTTTAATTGGACTGACAGTTGATCCTAAGTATGGAGGTGCAGGAATGAGTTATGTTCAAGCCGGTTTAGTATGTCAAGCATTTGGAAGATGGAATCATGCTGTGGCACTAAGTTGGGTGGCACATGATAATTTATGTTTAGACAATATCTACAGGAATGGTTCTGATTATATTCGAGAAAAATTTGTTCCAGGTCTTTGTTCAGGAGATTTAGTGGGTGCTTTAGGCTTAACAGAACCAGGCGCAGGTTCTGATGCATTGGGATCTATGCGAACTACAGCTAAAAAAGAAGGAGATTACTATATTCTTAATGGTAGTAAAACATATATTACAAATGGATCAATTGCTGATGTAATTCTAGTTCATGCAAAAACGGATATAAATAATAGAAAAAAAGGGATTTCATCTTTTGTTATCGAAACTAAGAACCCTGGATTTAAGATTGTTTCTAAATTAAAAAAGATGGGCTATAGAGGAAGTCAAACCTCAGAATTATTTTTTGAAAATTTCAAAGTTCCAGCAAAAAATATGATTGGACAAGAAGGACAGGGACATATTACTGTAATGAATGGTCTGGATTTTGAAAGAGCAATGATAGCTCCAATTGCATTGGGAATTAGTGAAAGAGCTTTAGAAATCTCTATTGAATATGCTAAAATTAGAGAACAATTTGGAAAACCTATTTCTAACTTTCAAATGGTCCAATCCAAACTAGCGGATATGTATACATCAATCCAATCCATAAGAGCATTGGTATATTCTGTATTAGCAGAATGTGATTCTTCTGAAAAAAAACAAGCAGGTAAAGGAAAAATTCACATGAATACTTCTGCATCGGTTATGTTTGCTTCAACTACTACAAATAAAATATTAGATTATGCAGTTCAAATTCATGGAGGTATGGGTTACATGTGGGAAAGTGAAATCAATCGTTTATATAGATCAAGTAAGCTATTAGATATTGGAGCCGGTACTACTGAAATTAGAAAAAAAATCATTAGCAAAGGATTACTAGAATAACAACTGTAATCAATTGGATTGATTACATCAACAAATAACCTGATAATTGAAAAAGCATTTAACTATATTTTTACTTTCAATTATAATTTTTTCTTGTAGCAAAGATGAAATTATTGAGGATGAAAACAACAATTCTAATCCTACAAACGCTATGGTTGTTGGATATTTCCCCTCTTGGAGATTTGATCTAAATAATCAAATTAATTATTGTAAAATAACTCATTTAAACCTGGCTTTTGCAAATCCTGATTCAAATGGAAATCTTGTTATGCCAGATATCTCTAATGTAGTAAATAAAGCCAAGTCTGAAAATCCAAATATTAAAATTTGTATTTCAATTGGAGGAGGTGCCTTAACAAGTGAACAAGCTAATAATTGGTCCAATTTAATTGATAACCCTCAAAACATACCTACTATAGTAACTAAAATTGTAGAATATGTTCTTGCTAACAACTTAGACGGTGTAGATGTAGATCTAGAATGGCAATATGTAACTTCAGGATATAGTAATTTTGTCATAAATCTTAATACTGAACTAGATAAGCATTCAAAGATTATAACAGCTGCTCTCCCTGGAACAACAAAATATACTAATATAACAAACAACGCTTTACAGGTCTTTGATTTTATCCATCTTATGGCCTATGATTTTAAAGGACCATGGAAACCTACTGATTCTGGGCAACACAGTTCATATTCTCATGCGGAACAATCTATAAATTTTTGGAAAAATTCTATTGGCGTTTCAGGCAAAAAACTAACTCTTGGAGTTCCTTTTTATGGTTATGATTTTACAAATTCATCAAATGTAAGTGCATTTAGATTTTCTGATATGGTTTCATTAAATACATCTTATGCTGATATAGATAATGTTGGCTCAAAATTCTATAATGGACGACCAACAATTCGATCTAAAGTAAAATTAGCCGGTAATAAAGTAAATGGTATTATGATTTGGGAATTAGGTCAGGATTCATTTACTGAATATTCACTTCTGCAAACAATTCACAAAGAATACTCAAATTTAGGATTCACTACAACTAATCTCTGCAACGATTAATTATTATTTTACAATTAATTGACCACTCATTAATTGATAGTGAGCAGGAAAAGTACATATAAAATTATAAATCCCTTTTTCAGGAGCTTCAAAACTTATAGTAACACTCTCACCTCCCCCAATTAGTTTAGTATAAGCTATCATTTCATCTCCTTCAGGAATATATTCAGTGTCTCTAGCTTGAACTGCTTTTCTAGCAAATATATCTACATCTACTCCACTTTTAAGCAATACAAAATTATGCCCCATAATCATCTTGTTTCCTCTTCCAGTATGATTTAGAGTTAAAGTGACTTTTTGACCTGGACTAGCTGATAAAACTTTTTTATCAAATTGCATTAAATCATTTGAATTCAAAATTATTTTAGTTTCATCTTCAATTGGAGTTGTTTTTTCAACATTTGAAGATTCTGAAGGCTTAGTAGTTGGATTATTATTACAACCAATGTAAAAGAACATTAGAAGAAGAATTGGTAAAATATTTCTCATTTATTAATATTATTATAATTTAAGGCCTAAATTTACAACAACTTTTTTCAAAGTATAAATAATAAAATATAATTCCCATAAATTACATCCTAGTCAGTATGTAATTATTTATTTTTATTTATATTCGTATCATTAATAAATTAAAATATAATTATGAAAAAAATTCTATTATTATCTATGTTATCCATTGGATTTATTTTTAATTCCAATGCACAACAATGGATTGAAAAAAGTTCATGTGATAAAGATGCTTCTGCTATAGTTAACGAATCAATTGAGCATCTTGCAAATCTTGAGCACCTTATGGCGATAGGAATGGCTAGAGCTGCTTTAGTTGTCGATAAAGATTGTGAATGTGCCAAATTAGTTTTGGCAGCGGCGGCAAGTAATAATAAAGATTGGGGTTCTAGGTCAGCTAAACTTCAAAAAATTAATACTAATTCACTTAATGATGTTGAAAAAGCATGGTTTATGCTTCTTTCCACACCAAATGAAAATTTTGATGCAGCTGCAAAGAAAGCAGTAGCAATGCATCCAGATAGTCCACTTATAAATTGGCTTAATACAAGTTACAACGATATGGAAGCTATGAAAAAATTTGCTAGTAAGTTCCCTGCGAATGCTGCAAGTGCTCATAATGCGATAGCTTATTCACAAGCTAGAGCAGGTAATTATGAAGCTGCTTATTCATCTCTTTTTAAATCCCTTACAATTCATAAAGGACCTAATGCATTAGATTCACAAGCTGAAATTGCTGCAATGGAAGGTGATTATCAAAAAGCTGTTGATAGTCAGCTAAAGGCATATGATTATGCTCCATTTGCATCTCCATACCAACCTAAACTGCGTACTTATTGGAGAAATTTAAATAAAGAAAATTTGATTAAGGGTTTAAAAGAAGCACAAACAAATGTTCAACAAGCAATTGAAGATCAAAATTTAGAGGAATGGAAAAAATATATTACTGAAGATGTTAAAATAACATCTGGTGATTCAAGTCTAACAGAGTTCTATGAGCAAACTGAAGAACGTTTTCTTGAAAAGAGAAATTTCAAATGGAATAATTTTGATTTAAGAGACATTGAAGTAAATTTTTCTCCTGATATGACAATGGCTGTATTGACATTCTATGCAAGTGGTGACTATACTTTTAATGAAACTAATGAAAAAGTTGATTATAGTACAAGAGCTTCAGCTGTATGGATTGCAACCGATTCTGGATGGAAAATGGTTCATGCAAACTGGGCTCCATTTGGAGGTTCAGGAATTCCAAAATAGAATTTAAATAGTATATCAAACAAAAAAACCTTCAATTATCATTGAAGGTTTTTTTATTTTAAATTGGAAAAGAAAATTATTTATTAGCTTTTCTATTAGCAATAAAACTTTTAACAAAATAAAGGGTTGCTAAAGCGGATGTCCCTATCATTAAAAGAACTCTAATTAGACCTATCCCTCCCTGATCAATTGATTTTGGAAGTCTCATACCAACTAGTGATAATAAAATAACCAAAGTCAAAAGAACAGCAATATGAGCTATAACCTTATTTTCGTTTTTAATTCCAGATGAACATAAAAGTAGAGCAACTCCAAAACCTACAGGAATTAGAGCAGTTGGTGATAAAACATCAAAGTAACCCCATGTTCCTATTAAAATTAAACATATAGAATTTAGATAATTAGCATTTGTAGAATTCATAAATTTATTTTTTTTGTTATATAATCAGATTATTATTTAGTAAAAATACAAGATAATTATTAATTTGAAGAGGAAGTGTGATCACTTACAATAAGCCATTTGCCATTTACTTTTTTCCAAATTAAAGTAAAATGCCCATAACTATCCTCAATAGTTCTTTTCAAATAATATTCTCCTATTAAATATGCCGTATTTTTAGATAAAGATTTAATTTTATTTACAGTAAAAGACAATTTTCCCATTGTCTTTAGATCTGGATATGATCTTTTATATCTTTCTTTAGTAGCATTCCAGCCATATATCGGACCATTAGATCCTGAAAAAACAAGTTCTTCAGACCTCAAGTATCCATTCATAAAAGAATCGATATCTCCATTATTCCAAGCTTTTTCTTGAAAGTCCATCACCTTCATAATATTTAGTGAATCTTTAATTGAAATTGGATTCTGAGAATATAACTGGCCAAAAAAAATAAAGAATATTAAACTGCTATAAGTATATTTTAAAAGATACATTAACATTTACTACTTTCCATTTTGTATAGGATCCGTATCAGGCATGATTTTATTTAAAATCGTATAAACTGGACAAAATTTTGTAATTGGACTAGCAATTTGTAAAACAGCTACACCTACTGCAACATAAATCCAATTTAATCCGAATTCACTTGCAAGCAAGATAGAAGAGATATTTAAAATTCCTACTATTCCATCATGTACTCTTACTTTAATAATGTTTTTTTCATTCATGTTGTTAATTATTTAGAATAAGTTTAATTATTAACAGTTGTTAATAAATAGTTGATAATAAATATACTCAAAAAGTTAATATTACATACTTTAGAGTATGCTTTTATAAAAGCCTAGTAAATGGATCAAAAAGTAAAATCTTTAACGACTCAAAAATTAATCGTAGACACATCCTTCCAAATGTTTTATGAGAATGGTTTTAATCATACTAGTATCCCTGATATTATGAAAAAAACTAATCTTACTAAAGGAGCATTTTATCATCATTTTAAAAACAAACTTGAAATAGGGAAAAAAGTAATAGAAAATATCTTAAGTCAAAGAATTTATGATGGATTTATAGCTCCTTTAAAAGAAAAGAGTAAAAAAAATACTCCTGATTTGCTGTATTATATCTTCACTGAGAGAATTAATCAATTTTCTGAAAAGGAAAAAGAATTAGGTTGTCCTGCAAATAATTTGATTAATGAAACTGGATGTTCTATTGAGGACTTTAGACCTCCTCTAAGAAAACTAATGGATGATTGGTATACAGTTTTAGTACAAACAATTGAAGAGGGTAAGGAAAAAAATGATATTAAAAGTGATGTGGATTCTGCTGCTGCTGCTACTCTTTTAATTTGTTCATTTGAAGGAACTAGAGGAATAAGAAAAGTTTATGATGATGATAAACTTTTCAATAACTATCTAAATTCTATAAAAAGTTATATAAAGAGTATTTCCAAATAAATTACCAATTATCAGATCTAAATGATGAGGCAGGTAGTCCTTTTGTACTATAAAGATTTCCTTCTACATAATTTTTCCATCCATACCTAACGGCAACAGGCTTTTTAACTTTGTCACTAGTTATTGTAAGTTTAGATACATTTTTTCCATACATAATACTTACTGAAGCAGGATGAAAGACTTTATCCTCTCCAGCAATTTCAAAACCATTTATTTTACCATTAAAAAAAACGAATCCTGATTCAGCATAATCAAAATCAACTATAGCTTTATCGTCATTAATTTCAATTGATCTATAAACTGGACCTGAAAATGGAATTCCTTTAATTTTGTAATCCTTTGCTAATGCCCAGTAAGCAAGTCTTTTGCCAATTATGATTTTTTTATCAGGATGAATGCTAAATTCATTGCCAATATCTAGTGTTACTGCCATTCCTGAATTTTTTGTTTGTAACATTGTTTTTAGTTGTGCCTCTCTTAAATAAGCTGATTCACTCTTATCGCTTCCACTATATCTATATGGAGCAATTTGAACAAAATAAAAAGGGAAAGACCCTTGATTCCATTCTCTTCTCCAACCATCAATCATTACATTCATAAGTTTGGTGTAATTATTTGCTCTACTCACATTACTTTCCCCTTGATACCAAAGAGCTCCTCTAATTTTAAAAGGAATTAATGGATTAATCATGGCATTAAAAAGGACAGATGGATCGTGAGACTTTCTTTTTTCTTTAGTAAAATTCTTTATTTCAGATTTTTTGAAATTTTCTACTAAAGTTTTACTATCTGTCCAAGCTTCTGCTGGAGTTCCTCCCCAAGAAGTATTAATAATTCCAATAGGTACATCCAACACTTTATTTAAATACTTAGCAAAAGAATATCCTATTGCAGTAAAAGCAGCAGTATTTTCTGAATTAGAAACTAGCCACTGACCCTTTACACCCCTAATAGGTTCTTTACTTGTAACACGTTCAAAAGTAAAAAGACGAATATTACTATTATTGGCATTAGCAATCATATCTAATGACCCCAAAACAGGCTCATTAGCATAACCATTTAATGTCATTTGCATATTGGATTGACCCGATGTAATCCAAACCTCTCCAATCAAAACGTTAGAAAGTGTAACAGTAGAATTAGAGGATTTAATATCAATATTGTAAGGACCACCAGCTTTAGGAGTTTCTATTTTTGCTGACCAATTTCCATCAGCATCTGATTGTGTAGTAATTTTTTTCTTATTCCAACTAGATTGAATAGAGATTTTCTGATTAGCATCTGCTTCTCCCCATATAGAAACCTTTGAATTTCTTTGCAATATCATGTCATCAGAAAAAAGTGGTCCTACTTCAATCTGAGCATTTATATTTAAAACTAATAGAGTTAAAACAACACTAAAAAAACAGTATTTATAATTTTTCATAAATTTTTAATAAATAAAACTTTTATCCAATTCTTCAGAATCTTTATATTTAACTCTCAAATCTTTTAATTCTTGAGTTAATTTTTCTACAACATCTTTATATTTTGGATCATTATAGACATTATTCATTTCATTAGGATCATTTAGCCTATCGTATAATTCCCATTCATCTATATCGTAATAAAAATGAGCTAATTTATATTCCTTATTTACAATCCCATAATGTCTTTTGGCCATATGTACAGATGGATACTCATAATAATGGTAATAAACTGCATCTCTATCCCAGCTATCTGTATCTCCTTTTAGCAATGGAATTAAACTTTCTCCTTGCATATCATCAGGAGCATCAATCATAGCTGCTTCTAAAAAGGTTTGAGCAAAATCTAAATTTTGAACCATTTCTTTACTTGTTGTTCCTGGCTTAATTACATTTGGCCATTTTATCATAAGTGGAGTTTTAAAAGATTCATCATAAATAAATCTCTTATCAAACCATCCATGTTCTCCTAAATAAAAACCTTGATCAGATGTGTATACTACGATTGTATTTTTATCCAATCCTGTCTCTTCTAAATAATCCAACACTCTTCCAACATTGTCATCTACAGATGAAATAGTTCCTAAATAATCTTGCATATACCTTTGAAATTTCCATTTCATTTTTTCTCTATCATTCATCTTAGGCCAATTTTCTTTAAAATCCTTGTTTATCTTATCTAGAGTAACATCGTATTTTTTCTTTTGCTCTTCATTGGCTCTTCCAAAAGGACGGTTAAAACCTCCTGCATTTGGTCGCATAAGAGACCCATCTCCTTTTATATAAACAATTTCAGGCTCTACCTTACCCATTTCTTCCATAGTAGATGGCCTTACCTTGCTGTCATGCATGTATTGCATATGGGTTAGGATATTCATTTCTGCTGTTTTTGCAGCTGTTCCCCTTCCTGAATAATCATCAAATAGAGTCTCAGGTTCTGGAAATTCTTTTTCATAAAACTCAGCAAATTTTTCTGGGCTTGGCCACCATGCTCTGTGAGGAGCTTTATGCAAATACATCATTAAAAATGGCTTGTTTTTATCTCTTTTAGTTTTAAACCAGTTTAAAGTCAAATCGGTAATAACATCTGTCACATAACCTGTAATAACCGTGTCTTTTTCTTTTCCTAAAAATTTTGGATTAATATAATCTCCTTGACCTGGAAGTATAAAAAAGTCATCCACTCCCTTTGGATTATTACCGAAATGAAGTTTTCCATACATCGCAGTTTGATATCCAGCATTTTTAAAAAGTTGAGGAAAAGTAATTTGAGAATCATCAAACTTAGCATGATTATCAATCTTACCGTTAAGGTGACTGTGTTTCCCAGTTAAAATTACTGCCCTTGAAGGAGCACAAATTGAATTGGTAACACATGCATTATTAAAAAGTATTCCCTCATTTGCAATTCTATCAATATTAGGAGTTTGTATTAACCTATCATCATAAGCACTAATAGCTTGATAGGCATGATCATCTGACATTATAAATAATATATTGGGCTTATCGTTATTTTGTTCTGAAGAGGAACAACCTGAAATAATAAGCATTATTGTAAATATTGTAGTAAAAAAGTATTTCATGGGTTATTGTTTAAAATTTTTATTTATTGTAACAGAATTTGCATTGGTTTCTTGTCGTAAGTTATTTAATCTATTTAATAAATCTTGAGTTTTTTCAGGAAATTTTGATGATAAATCCTCCATTTCGCCAATATCATTTTTTAAATCATACAGCTCCACTGTATTGGACTCAAAATGTTGTACTAATTTCCAATCTCCATGTCTAATGGCAGAACCCGGTTTCCATAGACTTCCATGATAGTGTGGAAAATGCCAATAAACATCTTCTCTATCGATTTTGGACTCTCCTTTCAATAATGGCATTAAACTTTTTCCATCTAATTCTGCTTCACTCTTTAACCCAGCATAATCTAAAATAGTTGGAAACAAATCATAAGAAACCGTTACATCTTCAATTTTTACATTTTTTGAATTTCCTGGTGTCTTAATTAATTGAGGAATCCTTATACCCCCTTCATATAACCATCCTTTTCCTGCTCTTAAAGGAAATACTGAAGTTGGTGCTACTCTTCCTTGGGTTGAAAGTCCTCCATTATCAGATGTAAAAATAATTAGTGCATCATCATATAAATTATTTTCCTTTAAACTATTTATTAACCTTCCTACATTTTCATCCATAGCATATACCATAGATGCATACTTATGATTTACCTGGTTTAATAGACTAATTGCCTTTCCCTCCTGACGAACTCTAACTTTATTATCATCCATTGAATCTAATTTTTCCTTAAAATAATTTACATGTTTTAAATTAGGTTGAATTGGAGTATGTACATTGTAAAAGGACAAAAACAAAACAAAAGGTTGACTCTTGTCATGGTTTTCAATAAAGGAAATAGACTCACTTGTTAATCTATCGGTTAGGTATTCACCCTCAGGTCCATCGGATAATTTAGGATTCTTATAAGGGGAATAGTACCCACCCATTGGAGATCCTTTTTCAAATCCTCCTACATTAATATCAAATCCATTTTCTTCAGGATAATATCCTTGGGATCCTAAATGCCATTTTCCTGCATAAAAAGTTTTATATCCCGATTGCTTTAACTTCTCAGCAATGGTAATTTCATTCAAGGGTAATTGATGTAAATCTTGTGGTCCTAAAAGGGGTCTATTTTTGGGATCAACACCAGGAATCCAATCTGTTATATTGACTCTTGATGGATGTTTCCCTGTCATAATAGAAGCTCTAGTAGGAGAACATACTGAACTGGCAGCATAAGCAGTTTTAAACTCAAAACTTTCCGTGCTTAATTTGTCAATATTTGGACTTTCATAAAAAGTGCTTCCTGTATAACCTAAATCATTCCATCCTAGATCATCTACAAGAATAAAAATCACATTTGGTTTTTTTTTATCAACTCCTATACATCCAATAACTAAAAGAAATATAGCAATTAATAAGGATTGTTTAATTTTCATATTAATAAAAATACGTAAAAAAAAAGGTTCAAAAATTTAAATTTTTGAACCTTTTTAAATTAAATAAACTAAATTTTAATACCCAGGATTTTCTACTAAATTAGGGTTCTGAGCCAATTTGTTTGTTCCGTATGGTAGCCAGTACATTTTTGGAAGGAAAGGAGTGTTTTGTGAAAAATTCCATTTCCACTTTTTAGCCTTATACATTCCATCACTTTTTCTTCTATACCATTTTGTACCATATTTTGTAACAAGATGTAACTCTGCTTCAGCATCCCTCCAAGTTCTTAAATCCCAATACCTATGGTTTTCAGCATATAGCTCAACAAACCTTTCATTTTTAATAAGATCTAAGGTTACTGTTGTTTTTGCAGGCATCCCAACTCTAGCTCTTAGCGCATTCAGTCTGGCTTTAGCTTGATTCATCTTACCTGTTTCAAATGCTGCTTCAGAAGCATTCAAGTACATTTCTCCAGTTCTAAGAACTATGTAATCTACATCGTCTGTTCCAAATGCAGGGAATTCAACATCAGGATGTAATCTTTTTTGAAGTAGTCTACCACCTCTATTTCTATTTCTTCCCGGTGCTCTTTTAGGGACCACATTACCTGCTCTACCTAATTTATTTCCTGATCCTACTGAATTATCATGGAACCACACCTCTCTTCCCTGAAATATATCTTCAGGAGTAAATAGTGTCGCTAAATAACGAGGATCTTTTTTATAAATAACTTCCTCAATGTCAAAAAAGGTTTTGTTATTGAATTTTGCATGATGCGTGTCTCCTGGACTTCCATCCTGATACTCGAACCTTACATCAGAAGCTACGTACATGTGCATGTTAGATCCCCATCCAGCTTTAAATCCATCTGGTAATGCATATCCTGACCAAGCATGGGTTTTACCTAAGCCAAGGTTGTATTCTTCAGAAAAAATTATTTCTGAGATTCCTTTTACTTTATAAAAAATTTCACCAAATGTAGTCTCCTTGTTAGATCCTGTGTGTAATGCATGTTTTCCTCCATCAATTACTGCATTAGCAGAAGCAAGAGCAGATGCGTAATAACCACCTGCAGAACCAGAAGGAATAGAAGTTAAGCCATCGGCTGACTGAGGATGATATTTAGCAATTCTAGCAGCATATAATGCAGCTCTACTTTTTAAAGCAAAAGCAGCCCATTTGGAAGCTTTTCCGTAAAGAGCAGAACCAGGTAAATCAGCAATTCCTGCATCTAAATCAGAAATGATTTGATCATAAGTTGCTTTAAGGGTTGATCTAGGAATCATTAACTCATCTGTACCAGAATCAACAGATTTTGCAGTTAACTCAAGTGGCATTCCACCATATCTCTTTGCCATATCTAAATACATCCAAGCCCTTAGAAATTTAGCCTCTGCAATTTGTTGTTTTACAGTGGCAGCATCAAAAGTAGCATTATTTAATATTTCAATAATTTCATTACAGGATCTAATATTTCCGTAATGCCATCTATTCAAGTTATTATGTGCTCCACTTGATGTAGGAATGTGATAAGAAGCCTTTACTCCATTTTGCCAGGGAGCCATAAGTGTATACTCTGCGCCAACAACTGCGTCTGTAAGTCTTTCTTGCCCTTTCATGCTACTAACTTCATTGGGTTCAAACACAGCATTAGCATAAATTTTAGTTAAAAAAGCCTCTACTAATTTAGGATCTTTCTTAACTGCATCTTCTGAAATCATATCCGTAGGTTGCAGATCTAAATCTGCACATCCAAATACAAATATTAAAGAAATTGATAAGTAAAATAGTTTTTTCATTTTTTTATAGTTTATTAATTATTTTTATTGTTATTAAAAGCCAATTTTAATTCCCGTTGTTATGGTCATATTATTAGGATAAGCTCTATCAATATTACCTCCAGCTGTTCCAGTAGTAATTTCTGGGTCATAACTTCCAGAATAAACTCCTAAGTTATCAAAAGTCAAAATATTTGATGCTGCAACATATAATTGGATAGCATTAAGTCCTGTTCTATCTACAAAGCCTTTTTCAACATTATAAGATAAATTTATTGTTTTTAGTCTTAAATACATAGCATCAATTCTATTGAAGTCAGTTGCTACATTATCTACTTGAGGAATACCACCGGTGGTAAAAGTTGGAGGAAATGCCTTTACAATTTCAATATCACCATTTGCTCCTCTAATTGATCTATTTTCATAAGCAAAACTTTTAGCTACAGTTTGGTGACCTGAATGTGACCATGGTCCAGCAGATCCACCAAAAGTAATGGAATATCCACTAGCACCTTGCCATAGCATATCCAAACTCCAGTTTTTATATCTGAACGACATATTTGTACTATAGTTCCATTTTGGCATACCCCCTTGACCGATTACTATTTGATCTCTCCAGTCAATTAAACCATCACCATTTTGATCTATTCTGATCAAGTTTCCTACAATAACAGTAGCATTTCCTGCACCATCAATATCTACTGGATGGTTATCAATCTGACTCTGTGAGGTAAAAAATCCATTTGTTTGATAACCCCACTGACGGTCATCCCAATTTCCAGTTAAAACATATCTTCTATTATATTCTGCATTTGCAGCAGCTGTTGCAGCATCTACACCTGTTGTAGGAAGAATGTTTTCTTCCCAACTTACATATTTTCCTCTAGAGTAAGAAACCATAGGGTTAATACTATAGGAAACATTTCCAATTTTTCCTTTGTGTTTTAACATTAAATCAAACCCTCTATTATCTCTAGAGTTAAGATTAGTTCTAGGAAGGCTTGCTCCAAAATGAAAAGGAATATCAGAATCTGGAAGAGCCAATATGTCTTCTCTTAATCTATAGAATACATCAAATTCAAATCCTAATCCACCATCCCACAAAGTACCATCTAAGCCGATATTAGCAATTTTCATAGTCTCCCATGTGACTAGAGCATTTGCAAGACCTGCCGAAGATATAATTGGATAAGGCTTACCATCAAACATGTAGAAACCAGATGAAATATTATATCCAGTCAAAAAGTCAAAATTTGAAATAGCATCATTACCCATCATTCCATAGGACATTCTTAATTTTAAGTTGTTCCAAGCAGAATTATCTTTCATAAAGTCCTCCTCAGAAATTCTCCAACCAAAACTAGCACTTGGAAAATATCCCCATCTTCCATCCACAGCATATCGAGCAGTTGCATCCGCTCTCATAGTCATCTCAAAAAGGTATTTTTGATCGAAAATATAATTAATCCTACCTACATAACTAGAACGAGCACTTTGAGAAAAAATTTCAGCATTATTTCTTTCTGCTTCAGATGAATAATTTAAATAGGGTGCCTCAAATGATAATGGGTCAGTTCTTGATCCCATTAAATAATCTCTTTCAAATGTAGTGGACTCCGCAACAAAAGTGGCTTTTAAATCATGTTGATCCCAAGAATTTTCATAATTTAAAGTTAGTTTTGGAAGTAATTCCATATCACGATCTGAATTAACACTTATGAAATCTCTTTGGTATGTACCAAAAAAAGTATATGCAGCATCCCCTTCCCCATCTAAAGGATCGTAGGTATACATGTTAAACTTCTTTTGAATTTGCTTGTTCCATTCTGTTTGAGTTTCCATATTCAAACTAGCAGTTGCAGTTAATCCATTAATAAAAGGAACATCATACTTTAAGCTAATACGTGCTTGTAGATTGTTATCTCTATCTACTCTAGTTCCAGAATGAGACTTTCTTACCATATAAATTGGAGAATAAGGTGTTGCAGCTCCAGTTTGTGAGGCATAAGAAGGATCAGGGAATATTGGAAGATTAGTGGGTTTTCCTGTACCTAATCTATTATACATTTCACTGATTCCAAAGTTAGCTCTATCCAAAGTAGTCTGGCGGTAACTTAAATCTACTGAAGCACTTAAATTATCTGTAAACTTTGCATCCAAGTTAGTTCTAATATTATATCTGTTCAGAGTATAATCTGCATCTCTAAAAGCACTTTCAGTATCTGAAAATCCTAGAGAAATAAAATATCCCATTTTTTCTCCCCTTCCACGAGCACTTAAATTATGCTGAGTTTGAGGAGCCCAGTCTTTATAAGCAGTTCTATACCAGTCTACACCGTCAAAATCTTCTCCTGTAATTCTATTAAAAACTTTTTTTCTTGTAGTATCATAATCCAAATATTCTGGCATTTCATTCTCTGCACCCAATCCATTTTCCTCCATCAACTCAGCAAATTGATGAGCGTTGACAGTATTAGGCATAGTAATTAGATTAGACCAGGTAGTATTGCCATGGTAAGTGAATTTCGCTCCCTTTGCAGCATCCGATCCTCTTTTTGTTGTAACAAGAATAACACCGTTACCAGCTCTTGCACCATAAATTGAAGCAGCACCATCTTTTAAAACAGAAATTGATTGAATATCATTTGGATCAATTTGACCAAGATTAGATTCAACTCCATCAATTAGAATTAAAGCAGGACCAAAGTTTCTAACACTTAGGGTAGCCCAATCATAACCTGGCAAAGATCCTCCTTGTCTAGTAGACAATCCCGCAATCTGTCCCATAAGAAGGGTTGTCGTATTTTGTGCAGGCTTTAAAGTTAGTTCTTCAGCAGATACGGTTCCAATAGCTCCTGTTAAAGACTTTTTAGTTGTAGATCCATAACCCGTAACAACTACTTCTTCAAGCTGAGCTACATCCTCCACCAATGCAACATCTAAAGTAGATGATGAAGTTGATAAAGTCTGGGTAATAAATCCTAGGTAACTAAAAACTAAGTTAGAGTTGTCATTTTGTAAAGTAATCGAATAATTACCATCAAAATCTGATGTCACACCATTCACTGTTCCTTGCTCAATTACAGAAACACCAGGCATGGGTGAACCATCCGCGGTTATTGTTCCAGTAATTGTCTTCTGAGCAATTAACGATCCTACTCCGATGAAAAACATCACAAGAATAGATAAATAATTACGTTTATTCATAATATTTTTAGTTTTAATATTTGTTGTAAGTGTCAAATATATGTAAAAAAAAAAACTATCTATAAGATTTCTATATCTAGTTTCTTCAATGATAAATATTTTATAATTATTGTATGTACAAATTATGATATTCTCAATTAATAGGTTTTATTGTAAAGGAATATGAAAAATTTCCGGGTTGAATAAGATATTTCATCAAAGGTCTAGCCCCCCAACTATTGTCCCCGCCTATTCCCATTTGTTTTAAGTCAATATTTAAACTTATAAAATCTCTTTTAGCAATATCAACAGGTTTTCTCTGCTTTTTTATAATTCTTGACCTTGGCGAAGCTTTTTCTCCAGGTTTATTTTCTCTTAAACCATCATCAAAATCTTCAATGGTATTATAATGTGCACTGAAAGAGATATAAGGGTCTCCTAATATTTTTAGACCTACTCCATTATTATCCTTTAATTCAAGCCACTTTGTTTCAGTACGATAACCATTCTCTTGTGGTCTAGAATAATCAAATCCCAATTCTCCAACAGAAGATTTATATATTCCCATAAATGCAGAATCTTTTCTGTCTATATAATTTTCATGCGGCCCCCTACCATACCACGACACATTACTATAATTTTTAGGAATTTGTAAGTTCATTCCAAATCTTGGCATTTCAGCATCCACCAATCTTCCATTATATCTAAAGTCATTTGATATTTTTACTTCGCCTTCAGGGTTAATTAAAAATGTAGTAGTATACAGGGATTTAA
The DNA here is from genome assembly GCA_902511755.1 of uncultured Bacteroidota bacterium. Classification (GTDB taxonomy): domain Bacteria; phylum Bacteroidota; class Bacteroidia; order Flavobacteriales; family Flavobacteriaceae; genus MAG-121220-bin8. The sequence goes on along the minus strand of CABXGL010000016.1, from coordinate 11,798 downwards.
TATTTGCCAATTCATATTGGACCGAAACCTTAACATTCTTACCAAGAACTTCGTGATTAATACTTTTTAGTGTCCTTTGATTAGAAGCCACCTTCCATTGTTTAGATCTAACAGGTAATTGATTTCCATAATCATTATCTATTGGTGCTCTCCAAAAGTTTAAATAAGGTGCTTTATCAATAAATTCTTTTCCGTTGACAACATAACTATCCATATCCCCCGAAGATTTATTAAAAGAAAAGGATACTTTTTCATTATGTATTTTAATTAAATCATCACTTATATCAACTTTAAGTGATTTGGATGAATTAGAAAGAATATTTCTAAGCCTAGATTCTTGAATTACCAATTGTTCATTTAAAATCAAATGACCCGAAGGAATTAAATTTTTACTATTACTCAAAAACCCATAGACATTTAAATGATAATCGTGGAGCTTTTGAACATAACCCTTAATCTGAATTTCCTTCACTAAACTATTGTTTATTGGAATATTGATAACTGTTGAAGACTGAGGTTTTAAGTCAATATCAAAATTTCCATTTTCTATAACTTTTCCATCTTTTAAAAGTTCATATTTAAAATCAAATTCATTTAGATTGGTGAAAAAATATTGATTTTCAAGTTTTACTGAAATAGATCTAACACTCTTTTCTAATGAAAATCTTGCATCCTGATATACTTTTTTTATTTCAGCCATCGCTGGATGAAAAGTCCTGTCAGTATTTACTAAACCATTCATACAAAAATTGGTGTCGTTATGATAAGTGCTTGGAGAAAAATCTCCTCCATATTTCCAATATTTCTTTCCATCACTAGTATAATCAGCTAAACCTTGGTCTACAAAATCCCATATAAAACCACCTTGCATTTGCCTTTCTTTATATACCATTTCCCATAAATCTGCAATATTTCCATTACTATTTCCCATAGCATGAGAATACTCTGCCCAAATAAATGGTCTGTATGGAAATCTTCCTAAATATTCCCTTTTTAATTGATTCATTGTTTTATACATCCATCCTAAAAAATCAGTATGAGGTTTTAAATTAATTCCCATTTTTTTAAGATCAATCCTGTCAGAAGTTCTTTCATAAAAAACTAATCTAGATTTGTCATAGTCTTTTATCCATTCGTATCCTTTAACAAAAATTGGACCATCTCCAGCCTCATTTCCTAGAGACCACATGATTATTGATGGATGATTCTTGTCTCTTTCTACCATTCTAACCCATCTATCCATATGCATTGCGTCGAATTCAGGTTTAAATGCAGGGGTATTCTCTTTTTCATAACCAAAACCATGAGATTCTACATTAGCCTCATCAATAACATAAATACCGTATTTATTACAGAGCTCATACCAAAAGGGATCGTTAGGATAATGAGAAGTTCTTACAGCATTTATATTGTTTTGTTTCATTATCTCTATATCTTTCAACATAGATTCCTTAGATACAACATGACCAGTAAATTCATCATGTTCATGTCTATTTACTCCTTTAAAAAGTATAGGTTGATTGTTAACCAAAACCTGCCCTCCATCAAGTTCAATTCTTCGAAATCCAATTTGTTGACCTATCGCTTGTGTTTCATTTCCGTTCTGAATTAAAGTTGTTGTCAAATAATATAAATTAGGCTGTTCAGCACTCCATAGAGAAGGCTCTAAAATCTCCTTGCTGAGATTTACTTTTAAGGTGCTAAGGGATTCCATTTCAACATCTTTATCAAAGGTTTCAATTAATTGACTTTTATCATCATATAATTTAAATCTAACTTTTATTTTAGATGTGGACATATTATAATTTCTAATATCAACATCTATATTGAAATCAGATGTATTTAAATCTTTATTTAAGTTGGTTTTTACAAAGAAATCTCTTATTGCTACTTTTGGTTGTGCATATAGAAAAACATCTCTTTCAATTCCACTGAGTCTCCAAAAATCTTGATCTTCCAAATAAGTTCCATCAGACCATCTAATTACCTGAAGCATAAGAGTATTTTTTCCTTTTTTAATATATTTTGTAATATTAAATTCAGCTGGAGTTTTACTCCCTTCAGAATAACCTACTTTTACTCCATTTACCCATATATAAAATGCTGAATTAACCCCAGCAAAGTGAATAAAAACTTCTTTATCATTCCAATCCTTGCCTATTTTAAACTTTCTATGATATAAGCCAATTGGATTATAATCTTTTGGCATATATGGTGGATTAATCTCATAGGGATATATTATATTGGAATAAACTGGAAAATCTTCAGAATGAAATTGCCAATCTGCAGGAACTGGAATTTTTCCCCAACTCTTAACATTACCCTTTTTTAAAAAGAAATTTGATGGAACAGAATCAATATTACGATAAAGTTTAAAATCCCATTTTCCATTTAAAGACTTGTATAGCTCATTATTTGATAAATTATTTTCAATTAAATGTTTTTCACTACTAAAAGGATAAAAAGTGGCGTGTGATTTTTCTGTATTAATTGAAAAAACAGATAAATCCTCCCATTCCCTGTACTGTGAGTTTATAATAGTAGAGCTAATTAAAAACAAGAAGACTAATAACTTATACTTTTGCATTGTAAATTTTTTATAAATTTTTATAAAGCTCAATATATAAATTATATTATTTACTTTTAAAAAAACAATAGTATGATGCATATTACCCAAAAAACATTAAGGATAACATTTATTATACTTTTTTCCATTTTATTTTTTTCTTGTAACAATCAAGATGAAAAACCTAATATTGTTTGGCTAGTAACTGAAGACAATTCTATACATTATATGAATTTGTATACAAAAGGTGGTGCTGAAATGCCTGCAATTTCAGCTTTAGCTAATCAAGGAGTTGTATTTGATAATGCATTTTCTAATGCTCCTGTTTGTTCTGTTGCAAGAAGCACAATAATTACTGGAGCTTATGCACCTAGAATTGGAACACAGTATCATAGAAAAATGTCACAGGTAAAGTTGCCTGATAATATTAAACCTTTTCCTATTTATTTAAAACAGGCAGGTTATTATGTCACTAACAATGCAAAGGAAGATTATAATTTTATTAAGGAAGAAAAGATTTGGGATGAATCTTCCCTAAAAGCAACATATAAGAACAGAAAAGATGGACAACCTTTCTTTCATGTCCAAAATTTTCACAACACACATGAAGGAAAATTACATTTTAATGAAAAACAACTTTCAGAAGCTCTTGATTCAAATAATTTAGATAGCATAAAACCGTTCCCTTACCATCCCGACACACCTACTTTCAGATACACTCAATCTTTGCTGCATAATCATCATAAAGATGTAGATAAAGAAATGGGAAAATTTATTGAAAATTTAGAGAAAGAAGGATTGATGGAAAATACGATCATATTTTTTTATGGAGACCATGGTGGAGTTTTACCAAGAAGCAAAGGATATTTATATGAAAGTGGACTTAATGTCCCAATGGTTGTTCGTGTTCCGGAAAAATGGAAGAAACTATCTCCGTTTAAAGGGGGAACTAGAACTTCTTCTTTTGTCGATTTTGTTGATTTAGTTCCAACAGTATTGTCATTAGCTGGAATAAAAATACCTGAAGGAATTGATGGAACTCCTTTTATGGGAAAAGGATTAAAAAAGAGTCAGATGGAAAAACAGGATACTACATTTGGTTATGCAGATAGATTTGATGAAAAGTATGATTTAGTTCGATCCGTTAGAAAAGGAAAATATAAATACATACGTAACTACCAACCTTTTAATGTAGATGGATTATATAATTATTATCGATATAAAATGTTAGCATATAAAGAATGGTATAAACTATTTCAAGAGGAAAAATTAAATAAAACACAGAGTCGTTTTTTTAATGCAAGATCCCCCGAAGCACTTTATGATATTGAAAAAGACCCTCACGAAATAAACAATTTGGCACAAAATGACCAGTATAAAGAAACCTTAATTAATTTGAGAGAAACCTTAAATAATCATGTAGTTTCTCAAGCTGATCTTAGTTTTTTTCCTGAACCTTATTTTTTAGAAAATGGACTTGAAAATGCAGTGAGTTTTGGTCAAGAAAATAAAAATTTAATAGAAAAACTTATAACAACAGCTGATCTTAGTCTACAGCCTTACAATGAGGTTTCTTCTAAAATTAAAGATGCATTAAATAATACAAATCCTTGGATAAGATATTGGGGTCTTATAACATGTTCATCTTTTAGATTGAAAGCAAAAGAGCACTTAAATAAAATAAAATCCATATTTGAAAACGATTCAGAAAACTTAGTAAAAATAAGAGCAGCTGAGTACCTTCTTTTGAATGATTTAAAAATAGATGCTTCCAAAATAAATGATTTACTTAAAAATGCTAATTCTGAAGCCGAAGCTAATTTGATGCTCAATACCTTGGCTTTGATTAAAACAAAAAATCCCGATTACAAATTAGAACTAAATAAAAGTGTATATCCAGACAAATGGTTTGAAAAGGAAAATGGACTTGTTAACAGAAGAATAAATTATTTAACTAATAACGAATAGTTATTATGAAAAAAATATTAATCCTATTTCTTTTAGCTACTTTTTTTTCTTGTCAAACTAGCCATAAAAAGGAAGAAAAGCCTAATATAATTTTAATTGTTGCAGATGATTTAGGATGGTCGGATCTATCTTATATGGGCTCAAAATATTACGAAACACCCAATATTGATAAGCTTTCAAAAAGCGGAATGACTTTTTATAATGGATATGCCTCCTCTGCCAATTGCGCACCTAGTAGAGCAAGCATGCTTACTGGAAGATACCACCCTTTTCATGGGATTTACACAGTTAGAAACTCAGATCGAGGAAATAAAAAAACAAGAAAAATTATTCCAATTAAAACGAAGACAAAACTAGATTTAGAATATTTTATAATCCCTGAAATGTTAAAAGCTAAAGGATATACTACGGGGCATTTTGGAAAATGGCACATGGGTCCAAAGGGATATTATCCGGAACAAATGGGATTTGATGTAAATGTTGGAGGAAATCGCCATGGTGGGCCTGGCAGTTATTTCCCACCTTATGTAAATGTAAATATAGAAGATGGCCCTGATGGAGAATATTTAACTGATAGAATCGGAAATGAAGTGGTTGAGTTTATTGATAATAACAAAGACAATGCTTTTTTTGCTTATGTCCCTTTTTTTTCAGTTCACACCCCTATTCAATCTAAAAAATCAATTCAAGAAAAATATTCAAAAAAAATTGGAGATGAAAATCATAACCGAGCAGATTATGCTGGCATGGTTCATTCTCTTGATGAAAATATAGGAAAAATTTTAGATAAAATTGAGCAATCAGGATTATCAAAAAATACCTTAATTATTTTTACTTCTGATAATGGGGGAATTACAGCAATATCGAATCAGTATCCTCTAAGAGCTGGAAAAGGATCATACTATGAAGGAGGGATAAGAGTCCCTTTGATTTTTTCATGGCAGGGTAAAATAAGTCCTGGAACAAAATCATATGAAAGAGTAAGTAATATTGATTTTTATCCAACTATAAAAAATATAATAGGCCACAACAATGAAAATTTAAAACTAGATGGTATAGACCTAAATCCAATTTTTGAAGGAAATGAAATTAAAAAAAGAGCCTTATTTTTTCATTTTCCTATTTACTTAGAAGCCTATGATGTTCACAATGATAATGGAACGGATCCCTTATTTAGAACAAGGCCAGGATCTGTAGTGATTAAAGATAATTGGAAACTCCATCATTACTTTGAAGACAATAAAATAGAACTTTATAATATTGTAAAGGATGTTTCAGAGTCTAAAAATTTAAGTGAAATAAACAAAGAAAAAACAAAAGAACTTTTAGATGATTTAACAAAGTGGAGAGAAGATAATAATGCCCCTATTCCATCAGAAAAAAATCCTAATTACAATCAGAAATTTGTAGATAGTTTAAACTACCTAATCAAGAATAAAAAGATTAAGGGAAAGGTCAATAAAAATGAAAAAATAGATGACAAAAACCCTTTTTAAAATTAATTTTTGAATCTATCAGGATTTAACTTATTATACTCTTTGTTAGCTAGTAGACCTAAAAAAATTGGATCCATTAGTGTCTTATACCATTTACTATACTTGTATTTTAAACTATCATACATCTCCTTGTTTTGATCCTTTAAATTAGTTTTTTCAGAAATTTCATTTTTCAAATTATAAAGGGCATCTGACTCTTTGTTTTTAATAAATTTAAATTTTTCCGTTCTCGCTGCAGAAGCTTCGTATCTTAGGTTAACATCATTTTGCATCAAATTATTTCTCCAAAATAAAAAGTCGTGAGGATGATCCTTGTTTTCCCCTTTTAGAAAAGGAATAAGATTAACCCCGTGCAACTCATTTTTGGATTCGACAAGTGGAGATGTTAATGCTTTTGAAGTAGCAAAAATATCTAAAGAGATAACTGGTTTATCAAATATTTGTCCACCTTTAATTTCTTTTGGCCATTGCATTACAAATGGAACTCTAATTCCTCCTTCAAATAAATTTCCTTTTTTCCCACGAAGCTCTCCATTATCTGAATCTCCTCTCAATCTTCCTCCATTATCTGAAAGAAAATAAACAATGGTATTTTCATAAATCCCTTTTTCTTTCAGTTTTGAAATGATATTTCCAACACCATCATCTACAGCGCTGACCATTGCAGCATAAATTCTTCTATTTTTTTCCTTAATGTGACTATACCTTTTAAGATATTTTTCTGTTGCTTGTAATGGTCCATGAGGAGCATTGTAAGCTAAGTAGATAAAAAAAGGATTGTCTGCATTTCTATCAATAAAGTCCACACTTTCTCTTGATAATGCATCAGTTAAATATTCTTTTTCTACTATTCTCTCTTCATTTCTTAGAAGTTTAGTTCTATATGCAGCACTTTGACTTTTAACCTTAGTTTCATCTTCTAAGTTCCATTCGTGTGGAAAATATCTATGACCACCAGTTAAAAATCCAAAAAATTCATCAAATCCTCTTTTCATTGGTCTTAAACTCTGATGAGCTCCTAAGTGCCACTTTCCAACAGCAAATGTTCTATAATTAGAAATTTTTAACATATCGGCTATTGTTTCTTCAGATAATGGGAGTCCCATATTAGGATCTTTTGGTGCAAAAAGTGGGTTTTTACCAAAACCAAAAGTATCCTGGTATCTTCCAGTAATTAAACCAGCCCTACTTGGTCCACAAACAGGATAAGAAACATAGCCTTCAGAAAATATAACGCCATTATCAGCAATATTATCAATGTGAGGGGTTTTAATGTCTTTAGATCCATTAAAACCAACATCAGCATATCCTAAATCATCTACTAAGATTAATATTATATTAGGGTTAGTATTTTCTTTTTTATTATTACATGAAATAGTAAATAGAAGTAAAATTATAAGAAATGAAATTTTTTTAAACATAGTTATTTATGTTATGTTGATTTTATGGAATATTAAAAATATGATTTTTTTTACTAAAAAAATTAACTAACATTTACTACTCTATTATTCATATAAAAATTTTAATTTAGTCGATCAAGAAATTAATTCTTTAATATCTAAAATCATGAATTTTAAACTAATCAAACAACTTTCTTTTATATTTTTAATTTCACTTTTTTTCAATTGTAACTCAGAAAAGAACTCTGCAGAAAAGCCCAACATTATTATTATTTATACAGATGATTTAGGATATGGTGATGTTAGTGCATATAAAAAAGGAACTTTAAACACTCCCAATATTGATAAACTAGCAAATGAAGGGATGAGATTTACTAGTGGTTATGCTTCTTCTGCAACATGTAGCCCTAGTAGGTACGCTTTGCTAACAGGAACTTATCCGTGGAGAAATCCAAGAGCAAAAATTATTACAGGTGGATCATTAATTATTGATACAACCGAAATGACAATTCCTAAGTTTCTAAAAACTAAAGGATACCACACCGGAATTGTTGGTAAGTGGCATTTAGGTCTTGGCTCAGGTAAAATAGACTATAATGGTAATATATCACCTGGTCCTAATCAAGTAGGTTTTGATTATTCCCATATTATGGCAGACACCCAAGATCGAGTTCCAAGTGTTTATATAGAAAATGGTTATGTAGTAAATCTTGATCCAAATGATCCTATAGAAGTTAACTTTACACATAATAAAGAAAGAAATGATTATGGTCTTCCAACTGGATTAAAAAACCCTGAATTAACTACTATGAAATGGCACCATGGTCACAATGGTTCTATTGTAAATGGTGTTCCTAGAATTGGATATATGAAGGGAGGAGAAAAAGCAAAATGGAGAGATATCGATATGGCAGATCATTTTTTAGGAAAAGCTCAAGAATATATTAAGGAAAATAAAGACAAACCTTTCTTTTTATATTATGCTCTGCAACAGCCTCATGTACCAAGAACACCCCACCCTAGATTTGAAGGCAAATCTGGAATGGGACCTAGAGGAGATGTAATTGTTGAGGCAGATTGGTGTGTTGGAGAGTTTTATAAAACGTTAGAATCTGAAGGTATTTTAGACAATACATTGATCATTTTTTCTAGTGATAATGGACCAGTTCTAAATGATGGATATTATGATGATGCTGTTGAAAAGCTTGGAGACCACACTCCTTCTGGTGGATTAAGAGGAGGAAAATATAGTTTATTTGAAGCTGGTGCAAAAGTTCCTTTTATAGCCTATTGGAAAGGAAAAATAAAACCAAACGTTTCAAATGAAATAATCTCTCAGATAGATCTTTTTAATTCTATTTCTACTATAGTCGGCACTAACTATAAATCGAAAGATGGTATAGATTTTTCTAACTTAATTTTAAATAATGAAGGAACCGGAAGAAATGAACTTATTCTTGAAGCATCAACTAGAACTGCATATAGAAATGGTGATTGGGCAATGATTCCTCCATATAATGGGGTTGCAATTAGTAAATATACAAATATCGAATTAGGGAATTCTAAAGATTTTAAACTATATAATCTAAAAGAAGATCCTTCTCAAAAAAATGACCTTGCTAAAAAAGAACCAGAAAAGTTAAAGGAGATGATTTCAAACTTTGTTAAGATCAGAGGGAAGAAATTTTCAAATATTGAAAACCTAGTACTAGAATAGATTAATAAAATTGTATTTAAATATAGAATGTCAAAAAAATCAAAAATAATTGTAACTGGAGGACTTGGTTTTATAGGCAGTCATACGGTTGTTGAACTATTCTCTGAAGGTTATGAAGTAATTATTGTTGATGATTTATCAAATTCTTCAATTGATATTTTAAAAGGAATAACAAATATTGTTAAATCTGATATAATTTTTGAAAAAATTGATTTAAAAAATAAAATTTCTGTAAAAGAATTATTTAATAAACACAAAGATATAAGCGGAATAATTCATTTTGCTGCTTCAAAAGCTATTGGTGAAAGTGTTATTGAACCTTTAAAATATTATGAAAATAATTTAGGTTCATTGATCAATATTTTACAAGAAATTGAAAATTTAAACACTAATATTAGCTTTATTTTCAGTTCTTCATGTACAGTTTATGGCCAGGCATTAAATCTTCCAATAAAAGAAATAGAATCTATTAAAAAAGCTGAATCTCCATACGGAAATACCAAACAAATAGGAGAAGAAATTATTGAAGACTTTTGTAAATCTTATAATAAAATAAAATCTATTTCCTTGAGATATTTTAATCCTATTGGTGCACATCCATCAATTGAAATTGGAGAACTTCCAATAGGAAAGCCAGAAAATTTGATTCCTTTTATTACTCAAACAGCCATTGGAAAACGTGAAAAATTAATTGTTTTTGGAAACGATTACCCAACTCAAGATGGAACGTGCATAAGAGATTATATACATGTTATTGATTTAGCTAAAGCTCACATAAAAGCTTTGGAAAGGGTCCTAAATCCTGAACAAAAATCAAATTATGATGTATTTAATATTGGAACAGGAAAAGGTTATAGTGTGATGGAAGTAATTAAAACCTTTGAAAAAGTTTCAAGTCATAAATTGAATTACACGATTGGTCCAAGAAGAAAAGGAGATATTATTGAAGCGTATGCCGATACAAAAAAAGCAAATAAAATTCTAGATTGGCATGCTAAACTTAGTTTAGAAGATGCAATTTTATCTGCTTGGAAATGGGAAAAAAAACTTCAAGAATTATAAATGAGAAAAAAGATACTTGTTGAAGCATCTGGAAGGATTAATTTAATAGGTGAACATGTAGATTATAATGGAGGTTCTGTTCTTCCTGCATCTATTGATAAAAAAATAATTATAGAGTTCCATTCTGTTTCTGGAGAAGAATGTAATATTAAATCCAAAACTTTAGATAAAAGATTTAAAATAAATCTTAATAAAATATCTAAAAGTAAAATACAATGGCAAAACTATATTATTGGAGTTCTATATAATCTCATTACTCTTAAAAAATTAAAAATAGAAGCTTTTAATTGTAAAATTGAAAGTAATTTACCTATTGGAGCAGGAATAAGTTCATCATCTGCCCTTATCTGTGGAATAGCAAGTGGTATTAATCAACTAAATAATTTAAAATTAACAAATGATGAAATCATAGATATAGTTAGTGATGTGGAGCATAATTTTATTGGACTTATGGGGGGAATTATGGATCAGTTTACCATTGTTAATGGGAAAAAAAACAAACTGATATTATTAAACTGTCAAAACAGAAGTTTTAAATACATAAATTCTGATTTTAATAATTATAAATTTTTATTAATCAATACCAATGTAGAACATAATTTAGCAAATTCTGCTTACAACGATAGAGTTAAAGAATGTAGCGAAGCTTTAATTATAATTAATAAAAAATATAAAAAATACAATTGTTTAGTTGAAGTCGAAGAAAATATTTTAAATGAGTTTAAAAGTGTATTAACAAAAAAGGTTTACAATAGAGCTCTTTTTGTAATTCAAGAAAATAAAAGGACACATGATTCTGCAAATAAAATAAGTAAATCAAAACTTACAGAATTTGGAGAATTGATGTATGAATCTCATTATGGCCTGAAAAATTTATATGAGGTTAGTTGTAAAGAGTTAGATTTTCTAGTTGAATTTACATCAAATTATAAAGAAATAATTGGTTCAAGAATGATGGGTGGAGGATTTGGTGGTTGTACTATAAATTTAATAGAGGAAAAATTTGTTAATGATTTTGTAGATTTAATTTCAAAAGCTTATTTAGATAAATTTGGTATTAAATTAAATGCATTTACTGTTAATATTGATAATGGAATCACAATAAAAAATATTAATGAATTTTAATCAGCAATCTCATAGGAGAAAAAACATATTGACTGGGGAGTGGGTTCTTGTATCTCCAAATAGAACTAAAAGACCATGGCAAGGAAAAAAAGAAATTAAAACAAAAATTAAAAATCTCAGTTATGATCCAGATTGTTATTTATGTCCAGGAAATTTAAGAGTCAATAATGAAAAAAATCCTGCTTATAGTGACACCTATAGTTTTATTAATGATTTTTCAGCATTAATTGATTCAAGTGAAAACAATTTAAAGGAAGGTCTTTTAGAAGCTCATTCTGAATCTGGAATTTGTAAAGTAATATGTTATTCTCCAAATCATTCTTTAACTATTCCTCTTATGACTATTAATGAAATAATACTAGTTATTAAATTATGGAAAGATGAATACAAAAATTTAGGTTCTTTAAAATATATAAATCATATTCAAATTTTTGAAAATAAAGGAGAAATAATGGGTTGCTCAA
>CABXGL010000015.1 GCA_902511755.1 uncultured Bacteroidota bacterium | reverse complement strand
CCTGAAACTGGTTTAGTAGAAATAGTTGAATTATCATCAAATGATTGGTTTATTGGAGTGCAATTTCATCCAGAATATAAGAGTACTGTAGAGTGTCCACATCCATTATTTGTGTCCTTTGTCAAAGCTTGTTTAAAATATAGAAAATCTAAATAATAAAATGGAAGAAAACAAAATTGATCCTTATCAAATTTTAGGTTTTGTCTTACTAATGACTGCTTTTGTATGGTATATTTACACTATTCCTGAGCCAGAAAAGAGAATTATTGAAAACAGTAAAGAAAATTTAGAAATTTCAGTTCAATCAGATGATTCTAATTTAGATTCAGAAAATAAGATATCTAAAGGATTAAATTTAAATGATGAAAATTCAAAACCTTTTGTAAGTTCTGAAAATAAATCTAAAATTAAGTTTGATGATGTAGTAATAGAAAATGATGATTTGATTCTTAAGTTTAATTCAAAAGGAGGCTTATTAACTGAAGCATTATTAAAAAACTTTACCGATTTTAAGGGAGACCCTTTGTATATGATTAAGGATGGAAATCAAAATATTAATTTGAACTTCTATTCATTAAATGGTCAATTAATTAATACTTCAAATTATGATTTTCAACCAGTTGTAGATAAAAATTATGATGGGACAAAATTAAGTATGATTTTGTCTATTTCAGAAAACCAATTTTTAAATTTTGAGTATACTCTTCCAAAAAATGGTTTTATGATAAATTTTTCTATTAAATCTTCCGGATTTAGAAATGTAATAGATAATCAAAGGGCTATCCAATTAAACTGGGATTTAAAAGCTTTAAGACAAGCAAAAAGTGTTGAGTATGAAAATAGATATAGCCAATTATATTATCAATATGAAGGGGATGAAACTAATTATTTAAGTTCATACAGTGATAGCGATAAAACTGAAAATTCTGTCTCATGGATTTCATATGGACAACATTTTTTTAATAGTATTCTTGTTTTAAACAATCCAACTGATGAAGTTGTTTTTGAATCAAAGAAGCTTTTTGAAGATGAGGGAAAAGATGTTTTGTATACTAAAAATTATATTTCTTCAATTCCATTAGTTTTAGATAAATCAGAATTAAATTCTGAAATGAATTTATATATTGGTCCAAATGACTATGATGTTTTAAAGAATTATGATAATAATATTTATGAATCTATATATTTCGGTTGGGGAATATTCGGATGGATTAACAGGTTTATATATTTTCCTCTTTTTGGTTTTTTGAGCAAATATTTTTCAGCTGGGTTGGCAGTAATTTTTATGACAATTATAACTAGATTGGCAATGTCCCCTGTTACTTACAAAACATATGTTTCTCAAGCTAGGATGAAAGTATTAAGGCCTGAAATAGCTGAACTAAATGAAAAATATAAAAATGATGCAGTAAAAAAGCAACAAGAAACAATGAAGCTTTATAATAAAGCAGGTGCAAATCCTCTTTTAGGTTGTGTTCCAGCATTATTTCAGTTGCCTGTTTTTTATGCATTATTCTGTTTTTTCCCAATTGCCTTTCCTTTAAGAGGGAAATCATTTCTTTGGGCTGACGACCTTTCTTCATATGATGTAATTGCTGAACTTCCTTTCCGTATTCCTTGGTATGGTGATCATGTTAGTTTACTTCCAATTTTAGCATCTATTGCAATTTTTTTCTATACCAGGATGTCTTCAGGAGCTCAAATGCAATCCTCTCAACCAGGAATGCCTAATATGAAATTTATAATGTATCTAATGCCTGTGATGATGCTATTCTTTTTTAATAATTATGCAAGCGCATTTAGTTTATATTATTTTGTTTCCAATATCATAACTATTCTGTTAATGCTAACAATAAAACATTTCATTATCAATGAAGAAAAAATACTTCTTCAAATTCAGGAAAATAAGAAGAAACCTTCTACTCAAAACAGGTTTCAAAGAAAGATGCAAGAAATGATGGATAAAGCTGAAGAACAAAGAAAATTACAAAATAAAAGGTAGTTTTTTTAGTACATTTAATAATCAATGTCTAATAAAAAAATACGTGTAGTAGTTGCGCTTTCCGGGGGCGTAGATTCAAGTGTTTCAGCTCATCTTTTAGTTGAACAAGGTTATGATGTTATTGGTGTTTTTATGAAAAACTGGCATGATGAATCTGTAACTATCTCAAAAGAATGTCCCTGGCTTGAAGATAGTTATGACGCTATGTTAGTTAGTGAAAAACTTTCTATCCCTTTTCAAACAGTTGATTTAAGTGTTGAGTATAAAAAGAGAATAGTTGATTATATGTTTGATGAATATGGAAAGGGAAATACCCCCAATCCAGATATTCTTTGTAATAGAGAAATTAAGTTTGATATATTTTTAAAAATTGCTTTAAAGCTGGGTGCAGATTTTATAGCTACTGGCCATTATTGTAGAGTTAAAAAAAATAACAATATTTATAGTTTACTAATGGGTTTAGACAAAAACAAAGATCAATCTTATTTTTTATGTCAACTATCTCAGAACCAATTAAGTAAAACTTTATTTCCAATTGGAAACCTAACTAAAAAAGAAGTTAGGGCAATTGCAAAAAAACAAAATCTAGTTACAGCAGAGAAGAAGGATTCTCAAGGTTTATGTTTTATTGGAAAAATTAAATTGCCAGATTTTCTTCAGCAAAAACTTAAACCAAAAAAAGGAAAAATAATTAAAATTTCTATTGATAATAATAGACATATAAAGCATGATGCTAAAAATTTATCATATAAAAATTTAGATAAAATTTCTAAACCATTTGACTATGACTATGAAGATGGAGAATATATAGGGGATCATAATGGAGCTCATTTCTTTACAATTGGACAAAGAAAAGGGATAGCAGTTGGAGGAACCAAAAACCCTTTATTTGTTTTAAAAACAGATGTGATTAATAATGTAATTTATGTTGGAGAAGGTAAAAATCATCCAGGTTTATTTAGAAAGGTTCTTTTTATAAAAAAAGAAGATTTGCACCTTTTAAGAAAAGATAAATTTGTTGATAAAAGAAAAGGTTTTAATGTAGAAGCAAGAATAAGATATCGTCAGCCATTACAAAAAGCATTATTGATTTTTGTTAATAATGGAGTTTTTTTAGTTTTTCAAAAAAAGCAATCTGCAATAACAAAAGGACAGTTTGCTGTTTGGTATAATGATAAGGAGTTGCTCGGTTCTGGTATTATTTCTTGATTATAATTTATCAAAATCTAATTCAATTTGATTCTTTATAAGATCTTCTATGGTTTCTCTTTTTCGGATCTCAATAAGTTTATTGTTTATATATAGCACTTCAGTTGGTTTGTATCTAGAATTATAATTACTTGCCATTGAAAAGCAGTATGCTCCTGCATTATTAAAAGATAAAACATCTCCTTCAGAAATCTTAGAAATCCTTCTGTTAGATGCAAAAGTATCTGTTTCACAAATATATCCAACAACTGAATAGAATCTTTTGGAATCATTAGGGTTAGAGATATTTTCTATATAATGGTTCGAACCATACATCATAGGGCGAATAAAATGATTAAACCCTGAATCTACTTGAGCAAAAACAGTTGAAGTTGTTTGTTTAATTGAATTAACTGAACACAAAAAAAATCCTGCTTCACTAACTAGAAATTTACCTGGCTCAAAAGCTAGAGTTAGTTCTTTTCCATAATCTTTACAAAATTGATTAAATCTTTTGGAAAGTTTTATACCTAACTCTTCTACATTTGTTTCGGAATCTGTTCGAGAATATGGTACTTTAAATCCGCTTCCAAAGTCAATAAATTCTAAATCTTTAAACTTTAATGCAGTTTGAAATAATATTTCAGTAGCACGAACAAATACATCAATATCTAAAATATCACTTCCTGTATGCATGTGAATTCCATTTACTTTTATGTTGGTGTTGTTTATAATTCTAAGTAGAAGAGGTATTTGATGAATACTTATTCCGAATTTAGAATCTATATGGCCTACAGATATTTTATTATTCCCTCCAGCCATTACATGTGGATTGATTCTAACACAAACAGAAGTTTTTGGATATAAGTTTCCAAACTGTTCTAGCAAATTCAAATTATCAATATTTATTCTTACTCCCAATTTTGAGACTTTATTAACTTCATCAATAGAAACACCATTTGGAGTATAAATGATTTTTTCAGGAGGGTATCCAGCTTTAATACCAAGTCTAACTTCTTGAATTGAGACAGTGTCAATTCCAGCCCCTAGCGTATGGATGTATTTTAAAACGGATATGTTTGATAATGCTTTAACAGCGTAAAAGATTTCTAATTTATTAACTTGTCTAAATGACTTTCTAAGTCTATTATATTGACTTTTTATTTTGGTTGTATCATACACATATGAAGGTGTTCCGAATTTTCTTGCTACTTCCAGTAGTTTGCTATTTTTCATTCGGCAAATATATATAATGTATGCTTTTTTTTAATTAAAAACAGTTTTATATTTAAAATATCATTATAAAAAAACAATAACTCATTCTTCTTTTGTTAATTGTTTGTTATTTTAGCCTTTCAAATTTACTATATGAACTTACATGAATTTCAAGGAAAAAAAATACTAGCCGAACATGGTGTTGGCATCCAAAGAGGACATGTTTTGTCTGATAAAAAAAATACTTTAAAAGTAGCTGATCAGTTAATAAAGGAAACAGGTACAGGTTGGTTTATTGTAAAAGCTCAGATTCATGCTGGAGGAAGAGGTAAAGGAGGTGGAGTCAAAATTGCTAAAAATGTTGATGAGTTAGAAGATGTTGTTTCTAAAATTCTTGGTATGCATTTAGTAACTCCTCAAACTCCCAAAGAAGGTAAATTAGTTAATCAAGTTTTAATAGCTGAAGATGTTTATTATCCAGGGGAATCTGATCCAGAAGAATTCTATATTTCTATTTTATTAAATAGAGAAACAGGTAAAAATATGATTATGTATTCTACAGAAGGGGGGATGGATATAGAATCAGTAGCAGAAAAAACTCCTGAATTAATTTTTTATGAGGATATAGATCCATTGATTGGTATTGTTCCTTTTCAATCTAGAAAAATTGCATTTAATTTAGGTTTGTCTGGTAAGGCTTTCAAAGAAATGGTTAAATTTATTTCTAAGCTTTACAAATCATATGTGTCTTCAGATGCATCCCTTTTTGAAATTAATCCTGTTTTAAAAACTTCTGATAATAAAATTATAGCAGTTGATGCTAAAGTTACCTTAGATGATAACTCATTGTTTAGACATAGAGAATATGAATCGTGGAGAGATCTTAAGGAAGAAAATCCTGTAGAAATTGAAGCTAGATCAGTTGGTCTAAATTATGTAGATTTAGATGGGAATGTTGGTTGTATGGTAAATGGTGCTGGCTTAGCTATGGCAACTATGGATTTAATTAAACAATCTGGTGGAGAGCCAGCAAATTTCTTAGATGTTGGAGGGACTGCTGATGCAAAAAGAGTGGAAACAGCTTTTAGACTAATATTAAAAGACAAAAATGTAAAAGCAATTTTAGTTAATATTTTTGGGGGCATAGTTAGATGTGATAGGGTTGCTAAAGGAATTGTAGACGCTTTTAATAATATGGGTAATTCTATTAATGTTCCAATAATTGTTAGGCTTCAGGGGACTAATGCACAGATAGCTAAAAAGATTATTGATAATTGTGGTTTTAAGGTTTACAGCGCGATAGAGTTCCAAGAAGCTGCTGATAAAATACAAGAGCTTATCTAATAAATGACATTATGTCATTATAAAAATACCAAATAAAGACATTATGTCATGTAATTTCATATGGCATTCATTTTGTACTATTCAAATCGTAAAAATTTGTTTAACTAAAAAAATACATTATGAATTTAATTAAAAAACAATCATCTTTTTTTCCTTTAATTTTTGATGAGTTTTTCAAAAATAATTGGAATATAAATGTTCCTTATAATTCTTTTAACATTCCTTCTTTTAATGTAAAGGAAAATGATAAAGAGTTTATTTTAGAACTTGCTATTCCTGGAAAAAATAATAATGATTTTAATGTGGAAATTGATAATAGATTATTAACAATATCCACAACAGATGAAAAAGACTTATCCGATCATAATTATACCATAAAGGAGTTTGGATATTCTTCTTTTGAGAAATCTTTCGAATTACCAGAATCTACTGATATAGATAAGGTTAATTCTTTTTACAGAAATGGGATTCTTTCAATTACTTTACCTAAAAGAAAGGAGTTTCATAATAAACCTAAGAAAGTTATAACTGTAAAAAAATAAAAAAAGGGAGGATTATCCTCCCTTTTTTTATTCTTTCAATAGCTTTATTGTATCTCTTAATCTAGCAGCTTCAAAAAAATCTAAGTTTTTAGCTGCTTTTTCCATTTTTGATCGACATTTTCTTATTTCTTTTTCTTTTTCTTTTTTCGATAAATTTTTTATTTTTTCATTCATCAATTCATCCCTTACAATTTTATTTGAATTAGTTTCTTCATTTATAAAAAAATTAGATATATTTTTATTAAGTGGGGTAGGAATTATATCAAATTTTTTATTATAATTCTTTTGTTTTTTTCTTCTATATTTAGTTTCGTCAATAGTTTTTTGCATACTCTTAGTTATCTTATTTGCATACATTATTGCCTTTCCATTGACATTTCTTGCTGCTCTTCCGATGGTTTGGGTTAGAGAACGATGACTTCTTAAAAATCCTTCTTTATCTGCATCTAAAATGATAACCAATGAAACTTCAGGCAAATCTAGTCCTTCTCTTAAAAGATTTACTCCCACTAATACATCAAACAAACCTTTTCTCAATCCTTGCATTATTTCTACTCTCTCTAATGTTTCAATATCACTATGAATATATCTACATTTAATTTCTATTTGACTTAGAAATTTAACTAATTCCTCAGACATTCTTTTTGTTAATGTAGTTATTAAAATGCGTTCTTTTTTTTCAACTCTTAATTGGACTTGATCTATCAAATCATCTATTTGGTTTTCACTTGGTCTTATTTCAATCATAGGATCTAGTAATCCTGTAGGTCTTATTATTTGTTCAATATAAACACCTTCTGTTTTAAGCATTTCATAGTCGGATGGTGTTGCACTAACATAAATAACTTGATTTTGAATTTGTTCAAACTCTTCATATTTCAATGGTCTGTTATCTAATGCAGCAGGAAGTCTAAACCCATACTCTACTAGATTTTCTTTTCTGCTTCTATCTCCACCATACATAGCATGAACTTGTGGTAATGATACATGACTTTCATCAACTACCATTAAATAATCATCCGGGAAATAATCTAATAAACAAAAAGGTCTTGTGCCTGGTTCACGTCCATCAATATATCTAGAGTAATTTTCTATGCCAGAACAATAACCTAATTCAGCTATCATTTCTAAATCAAAATTTGTTCTTTCTTCTAATCTTTTTGCCTCTAGGTGTTTACCTATTTCTTTAAAATAATTTATTTGATTTAAGAGATCTCCTCTAATATTATCCATTGCATTTTGTAAAACATCGGGTGATGTTGCAAACATATTAGCAGGATAAATAAATAACTTATTTAAGTTTTCTGTTTTTTTATTAGTTGTTGGGTCAAAAATTTCAATTTCATCAATTTCATCTCCAAAAAAATGAATTTTAAAAGCATGGTCTGCATAGCTTGGGAAAATATCAATAATATCACCAGAAACTCTAAAAGATCCAATTTCTATATCATTATTTGACCTAGAATATAGACTTTGAACTAGCTTATGTAATAAATCTGTCCTTGAAATATTCTGATTTTTTTTTATTTCAATAATATTTTTCTTAAACTCAATTGGATTTCCAATTCCATAAAGACAGGAAACTGAAGCAACTACAATTATATCTCTTCTTCCAGAAAGAAGAGATGAAGTAGTGCTTAATCTTAGTTTTTCGATTTCATCATTTATAGATAAATCTTTTTCTATATATGTGCCGGTAATAGGAAGGTATGCTTCAGGTTGATAATAATCATAATATGAAACAAAATATTCAATAGCATTATTAGGAAAATATTGTTTAAACTCTGTATATAATTGAGCTGCCAAAGTTTTATTATGTGCTAAAACTAAAGTAGGTTTATTAACAGTATTTATTACGTTAGCAATAGTGAAAGTTTTTCCAGAACCAGTAACACCTTTTAGAGTTTGAAACTTTTGGTTATCATTAATTCCAGTAACAAGCTCTTCAATTGCTTCAGGCTGATCTCCTGTAGGTTTATATTCAGATTGTAAATCAAACAAAATAAAAATTAACTTTAGTCAAATTTAAGACAATAAATTTCTAAAATAATAAATAAGTTAACTTTGAAAAAAATATTGTATGAATAATAAATTGATGTCAAAAAAGAAACCTTCTTTTAAAATAAATAAGGTATTAGATAATTATTTAAATTCATATAATAGAAAAATAATTATTCCGATTTTTTATGAAGATTTAAAAAGATTTGCAGGTTCAGTTTCAGTCTATAATAATAAGGATATAGATACATTATGGGTTAGAGTATTTTATTCAGATGTTGAAAGAAAAGAAATTGATGAAAATTTAAAAAAAGTATATAATTTATTACACTCTGATGGTAACAAAGACAATACTAAGTTCTTAAATATTGATGCCATCGACTATTGTACCTTTGGAAACTCTAAGCCTTTCAGGGTAAAAATTAGAAATGTTCTAAATGATAATTTCACATATTTCTATGTTAAAAAAGCAGATGCATCAAGAATTTATGGTTTAGAATTAGAACATATTTTGTCTCCTTATAATTTAAATTTCTTGGTTTTTCAAAACACATTGATTGAAGAGCATATTACGGGCATTCCTGGAGACGAATTCTTTGATGATTTCTTACCTAAATGCAATGATTTGGAAAGATCACAAATTGCTAAAGAGTTTGTAAAATTTAATGAAAGATGTATGATTCGCCTATTAGGGGATATGAGATCATATAATTATGTTATTATTCCCACACATGATTTTGATCAAGTGGTTTATAAGATTAGAGCAATTGATTTTGATCAACAATGTTATGAAGGAAATTTACAAATATATAGACCTCAGTTTTTCAAAGAGAATAAAAGAATAATGGACTTAATTAAAGAAAAATTACCAAAAAATTCAGTTGATCAGTACAAAATAGAGGAGAGATCTATTATTGCCAAAAGAATTTTAAGTTCAACAACTAGATCAAAAAAAATACTTAAGTGTATGCTAAATGATAATATTTCAAATAAAAAAAATATTAAAATATTATCTCAGCAAATTTATACTTTAACCCATGACAAAAATTTTAAGAAGGCTAATAATATGGGACAAATTATGAAAGCTTCTTTTGATTATATTTTACGTAATTATGAGAATCATGAAATGTTGAGTGTAGATTAATAATAATCATCAAAGTTATTATAGTCTAAATCTTCATCTTCAATACTATCTTCATTTTCTTCTGCTACAAATTGCTTTTCTGGAGCTTCCTTGGGTAAATTTCCATTAGAAAAAATATTTTTTGGATAAATCGCATCTTTTTTTTCTTTAGTAATTTCAAATATTTCTACAAAAAATGTCCATAGTTTTAAAAAGTCATACACATAAATGAATTTTTTTTGATTTTCATTTATAATAGTTTTTAAATTAGTTTCACTCATTAAAATTTGATTTTTCTCAGTAAAACCATCTAAAGCTATTTCTTCTCCTTGTTCCCAATTATCATTACTTATATAAAAAGCTGCCAGTTCTTTACCATGTAAATTAAAGGAACTAATGATTGTATAATGTAGATCTTCAAAAGTACTATTATCTTTAATTTCAATATCTCTAAAGATATTATCTTCTGTATCATTGTCTAGTATAACTCTAAATCTGTAAATCATCTGTTATTTTATAGTTTACAAATGTATTAAATATAGTTACTTAGTGAAGCGATGAAGTGTAAAAATCATCGAGCTAAGCAGAAAGAATGCACCTATCTGATGTGCAATTCCAAGCCATAAAGGAACTTGTAGCAAGATAGTTAGTACTCCTAGAACTGATTGAACACCAACTAATATAAGAAGGGAATTTAGTCCATTTAATTGATAGTTAGAAACTGCTATTTTTTTTCCATTTATATAAATTATTAATACTGAGAAAACTACAATGAATGCTAGAATACGATGAACAAATTGCACTCCACTTCTGCCTTCAATAAAGTTTTTATATAAGGGGGTTTTTTCAATTAAAACTGTTTCATGCATGAATTTTCCTTCATTCATCATAGGCCAGTTATTATGAATAAACCCAGCATCTAGACCAGCTACAAATGCTCCATATATTATTTGAATGAATAGTATTAATAAACCAATTCTTATTAGGTTTCTATATGTTTTATTTATAGTCTGTTTTATAGGAAAAATTAAATCTAGGGCAACCCATAATGTATAAGCAAAAGTTACAAACGCGGTTGTTAAATGCGCAGCTAGCCTATAATGACTCACATCAGGTCTATCAACTAAACCACTTTTTACCATATACCATCCTAAAAATCCTTGAAAACTACCCAGAATTAGTAGTATTATAGTTTTCTTTATAGTGGATTTATCTAATTGTCTTGTTGTTAGAAAATAGAGAAAAGGAATAATGAAGACTAAACCTATAACTCTTCCAATAAATCTATGTAGCCATTCCCAGAAGAAAATACCTTTAAATTCTGTTAAACTTATATTGCTATTTAGTTTTTGATATTCTGGATATTGTTTATAGAGATCAAATGCTTCTTGCCATTGTTGATCGTTAACTGGAGGAATTATTCCTGAAATTAGTTTGTAGTCTGGGATTGATAACCCTGAATGAGTTAATCTAGTTATCCCACCAACAACTACCATAATAAAAATTAAGGCACATCCACTAAAAAGCCAGTAAATTACCTTTTTGTTATCTCTTTTCATTTGCTATAAGACCTAATTTTTCCCCTTCTTCCAGCATAAGTTTATATGCCGTATTGTAATCATTTTTAATTTCACCTTCTAGAATAGCCTCCTTAATAGCCTCTTTAATTTTGCCTATTGATTTACAAGGTTTGAGATTAAATGTCTCCATAATCTCTTCTCCTGAAATAGGAGGTTGAAAATTTCTTATGTGATCTCTTTTTTCTACTTCAACAATTTTTTTTCTAACTTTTTTAAAGTTGTTAAGATATTTTTTAAATCTGTTAGGGTTTTTGGTTGTAATATCAGCTTCACATAATGTTAATAGATCATCAACATCTTCATTTGCATCATAAATTAATCTTCTTACTGCAGAATCTGAAATATTATCATCAGATAAAACAATTGGCCTTGAACTCATGTAAATAATTTTTTGAACATATTTCAACTTATTATTTAATGGCAGATTCAGTCTTTTAAATATTTTGTATGCCATTTTAGAACCTTTTAATTCATGTCCATGAAATGTCCATCCTATTTTATTAATAAATTCTTTAGTTGGTGCTTTGCCAATATCATGGAGGAGAGCTGACCATCTTAACCAAAGATTATCAGTTTCTAAGCATATATTATCTAAAACCTCTAATGTGTGATAAAAATTGTCTTTATGTTTATATCCTTCAATTTCATCAATTCCTTTCAATGCTGTTAATTCTGGCAAAATTATTTTTAGAAGTCCTGTTTCATCAAGAATTTTAAAACCTATAGAAGGTTTATTAGTCATTAATATTTTATTTAATTCTTCTGAAGTTCTTTCCCTAGAAATTATTTTAATTCTGTTTTTTTCTGATGAAATTGAATTTAATAAATCACTATGAAGATTAAATTCTAGTTGACATGAAAATCGTATTCCTCTTAACATTCTTAGGGGATCATCAGAGAAAGTTTTGACTGGATCTAGAGGAGTTCTTATTAATTTATTTTCTATATCATTTAATCCATTAAACTTATCTAATATCTCTCCCCAATTAGATGAATTTAGTCCAATTGCAATAGTATTAATTGTAAAATCTCTTCTGTTTAGATCGTCATTTAGAGTTCCTGTTTTAACTATGGGATTTCTACTAGAATTTTTATAGCTTTCTTTTCTAGCTCCAACAAATTCAATATCAAAATTTTTGTATTTAAAAGCAGCAGTACGGAAATTTTTGTAGATTATTATTTTAGCTTTTGAATTTAAATTTTTACAAACTTTTTTTGCAATTTCAATTCCATCTCCAACAACCATAATATCTATATCTTTTGGTTTTTTAAAACCTATTATCAAATCTCTAACGTAGCCACCAATCAAATAACATTCTATGCCATCTTCATCAGCACATTTAGAAATAACTTTAAATAAGTTATTATTAATATTTTTTTTAATTAAAGAATGGATCATTTTATGACCTTATTATTATTATAGAATTATCTTCTTTTATTTTAATTATTTTTGAAGCTTTATCAAGCTTTTTATTTATAAATAAATTTACTTTATAATCAACTTGATCTAAAATAACTTTATCTATTTCTTTAAAATAAAAAGGGTAGTTATCTCCAGAAATATTAACTGAAGTAGAAATTATTGGCCTATCAAAAGCATTTAAAAGATTTTGGCAAAACAAATCATTTGGGATTCTAATTGCAATTGATTTTGAAAAAGTATCTAAATTTTTTACTTCATCATATATAACAGTAGTAGGGCCATTTTGAGAATTGATAATATCTTTTTTTGATTGATTAATATTGGTATATTTTTCAATCATTTTATAATTATTCATTAAACAAATAAATGGCATTGATTTACTTCTTCTTTTTATTTTATAAATTTTATCAATAGAATTTTGATTGGTCGCATCACATCCAATTGCCCATAGAGTATCACTTGGATAAATTATTATACCACCATTATTAAGGCATTTAACAGCTTTTTTAATTTCTAAAACCATTAATTAATTAGATTAAACGGATATATTATAGTCTCTTAAAGCATTATTAAGTGACGTTTTTTTATCTGTACTTTCTTTTCTTTTTCCAATTATTAAAGCGCAGGGAACCTGAAAATCACCAGCAGGAAAATTTTTTGTAAAGGATCCAGGAATTACAACAGATCTTGGAGGAATTTCTCCCTTAAATTCTTTAGGGTTTTTACCTGAAACATCAATTATTTTTGTAGATCCGGTAAGAACTACATTAGCACCCAAAACAGATTCTTTACCAATTTTGACTCCCTCTACTACAATACATCTTGAACCAATAAAAGCATTGTCTTCTACTATTACCGGAGAGGATTGCAAAGGTTCTAATACCCCTCCAATACCAACTCCTCCACTTAAATGTACATTTTCACCAATTTGTGCACAGCTTCCAACAGTAGCCCATGTATCTACCATAGAATTTTTACCAATATATGAACCAATATTAATATAGCATGGCATAAGAATTACCCCCTTGCTAATATAAGCACCATGTCTAGCTACTGCATGAGGAACTACTCTCACTTCTTTTTCAGCATAGCCTGTTTTTAATGGTATTTTATCATGAAACTCTAATGGTCCAACTTCTATGGTTTTCATTTTTTGAATAGGGAAATAAAGAACTACTGCTTTTTTTACCCATTCATTTACTATCCATCCATTTTTTTTAGGTTCTGCAACTCTTAAATTTCCTTTATCTAAACTATCAATAACTGAATATATAGCTTGTTTTGTTTCTTTATTTTTTAATAAAGATTTGTCTTCCCAAGCAGATTCAATAATTTTTCTCACTTTTGATATTTTTTTTTCAAATATACATTCTAATTAATACTTTCAGATATTTTAACCTTAATTATTAATGAATTAACTTTGAAAAATGTCTAAAATTGTTGCAATAGATTATGGATTAAAAAGAATAGGAATAGCTATTACTGATGAACTTAGGGTATTTGCATTTGGATTAACCACTATTTCTAATTCTGAAATAATCCCTTTTTTAAAAAAAACAATAAATAAAGAACAAGTAGATACTATTGTAATTGGAAAACCTTTACAATCTAATAATAGACCATCTGAAATAGAAGATCAAATATTATTATTTATTAAAAATTTAAATAAAATTTTTCCAAAAATTATTATTACAAGGTATGATGAAAGGTTTACCTCTTTATTAGCAAAACAAACAATCAATAATAGTGGGATTACTAAAAAGAAAAGGAAGAATAAAAGTTTAGTTGATAAAATTAGTGCAACTATAATTCTTCAATCATACTTAGAAAAAAAATGATATGATATTACCAATTGTAGCTTACGGAAATCCAATCTTGAAAATTAAATGTGATGAAATCAGTGAGGATTATAAAGACTTACAATCTTTAATTCAAGATATGTGGGATACGATGTATTCTGCTAAAGGAGTTGGACTAGCTGCTCCTCAAATTGGTAAATCGATTAGATTATTTATTGTTGACACTTCTCCTTTTGCAGATGATAAAGAGTTGAATTATGAAGAACGAGACAAATTAATAAATTTTAAAAAAGTTTTTATAAATCCTAAAATATTTTGGTCTTCATCTAAATTATGTAGTTTCAATGAAGGATGTTTAAGTATTCCTGATATTAGAGAAGATATAAACAGAGAAGATCAAATAGAAATTCATTATAAGGATGAAAAATTTATAAGTAGAGTTTTGAAGCTGGAAGGATTATGTGCTAGAGTTGTTCAACACGAATATGATCATGTTGAGGGAATATTATTTACTGATAAACTAAGCTCTTTTAAAAAGAAATTATTAAAAAGTAAATTAAATAATATTTCATTAGGGAAAGTCAAATGTGACTATCCAATGTCCTTTTATAAATAATTTTATGTCAAAAGAGAAACAATTAAAATCTATTGGTCGTCTCTTAGAAATAATGGATGATCTTAGGGAAAAATGCCCTTGGGATAAAAAACAAACTTTTGAATCCTTAAAACCCTTAACTATTGAAGAAACATATGAACTAGTAGATGCTATTTCAGAAAATAATATTGAAGAAATTAAAAATGAATTAGGTGACCTTTTATTACATGTTATATTTTATTCAAAAATAGCAAGTGAATCAAATAAATTTGATATTTCAGATGTTGCAGATGGGATCTCAAAAAAATTAATTTATAGACATCCTCACGTATATGATAAAACTAAAAATATAAATGAAAGTGAAGTTAGATTAAATTGGGAAAAGTTAAAACTAAAAGATGGTAGAGAAAGTGTATTACAGGGAGTTCCTAAATCTCTTCCTTCAATTCTAAAATCTATGAGAATTCAACAAAAGGCTTCTAATGTTGGTTTTGATTGGAATGATAAAAGAAAAGTTAAAAACAAGATATTGGAGGAATTAGAGGAGCTTTCTGATGAATTAGAAAGAGAAGATTTTAATAGCATAGAAGATGAATTTGGTGATCTTATTTTTTCTGTAATTAATTTTGGAAGACATATTGGTGTTAATCCAGATTCAGCTCTTGAAAAAACTAATAAAAAATTTATCAAAAGATTTATGCTATTAGAGAATAAAATGAAATCAGAAAATAAAAGTTTTCAAAATACAAGTTTAGATGAATTAAATAAATATTGGGAAATGGTAAAATAATAGTATTAATCCTTTAAAATATTTATTTGAGAAGTAATACTATTTATTTGTTCTTTATTTTTATCTATGTCTTTATGAACTTTATTTAAAAGTGTATTTTCTTTTGATTTTTCGTTAAAGAATGAAAGATTATTTTCTAGTGTAGAAAGCTGCTTTTTTAAATTATCTAATTCTTTTATTAATTCATTGATTTTTTTGTTTTTTTCAGCATTATTCATTGTCTTTGATTTAACTTCAAAAAATTTCATTTTAGATTCTTCTTTATTAAACCCTTTAGAAACAAGAACTTTAATTATAGTTTTTTCAAATTTCAGTTCATTTTCTAAGTCTGCTTTACCCAGTTCTTTCCATGCATTCATTAAATTTTTTATATCTATTTCTTTTTTTGATTTATCATTTTCGACTTCTTTTAAAAATTTATTTCTAGAAGCTTTAGCTTTTTTATCTTCTTTTAATTTATTTGCTTTTTTTTCATCAATTCTATTAAAAAAGTAATTACATATAGATTTAAATTTTAGATAATTTTTTTGATTTATTTTATATGGAACAGGGATTATTTTTTTCCATTCTTTTTGAATAAGAATAATTTCTTTTTTGCTTTTATCTAGATTTTTATTTGACTGTAGCTTTTCTGCTTTTTCTATTAAATTTTTTTGTTTTAAGATGTTTTCTCTGTATATATTTTTTAAAGTTTTATAATAAAGATTTTTTGAGGAGTAATAGTTTCTTATACTTTCTTTATAATTTTTCCAAAATGATTTTTTTTTATTTGATGGTATAGGTCCTGTTTTTTCTATTAGTTTTTTTATTTTTTCGAACTTCATATTTTTCTTTTGCCACTCTTTTTGTGTATTACATTCTATCTTTGTTATATCAATAATTTCTTTTAGATGTTCTTCTTTTTTTAATAAATTCTCATTTAGTATTATATCTTTATTATTATCAAATTCTATTTTTTTAGCATTAATTTCTTTTCCTATTTCTATGAATTTTTTATTTAATTTTTTGTCATTTTCTTTACTTGTAGGTCCAATCTCATATTTCCATTTTTTATTTAATCTTTCATAGAATTTAAATGATTTTATTATATCGTTACTTTTACTTAGCTCTTTTGCTTGTTTTAAAATTATTTCCTTTTCCTTTTCATTATGTTTAATATCTATTTCTTTAAATTTTCTATTTAAATGAAGATAGTCGTAGAAATTTTTTATGTGATGTTTAAAATTATTCCATATAATTGAATTTTCTTTCCTTGAAGCTGGACCTATATTAAACCATTTTTTTTGTATCTCTTTGAATTCTAGATATTTTTCATGCATATTACTATCTAGGATTATTAGATTTTTTAATCTTTCTATGAGTCTTTTTTTCTCTTCTAGATTTTTATTTAGATTAATATGTCTACTTTTTTCCAAACTCACTTTTTTATTAAGTTACTTTAATTTAAATTAAGTATTCCAAATTTTCCAACTTTCTTCTGCCTGAATTTTTAGCATTTCCATTCCATTTAGGATAGTTGCATTATTCTTCTTCGATTCTTTTAAAAATTTACTTTCTAATGGATTATAAATTAAGTCATAGCATATATGTTTACTATTAATGCATTTATATGGAATTTTTGGAGATTCATTTATTTTTGGAAATGTTCCAACAGGGCTACAATTAATTATAATTTGAGATGCATTTATTATCTCATTATTTAATTCTTCATATATGATATTACCTTTTTCTTTTGATCTTGATACAACTATAGATGAAATATTTAATTTATCTAATCCAAAAATTATTGATTTAGAAGCTCCTCCAGATCCTAATAATATTGCTTTTTTATGTGTTTTATTTAAAATTGGGCTTATTGATTTAATAAAACCAATATAGTCTGTATTATATCCTTTTAATTGATTATTCGAACAAACTTTTATTGTATTTACAGCCCCGATTTTTTCAGCATCTGAATCTAGTGTATCTAAAAATTTAATTATTTTTTCTTTATATGGAATAGTAACATTAAATCCATTAAATTTTTTTTGTTTTAGGATATTTTTAAATTGATTAATATCATCCAAATCAAGGTTTTCATATGTATAATTAGAATCTAAATTGGATTTTTTAAATTTATTTGTAAAATAATTTTTTGAAAAGGAATAACTAATTTTTTTTCCTATTAGTCCATATATATTTTTTTCTTGAAGCATATTTTTCAATATAAATTACAAACAAAAGTCCAATTAATATCCAAATTAAAGCTATGATATTATTTGATTGACTAAGATCAGGTAAATATCCTAAATAATTATTTATGATTTCTAAATTATTAAGAGAATTAATTGTTGAATCTGAATCTATATAAACTTTTCTCCAAGGCCATATAATTAATAATGATCCTATAACAAATCCAATTATTAATTGATTTATTTGATTAGTATATTTTTTTGTTAAATAACTCAATAAATTAGATAATAAAATCAAACCAATAATTGATCCTAGACAAAAAATTATTAGAATTTTTATTAATTCAAAATCAATTTCATTTGAATTTTGAAATCTGAAAATGTTTTTAAATAATTTAAAAAATTCGTTAACAGAGTCTACTAGAAGAAGTTTATAATTTCCTAATAGAATTAATAGAAATGAACCTGAAATACCAGGTATTACCATTCCACATATACTTA
This sequence comes from uncultured Bacteroidota bacterium, assembly GCA_902511755.1. Taxonomy (GTDB): domain Bacteria; phylum Bacteroidota; class Bacteroidia; order Flavobacteriales; family Flavobacteriaceae; genus MAG-121220-bin8. The sequence goes on along the minus strand of CABXGL010000015.1, from coordinate 14,394 downwards.
TAAACCCACAAAAAAAAACAAATAAAAAATTTTTATTTTCTGATAATGGTTCGGATAAACTTAAAATTAATCCTACAAATAAACCCAATACAAAAAAAATCATTTCTTTTTTATTTCTAATTTTATTTTTTTTAATTAGGATTATTATAGATGCTATTATCATTCCATAAAAAACAGACCAAACATTAAGTTCTGATATCTTAAAAAAGTAATCTAATATTTGTGATGTAGTAAAATAACTAATTACTATTCCTAAAAGTATAGTTATTAAAAAAAGTCCATTATAATTATTGTTAAATTCCCTAGCATTTCCTTTAATTATACAAATAAATATTTTGAAATTTATTTTTTTAAATGTATTTATCATTTCATTATAGAAACCTGTTATTAATGCAACTAATCCGCCTGAAATTCCAGGTAATTTATTAGCCGTTCCCATTAAGATACTTTTTATTAATAGAATAAATAAATCTTTTTTATTTCTGTTTTGCATTTTTTTTTGACAAGTATTCTAAAATTAAAACTACTGCTATTCCAAGTAGAATAAATATGATTCCCTCTATAAAAGTTGAATTTGTAGAATGTAATGATGGTAAATATAAATTAGACAGAAAAAAATCTTTTGAAATACTTTCTGTCTTCCATGGCCATAATACTGGGAGAGATCCAATCATAAATCCTATTAAACATGAAAGAGTATTATCTTTATGTTTATTGTATCCCCAGGTTAAAAATTTAGAAAATAATTTTATACTTATAATAGCCCCAATTATAAATGAGAAAAAGTTTAGGAAGTAATCTGTGTTAAGTTTTATTACTTCTTTTAATGTATCTAACATAGTCTCATAGGCACCTAATAAAATTAATATATATGCTCCTGATATACCTGGAAGTAACATTGCTGTTATACTGATCATTCCACAAATGAATAAATAGACATGGTCAATTTCACTTTTACCTGGATTTAACATTTGGACATAAATTGCTGTTAGAAAGCCAAAAACAAGTAGAGATATTTTAGTTGTAAATGCAAACTTAGAATTTTTAAAATTCCAATTTTTAATTTGTTTTAATAGAAAAAATATGCTAGAGAAAATTAGTCCAAAGAAAAATGCCCATAATGCAATAGGATGATTTTTTATTAAAAAAGTAATGTAGTGACTAAAAATTAATATGCTAGTAAATATTCCTAGTAATAAACTTAATAGAAAACTTAAATTATAATTTTTCCAAATTTTTTGAAATTTACCTTTGAATAAAAGTCTAAATATCATAAAATCAATTTTATTTAGAGTGCTTAAAAACTCTTCATAAATTCCTGTAATGATTGCAATAGTTCCTCCAGAAACTCCTGGAATTATATCAGCAATACCCATTGCCATTCCCCTAAGGAATATAGAAAAACGTGACAAAACATTTTTTTTCATTTTATTAAAATTAAGATAATTAAATAGATAAATTAGCTTACGTGTAAGTTTTTAAAAACTTGCAATTTTGGAATTAATGAGAATAGTTCTTTAAAATATTCATATTTGGAGGGATTATAGAAATATGCTTTTTTAAGGAATAAGATTGCATTTTTATTTTCTGATAAATTAAAGTAAATAGCAGATAACAAATAGTTTATTTCATTTTCATCAGACTTAGGAAATAAATCAATTGATTTTAAAAGTCTATAATGTAATTTTTTATTATTAGGGATTTTTATCAAAATTTGCGTTAGAAAAGAAAGTGTATTTATATTTAATTCGTCTAATGATAGAATTTCTATAAATGCAAGTTCAGTTTCATTATATAAACCTAATTCAACACTAATTTTAAGGTAAAGTTCCCAGTATTTTATTTTCTCTGAATCTATTTCCAATGCTTTAAGTAGATTGTTTTTTGATTCATTAAATTTTTTCTTATTAAAATAGTATAAGGAAATATACATCCATGCTTTATCATGAATTGGGTCTTGATCAATTGTTTGAGTATAATATGATAAGGCTAATTCGAAATTACCCAATTTATCGTGACAACGTGCTAATCTAAATAAAGCAAATGGGTTGGGACCATTAATTCCCATTGAAATTTCATATTTTTCAATAGCTTCATTAATCCTTTTTAATTTTTCAAGAATTTTAGCCATCTCAATATATGCACCTGTGAATGAGTCATCACAAATTATTGCAAAATCAAATGCACTTAATGCCTCTTCATACATTTCATCTTTAGCATACTGTTTGCCTAGTTGATGCCATGCAATTTCACAATATGGATTAGTTTCTAGAAAATCATTTAAAAATTTTATTGTACTTTTTGAATTTCCAATTGAATCAAAACAAAAAAGAATATTGTTTAAAATTGAATAATCACGATTGTTTATATTTAAACATTTGTTAAATATTTTTTTTGCATTTTGAAAATCATCAATGAAAAGATATTCCTTTCCTATTAAAGATAATGCTTCATAATATAAATCGGAATTTACATTAACCTCTTTTAAAATTTTAATAGCTTTTGAATGATTCTTTTTCTTAGAATATATTTTAGATTTTTGAATTAAAATCTCAGGGCTTAATGGATCACTTGCATAAATATTATGGGCTATTTTTTCTGCCTCTTCAATCTCATTATTTAATAAAAAGATTTCAATTTGTAATATAGAAAGAGAGGTTGAGTTAGGATATTGTTTTAAGGCTAAGGAATTAGCTTTTTTTGCAAGTGATATGTTGCCAATATCTAAATAATAAATTATAATTTCCTCAAACTCATTTGAATCAAAAAACAAAAATGAATTTGTTTTAAGCATAGATTCAAATTTCGAAATAGAATGATTTTGAAAATCATCAAACTCCTCTTCCATCTAAATTTGATTAATTAGAATCCAATATAGTAAGAGAAGTTGAATGCTATTAATTATTAAAATTATTTTTTTAACAAATTAATCAACATTATTATTGATCTCATTTAAAGTATTAATTATTAATTTACAACCTAATTTAATTTCTGTTTCACTTATCGTTAGTGACGGAGTTATTCTTACTGCTTTTGATTCAAATAGCAACCAAAATAAAATCAAACCTTTAACTAAACTTTTTCTCACTAACTCTTGGGCAATTTTTTTATTTTTCATTATTAATGCTAACATCAGCCCCTTTCCTCTAATCTCTTTAATTAAATCATGTTTTAATAATCTTTTAATCAAATTTTCTTTCTTTTTTATTTTTTTAATTACACCTGAGTTTAAGGTTTCTGTTAAATTTGCTAAAGCAGCTGAAGATATAACAGGGTGTCCTCCAAAGGTAGTAATATGTCCTAAAATTGGATTATTTTTAAAAAGTCCCATTTTTTCTTTACTAGAACTCAATGCTCCTATGGGAAAGCCTCCTCCAAGTCCTTTTCCATAAATTAAAATATCTGGAATAATATTATAATGTTCAAATGCAAATAATTTTCCAGTTCTTCCAATTCCTGTTTGTATTTCATCTAATATTAGTAAGGCATTTTCTTTTTCACACTTTTCTTTAATTTTTTTTAGATAATTATTAATTGGAGTTATAAATCCTGCTCCTCCTTGAATTGTTTCAAGAAAAACTGCAGCCGTTTTATTATCAATTTTTTTGATATCATCATAATTATTAAATTCAATAAAATCTATATCAGGTAAGAGAGGTCTATATGCTCTTTTTCTATTTTCAAATCCCATAATACTCATTGCTCCTTGAGTATTTCCATGATACCCATTTTTTGCTGCAATTATTTTAGTCCTTCCAGTAGCTCTTTTAGCTAATTTCATCGCTGCTTCTACTGCTTCTGTACCAGAATTTGTGAGATATGTATTAGATAATGACCTAGGCAGGTATTCAGATAATAATGCACATAATTTTACTGTTGGTTCTTGTACAAATTCACCATAAACCATTACATGCCAATATTTGTCAATTTGTTTTTTTACAGCATTACTTACTATTTTGTTTCTATGTCCTAGGTTAGATGCTGAAACACCTGATACAAAATCTAAATATTTTTTATTTTTATTATCATAAATATAACTCCCTTGTGCATGTGAAATTTCTAATGCTAGAGGATGATTTGTAGTTTGAGCTTGATATTTAAAAAAATTTTTTTTCAAAAAAATTATTTAATGAATATTTCTTCTTTTTTTTCTATTTTTTCTTCAATTCTCCAATTAAATCCATTTAAAACTTTAAGATTTAATTCCATTTCTTCTTCAGGATAAACTTCTCCTTCTGGATTTGTAAAAAAAGTAATTTCTTTTATATTATTATTTTCAATTTCCATAATAATCGAACTACAAATTGCTTTATCAATTCCAATTAAATCTTTTGTCTTTTCATCATATAAATAGTAAATCATTTCAGTATTTTGAATAAGCTCAATAGTTTTTAATTCATTTTTTTGAAATTTTCCAAATAGCTTTATTCCTTTCATTTGATTGAAATTATTTTCTCCTAAAGTATCTTTTTCAATTATAAATGCATTATTTAAGATTTTCAAAGAATCGAGATCATTTGTTCTGATATCTCTTGTTATGTGAATTTCATCTCCTGTCATTTGACTATCCCCATTCCATAAAATTGGATTTATTTTTGCTATTTCATTTATAGTTAGAATCTGCTTTTGTCTTTCACTTATCTCATTTCTTAAAAGTTTAGTTAATCCACTCTTTTGATTTATTATTATTTTATCGGATTTTCCACTTAAATTTTGCTTGAATATTCTAACATTATATCTTCCTTTTATTATTCTATTTTCTGCAGGTCCAATAGCAAATAGTGTATCGGCTTTAATAAATAATGAATCTTTTTCTACCATTTTAATTGCAATAGATTTTTTAGTAATCATAGCTGAGTCAATAGCTTTGAAAACTTCTGCATAATTTCCTTTAATTATCGTTTTATTAATTGTATCAGTTAAAACAATATTTTTAGTAGCTGATGCAAATTCTTTACTGTCATCAAAATTTAAACTATCTCCCTCAATTATTCTATTATTATAATTTATTTTTGAATTTCTAGTAAAAAATCCACTCTTTTTTTTGGTATCGTAAAAACCTTTTTCACAATAAATATCATAATCTGATCCTTTAATTGTTGTAGGTCCAAAGAAATATGCGTGTTCAGATTTAGTATAGTAATCTAATTTATTAGATTCTATATTATATTCAGGATTATTTATTTCCACATTTTTGTTGAAAGTATACTTTGAATTTTTTTGAAAATATTTTCCTTCAATACTTTTTATAGTCGTCGCACTATCTTTAATTATACCTCCTTTTTCAAAAAAAAATTCTTTTGAATTTCTGTCATGAAAAAGAATTTCAGTTTTTAAGTTTGTATCATTATTAGAAAAGTCAACATTTCCAGTTGCAATAATTTTTCTGACATTTCCATCATAATCTAAATAATTACTTAATAGGTTTATACTATCACCCTGAATAACAACTACATTTCCTGAAGCTTTAAAAGAATTATTTTTTTTAAAAAATAATGCATAGTCAGAGTAAATATTCATTCCATCATGAAATAGATGAACTCTTATTTTATCATTTTTTTTTAAAATATTTGCTCCTGGGTTTGTCTGTTCATTTCTGTCAAACGAACCTGCCTCTATTATTTCAATAATTTTTTTTTCTTGAGTAAAAATTAAATTAAAAAATAGTAGAAATAGTATTGATATTTTTATTTTCAATTTATAAATTAACGAATTATAGTTTGAGTTCTATCCGGTCCAACTGAAATTATAGAAATAGGAACTTTTAATTCTTTTTCTAAATAGCTAACATATTCTAGAAATGATTTTGGAAGGGAATCTTCATCTGTGAGCTTACTTATATCCTCTTTCCATCCTTTAAATTCTAAATAGATAGGTTTTATCTCAACATTGTTTAAAGAAAAAGGAAAATGTTTAATTGACTTTCCTTTATATTGATATTCTGTACATACTTTTATTTTTTTAAAACCAGACAAAACATCTCCTTTCATCATCATCAGACTTGTTACACCGTTAATTTTTACAGCATATTTTAATGCAACAAGATCTAACCATCCACATCTTCTTGGTCTTCCAGTTGTAGCTCCAAATTCATTACCAACTTTTGCCATTTTCTTACCATATTCATCAAATAATTCTGTAGGAAAGGGTCCGCTACCAACTCTTGTGGTATATGCTTTAAAAATTCCAAAGACATCTTTAATTTTGTTTGGTGGAACTCCAAGTCCAGTACAAGCTCCCGCAGCAGTGGTATTTGATGAGGTAACAAAAGGATAAGTTCCAAAATCTATATCTAATAGTGACCCTTGTGCACCTTCTGCTAAAATTGTTTTATTATTATCTAATTCATTAAATATAAAGTTTTCACTATCTATAAATGGAATATTTTTTAATTTTTCAATTGCATTAAAGAAATCATATTCTAATTCACCAAGGTTGTATTGGAGATTTACATTTAAATTTTTTATTAAGAGCTCATGTTTATTAGCTAGTTTTCTATATTTATCTAACCAACCATCAAGTTCGACATCTCCAACCCTAATACCATTTCTTCCAGTTTTATCCATATAAGTTGGACCAATTCCTTTTAAAGTTGAACCAATTTTAGATTTTCCTTTAGAAAGTTCAGATGCTGCATCAAGTAATCTATGTGTGGGTAAAATAAGGTGTGCTTTTCGTGAAACACACAATTTTGATTTAAAATCAATATTATAAGGTTCTAAATTTTCAATTTCTTTTTGGAAGATAACAGGATCTATTACAACCCCATTGCCAATTAAATTCATTGAATTTTTGTGAAAAATACCAGAAGGAATAGTATGTAAAACATGTTTAATTCCATCAAATTCAAGTGTGTGTCCAGCATTTGGACCACCTTGAAATCTTGCAATAACATCATAATTTTTAGTTAATACATCTACAATTTTACCTTTTCCTTCATCTCCCCATTGTAATCCGAGTAATAAATCAATCTTCATATAATTCTATTTATTTTTTTTTTGAAATTGCATAAAAATAAAGGGAATGGTTATGAATTTCTATTCCAAATATTTCTTCTATATTTTTTTTGATTGTTTGAATTCTAGGATCACAAAATTCTTTGACTTCACCAGAGTCAGTTAAAATAATATGATCATGTTGATGGTCAAAGTAAGATTTTTCATATTGTGCTTGTGCTGTGCCAAATTGGTGTTTTCTAACAAGTTTACAGTCTAATAAAAGTTCAATTGTATTGTAAAGAGTAGCTCTACTAACTCTGTAGTTCTTGTTTTTCATTTTAGAATAGAGCAATTCGATATCAAAATGGTCAGATGAGTTATATATTTCTTGTAAAATTGCGAATCTTTCTGGAGTTTTTCTATGTGTATTGTTTTCTAAAAACTTAGTAAATACATCTTTTACAATTTCTTGATTTGTTCTTTTTTCCATAATGTAAAAATAAATTAAAAATTGATGTTATTACTATTCTCTATTAACCTTTTCAATGCCATTAATTTTTTTTAATTTTTCTATAAGTTTATTTAAGATATTTTTGTTTTTAACTTTTAATTTTATTGTACCAGCAAATGTATTCTCAATCGTATCAAAACTCATTTTTTTCATATTAATATTTAAGTTGTTGGAAATAATTTGGGTAATTTCACTAACAATCCCAATGTTATCAATTCCTGATATTTTTATTATTGAGCTAAAATCTTGTTGAGTTGAATCAATCCATTTTGCTTTTACAATTCTATATGCAAATTTAGATTGTAGACTTATTGAGTTGGGGCATGTTTTTTTATGGACTTTAATACCTTCTTGAACTGTTAAAAATCCAAATACAGTATCTCCTGGTATTGGATTGCAGCATTTTGCTAAAGTATAATCTAAGCTTTCCTCTTCATTTGTAAATACAATTTGATCAAAATTATTTTTTATTTCTTTCTCGATATGACTTATTTCACTGTTTTTTTTTGAAATTTTCTTTCTTAAATAATTAAGAAGTTTATTTTTGTTTAAAGCAGCAAATTTTTTTAATGATATATTGTCTATTTTTCCAATTCCAACTCTATAAAATAAATCTAGGCTAGTTCTTAAATTAAAATAATTAGCCAGGTTATGAACATTTTTTTCATTAAAATTAATTTTCAATTGTTTTAGTTTTCTTCTTAAAATTTCTTTTCCATCTTCCGCAAGTAACTTTTTTTCTTCTTTTAATGCTGTTCTTATTTTTGATTTTGCTCTTGAGGTTTTTACATAATCTAACCAGTTAGCTGATGGTTTGGTATTTTCAGATTTAATTATTTCAATTTGATCTCCACTTTTAAGCTCATAGCTTAGAGGAACTATTTTCCCATTTACTTTTATTCCCCTAGTTTTTAAGCCTAATCCAGTGTGGACACTAAAAGCAAAATCTAATGCACTTGATCCTGTTGGTAAGGATTTTAATTCTCCAGCTGGAGTAAATACAAAAATTTCTGTAGAATATAAATTTAATTTAAAATCCTCAACAAAATCTAATGCACTTGTTTCAGAATTTTCAAGAACTTCTTTTAATCTATTTAACCAATCTTCAAGTCCATTTTCATTTTGCTTTCCTTGTTTATACATAAAATGTGCAGCATAGCCTTTTTCAGCAATTTCATGCATTCTTTCAGATCTTATTTGGACCTCTACCCATTTAGATCCTGGGCCAACAACTGTTATATGCAGCGCTTCATAACCATTAGATCTTGGAGATGTAATCCAATCCCTAAGTCGAAGTGGGTTTGGAGTGTAATAATCTGTTATAATTGAGTATATTTTCCAAGCTATGAATTTTTCTATTTCAGGTTTAGCTTTATATACAATTCTTATAGCAAATTTGTCATAAACTTCTTCAAATGAAATATTTTTTTTAACAATTTTATTTCTAATTGAAAAAATTGATTTGGGTCTTCCGCTTATTTTAATTGATAGATCTTCTTTTTTTAATTTTTCACTTATTCTTCTGGAAAAATTTCTTATATATTTATCTTGATCATCTTTTGATTCTTCAATTTTATTTTTGATTTCATTGAACATTTCAGGTTCAGTATATTTTAATCCTAAATCTTCTAGTTCAGATTTAACATCATAAAGACCAATTCTATGTGCAATAGGAGAATATATATATAATGTCTCAGAAGCAATTTTTATTTGTTTTTCAGAAGACAATACTTCTAATGTTTGCATATTGTGTAATCTATCTGCAATTTTAATGAGAATTACTCTAACATCATCATTAAGAGTTAATAGCATTTTTCTAAAATTTTCAGCTTGTAGAGAAATGTCTTTTTCTTTTTTTAGTTTAGATATTTTAGTTAATCCTATTACAATTTTAGAAATTGTTTTACCAAATAGTTTTTGAATTCGAGATTCATTATATTCTGTGTCTTCAATTACATCATGAAGCAATGCTGCTGCAATACAAGTAGCATCCAAACCTATCTTTGATGCAACAATTTTTGCTACAGCTATTGGATGAAAAACGTAAGGTTCTCCTGATTTCCTTCTTTGATTCTTATGTGCATCAACGGAAGTGTTGAATGCTAATCTTATAAGTTTTCTGTCTTCAGTATTAAGAGATTGATAACTAATTTTTAGTAATTCTTTATACTCCTTAGCTATCAAATTATTTTCCTTTACAGCATCTGTTAAGATCATCTATTAAAAATACTTAAAAAAAACAATATTATATTATGATTTATAATCTAACTACTCTTTGAAATAGAGTAGGGTGTGAATAATGCCACCAAACATATTTTGGATGTGGAGTCAAATTGCTTAAACTATCTTTTGATAAAATTTTAAGAGCTTCAATTAAATATTTTCCATTATATGTTTTTTTAGCAAACTCATCAGCTTCATATTCAAATTTTCTAGAAAATAAATTAAAAATTAAAGAGATTATTTCTGAGAATGGAGTGAATAAAATTGAAAAGCAAATAAGACCTATATGAAAACTTTGTATTTCAATTCCTAATGATTCAGAAAAAATTGGAATAGATATAAATAAGGAAAGAATATAAAGCATAATTCCAGTTTGTATAATTGAGAAAAACAAATTATAAATAATGTGATTTTTTTTATAGTGACCTATTTCATGTGCAACAACTGCAACAATTTGCTTTATATTTAATTTATTGATTAGGGTGTCATATAATGTAACTCTTTTTTGTTTTCCAAATCCTGAAAAATAGGCATTTGCTTTTGTAGACCTTTTAGATCCATCTATTACAAAAATATTACTTAAATCAAATCCAACTTTACTAGAATATTTTTCTATTTCTGATCTAAGTTTTCCATCCTCTAGTTTAGTTTGTTTATTAAATAGGGGAACTATTATTTGTGCATAGAATCCATTTAAAATAATAGAAAGTCCTGTAATAAAAATCCATGCAACAATCCAAAAATTAACACCAATTAGTTGTTCTTGTAAAATAATAAAACCTAGTATACCTCCACCAAATAATATAGTCAATATCCACGATTTTAGTTTGTCAAAAATATATGTTTGAATTGTAGTCTTATTAAATCCAAACTTCTCTTCAATAACGAATGTGAAAAAAATAGAAAATGGTAAGCTTAATAATTCATTTCCAAAGAATATTATTCCAAAAAATGATAGACTAATTAAAATTGGAGATTCAAATAAATCCCTACAAAAGTTATCAAGTATTATAAATCCGTCAAAATAAAAAAAACATAGAATAATAATTAGACTATATATTTTTGAATATTTTGAAAACTGATACTGACTTTTCTTGTATTCTTGAGATTTTAAATACTTTTCATGATTATAAACATCAGAAATTATTGCAGGAATTTTATTGTCAAAGTTCTTTGAATTTAAATAATCAAGAAAGATATCTTTAAAAAAATTGAAAATTATTACAGCAATAAGTAAGATAAAAACAGATTCAGGATTAATTTGCATTTCTTTGTTTTAAAGCTTCAAATATAACTATTGCTGCAGTAACTGATAAATTTAATGAATCCATTTTTCCTTTCATTGGAATATTAATTAATTCATCTGAAATATTTATCCAATCATCTGAAAGTGTGGAGGACTCTGTACCTACAATTATTGCACATGGTCCAGTAAATTTAACTGTACTATAATCAACACTGTTTTTTATTAAAGTCGAGATAATTTTGATTTTATTTTTTTTTAAAAACTCTATTACTTCTTTTGTCTTTCCTATACCTATTTGAGATGAAAAAATACTCCCGAGACTGGATCGAATAATATTTGGGTTGTATATTTCTGTTTTTGGATTAGCAATGATAACAGCATCAATTCCAGCTGCATCTGCTGTTCTTAAAATAGCTCCAATATTACCTGGCTTTTCTGGGGATTCTACAACTAGTATAAAAGGATTTTCTGTAAGAATTAATTGATTTAAATTGAATTCTTTTGAATGAAATATAGCTAAAAAACCATCTCCTTTTTCTTTATATGACAATTCTTTATAGAGATTTTTAGACAGGTTAGTTGTCTTATATTTGACATATAAATCATCATGCTTTTTATTATGAATTTCAGAACAAACAAATAATTCAATCAAATTATAATTAGATTCTAAACAAAGCATAATTTCTTTTAAACCTTCTACAACAAATTTTTTAGATTTTTTTCTGTTTTTAGGTTTTAAAAGTAGTCTTTTGATATTTTTAAAAATATCATTGTTTTTACTCTCTATGTATTTCAATATATCATTTTGAATTCAAATCTAATTAAAATCAAGAATTTTACATGTATTTTACATTTAAATTGTCTAGTTTAATTAAGTATCCTAATTTTAAAAAAATAAATATTTAAATGAATAAATCATTATCACAAAATTATATTGATATAGAAGATAAATTTGGAGCTCATAATTATCACCCTTTGCCAGTAGTTTTAAATAAGGGAGAAGGCATTTACGTTTGGGATGTTGAAGGAAATAAATATTATGATTTCTTATCTGCTTATTCTGCGGTTAATCAAGGACATTGTCATCCTAAAATTACAAAAGCATTATTAGATCAATCTTCTATTTTGACTCTAACTTCTAGAGCATTTTATAATGATGTTTTAGGAGACTATGAAAAATATGTAACAAATTATTTTGGATATGATAGATTACTGCCGATGAATACAGGAGTAGAGGGTGGAGAGACGGCGGTCAAATTAGCAAGAAAATGGGGATACCAGGTCAAGGGAATTGAACAAAATAAAGCAAAAATTATTTTTGTTAGTGGTAATTTCTGGGGAAGAACTTTGGCAGCTATTTCTTCTTCAAATGATCCCTTAAGTAGAAATGATTTTGGTCCCTATATGCCAGGATATGAAATTATACCTTACAATGATATAAATAGTTTAGAGCTAGCACTTAAAGATCCAAATGTTGCTGCTTTTATGGTAGAGCCTATTCAGGGGGAAGCTGGTGTTGTTGTTCCTGATGAAAATTATTTATATGATGCTTATAAACTTTGTAAAAAATCAAATGTATTATTTATAGCAGATGAAGTTCAAACTGGAATTGGTAGAACAGGAAAACTTTTATGTTGTGACCATCACGGTTTTACGCCAGATATACTTATTTTAGGAAAAGCTCTTTCTGGCGGTGTCTTACCAGTTTCAGCAGTTTTATCCTCCGATGAAATTATGTTGACTATAAAACCTGGAGAACATGGATCTACTTTTGGCGGCAATCCATTGGGATGTAAAGTTGCCATAGCAGCTTTAAAAGTTATTAAGGATGAGAATTTATGTAATAATGCCGAACTAATGGGTATACATTTTAGAAAAAAAATAAATGAATATATAAAGAAGAGTAATATTGTTAAATTAATTAGAGGAAAAGGATTACTTAATGCGATTGTTATTAATGATGATAAAGAAAGTGAAACAGCCTGGAATATATGTTTAAAACTAAAAGAAAATGGTTTATTAGCTAAGCCTACTCACGGAAATATAATTAGATTTGCTCCACCATTGACTATTTCTGAAAATGAAATGACTAATGCCATTAATATAATTATTAATTCAATCAAAGATTTCGAATAATAATGAAAAAAATATATTTTGATAATGCTGCAACTACTAAAATAGATCCTTCTGTTTTAACAACTATCAATCATGTAATGAAAGAAAATTATGGGAATCCATCTTCCTCCCATAGCTTTGGCAGGGCTTCAAGGACAATAGTTGAGAAGGCAAGAAAATCGATCGCAAAAGAATTCGGTGTTTCATCTACTGAGATATTCTTTACTTCTGGTGGAACTGAGTCAGATAACATGGTTTTAGTATCTGCAGTTAGAGATTTAAAAATTGAAACAATTATTACTTCTAAAGTAGAGCACCATGCAGTTTTAAATGTTGCTAAATATTTAGAAAAAACATATTCTATTAATATTATTTATGTTAATATAGATCCAAATGGATCTGTAGATTATAAGGATTTGGAACAAATTTTAGAATCAAACAAATCTAGAAAACTAGTTAGCTTAATGCATGTTAATAATGAAATAGGTTCAATTTTAGATATTAAAAGAGTTGGTAATATATGTAAACAACATAATGCAATTTTTCATTCTGATACAGTCCAATCTATTGGAAGATATAAGATTGATTTATCAGATATAAATATAGATTTTATTGTAGGTTCTGCGCATAAATTTCATGGTCCTAAAGGAATAGGATTTTTATATGTTAATAAAGAACTTAATATTGAGCCTCTTGTAATAGGAGGAAGTCAAGAAAGAGGTTTAAGGGCAGGAACAGAATCTGTTCATAATATTTCTGGAATGGAAACAGCTTTTTTATTAGCATATGAAAATTTAAAGAAAGATAAAGAGCATATTTTAGGATTAAAAAATCATTTTATTAATAAAGCAAAAAAAGACATTGCTAATATAAAATTTAATGCAAGCTGCGATGATACAAATTCTAACACTTATACAGTTTTAAATGTTTGCTTACCAGTAAAAAAAGAAAAATCTGTTTTACTTGAATTTAATCTAGATCTAAAAGGAATTGCATGTTCTAGGGGAAGTGCTTGCCAATCAGGAAGTTCAAAAGGTTCTCATGTTTTAAATCAAATTCTGGATCCGAAAGATTTAGAAAAACCATCTATTAGATTCTCTTTTTCAAAATATAATACTATTGAAGAGGTTGATTTAGTGATAGATACTTTGAAAGATTTTATAGAATCTAATTAGATTTTCTGTAAAAAACACTTTTATATATTGAAATATTTCCCACCATATCTTCTACGCTTATTTCGACTTCATTTTTTGTATTATTAATGTAATATTTGTCAAATTCATAGAATATTTCATCTCTCTTGTATTCATATTCAAATAAAACCCATTTTCCATTAATAGTTCCTCTATATTTTTTAATTC
>CABXGL010000014.1 GCA_902511755.1 uncultured Bacteroidota bacterium | reverse complement strand
ATCATCACCATTACAAGTAATATTAATAAGACTATCATTTGAAATTGATAAACCAGCACTTGGTTGAGTTAATGTGATGTTATTTGTTTCTTTAAAACAACCATTAGCGTCAGTTACTCTCACTTTATATGTTCCTGCTGGTGCACTAAAAGTATGATTCAAATTACTGTTAGTAATAGTTTGAACAACACTACCCCCTTGGATTAAATCATATTTGTAATTGGCTACAGAAGCCTGTGTTATGTTCACCTTAATTTGTCCATTATCTCCAAAACAGGCAATAGCGGTTGGTAAAGCCGCATCAGCAATTGTTAATTCAGCGGGTTGAGTGATTGTAAAACTATTAGTAGTTGTACAATTCTTAGCATCTGTAACTGTAACTTTATATTCTCCAGGTGACAAGCCACTTATATCTTGAGTAGTTTCATTAAAGGAAGCATCTCCTGTCTTAGTCCATGCATAAGTGTAATTTGTAGTACCTCCACTAACACTTAAATCTATTGATCCAGTATTATTACCATTACAAGCAATATTTGTAATAGATCCTGATGAAGTTAATTGTGCAGGCTCTGTTATTGTGAAAGTTTGTGCAAATTGTTTTTCACAATAATAAATTGTATTTGAACCAAAAGGGTTTGTTGCTATATTTTCTCTAATAGTTAATGTGTAAGTTCCTGCAGATAATCCAGTAAAAGAGGTTTTATATCCTGTTTGAGTTCCGTTAACAAAGTGACTCAAAACATCTCCGGAGCTATATGTTACACCTCCTTTAGTTAAAGTAAAAATATATGGATTTCCCCAACCATTTGGATTGATATAATTTCCACTCCATGGCTCAGTCCAACCCCCACTGGCTATAAATGTAAATTTTCCATCTGAATCACCATTACAACTTAATGGAGAATTGTTTTCTAGTACACTAACTTCAAGAGCTTCTGCTGGTTTCTCAATCTTAACCGTTATCTCTTCAGTACAGCTATTCCCATCAGTGAAAGTAAATGTATAAGTACCTTGAGCAAGATTTGGTATCGTAATTGTGAAATTCTGAATATCAAAATTATCATTGTAACCATCAAGACTAAATTGATTAGAACTTGAATTATTAACAACCTCTGTACCATTTGAATCTTTTAATGTCCAAGTAATAGGCTTTGCTGCTCCCTCAACCTTTATTATTGCTTTTCCAACACTATCTGTTATACACTCAAACCCACTAAATAATGCTGTAGCACCAAAACTATATGCATCAGTTATAGAAAAGTAATAATATCCATCCCCTGCACTATTAACTGTTTCATTACAACTATTTGTAATAATAGCTGCATAACTTCCAACTCCAATGCTTAAAGAAAATCTATTATTATTTGGATCATGATTATTGTCACTATTGGAATCATATATTACAGTATTTGTATCAACTGCACCATTAAGAACCTTATATACTATTATTCTGTAGGGTGAACAAACTTTAGCGCTATTAACAACTTGTTCATTTACTGAAAGTATATATGCTTGCTCACAAGCATTCCATTTAGCAGTAGCTACAGTTAACTTTCCTCTTACGTAGAGTGTTAATTGAACTCTAGATAAATTAGCAACGACTCCATTAGTATCAGATACTTTTAAATAAATAATTACGTCTCTGTCTGGATCTGCAGTGAATGTTATACTCTTCTTATCACCAGAGACAGTTGTATCTGCTGGCACATCAGCAGCTGAATCAGAAATTTCATATGTCCAGTCTGTTGGTATACCATTAGTACCATTGTATCCATAAGTAGCTCCATTAGAATCAACAAACTGAATCATTTTCAAGTTTGGTGTAATAGTTATATTAACTCCATTGGATTTTAAAAAAACAGTGTTAATATCAGAATTCGAGTTCCAACTTCTATTTTGAGTTTGCGGATTATATGTCTGACTATAAATAAAATTAGTTTGTACTATAAATAGAAAGAGAATTAATTTTATATGTTGAGAAAATATTTTCATCTACTTACATCCACAAGGAATTGGGTTATCATTAAATAAAGAGTCAAACTTATAAGATACAGAAATCTCAAATACGCCCTTGGTATTAGCCAAAGTACTCATATTATAATCATATGAATATCCAAAACTAAATTGTCTGTAATCAAAATTTGTAATAAAATTTAAAGAAGTAAGCTTATGAGAATCACTTTGAACAGAAGTTGGTGCAAAAGTTCCAAAAACTCCAAATCTAAAATCATTATACTCAAATCTAGAACCAAGATCAAATCTATCGTAGTCATTTTGTCTGAGATAATTAAAATTAAAATGTAAAGCTAAATCTGAATTAGAAAATCGTTGACTTAATGGTAATTTATAACCTCCATGAATTGAAATAAAAGGGTCTAATAATACTTCACCATCAGGTTCAAAAGAAATGTTAGGAGTATTTAAATGTTTAAAACTACCGCCAAACCATATATTTTCATTAAATATGAGAAATCCTGCTCCTATATCTAAAAAACTTTTACTTTCATTCAATTTATTTAGAAATGGATCTGTTGAATCAAAATTTATAATTCCAGAAGATATTAAAATCTGATCTTCCAAAACCAAATTATTAAAGGCATAGTCTTTATTGGCAAAACCAACAGAAATTGCTGGATAAAAAAACCATTCATTATTTAATTGTAATTGATATGAATAATTTAAATTTATTTGAGTAAAATTATATCTAGTAACCGTTTCTATCTGATTTAAAATTGTTAATTCTATTCCACTATTATAGGTGTCGATATAATTATCAAAATAAAAAAATTGACTATTTAATGAATAATCTAATCCAGGCCATTGGGTTCTATTTAATATTCCTAATTCAGAGCCACCACCTCCACCAGCAAAAGCAGGATTTAAAGACTCAGGAATATTATAAAACTGAGTAAATACAGGATCCTGAGAAAAAGAAATTTTTACAATAAATAAAAATAATATGAAAAATTTTTTCATAAGAGTGCAAATATACCATTTCCTATAGTTTAAATTAATAAAAATAATGGTTCGATATATCTCTATTATAAAATTTAATAGTTCAAATTTTAAAAAATAAATAATTATGTTTTTATTTTATTGAAGTAAATAGATAAAAAATAAATTATTGGAGTCATTATAATCCAACTAGATTGAGATTGCAAAGTAATAGGATTACCTCCTATTGTAAAAATTGTTGGATTATACCATGATCCTAAAGGCATTAAAGGAGCCCATGATAAATCTCCACTTGAGCCCAATTGAAGATGATAAAAGAAAGCTTCTATATAAACATTCTGAATAATAAACCACGTTAATAAAATAAAAAATGCACCCCATTTCCATTTTATAAAGGGGGATATCTTGTTCCTATAATAATTTTTAACAAAAAATAAACCAATCCAAACAATTAATACATCAGCGAGTGAGTTCAAAAGCCAATTTATATTTACCGGAATGGCACAAGTTAACATTGCACTTCTTCTTTGATCTACTGGTAGACCTCCAGATAATCCATATGTTAGCCATATTTCCCAACCTAATGCAACAATAAAAAAAGCACACATTAATGTATAGGCTGTAGAATAAGAAACTTTCTTATTAATAAAATAATATATAGCTAACAATATTGGAAGAGTTGCAGCAAAATAAAGACGAATTACTAACCAATATTCAAAATTATTTAAATCACAAAAATTTAAAAAGTTATCCATTATAAATTGTAATTCAATAGTATCAGAAATAGATTATTACCAAGCTCTAATAAGACTAAAATGTCCTTTGAACATTCTACCATCTTCCAGAATTACCTTAAACCAGTAATCTGTTTGAGGCATTGGTTTACCATTAAAGGTTCCATCCCATCCTGGTGTAAGTGGGTCTAATTCTTTTAAAAGTTTTCCAAATCTATCAAAAATATAAATTTTAGATCTAGCTTGATAATCTTTAGTAATACCTATAACATTCCATGTATCAGTGTAACCATCACTATTAGGAGTAAAGAATTTCTTATATCCAATAACCCAAACATCCATGTTTGCTACTCCACATCCATTTTTATCTCGAACATAAACAGTATGTTTTCCAGGTCTTACTTTATTAAATACAGGCTCATCTTGATAAGGACCTATTTGATCATCTAAAGCATATTCATAATCACCTATTCCTAAAGTTGCCGTTTTAACAGTTATAGTGTTATTTGGACCTGCTAAAAGATCTTTAATAACTATATCTGTTCTAAGTAAAGTAGCAATACTAGATTCCTTCATTGTAATTTTCATAGACTTAGAACAATTAGTTCCATCCATAGTGGTTGCAGTTACAATATATTCACCACCTAAACCAATTAAAATACTACTATCAATTCCTGTAATATTAGGAGGAAAATCAGTTCCGTTTCTTGTCCAAGTATAGGTGTATTTTCTATTGTCTTCATTTGTTACTCCAATGGTTACTGGAGGTAAATTAGTACACACACTTTTGGTATCTTCAATTCTTTTAATTTTAGGAAGAGTATTAACAACGAAATCTATAGTTTGATTAGCTTCACATTTTCCATTTATCTTACTTTTAAATTTAACTGATAATGTTTGAGATGCAGAATAAAGAGGATTTGGAAGAGTAGCTTTTGTGACATTAGTAGATGTAGCCTCATCATAGTAAGTAAATTCAAAATCAAATAAATTTTTATCTTGTAAAACTCCTGTAGAAGGATTCTTTAATAACTTATCTAAAATTGATGATGTGTCAAAATTGACCTTACCGTTCGCATCATCCCCATCAACATCATCATCACAGTTTTCAATTTTACCAACAGCATAGGCAACAGGAGGATCAGTACCTATAATTTGAACATCTATTTTTTGTTCATATTTTGGTTGTCCCACTACAGTAAAAACAAGTTTATGTGTTCCTTCTGCTAAATCTTTAATTTGAGCTGTTTTATCTGGAGATACAATTGTTGCAAGCTGACCTTTACCTTCAATAGCTATATTGTAGGTAATAGGAATATCTGCTCCTGAAGGAGTTTTTTTATAGGACGTTGCTGTGACTTCAATATCTATTATTCCATATGCAAAACCTTTACATGTTTCAGTAGGTGTTATTTTATAATTTGATAAAGGAAGCTGTAATACAAATTCTTTAATCTTTATAGTTACAGTTGCAATGTTACTATCCAATTCTCCATCATTTACTTTAAAATTATATTTATCATCACCAGAAAAACCAGTATTAGGCACATATGTAGCATCTGTATCTTTTAAAGTAAATGGAAGGTCAGAAGCAGTAATGGTTTTAGTACCTTCTTTTAAAATACCATTACTAGGTAAGGAAGTAATAATATAAGTTAAATTTAATATTTTATGCGCCCTTATAAAACCAGTATGACCACCTACGACCAACGTTTCTCCATCTCCAGACATATCTAAACTTTCTCCCCAAAGACCTGGACTGCTAGAAGGTTTTGTTAAATCCTCACCAAGTTGATTCCATTTAGTACCATCCCAATCAAATACTCCTATTTTTTGATCTAGTACTGGAATTGCTATCCTTTTTCCATTATCTGAAAGAGAAATAGCTCTCCAAGCTGAACCTGAACCATAATTGATGTCTGAACCAACTTGACTAACATTTGAGCTAGAAAGATCATATACTCTAGCTGAACCTGCTCCATTTACACCAACTGCAACTTTTTTACCATCCCTTGAAATACTTAGGGTGCCTCCAAATTTATCTCCACCATTTTTGCCGTCTACTGCTGCAAATTGATTCCAAGTATTCGTGCCATCCCAATCAAATATTTTTACTTGGCCTTTATTTCCACTATAACCACCAGTACCTATTGCTAATCTATTTCCATTATTCGATAAGGAAACTTGTCCTGGTGAATCTCCACCACCTGCGAAAACTGAAATATTTCCTGTTTTATTCCAGTTTGTTCCATCCCATTTGTATGTATCAACATACCCTTTTTTAAAAGCTGCTGCTGCTATTACATTTCCATCTCCTGAAATATGAACTCCTCTATAACTACTTTCATCTCCACCAGAACCACCATCCATTGCAGATCCAACTTGGGTCCAACTAGTTCCATCCCAATCAAAAGCTCGAACTTCCCCTCTATTACTATCATGTAAATGAGCTCCTACTGCAATTCTTTTACCATCACTAGATATGGAAACAAATTCTCCAAAATTATCTCCAGAATTGGATCCATCTATATCACTTCCCAATTGATTCCATGCAGTACCATCCCAACCATAAACTTTTACTTTATTATTTGTCCAACCACCAATTACCATTGTCTCACCATCAGCAGAAATTTCTATAAATTCTCCCCAACCATTTCCTAAACTAATATCTGATCCCATCTTTGTATGTTTAGTATAAATATTTACTAAATCCTTATCTCTTCCAACATGGGTAATATCCACTGCAACATCTTCGTCGGTATTTACAGTCTGATCATCCGCTTCGGGAGGGTCATTAACTGGGTTAACAACAATTGATACAATAGCAGAGCCGCTTTCATTAACTCCATCATTAACTTTAAAAGTTAAAGCATCCTTTCCGTTGTAATCAGGTTCTGGGCTATAGGTTAATGCATTTCCACTTAACGTTTTTGGTAAATCTACAGTTGCAATTGCGGTTCCACCCTCTTTTAAAGTTCCATTATTTGGAAGTGCAGTAACTATATATGTTAATGGCTGACTCTCTGGATCTGTTCCAGTTAAAGTTATTGCAGCTGGAGTAGTAACATCTTCACTTGTAGTTATGGTCTGTGCATTAGCAACTGGAGGATCATTTACTGCTCCAATATTAATAGAAATTTTAGCAGGAGCACTTTGAGTAGTACTACTTATAGAGAATTCAAATAAAGGCCATGATTGTGCATTACCAATAGACATGTCATTCCATTTAATACCATCTGGTCCATTACTACTAAATTCAAATTGAGCATAATCTTCTGCTCCAGCATTATTTGGCTCAGCTGTATACCAATTATGATATCCTCTATCTTTTAGAGTAACTCCATCGACCCAAGTCCATCCACCCCAATTTTGATTTTCTAATCCTGGCTCAGCATAGTCAGGAGATGTTTTATCTTGATAAAGTCCAAGCCAATAATAAAGACCATTTTGACCAGTCAAGCCCATAGATTTTAAACCATTCCAAACCAATAATTCCATTGTTGCATTCAAAACAACGTACATCTTAGCACCCTTAATTGAATTAGTTAAAGTACGAGCAGTAGTCCAATCTATAGGTGACCCTGAAACCCCTGTATTTTCTTGAATTAAAAAATAAGTTTTTCCTTCGGGTTTTTGATAAGTTACTGGCACTCCATTTTGGGTGATATACTTTAAATTATTTGCCTTAGTAAAAGAGTTTAAATAATTAGCATTTACCAAAAAATCAAAGGAATCATCTCCAACATAATTAGCATTAGGTATATAGGTTATTTCGTCAGCTGGCAAAAGTTTAGGTAATTCACTAGCTAATATTTCAGTATTACCATCTTTTAGTTTTCCATTTATTGGAAGAGTTTTAATTAGATAAGTTAAAGGATCATTTTCAATATCACTTCCAGTAAACTTAATTGTCAAAGCAGTATCCTCATCCGTTGTTAAACTTTGAGAATTAGCAATTGGAGGATCATTAACCTCTTTAACTGTAATATCAACAGTAGCAGCAAGTGTACTATCAACAGTACCATCATTTACTTTAAAAGTATAAGAATCTGATCCATTATAATTAGTTTGAGGTACATAAGTAGCCTTGGCAGAAGATAAAGTTTTAGGAAGATCTGCAGTAACTATTTCTGTTCCATTATCTTTTAAAATTCCTTTAGAAGGTAATGTTATAATTATATAAGTTAATGTATCCCCATCAGGATCCGTTCCTTCGTGAGTAATTTCATTTTCAGTATCCTCTAGAAAATCAACAGATTGTGCTGTTGCTACTGGTGCATCGTTTAAATTACCTACATTAATTGTAACTGTAGCTTGATTACTAACAGCAGGAGTGGATTCATCATCTTTTGCAGTAAACTTAAAAGTATCATTACCTGTAAAATTTGCATTTGGCAAATAAGTTAGTGCACCAGATATATCTCCAGCAGCTGTAATTTCTGTTCCTCCATCTTTTAATTTACCACTTGTAGGTAAAGATGCTATGGTATAAGTTAAAGATGACATATTTAATGGAATTATAGCTAAACCTGAACTTGAATCCGCCACATAAGCGTAATTACCAACCACAGTAACATCACGTGCATACCACTGTGTATCCACATAGACTGGTGTTCCTAGGTTTGACTTATCTGTAATATCTATAATCGCTAAACCTGATTCGAAATCCGCCACATAAGCGTAATTACCAAACACAGTAACACCACTAGCACTTTTACTTAAATCCTTATATACTGGTGTTCCAGGGTTTGCCTTATTTGAAATATCTATAATCGCTAAACCTGAATCTCCATCCGCCACATAAGCATAATTACCAACCACAGTAACATCATATGCAGTTCCAGTTGTATCCTC
Source organism: uncultured Bacteroidota bacterium (assembly GCA_902511755.1). Lineage (GTDB taxonomy): Bacteria > Bacteroidota > Bacteroidia > Flavobacteriales > Flavobacteriaceae > MAG-121220-bin8. The sequence goes on along the minus strand of CABXGL010000014.1, from coordinate 29,647 downwards.
ATAGACTGGTGTTCCAGGGTTTGTTGGATCTGAAATATCTATAATCGCTAAACCTGACTCCATAGTCACCACATAAGCGTAATTACCTACCACAGTAACACCAACAGCACAGTTACTTGTATCCTCATATACTGGTGTTCCAGGGTTTGCCTTATCTGAAATATCTATAATCGCTAAACCTGACGCCAAATTCGGCACATAAGCGTAATTACCAACCACAGCAACATTATTAGCAAAGCTTGTATCCTCATATACTGGTGTTCCAGGGTTTGCCTTATCAGTAACATCTATAATCGCTAAACCTGAATCTCCATCCGCCACATAAGCGTAATTACCAACCACAGTAACACCATATGCACTTCCACTTGTGTCCTTATAGACAGGAGTTCCGGGTTTAGGAGTATCGTCTAAATCAGGATCCACTGCAACTAATGTAATTGATCCTGTCTCTGTTTCTTCATTTGTTGATAATGTTTGATCTTCAGCAACTGGAGGATCATTATCTACATTGTTTACCGTTAGAGATACTGTAGCTGCATCAACACTATTTTCAACATCAGTTAATTCATCATCAGCTACTCCTTTATCTCTTGCTTTAAATTTAAATGAATCTGAACCTATATAATTAGAATTTGGAGTATAAGTTACTTTTGCAGTTCCTGAACTAACAACTAAAGAGGTTCCTCTTTTTATGGTATATTCTTCTCCAGATGCCATAATATCAGCACTAAGAGATAAGGTTGTATCACTATCGACTGCTTTTATATCAGCATATGTGTTATCAGTTGTGTTAATAAGAAAATCTCCAGGAACAACTGTACTTGTAAAATTTTGAGAACTATCTTCTAGCTTATCAGTATTAGCCGAAGTTGTTGTTCCTGAATGTTTAGTCACTAATGTAACAGCGGAATTACCATTATTTTTATCTGTTAAAGTTCCATTAGCTGGTAAAGAATAAATTAAAAAATTTAAATTGGTATCAGCGTTATCTACATCTGTTCCAGCAAGATCAATATCCTTAGCAACATCTTCATCACTAGTTACAGATTGTCCAGTTGCAACAGGAGGATCATTATCGGGAATTATTGTTAAAGTTACCGTAGCGGGCACACTACTAGCTTTAGTGTCATGAACTATAAACTTAAATGAATCATTTACCAATACATCCGAATTACTGTTATACTTTACCTTGTTTGCAGTTAAAGTATGTGGTATATCGGAAGAAGTGATTTCTGTAGTACCCTCAAAAAGCTTAGCAGTGTTAAGCTCAGTAATTATATACACTAAATCTGCATCATCTCCATCACTATCCGTTCCTTTTAAGGTAATTTCATCAGAAGTTACCTGCTCATATAATAGAAAAGATACATCTTGTGAGTTAGCTAGGGGAATAATTTGAGGCTGAAATAATTTGTAGGCCCTTACATGGCCTGAATTTGTTCCATTACCATCATTTTCATCAGCACCAATAGCTAATACTGATCCATCCCCACTCAAAAACACTCTTTGCCCCTTAGACTCATTATTACTTCCCGTACTTTGATCTTCATCTGCTTCTCCATCAAAATCATAACTTGTGGGAGATTGAACCCAACTAGTAGAAGCTGAATCGTAATTAAAAACCCGAACTCTACCTTTATTTAAATAGCTTCCTGAACTGCTTCCAGAATTAGCATCATGGCCTGGTCCCATTACAGCAAGAGTATTTCCCTCATTATCTAATGATAAGTGAGCTCCAAAATAATCATACTTATCTGAACCTATTAGATCTGATCCAAGTGCTGAATATGTTGAACCGTCCCACTTATAAATGCTAACCTTTCCAACAAATTCACTTCCAGATCCTGATACTCTATGGTAGGGCGCTCCAACCGCAACAATTAATCCATCACTACTTAAATCTACAGCAGCTCCAAATTTTTCAGCAGATTTATCACCTACTAAGGTTGCTTTCACATCCCACTCTGTATTGGCTGAATCATATTCAAATATTTTAACTTGACCTTTATTGTTGGATGAATAATCATGAGCACCAACTGCCATAATATTTCCATTAGCACTCAAAGAAAGTCCCCAACTTAAATTATCTCCACTTTCACCATATAAAGCAGTCTCATTTCCAAGGGAGTTCCAGTTAGTACCATCATAACGATAAACTACAACTCTACCTGAATTGGTTCCGCCAGATCTATCAAACCAAATATCGCTAACAGCTAAAGTTTTTCCATCACTACTAAGCCTAACATCATTTCCAAATTGCTCTGAGACAGCTTTGTTTGAACCAGATGAAACAATAGTTGGAGTTATTGTACTTATTATATCCCAAGTAGTAGTTGCTGAATTATATTGATATACTTTAACTTGTCCTGCATTTGAATTTGCAGTATCATTATAAGGAATTCCTATAGCTAGTATTGTACCATCACCACTTAAAGAAATACTTGATCCAAAATAATCTTGATCAGTAGTTCCATCAATATCGTCTCCCAATTTTGACCAGCCACCACCAGATATTTTCTGAAAGACCCTTACACTTCCTTTATCAGAGTCTGTTGTGCCAGCATCATTAAATGGAGCACCTACTGCCATTATAGTTCCATCTTCATTTAAAGAAACAGCACGTCCAAAATTATCTCCCGCTGCTTCTCCATCAATTTCAACATCAATCAATGTAGGTGGATTAAGATATTCATCAAATATTTTAACAGTTACTGTTTTAGTATTACTATCTCCATCAGAATCTGTTACCTTATATGTGAAAGAATTAGTTCCAGAAAAAATGTATTTATGATTTTCATTAGAGTGAGGAACAAATGTTACCGAATTGCCTGACAATGAACCTCCCGCACTAACAACAGCATCACTATTATTAGGATCTTTTAATATTCCATGTGAAGGTAAAGTAACTATTGTATAAGTTAATGCATTAAATTCTGCATCTGAGCCAACTAAGTGGATTAGCCCATCTGTATCCTTAAAATGAGCAGCAGACACGTCTGATGCAATAGGCTTAGTCTGAGAAAAAACTAATCCGGAAAATAAAAAAAGCAAAGAAAAAAGTATTTTTCTCATACTATAAATATAATATTCATTCTTTAATCTCTACAAACAATATAGAATAAGAAAAAGCTATTTTTTTGAAAATTCTATTATTTTTTCAAATTCTAATTGAAAAAAACCATTTTTTTCACTAGAGATTTGATAAATCATAGCTTTAGAAATATCATTAGCATGAATAGATTTATACTTAGCTAAACCTCCTAAAAGTAAGGGGCTTATAATAGAAAATATAGATTTTGCTATTTTTTCACCAATTCTACTTTCTTTTCTATTACCTAATATAATTCCAGGTTTCATTATACTTATATGATCAAAAGATAATTTAGATATTTCATCTTCTAATTTTCCCTTTGTTCTAGGGTATAATAAATTAGAATTAGAATTTGATCCAACAGAAGATACTATAGAAATTCTTTTTACTCCGCAATCACAAGCAATTCTAGCTAGATTTAAACAATAGTGATAATCAACTTTCTCAAAATTTTTTGCACTTCCAGCTTTCTTTCTAGTTGTTCCTAGTGCAATATAAAGGTGATCTATTTCCTTTAAAATATTTTCATTTTCTAGATTTTCAAAATCTACTATAACATTAGAAACATTATGTTTTGAAAATTTAATTTCTCTTCTAGAAATAGAAATAACTTTTGGATATAATTCTGATAAATTTTTTACTAGATAAGACCCCACTAAGCCAGAAGACCCAGCAACACATGGAATTTTTTTTTTATCTATCATTACATAATAAAATTATATAATAATCCTGCTGTAATTGCTCCAGAAAAAGGTCCAAAAATAGGAATCCAACTATAAGACCAATCAGCATTTTTATTTTTTCTAGGTAGAAGTGAATAAACTAGTCTAGGTCCGAAATCTCTTGCTGGATTAATAGCAAAGCCTGTTGTTCCGCCTAATGTCATTCCAATAACCCAAACTAAAATACCTACAGGAAGTGCAGCTAAAGCTCCTAATCCAAAATTAACAACCTCACCTTGGATCTCTAAATTTGGTTCTACTATATAAAAAATTCCAAAAACTAAAATAAATGTTGCAACAGCTTCACTGAAAAAATTATTCTTATAATTCTTAATTGCAGGTCCTGTACAAAAAGATCCCCTTACAGTATCCTCATTTTCAGTTGCTCTATAGTGATCAATGTAAACCAAATATGCCAACCAACTTCCAAAAATTGCTCCTAAAAGTTGAATAAATATATAGGTTGGAACTAGAGACCAAGAAAATTTACCTATAGTGGCTAAACCAATTGTAACGGCAGGATTTAAATGTGCACCACTAAATTGGCCAGTAATAAATACGGCAACAAATACTGAAAGTCCCCAGGCCATACTTACTAAAACCCAATTGGAGTTCTCACTTCCGATAGTGTTTTTTAAACTTGTGTTTGCATTTACTCCAACACCAAGTAACATTAATATTGTTGTACCAATAAATTCAGCTAAAAAAGAGTCCATAATTATAATTTATATTAGTTATTTATTTTATAAAAATATTGCAATATTATTGAATTTTGTCAATTCTTAAATTCCAATTATTAATAATTCTTTCATTATTACTATCCTCCTCTGGTAAAAATTCATGATCAATTTCCCATATATTTTTAAGCTCATCCAATGATGACCAAAAACCAGAAGCTAATCCAGATAAAAAAGCAACACCTAGTGCAGTTGTTTCTGTCAATTTAGGCCTTATTACATTAGCATTTAATAGGTTTGATTGAATTTGCATTAATAGATCATTATTACTTGCTCCTCCATCAACTTTTAGTTTATTAAATTTTGTACCTGAATCCTTTTCCATTTCAATAATGATTTCCCTAGAACGTAAAGCAATAGCTTCAAGAGCAGCTCTAGCAATATGACCCTTTTCAGTTCCTCTTGTTATACCCATTATTGCACCTGTAGCATTAGGATTCCAGTAAGGTGCTCCAAGTCCTGAAAGAGCTGAAATAAAAGTAACTCCTCCACTATCTTTAACCGTTTTAGCCAGTAATTCTATTTCCGATGATTCCTTGATAATTTTTAACTGATCTCTTAACCATTGTACTAATGCTCCTGCTATAAAAATACTCCCCTCTAAAGCATAAACTGTTTCATCTTTAATTTTCCAAGCAATAGTTGTTAGCATTTTATTATTAGATCTTACTGCTATATTTCCTGTATTCATCATACAAAAGCATCCTGTCCCATAGGTATTCTTAACATCACCTGGTTTAATACACATCTGACCAAATAATGCAGCTTGTTGATCACCGGCTATACCACAGATTGGAATATCAGCATTTAAAATTGATCTGTCAATTAATCCTACTTTTTGAGAACTATCTAAAACTTTAGGTAATAAATTTTTAGGAATATTTAATATTGAAAGTAATTCATTATCCCATTGTAGTAAGTGTATATTAAAAAGTAAGGTTCTACTAGCGTTGGTATAGTCAGTAACATGGTGTTTTTTATTAGTTAAATTCCATATCAACCATGAATCAATTGTTCCAAAAAGCAAATCCCCATTTTCAGCAGACTCACGAATTTTATTATCTGAATCTAATATCCATTTAATTTTAGTTCCTGAAAAATATGCATCGAGAACCAATCCTGTTTTATCATAAAATATTTTTTTATAACCGCTCTTATCTAAATCCTCGCATATTGATGAGGTTCTTCTATCTTGCCAGACAATAGCATTGTATACTGGTTCACCTGTATTTTTATTCCAAATTACCGTAGTTTCTCTCTGATTAGTAATTCCAATTGAATCAATTTCATTAACATTAATCTTAGATTTTTTAACTACATCGTGAATTGCTTTTAATTGAGTTTCCCAAATTTCTATTGGATCATGTTCAACCCAGGATTCTTTTGGAAATATTTGTGTAAATTCAAACTGTGAAATAGAAATTTGAGTTCCTTTTTTATCAAAAATAACGGCTCTTGAACTTGTCGTTCCAGCATCAATTGCTAATACATATTTTTTCATAATTCTATTTTATTCTACTATTACTTCATCAGCAAAAATCCATGATGGATTATCTGCAGCAAAATGCCAATATGGTGCTGGACCATAATTATTAGCTTTAACCCTAACAAATCTTCCTAATTTATTAACTGGTTGAGAAAAAGTTTGAATATCGTTTACTTTACTTTTTTTACTAAGTGGTTTTTTATTAATTATTGGATTAAATGTAATCCAATCTATTTTATCATTTGAAATCAAAAACTCTACATTAGGGGGAAAAAAGACAACGTGATTTGTAACCTGAAGAAAACTAGTTGAAATATTTTTAATCATTTTTTCTTCACCTAAATCAATAATTGCATCCATATCATTGCCAACAAAACCAAGCCAATTGGAGTAAAAACTACTTCCACCTAAAGCACCATCAGTAAGTACCTGAGGATCTTCATTAGCATATTTTGTAGGTTTGGTTAATAAGGTAACTTCTTTAGACTTGGCAGAATTATCTTTAACTGCTAGTTTAAGTGCTTTTTCATAATAATACACATATTCATCAACAGTAAAACCCATTTCATTCATTAAATCAATATTATTATTTTTCGTTACATTTTTAAACCTTTTTATTCTATTAAGAACTATTTGAGGAATTACTTTTGTCCCATTATCAAAAACTGTTAATGGAAAATTTTCTGAAAAATTTTTCCTATGAGCTTCCAAAGAAGCATAATCAATAGACAATCTAGCTTTTTCAACTCTATTTGAATGTCTTTTATCTTCTTTTACTTCATTGTATGCTTTATCAAATAATTCATTATAATAAACAAGTTTTTCAGGTCTCAAAAAAGATTTAAAACCTTGAGATGGATCACCATATAAAAAAAGGAAAAAATTTGTGTCTTTACTTATTTCTTCAGAAATATCGATTACATATTCTTTTATATATCTAGAAGCATTCCCATAATAATGATTACAAAAATCATCTAGTAAATCATTGAAAGACAAGTCTGGATTCCACAATAATTTTGCCATTATATAACTTCTTAATTCAAATAATTCACTTGGATTTTTGCTGTGTTGTTGAAAAATCCATTTTGCATTATTTTCAACAAATAAGTTGATATTTGGTTTAATTGTATTCCAATTTGGAAAAGGAGCTAAAAAGTTTGTGAACTGAGTAGTATAATCCCATATACGAATATTATTGGTTAATTTTGACCAACCTTTTAAATCTTCATAAAAATCTACACAACCTTCTGAAATAGGTATTCTTCTATTACATTCTATAGAGCAAAGAGTTATTAATACATTATCTTTTGGAATAATTGTAGTCGGTTTTCGAGTATATTGATAAGCAAGAGTAGAAATTGTCTTATCCTTAAAATTATCTGCTATTTTGTTCACAAATGATATCATACTTGCAGCTGGACCACCAAAATCATTGTGAAGTTTTTCACATTTATCGCATTTGCAATAGGATGTATTATCATCTTGACTTACAGAAACAACATCATATCCAGGATATTTTTCAAAAAGATCTGAAACTTTATCTACAACTATATTATAAACCTCATTATTGGTTAAGCAAAGTTGAGTTGGTAATCTCTTACCATTTCTTAAAGCATAAAATTCAGGATTGGATTCATAATAAATTTCTTCCGGAACAAACCTATGAAAAGTATGAACTCTCGCTTCAGGTATATAATTTGGAAATGCACTTGTAGTTACTTTTGATTTATCAGCAAAAATTGAATCATTATAAAAAAGTCTAGAATGAACAGTTCTTGTTTTAACAGGAGGTTTATATAAAAAATTAAGTGACTTTGGAATCTTTAATGAATTTATTTTCTTGTAGAAAGTATAATTACTTGATAACCATCTTACATTTAAATATTTTTCAATAAACTCATAAGTAGCAAAAAATAAAAGTTTTTTATTATTAGCAGAAATATTAACTAATGAATCTTTAAATGAAATTGAGATAAAATCGTCTTTAGAATCAGCATCTATAGATAAAACAATAGCCTTATTATTTATAATCTGATTAGATACATTAAGTTTTACACCAATTGTTTTATTTAGATAAACATTTAGAGAATCTGCAATATCAAAATTATTTTCATTAGAAATTATCGAGAAATTTGAGAATTCGCCTTTACTAATAATGATTTCATTATTAGTACAAGAAATTGTAAAAAATATTAAAAAAAAAAATAGTTTTCTCATTAGAATATTACATTTTTAGATAAGATTTTATTTTTACGCTTAACTTGAACTATAACCTTATCCCCTTTTTTAATTTTTGATAGACCTTTCATATATGACATCATATCAGTAATATCAGTATTTCCTAATTTAATTACTATATCACCTTTTTCAAAACCGGCTTTTTCAGCAGGCTTACCACTGGAAACTCCATCAATCCTCATACCTTTTCCTTGAAATAAATAATCTGGGATAACACCTAGTGTAACCTTGAATCTTGGGACATCTTGACTTTCATTTTTTGTTTTTTTAAAAGACAGCTTTCCGTTATCATCTAAATCAGAAATAATTGAATATATATAGTTTGATATTAATTCCATCCCAAAATAATTGATCAAATTACTATCATCACTAGGTTTGTGATAATCGGCATGTTGGCCAGTAAAAAAATGTAGCACTGGGATATCTTGTAAATAAAAAGAAGTGTGATCAGATGGACCTACACCAGATTCATTTTCAATTATTTTAAAATTTTCATTGTTTGATTTTATAGTTTGTTTAAATATTGGAGAAGTTCCTAATCCATAAATTGCTAAAGATCTTTCATTATTTAATCTTCCAACCATATCCATATTAATCATATAATTAATAGTTTTAATATCAATTGTAGGATTTTTTACAAAATAATTAGATCCTAATAAACCTAATTCTTCTCCAGAAAAAGCAATAAATAAATAATTGTTGTTAACCTTGTTATTGTCTTTAAGTTTAGAAGCTAGGTCTAACATTAATGCAACCCCACTTGCATTATCATCAGCACCATTATGTATTTTTATTTCTGGATCTCTATATAATGAACCTTCTCCCCCATATCCTAAATGATCATAATGAGCACCTATTACAACAGTAGATGATGCATTATTATCCATAAATGCCAATACATTATTTCCTGTAATACTTGAATCAATTATAGAATCATTAAATTTAATTTCTTCATGAGGATTTAACTTAGGTTTAAAAGAAAAGCTCTGTAAGAATTCATTATTTCCTTTTTTCATAAAATCAAGATCAGAAAATCTTTGTGAAATATAATCTGCTGCTTTTCTTTCACCTTCAGATCCAGTTCCTCTTCCCTCTAAAGCATCTGATGACAGAAATTCAACATCTACTTTTAAATTGTTTTGATATTCATAGGGTAAATTACAGGAAAATGCAATAATTAACAATAAGATAACATAAGTCAATGGATTTCTCATTATTTGTATTTATTTTTGCCGCAAATTACAAATTTTAATTATGAAATATTTATTGGTAAGCTTAATTTTATTTACTCTATTTTCCTGTAAAGAAAATTCTAATTCCTTAATCTATGAAGATGAGTTAAATTTTAAGTCTATTAGGCAAGTAACTTTTGGAGGCGATAATGCAGAAGCATATTGGAGTAATGATGATAAACAACTTATTTTTCAATCTAATAATAATAATTGGAATCTGGAATGTGATCAAATGTTTTTAATGAATTCTTCTGATACTTTTGATGAAACTGTTCCAAAAATGGTTAGTACAGGTCTTGGAAGAACAACATGTTCTTATTTTCTTCCTGACAATAAACATTTTATATATGCATCAACTCATGAAAAAGACAAAAATTGTCCTGAAGTTCCGCTAAGAAAAGAAGGAAAATACGTGTGGCCTATTTACGATTCTTTTGATATTTATATCTCTGATTTAGAAGGAAATATAAAAGGAAAATTAACCAATCAAATTGGTTATGATGCTGAAGCAACAGTTTCTCCAAATGGTGATAAAATTGTATTTACATCTACTAGAAATGGTGATTTAGATTTATATACTATGAATATTGATGGTTCAGATGTTAAGCAAATAACCTTTGAGCTAGGATATGATGGAGGAGCATTTTTTTCACCAGATGGATCGAAGTTAATTTTTAGATCTTCAAGACCAAAAAATGAAAAAGAAATAAAAGAATATAAAGAATTATTAAGTCAAGGATTAGTACAACCGACAGAAATGGAATTATTTATATGTGATTCAAACGGAGATAATTTACGTCAATTAACTGATTTAGGTAATGCAAATTGGAGTCCTTTTTTTCATCCTTCTGGGAAAAAAGTTCTTTTTTCTTCAAATTATGAAGCTGAAAGAGGTTTTCCCTTTAATCTTTATATGATAGATTTAGATGGGAAAAACCTAACTAGGATAACACATGGTGAAACTTTTGATGCATTTCCAGTGTTCTCAAATGATGGTAAAAGATTAGCTTTTTCATCTAATAGAAACAATGGGGGTACAAGAGATACCAATGTATTTATAGCTGAGTGGAAAGATTAGATAAATCTAATTCCTTTTAAAAACTAATTTATAAGATATTTTTGCAAAATCTTCGATCTTTTTAAGCATTAAAGAAGGAAGTTCTATTTTAAAATCTGTAAGAACTATTGGAAAACTCCCCTCAATAAGGATGTTTTTTTCATCTTTTAAAAATGAACCTTCTATATTTTTATTTACTTTTATTCCATGAAAATCTAATTCTCCTTTTAGAGTAATTTTTTTTTCTGAAATTAAAATTTGATCAGAATAAAATTTTACTTGTGGATGATTGAAAGCGTCTAAAACTCTAAGGGCATTTGAATCCCTATTACTAATTCCACTGTCAAAATTAGCAATATTAGCAGCTATTGCAATTCTACTATCATCTTCTTTTAATAGAAAGATACCTTTTACATTATTATTTTTTCCTATCCACTTATGAAGCAAATGTTTTGCTTGGTATTCAATGGAGGATTTCTTAGAATCTAACATCCACTGAAAATTATCTTGAGAGAAAGAATTAATTAATGGAATTATTAATATTAAAAATATTAGAATATTCTTTCTCATATTAAAATTTTATAACTAAAACAGCAGTTGCATAACTTGCAAATGCAGTATAAGCTGCAGCTTTATGGGTGTCTTTATTCCGATCCTTAAAATGGTTAGTAGCTACCATTGCTGAAAAATGGATGGTTGCTAATATTTTGTGAGCTTTAATTGAATTAAAGCCTTGAACTTTTTTATTAATTAAAGGAGGTGGTGCAAATAATGAAAGTCCTGCTCCAGTGAAATATCCAATATTAACAATATTACCCATTGTTTTATGAGTATTACGTAAACTCTCATCACCATTATAAAGTTTACCTCCAATGATTCCTTGCGCAACCATAGAAGCTAAAGTAATATACCCAATTACTTGATGAGCATTAAGCATATTTTTTCTAATCCTAAGTTCTTTTTCTCTATTCTCAATATTAAGATCTGAAATTCCTGTTTTTCTAAATAAACCATTTTTTCCCCAAAGTAAACTTTGAGTAAAAACCATTCTTTCAGGAAGCAATTCTATTTGATTTTTTTCTTCAGAAATCAGACTAAAAAGATCTTCTTTTTCTTGAGAATAATTTATTGCAATCGAAAAGACAATAAAAATTAATAAAATCTTTTTCACTAATTATTTTACGGTTACTTCTGGTAAAGGTTCTAGGTATCCTAAAGATACAAGAAAATCATCTACTTTATTCATGGTATCTACAAATGGACCATTTGAATCTCTTCCAAAGTTAAAAAAACCATGTTCCTTGTTTTTGTATGCATATAAAATGCATGAATTTCCAAATTCAATCATTCTTTTAGTAAAAAGATCAGCTGATAAAAATGGAACTGTTTTATCTGATGTACCATGAAAAATAATAGTTGGAACTACACCTTTTTTAACATTATGATATGGTGAAACACTATAATAATCTTTTGTTCCTATTCTTTTTTGGGCTTGTTCATTGTTAATCCATGGTTCAGATTTTGTATTTAAACCTGGATTAAAAAGAATTAAAGCATTTGGTTTTGAATCATAAGGACTATTTATTTCGCTTTGATCATCATAATCGTTAAGTAAAGCTGTTGAAGCAGCTAAATGTCCACCTGCAGATCCTCCGCTTGCAATAATTTTATTTTTATCAATACCTAAATTATCAGAATTTTCTTTTATCCATCTAATTGAAGACTTACCATCAGAAATAGAATTAATAACGTTTACATTATGTCTACTTGAAACTCTATAATCAACTATAACAGCTACCATTCCTCTAGCACTCAAATATTTAGCATGCTCAACAAATTGATCTGGATTTCCTGCTTTATATCCACCACCAAAAAAGAAAACTATTGCAGGTTTCTTATTAGAAATCTTATGTCCTTTTGGATTAAAAACCCAAACTTTTAAGTCAGCGTCTATTGTAGTTTTATATGTATATTCTAATGCATCACTAACTTTTTTAGGAGGATAATTATTTTGATTATAAGATTTTAAAGAAATAAGAAGAAGAATTAACAAAAAATTTTTCATATAAATTAAATTGACCAAGCTCTTCCTCCTGTTGTTTCTTCTAAATCAACACAACCTTCTTGCTCTCCTGGAATTGGCCTATAAACTAATACATTTTCACCTATATATTCTGATCCCTTAAAAGCTGTTATCGTTAATTGTCTAATAGTAGTTATAAAATTATATGAAAGTATTTCATTAGAAACACTCTTATCTGAATCATTAAAGTCATTTGAAAATTTTCTGTAGGCTTTACTCCATTTACTGTGTGAATTTATATTAGTTTTTAAAAAATATATTAAGCTTACTTCTAAATCGTTTCTATCCAAATTACTAAGGGCAATTTTTTTAGATCTTATTAAACAATCATTCAAAAAAGAATCTAGAGATTTTTTTAATAATATTTGCCCTCTTTTTTTAGATACATTATATATATATAGATCAATAAATTTTATAAGGTTTAAATCTTTTGAACCAGGAATTTCTTTATCAGAAGGAATTATCAAGTCTGTTAATTCAGATATAATATTTACTTGACTTGAATTAAAAAAAACAGGATTCCAGTCTAAATCATTTTTACAGCTTTGTAATAAGCTCAATACTGCAGGTGATAATGTTATAGTACCTAGACTTAATCCTAATTTTTTAATTACTTTTCTTCTATTCATTTTAAATATTATTCTTATTTAATTCAGATACAGCATGTTTAACCGCTCTTGCTGTCAGTGCCATGTAAGTTAATGAAGGATTCACATTTCCAGATGAAGTCATAGCAGAGCCATCCGTAACAAATACATTTTTAACAGAATGAATTTGATTGTATTTATTTAAAACAGATGTTTTTGGATCACGCCCCATTCGTGCTGTTCCCATTTCATGAATTCCTAATCCTAAAGAATATTTTTCATCTTTCCCTACTACATTTTTAAAACCAGCTTTTTCTAACATTTCAATAGCTTGATTTTTCATGTCCTTTCTCATTTTTAATTCATTTTCTCTAATCTTAGCATCAAATGTCACAGTTGGTAATCCCCATTTATCTTTTTTCTCATAATTTAAATACATCCTATTGTCGTGATATGGTAGAATTTCACCAAAACCTGTTAATCCCATCTTCCAGTCTCCAGGAGATAAAATCGCTTCTTTTAAATCTTTTCCATAAGAAAGTTCTGCAATAGATTGAGTCCAATCTGATCTACTAGCACCTCCTTGATAACCATATCCTCTAATAAAATCATTTTGATTAGTATTTCCACCTATATTTCTAAACTTAGGAATATAAACTCCTGTAGGTCTTCTCCCTGTATAATATTTATCCTTAAATCCATCAAATTTTCCACTAGCACCAGCTTTAAAATGATGATCCATTAAATTATGACCTAGTTCTCCAGAATCATTTCCCATTCCATTTGGAAATCTATTAGATTTTGATTGCATTAAAATAGAAGTCGAGCCTACAGTAGAAGCACAAACAAAAATAACTTTAGCCCTATATTCATAAGTCTGTTTAGTTTCTGAATCGATTATTTTAACTCCAGTGGCTCTTTTTTTATTTTCATCATACATAATCTCGTAAACAACTGAATTAGTTCTTAAAGTCATATTTCCTGAATCTTCAGCTGCAGGAAGTGTAGATGAATTACTACTAAAATAAGCTCCAAATGGACAACCTCTTCTACAAAGTTTTCTATATTGACATGTTACTCTTCCTCTTCCTGGTTTAGTTCCTTCTGTAATATTAGCAACTCTACCTAAAGTTAAAACTCTATCATTATATTTTTTGGAAAGTGTATCTTTTAAAACTTCCTCAACACAATTCATTTCCATAGGTTTTAATAATTTACCACTAGGATACTGAGGAAGACCTAAGTTTTCTCCACTTACTCCAATATAATCTTCTACATAATCATACCATGGTGCTAAATCATTATATCTTATTGGCCAGTCAACGGCAATACCTTCTTTTACATTTCCTTCAAAATCAAATTTTGTTAATCGGTGACTTTGTCTTCCCCAAAGTAAAGATCTTCCACCAACATGATATCCTCTAATCCAGTCAAAAGGTTTATCCTCATTATATGGATGTTTTATGTCATCAACAAATAAATGTTTTGTTGATTCTGTATTCACATATCCTGTCCTACTTTGTTTAGGTTGCTTTTTCCTAATTTCATTAGTTATTTTATCTCCTGAAGGGAAATCCCATTTATCCATGTTTGCTGTTGTATAATCTGAGGGATGGTTTATCATTCTTCCTCTTTCTAAGACAAGAGTTTTCAAACCATTTTCACATAATTCTTTAGCTGCCCATCCGCCACTAACACCAGTTCCTATAACAATTGCATCAAAATCACTATTCATAATATAAAATAATCTTGTTTATAAAGATTCACCATATGACCAACCTTTTCTAACTGGTTCTTTTATATATTCATTTACATCTGGTCTATTTGTAATTTGCATGTTGTCAGAATCATATTTTAAATCAGCATTAAATCTTTGAGCTAAACATCCTAATAATGCCATTTCAGTAAGACTTGCTCCATAATCAAAATTGGAGAGAGGTAATATGTCATTTTTAATAGCGTGAACCCATTCTTGAACTGGGGTTTCATCAACAATTCTAGGAATAGTTTTTTCAGGAGCATTTTTCAAAAACTCTTCCCATTCTGATTCAGACATTAATAGCTTAGGATTATTGGGCCTTCCTCCTGTAATTAAAGTATTTTTATCACCGACCATTACCATTCCATGTCTTTGATAATCTTTCATTTTATCAACACCTAAATCTTTTAAAATATCAGGTTTAAGACCACCTTCATGCCATTTTAATGTCACTGGTGGTTTATTTTTTTTCTTATTAAAGTTGAAAGTAACTTCAGATTGCTCAGAAACAAAATTATGCTCAGTCATAGGATTCGGAATTTTAACCCCAATGGAATTAGGCATACCTAAATCCAAAGCCCAAAATGGGCCATCCAAAGTATGACAAGCCCAATCTCCTAGTTGTCCATTTCCAAAATCATAAAAACCTCTCCAAGATTTTGGTGCATATGCATTATTAAAATCTCTATATTTTGCTGGACCTAACCATAAATCCCAATCTAAATATTTGGGGACTGGATCAGTTGGAGGTGGAAAACTTTCAGGTTTAGTCCAATAATGACCTGGTCTAAAATCAAATGTCCCAATCCAAGCATGAACTTCTTTAACCTCCCCTAAAACTCCTGCATCATACCATTCTTTAATTAATCTAATACCATTGGTTGTATGACCTTGATTACCCATTTGGGAAACAATACCATAGTATCTAGCAGCTTTTTTCATTGTTCTTAATTCCCAAATATTATGCGCAAGGGGCTTTTCTACATAAACATGTTTACCTAACTCCATAGCAGCCATAGTAGCTGCAAAGTGTGTATGGTCTGGTGTACTAATAATAACTGCATCAATTTCATTATGCATTTTATCAAACATTACTCTAAAATCTTTAAATTTTCTTGCTTTTGGATACATTTTATAACCTTCTGCAGCTCGATTATCATCAACATCACACATAGCAACTATATTTTCATTCTCAACTTTACTCCAATTAGCTCTACCTCTTCCACCAACTCCAATTACTGCAAAATTTAGTTTACTATTTGGAGAGCATGAATAAAGACCTGGAATAATTAATAATCCTGTGGATAATGCAGATGTTGATTTTAAAAATGATCTTCTAGAGTTATTTTTCATAATTTATTTTTTTACTATAGGTAAAGTTATTAATGAAGGATATTTTTTTGAATGATGAATTTTGTTATTTGCTATAAGAGAAACTGATTCATCATAATTATTACCACCTGTATTTAAGTTCCTGGCAAATCTTGGAAAGTTACTACTTGAAACTTCTATTCTAATTTGATGCCCCTTTTTAAAGTAATAACTTGTTGACATTGGAGTTAAATCTACCTTATAAACTGAATTTTTTTCCATCATAACTTCTTTATCATATCCTTCACGATATCTTACTCGTTGTATTGTTTCATCAATATTAAAAGCTCGACCATCAGGATAAACATCTATAAATTTTAAAGTAATATCTGTATCCTTGACGTCTGAGGATAAATAAATTGTTGAATTTATAAAACCCGTTACTTCAAATCCATTTTTAAGTTTATCAGTTGAATAAACTAGTACATCGTCTCTCAATTCTACTTCTTGCTGATCAAAAGATCCTCCTTTTAATGCATTTCCCATACAACAAACTCCTCCTCCAACTGATTGAACTGGATTCATAGGATCATATATAAATGAATCCGTATCATTTTTTACTTTTCTTTTTAAAGTGGTTAATTTTCCATCTCCATTTAAAGTATTAGCATTTCCACTACTTGTAAGATAAAAATTTGTCATTTCAATATTTTCTGGCGGCCATTGTTCTGAGTTTTGCCATTTATTTGAGCCCATTGTGTAGTATTGAACTCTTGGAGTTTCTTCTTTAAAATCATTATCAACATTCTTTAGCATTAGATCAAAAAATGAATAAATCTGATCATCATAATTTAGTCTAGCATCCCCAACACTTAATTCACCTACAATTGTATTTTCGGTTGCTCTTTTAAAGCCACAATGTAATGTAGGAGCAATTATTAAATATTGATCATCTCTTATTTTTAGATCTTTAGCATTATTTCTAACATGATTAAATAAAGCAATGTTTGGACTAGTTGCAATATCATACCAAGAAACAAACCAAAAACTAGGAACTCCAAATTCCATATCATCATGATAAAGTCCCCCAGTGTACCAATCTGGATCGTTAGGTTTTCTTCTTATCATTTTATCATAAATCTCTTTCTTTCCATTAACATTTTTAAGCAAATCTTGTATAGGTAAATGCTTAAATGCCTCTGACCAATCTACATTAGGATTTTCTGGTGCTAAATCATAAAATCTAGAGATTCTTATCAAATCTTCTTGTGTTGCTCCACTAGGAATTCTTGGTTTAAATTTATCATGTTCAACACCATAAAGCCATGATGGAAACAAAAGTTGTTCCACTCCTCCTTTATACCAATTGCCCTGTTCATAATACTCACCAACTCTTCCAACCCCTGCTCCAAAACCTTGTGGAACCATAGCAGCGTGTGAAGGATGATCTAAAGCAGCAACAGCCATTTGCCATTCAGCTGTTGAAGAACATCCAATTGTTCCAATTTTTCCATTAGACCATTGCTGGTTACTCATCCAACTAAAAGCATCAAAACCATCTGTTAATGGGACACCTAAAATATCCCATTCACCTTCAGAAAAATATCTTCCTCTTTCATTTTGTACAACATAGGCGTAACCTCTTTTTACAGCTTCATATGCGGAATAATAAGCTCTTGTTTTTTCTTCTCCATCACCCCATGAGTTAAAATTATAAGGAGTTCTTGAAAAAATTATTGGGACCTTATTATTTGTTCTAGGTCGATAAATATCTGTAGCTAATCTAACACCATCTCTCATCGGCATCATTACTTTTTGATCAATAAAAGCAATTTCATTGAGTTTGGAATATATTTCTTCCTGTGATTGCGATGTATAGGAAAAAATAAGTAAAAAAATTAAAACGGAAATATTATGTATTTTCTTCATATACTAAATATAATGAAATCCTAAATAGGAATTATTGTCAATCCTTTTTAATAATTTCTAAACAAAACTTCATTGTTCTTATTTTTTTAATTTATTTCTATAAGTGATTGAAATAAGTATAGTACATATGAAGTATATAAACATATATATATAAAAGAAAAAATAATTCTCTATTAAAAATTCATTGGAAGGATGAACAAGAAAAAATATACATGCTATACCTCTAAAAATTTCAAATTTTGATGCCCATGCATATAAATCTAAAAAAGAAGTAAAACCAAAAATAGAAGCAAAGATTACAAAGCCAAAAGAAATTTGAAAACTTGTTGATAAATAGGAAAAATTAGACAAAAAGAAAAACACTAAAATATTAATTGAAATAAAATGAAAAAGTGCAATCCATTTAAATTTATTTGAATAATTATGATTGTATTTAACTCTATTCTCTAAATCAGTTATAATAGGTCTTGGAAATTTTTCAATTACATCACTTGGTCTCCAGCCTGTAGGCATGAACCATAGTCTCAACTTATCTTTAATACTTCTTGTGTTATATGCATCCTGAATTAAATGATAGGCATGTTGAAAATTAATGAAAATAGGATTCCAGGTATTAACTGGTTTTAAGACGCCATAAACTGGCGCTTCTTCATCTAATTCTTCTTGAAAAGTTCCAAAGATTCTGTCCCAGATACAAAAGATAGCTGATAAGTTTTTATCAATATAAATTGGATTTATGGCATGGTGAACTCTATGTTGTGAAGGAGTCACAATTATATATTCTAAAAACCCTAATTTTCCTATATGCTGAGTATGATACCAAAATTGAGCAAATAAATGTAATGGAGCTAGTACATTAATAATGTTTGGAGGAATTCCAAAAATGGCAGCTGGAATTAAAAATATAGCTCCAAATCCAATCCATGCAGAAATGCTTTGCCTTAAGGCACAAGCCATATTAAATTCTTCACTGCTATGATGAATCACATGTCTGTTCCAAAAAATATTTACTTTATGATTAAGCCTATGGTTCCAATAACTAGCAAAATCAATACATATAAAAGCAACAAAGTATAAAGTAAGACTGGATTCCAAGTTAAAAACAGCTATAGAATCAAGAATGTATGGATAGGAAACAATAATTAATACTAAACCTAAAGAATCTTTAAGGAGATTGGTCATTCCTGAACTTAGGCTTGAGATAGTGTCCATAAATGAATAGGTTTGTTTATTAGTAAAATGACCATATAAAATTTCAATTGTCATTAAAACCCAAAAACCTGGAATTACCCATAATAAAATCGCAGCATAAGTATCCATATAATATATCTAATAAACTCCTTAGAAATCTTTAAATTTAAACATATTTTTTTAAATTTGCAGCGCAAAAAAGGTCGCGTAGCTCAGCTGGATAGAGCATCTGCCTTCTAAGCAGACGGTCAGAGGTTCGAATCCTCTCGCGATCACAAAATCCCTTGTAAGTCATTGATTTACAGGGGATTTTTTTTTTAAGGTCAAGTTTTTTAAGAGTTATCTTGAAAAAGGAGGCGATATAGCTCACTATTATCTAGTTGAATGTCAATTATTTATAATTATTGGCTGAGTCCATGCCTGAGTTGTTTCACCTTCACGGTATGGATTTTTTTTAATTTCATTAGAACTGATTTTTGCTCTTACAAAAAGATCATTTTCATTGAATATATATTCAGCTGAAGTGCCTTTGACCCTTTTTAATTCTTCAACTTGAAAACCCTCTTTTCTGTAACCCATAAAAATTATTTCATAGTTAATCCCTTTATTTGGATCAATTTCAATTTTAAATTTTTTTTCATCATGTATGACTTTTTTTAAATTAATCCCAGATGAAGAATAAAAGTTACCCGATTCCATTGCTTCAATCAAACTTAAAGTTTCTATTTGTTTTGAATTTACCATAACCCACCCTCTGCCTGTATTACTTAGATTTGTAGATTTTCTATGGTAACTATGACTATCATCAGTAGCAAGCCCAAGTAACAAGGGCTTATTATTATCGTAATAAGAAATATTAATTAAATCCCACATAGTTTCAAGATCTATATGGGTATCATCTCCTTCATTGTGTACTGCTGGATGTCCATTATAGACTTCAAAAAACCTTTCACCACTGAGTTTTTTTAAATCTTCAACATTAATGCCGTAACCAAAATTTGGATGATTAATATGAGCAAATAAAGGAATATTGAATTTTTCTCTTTGTTCATTAACAGCATCAATAGTTTTTTGCATAACATCATAGACTGAATTTCCTTTAAAAGGATTGACTTTCTCTTGTATATTCGTGACATTAATATGGACTGGTTTATTTTCAAAAGATGATGTCACTTCTTCTGATCTGATAATAACAAATTTGTTTGAATCTTCTAGTTTCGACTTATATTCTTCAAAAGTTTTTAATCTGACAAAAATACCTGTAGAATCACTTTTTGATTCCACCCAATCCCCAAACCTTTTTTTATATTTTTTTAATGTATTATTTTCAATATCTGACTGTTTAATTTTATACCAAAAAACACCATTAGCAATAGTATTGTGGTCAGATAAAGCAATAAATTGGTAATCATTTTTTTTATACCAATCAATAATCATTTCTGGAAAATCATCTCCATCACTCCA
This sequence comes from uncultured Bacteroidota bacterium, assembly GCA_902511755.1. GTDB lineage: Bacteria > Bacteroidota > Bacteroidia > Flavobacteriales > Flavobacteriaceae > MAG-121220-bin8. Next base: position 8,760 of record CABXGL010000014.1, on the reverse strand, counting down.
AAATGAATGAGTATGTAAATTGCCTTTTTGCCAATGTTGCTCTTTCACATTAGAATTGCATGATATTAATATTATTGATAGTAGAATTAGTTTTTTCATAATAATTTAAGAATTAACTACTCTCATTATAGCCTCATAAAGCATCATAGCCGAAACAGCGAGAATTGACACTGCTATTAGAACCTTTTGCCATTTTACTTTCATAACTATAATGTTAATTAATTATTTTAATATTCAGAGTTCATAAAGTCTGAAATTAAATTATGGAAATGGTGCACTCCTTGTTCTTTTGTAGGAGAAAACCTTCCAGCTTTATAAAAGGAAGAATTTAACCCTATATGTACATTTTCCACAACAAACTCGTCTTCTTCCTCTACCTTTTGAAGATCATTCCCCGCTCCCCTATTTAATTTAGTATTATCAAACACATAAGATCTAAATGAAACTTTAGTAAATGATTCAGAGATAGGTTGAACAAGGTTAATTGAAACACCCCAGGGATAGAAATTAAACATCATATTTGGGAAAACCCAATAATAGTAAGCGGCAACATTTTTCCCATAGTCAATATGTCCTCTAGGAAGATCAAAAACTTCAGAATCATCTTCACTATAACCAATTTGTAAATTACAATACTTATAAACTTCAGTAGTATAATTTTTATAGTCTAGAACTTCATTTAAATCCTTATGAACAAAAGGGATATGAAAGCCTTCTAAATAATTGTCACAATATAAAGCCCAATGAGATTTTATATTAAAATCTTTTGATAGTGAATTATCAAATTTAAATTTATCAATTGGAAGAAATCCAATCCTTTCATTCATTTTATCGATTACCTGTTGAAAATCAAAAGCTGGGTTTAATCCAACAAAAAGTAATTTACCCCATTTTCTTAATGGAAAATTATGTAAACTATCACATGCTCTTGGATAATTTTTAGCATCTTTAAATTCAGGCATATATTCATATTTTCCTTTATTATCAAATCTTCTTCCGTGATACATACATATCAGTTTTTTCATTTTTCCTGGTTCCAATACCATTATATTTCCACGATGTGTACATACATTTGTCATGCAATTTATATTATCATCATCTGATCTAGTAATCACAATAGGTTCAGATAAATAATCCTGCAAAAGGAAAAGTGGGTATACGGAATCTTTCTCCGGAACAAGGTCTGAATCACCAATCCATTGCCAAGATTTTAAAAAAATTTTTGATTTAATTTCTTCAAAAACTGAAGCATCTTTATAAAATGAAGATGGTAAAGTTTCGGCTTTTGATATATCTGGATCAATATTATATTTATCTTTAATTGACATAAAGAAATTTTATTGAATATAAATTTTTATTATGACTCAACAAAATGAAAAAATAGGATTATTAGCAGCAACTTCACTAATAATTGGAAATATGATTGGTGCAGGAATTTTTGTTCTTCCAGCCAGTCTAGGAAAATTTGGAAGTATAAGTATTTTAGGTTGGGTACTTACTGCTACTGGAGCTTTAATCTTAGCCAAAATATTCAGTAATTTTAGTAAAATACTTAAAGGACAAAGTGGTGGGCCTTACATTTATTCAAAAGTAGTCTTTGGAGATTTTATTGGTTTTTTAGTTGCATGGGGGTATTGGATTTCTTGTTGGATTAATAATGCAGCAATTGCTGTTGCTATAGTAAGTGCATTAAGTTTTTTTATTCCAGAACTAGCAACAAATTCATTTTATGCTACATTAACAGGACTTTTTTTTATTTGGCTATTTACATATACTTCATCAAAAGGTTTTAAATCATCTGGAAATATTCAAATTTTTACAACAATTGCAAAATTAATCCCTCTTATCTTCATTATTATTGCTGGATTATTTGTCTTTGATTATAATGTCTTTCCCAAGTTTAATATAACAGACCAAAGTGATTTTGAAATTTTACCGATTGTATGTGTTATGACCCTCTATGCTTTTTTAGGGATAGAATGTGCAAGTATTCCAGCAGAAAACATTAAAAATCCTGAAAAGAATATACCTAAGGCTACTATGATAGGGACTATAATTTCTACTCTGGTTTACATTTTTGGAACGGTAATTTTATTTGGCATATTACCTACTGAAATAATAATTAATTCTCCTGCACCATTTGCAGAAGCTGGTCAAGTTATTGGAGGTAAATATGCAGGTTATTTTGTTTCAGCAGGGGCAGCAATTTCAGCAATTGGTGCACTTAATGGGTGGATTTTAATAACAAGTTATATGCCTATGACTATGGCTAATGATAAACTTTTTCCAAAAATTTTTAATAAAAAAAATAAAAAAGGTTTTCCAGTGATTAGTTTGCTTGTAGGTAGTATACTTACATCATTTGTAATGACTATGAATTTTACAGAAGGATTAGTTGATAGGTTTGAATTTTTGATTCTATTAACTACATTATCTACTCTTATTCCATATTTATTTGTTAGTGCTTCTTATATACTATATCATATTGGAAAAAAATATTTAAAAATTAAAATTCTTAAATCTACCATACTAGGGTTTTTAGGTCTTAGTTATTCTTTATGGGCAATTTTTGGTTCAGGAATTGAATCTATATATTATGGTTCTATATTATTATTAATTGGAATACCATTTTATTACATAATGAAAATAAAAAAACCCTCTTAATAGAAGGTTTTTTTTGTAATTAAGTAATAATTTACTTTTATTTAGGAGCTTGATATTTGTAGTAATCTTGTACAGGAATCATTAAGTGATCATAACCAGTTCCTTTAAACATAACGTAAGGAGCTCCAGTATTAAAGTCAGTTGTTTGACCTTCTAAACTAGCTGGATCCTTAGGAAATAACATTAAATGAGCGCCTGATTCAATCCATTCCCCATCAGCTTTTGCTTTTGCAACACCTTCTTCATCAATAACAAGATGTTTTCTATTATCCTCACCCATGTCTCCGTGTAACATCCAAGCCCATCCATCTTTATCCATTTCAGGGGTTTTCCCAGACATATAAGCCATTGCCCATTGCATAGCTGGACCATCTCCAACCATCGGCATAGCTTCGTGTGGATCTTTCCATCCATTTTCTGGATCAGACATTCCTCTAGGGTTAGCTGCCATTGCTGTCCAACCATTAGTTCCTTCTCTTAGAACTGTACCATCTACATCGAGAACAGTACAGTTAGCAGCTATATAAGAAGGTGCAGCTGTACTATAAGCCCAAACTTTCCATTCAGTTGATGTATGTGGACCTTCAGGTTCTCCATTGGATACAACCTTTTCTATCTCAATAATTTCTGGCTCAGGAGTAAATGAGTCAGTTATTTTTTTAACAGCAGTGTTATTACAAGATGTAAGCATACATAATGTAAATAATAATATTAGTTTTTTCATAATGTTTTTGTTTTGTTAATTTAAATTTAATAAAAATTAATTTATTTTCACTTCCATATCAGGATCATATTTACAACACAATGGTAAATTTTCATATTTATCCATATCGTAATCCACTAATTCAGTACCATACCCTGAATTAGCAATAGCTTGATGAACGCTCAGTAAATCTGTAATTTGAGAATCATAAACTAAGCTAAGTTGTTTAGTTTCTTTATTCCAATTTGCTGTAATTACTCCATCTAATGAATTTGCAGCTGATTCAATTGTTTCTTTACACATTCCACAATTACCCTTAACTCCGAAAGAAGTTTCCGTACCCATAAGTTCAACTATTTTTTCAGGAGAAGGTTCAACTTTTGAAGATTTGGAACCAAATACAATAATAGTATATCCTGCTATTAGTATAATACCAACAATTAGTAAGTTCTTTTTCATGTTTTTAATTTAATGAATTGACAATGTTTTATAATAGCAACACTCAGGTAAACTTTGATATACTTCATCAGTTGCTTTGTATTTGTCAGTGTCATGGCCAAATTTGGCAATGTTTTTATGAATATTATCAATATTTATTTTGTTTGAATTATATATAATAGAGAGTTTATTTGAATTTACATCCCAACTAGCATACTTAACTCCTTTTATTTTGATTGCTCCCTTTTCAATTCTTAATTTACACATTTCACAAACTCCACTAACCTTAAAGGAGGTCTTTACAGATTTATTATTAATATCTTGACTGTAAATGAAACTGCTAATAAAAAAAAGTAAAACAAATAAATATCTCATAATAAAGTAATTTAAAGTTACAATTTTAATCTAATTCCTATATACAGCATTGTACCCATAATTGGAGCATAAATTTGAGAGCTATCAAAATTTAATCCAAATGGGTTTGTAGAATCCAAAATAGGATTAATCTGGTTATAATTACCTATATTTTCACCACCAATATATATCTCAAATTTTGAAGAAAACACTCTGGTTAATTGAGTGTTTATTAAATTATATGAAGGTGAAAGTCCATTTGATGTAATTAAAGAAGGATACATAGAATGCAGTGGCATCCTCTGTTTCCCTATCCAGTTATAGGTAATATCGTATCTCCAATAAGAACCATTTTCAATAGGTTTTGATGAAAAATCTATATTGGTAAAAAATCTGTTTTTAGGAGTCAATGGATTTTGTTTAAAACCTGAATTATATTGTTTCTTAACAACATAATTTTTATAAGCTGATTTAATTCTTATATCTTTTGATATTTGATAATCTAATTCTATTTGAAAACTCTTAGCAAAACTTTTTCCTTCGAGATTATAAAAATGTAATTCTCCTTGTTTTTCCCAATCAACAACAATTTGATTTATAAAATCAGTAATGTAATAATCCACAGTTATATCACCCTCTTGATTATTAAGTAAAAAACCTTGTCGAAAACTAATGCCATAATTTGAGGCCTTTTCAGATTTTAATCCATAAAAATTTCCATTATTATTATCAATATAAATCTTTCGACCAGTTGAAAAAACTCCCTGATTCTCAGAAAAAATATTAGAGGATTTTCTTCCAGATCCAACTGAAAATCTAAAAACTGATCTTTCTAATGGCTGATATCTAATATGAAATCTGGGAGTAAAAAAAGAACCTAAATTATTATGAAAATCGTATCTCAAACCAGCCACCAAACTTAACTTTTCTAAATCATCATAACTATATTCAAAAAAACTTCCAAATGATTTATCTTTTCTGTTATAATTTCTTTTTTCAGTATCAACAATTTCATCAAAATCATCATAAGAGTAACTAAAGCCTCCTTTAAACTTATGCATTGTATTTCCTAGAATTGAATTATAAATAAAATTTGAATAAAAACTATTATGATTTATATCATAATTTCTTATTCCAAAAAAAGATTTTTGTTCGTGACTTGAATAAGCAATTTGAGCTCCAATGGTCTCATAAGGAATTTCTGGATTTACATATCCAAATTTAAAGTTTGAATCAAATCTATTAGTATTAATTTCGCTTAGCCATGGCAACCTTTTAACTTTCATATTATCAACATCTTCACCTGAATCCTTTTCATTTTTCATAAACCTGAATCCTAAAAAACCTACTACTCCTTTTTCCAAATCTGTATATTGCCATCTGTTAAAAAAATTGAATCCTTTGTATTTTGGGTGATCTAAAAATCCATCAGAATTATTATCATGAATAGTAGAGTTCTTATCAGCATGAAGAAAAAGTCCTGTACTAAATTTTTCATTTAGTTTTTTATTTAAATGTAAATTCATTTCTTTTCTTCCCATATTAGAACTAAAAACATTTATAAAAATAGGTGCATCATTTATTGGTTTTTTTAATTCTACGTTTATTTGGCCTGAAATACTTTCAAATCCATTTACAACACTTCCCATTCCCTTAGTAATCTGCATACTTTCTACCCAAGTTCCGGGAATAAATGACAATCCAAAAACTTGAGAGGCTCCTCTTACCATAGGAATATTTTCTTCTGTAATCAATAAGTATGGACTTTCTAAACCAAGCATTCTAACCTGTTTTACCCCAGTAATTGCATTTGAATAACTTACATCGATCGATGGATTTGTTTCAAAACTTTCCGAAATATTACAACAAGCTGCCTTTAATAATTCATCACTTGAAACATTAACAATATTTTGTGTTTTAAAATATGATTTTTGAATTGTATTTTTTCGTTTCGAAACAATAACCTCATCTAAATCATTAGATTCATTTTTTAATATATGATCATAATTTATAATCTTATTAATTGTAACTACATCTTCTTTAAACCCCAGCATTTTAAATACTAATAAATTAGTTGATTTAATAAAGGGTATGGAATAATTTCCATTTACATCTGAAATAACTCCTACAGAAGATTCTTGCCAATAAATACTTACTCCTTCTAAAGGGATTGATTTATTTTCATTATTTATAAATGATACTTTTCCATTTAATAACTCTTGAGAATGAGATTTTGAAAATAAAAGTAAAACAATAAGAAAAAATCTTATTCTCATCTATTTAGAAATGCTTTTGATCTATCAATTGAATTGATTCTAATATCTTCCCAAAATAAATTAATATCAGCTTTATGATAATCCTTGACTGTTGAAACCAATATTTTTTTAAGTATCCCCATTTTGGGTAATTTGACATAAACTTTATCATCTATATCTTCAATTTTTACAGTGTTTGGATATATTTTTTTATTAAAATAAAGAAAACCTTTATGCTCTTCATAGGTAGAGGTTTTATTATTGTCCCAAGTTATAGGATTAGAACACAATGCCCCTTTTATCCAATCTCTATCAACAGTAAGTGAAGCTTTATTTGTCTTCCTCTCAGACATTAATCGATATGTATTCCATGTAACAAAACCACCTGTTTCATCTTTGGAATCCATTAATCTTAAATTAACGAAATCTTTATCAGTAATTTTAGTACCAATTAAGTACGCAGCAACCAATTTATTTTGAAGTGGTTTTCCATCAAAAAATTCCTGCAATATTTTTTTAGCGTGACCAGCTCCTTGACTATGTCCAGCTAATATGATTGGTTTGTTGTTATTATATTTTTCTAAAAATATTTTAAAAGCATTTCTAACATCATTATAGGCTAATTCATAGGCTTGCTCACCTCCATTTAACCAAAAAGATTCTCTAAAAACTCTTATATGGGCTTGTCTATAATGAGGGACATATAAATCTCCAACACTAGCCCAAGCTGAAGCTTGATATTTAACGCTTGAAGAACTTACAAAGTCTCTCATCTTGGGATCATAAATATCAGAGTTCCATGATGTGTTTTTATTATCCCAAAATAAAGTTGGATGAATAAAAAAAACGTTTACTTCTAATTTATCATTTTGATTAATAAAAGAATTTATTTCACTATTCTTTTTTAAAGGATGGACCGCCCATGAATCTAATTTATTATAGTTGGGAGGTTCAGATGGTTTAAAATTTCCATATTCCTCACTAGAATATTCAGAAGCATTATTGAATTCTGACAATAAACCACATGAAGAAAAACAGAGAAGAATGACAATTAAAAAATAACGTTTCATAATGTAAAATTAACAACAAAAATCATGCAAAATAAATATTTTACTAATTTTATAACAAAAAGGATCCTTATGATAAAATCTTGTCTGTTTTTAATTACATCTTTGTTTTTATTTAGTTGTAGTATACCCAATATGATTATAGTTGAACTTGAATCAAAAAATTCAACAGATGTTAATGGAAACGTTATATTTATTGAAGAGGATAATAAGGTTACTATGGTTGCTAAAATAGAAAACTTAGATCCTGAAGAATATGCCATTCATTTACATGAAAAATCTGACTGCTCTTCAAATGATGGAAAATCCACTGGAGGACATTGGAATCCAACTTTAACTAAACATGGAAAATGGGGAGAAGAAAGTGGTTTTCATAGAGGAGACATAGGGAATTTCATTGCTGATGAAAATGGAATTGGAACTATTACCTTTAAAACAGACCTTTGGTGCTTAAATTGTGATGATAAAACAAAAAATATAATAGGTAAAGCTATAATAGTTCATCAGGGGATTGATGATTTCTCTTCTCAACCCTCAGGAGCAGCAGGCTCTAGAATAAGTTGTGGAGGAATTATTAATGAAAATGTATTAATTTCTGATAAAAACTAACTACCATTCTCTTTTTTTATTGCTTTCTTCAAGCAATGAAATTTGTTCTTGAGATAATACTTTTAAAAATGAAGGATGCTGCTCAATTGCAAATTCTATTTTTTCAACTATGCTATCAACAGATTCATTTTCATAATCTATTTCTAAAGGTTTTTTAATTTCCATTGATTGTAAAATATCTCTTTTTTTTATTCTTATTCCTTTTTTATCAAAAGATCTTCTAAAACCATCTATAACTATAGGAACAACAGTTGGCTTATATTTTTTAATTATATGAGCCGTCCCTTTTCTTATTGGTTTAAAAGGAGTTGTAGTTCCTTGAGGAAAAGTAATTACCCATCCATTATCAAGTGCTGTACCTATTTTTGTTATATCACTAATTTTAACTTGCCTATTTATATCTTCTCCATGTGATCTCCATGTTCTGTCAATTGAAACAGATCCAACATAAGCTAAAATTCGAGGAAATAAACCATCCTTCATTGTTTCTTTTGCAGCAATAAAATAAATATTCAATTTTGGTTGCCATAGGTAAGTCATATTTTTAATAGAATCATCTCTTCCACTCAAGCTAGCATTGAAAACATGGAACATGGCACAAACATCTGCAAAATAAGTTTGATGATTAGATACAAATAGAACATTTTCTTGAGGAATAGATCTCAAAATA
>CABXGL010000013.1 GCA_902511755.1 uncultured Bacteroidota bacterium | reverse complement strand
TTATATCCTGTACTAATAATTCTGATATAAAACCTCAAGTTATAGCTTATTATGCTGGTGATGAAAAATCAATTGATGAATTTAATTTAGATGGAGTTGACCAGATAATATATAGTTTTCTACACTTGAAAGGAAACAAATTAGCTATTGATAATGAAGTAGATAGTCTTACTTTATTAAATGTTGTTAATCAAAAAAAGAAATATCCAAAATTAAAGGTTTTAGTATCACTTGGTGGTTGGGGTGGTTGTAAAACCTGTTCTGATGCTTTTAGTACAGAAGAGGGTAGAGTAGAGTTTGCAATTTCCACTGCTAATATCATAGAATTATTTAATGCAGATGGTATTGATTTAGATTGGGAATATCCTGGAATTTCCGGATTTCCTGGACATGATTATAAACCTGAAGACAAAGAAAATTTTACCGACTTAGTCGTTCAATTAAGAAAATACATGAAGAAAGGTGATGTGTTAAGTTTTGCTGCTGGTGCATCTACTAGATTTTTTGAAAATTCAGTTGAATGGGATAAAGTCATGCCTTTAGTTGATAATGTAAATCTTATGACCTATGATTTCTATGGATCAGGCTCTAGTAAAACAGGTCATCATACAGCTCTATCTTCTAATGAATTTCAAGATAGATCTGCAGAATCATCAATTGAAGCATTGATAAATCTAGGTGTAAATCCTAAGCAAATATTTATTGGGGGTGCTTTTTACATTAAAACGTTTAAAAATGTTGAAAATATTAACAATGGTCTTAATCAAAATGCTGAATGGAACAGAAGTTATAGTCAAATTAATTTTGAAGATGTACGATCTAATTTTAGTTTTTATTGGGATAATTTAGCAAAAGCACCATACGCATACGATAGTATTAATAAAATTTTTGCAACATTTGATGATCATAAATCAATAAAACTTAAATCTCAATACGCACTAGATAATAATCTTGGTGGAATCATGTTTTGGCAGCTTATGAATGATAAGAAACAAAATGGTTTGTTAAAAACTATGGTAGATGAAATTAAATTATGAAAGCTTATCAAAGATTTCTTTTGGTTCTATTAATTCTTTCTATCTCTTGTAATGAAGAATCTATATCAAAAAAAGAGAATAATAGAAAACCAAATATAGTATACATCTTAGCTGATGATTTGGGTTATGGAGATGTACAATATTTCAATAAAGATGGTAAGATACCTACTCCCAATATAAATTCTATGGCAGATAACGGAGTTGTTTTTACAGATGCACATACGTCTTCTGCAGTTTGCACACCAACACGTTATGGGATCCTTACAGGACGCTACAATTGGCGAACTTCACTTAAAAGTGGTGTTTTAAATGGATATTCTAAAGCTTTAATAAAAGAGAACAGAACAACTATCGCAAGCATGCTAAAAAGTAAAGGTTATAGCACAGCATTTATTGGGAAATGGCATTTAGGTTGGAATTGGAATGTTAAAAAGGAAGATAATAATAAACTCATACCAATTGATAAACTTGTTGATATAGATTTTAATTCTCCTATTAATAATGGACCATCAACTAACGGGTTTGATTATTCTTATGGTTTTGCCGGATCATTAGATATGCCTCCATATGTTTGGGTTGAGAATGATTTTCCTACTCAAATTCCTATTAAAACTACTCAGTCTGTTGATTATAAAGGATTTTGGAGGGATGGTTTGACTTCAGAAGATTTTGATCACACTACTGTACTGCAAACGATTGCTGATAAAGCTGTTAGCTATATTAAAAAACATAGCAAAGAAGAAAAACCTTTCTTTCTATATTTACCCCTATCTGCACCACACACGCCTATTTTACCAACTTCAGAATTTTTGGGTAAAAGTAATACAAACATGTATGGAGATTTTGTTATGCAAGTGGACGATGTCTTAAAGCAGATAAGAACGACGTTGAAAAATAATGGGTTAACAAACAACACATTACTAGTTTTTACAAGTGATAATGGTTGTTCTCCAAGAGCTGACTATAAAGAATTAGCACAAGTAAAACATAATCCTAGTCATATTTATAGAGGTGCAAAAGCAGATATTTTTGAAGGAGGTCATCGAGTGCCATTTATTGTTGAATGGCCAGCCATAGCAAAAAAAGCCACTATTTCTAATATTATATGTACTACAGATTTTTTTGCAACGTGTGCTGCAATAGCAAACTATGAAATCAAAGATTCTGAGGGAGAAGACAGTTATAATATGTTACCTTTAATTAATGGCGAAAGCCTTCGGGATATTAGACAATATACTGTACACCATTCTATAAATGGTTCTTTTGCGATTCGAAAAGGAGATTGGAAATTAATTTTTACTCCTGGCTCTGGTGGTTGGAGTTACCCAAGGCCAATAGATATCGAAAGAGAAAACCTTAATTTACCAACTATGCAGCTTTATAATTTGAAAAATGATATATCGGAAACCAAAAACGTAATAGGCATTTACCCTGAAAAAGTTAATGAATTAAAAAACGCTTTAGCAAAAATCATTTTGGATGGAAGAAGTACTGATGGCATAAGACAAAAGAATGATGGTATGGATAATTGGAAACAAATTAAAAATATCTTAAATAAATGAAATTCTTAAAATTTTTAATAATTGGAATATTAATCTTTGGTTGTGATGACTTAAATCAATCCAAAACGCCTAATTATCTAAGTGATTATGGTGATCTTTATAAAAGTAATCCCAGAAAAGCCAATCTAGAGTGGTTTAAAAAATCAAAACTTGGATTGTTTATTCATTATGGATTGTACTCACAACTTGAAAAGGGAGAATGGGTTCAGCTAAGAGATACAATTCCGGTTTCTGATTATGCTAAACTTAAAGAAACATTTAACCCAAGTAATTTTGATGCTGATAAAATTACTGACTTGGCAATTTCAGCAGGCATGAAATATATCACCATCACATCGAAACATCACGATGGTTTTTCATTATTTGATACCAAGCAAAATGATTATAATTCAGTTAAATCACCTGCACGAAGAGATTTAATAGGTGAACTCTATAATTCATGTAAAGAGAAAAAAATTGGTCTTTTCTTATACTACTCTTATGCAGCAGATTGGAGTCATCCATACTTCTATTCTAGATTAGATGGGTGGAGTAATGCAAGACCTGCATATAAAGAAAATCAAAAAGAATATAAGTATAAAAATAAAGAAGATTTTAGTAATTACATCAAATTTGCCCATAACCAGTTAAAAGAATTGTTAACTCAATATCCTGAAATAGCTGGAATATGGTTAGATCCAATAATGGGATATTATGCCAATCATGAAATATTTCCAATAGAAGAAACCTATGCTTTAATCAGATCAATTAGTAAACATGCATTAATTTCATTTAAACAAGGAGCTAATGGAGATGAAGATTTTTCAGCTCCAGAACATAATTTTAGTAAAAGAGTTGGAAGTCAATATGAAGTTGCAAGAATAGCATATGAATTGAATAAATTAAAGCCTAAGGAAGTTTGTACTTCATTACAATCAAGATATTGGGGATACGATAAAAACGCTAAACATAAAAATTTTGATGATGTTTATAGATATTATTTAGATGCTATTAAAAACGATACAAATCTTTTAATGAATGTTGGTCCCCTTCCTGACGGGTCAATCCATCATGAGGATATAATAACTTTAACTAAGTTAGGTGAAAAAATAAATGAATTACAATGATGCATTTAAGCATTTAAAAAATGATATTGTCATGAAGTCTCTTATTATGAAAATAGGAGACCAAATAACAATAAATGACAGAAAAGAAAGTGATTTAGCATTAGCAATTTCATTATTAGTTATTGAACAGCAAGTAAGCTTTAAAGCGGCTATAACTATAAAGAAAAGGTTTAGGAAATTAATAGAGAAAAAAACTCATAATCAGATTTTAAAAATTCAGAATTTAGAATTACAATCTATTGGAATATCATTTAGAAAAGTAGAGTACATAAAAAATGTTTATAGATACTTTCTAAAAAGTAAATTTGATTTTTTTAAAGAAGAAGAAAGTTTGGTTATAAAGGAACTAACAGGAATTAAAGGAGTCGGAAATTGGACAGCTCAAATGTTTTTAATTTTTATTTTATTTAAAAAAAATATCTTTTCTAAAGGTGACTTAGCTTTAATTAACAGTATTAAAATAAATTATCAGATAAATAATTTAGATAATAAAAAATTAGATAGGATAGTTGAAAAATGGTCTCCTTATAAAACAATAGCTTGTTTGTTACTGTGGAAATCTATTGAAAAAAATAAATTTGCAGATATTTAATAATAATTTATGAGAAAACTCATACTACTGTTATTAGTTTTAATAGGTTGTACTTCTAAAAAAAACACTGAGATTAAAATCAATAGTGTATCTTTTAGTTATTCAATTCTAAAGGGACTTGAGCCCGAAACTGGTGTAACCCGCAGAGATCCGTCGGATGTAATTAAGGTGGGTGACACTTATTACTTATGGTACACAAAAACAGAAATATCTGAAATATTTGGTGGCTATAGTGGCTATAACGCATCCGTTTGGTACGCAAGCTCTATAGATGGTGAAACCTGGGAAGAAAAAGGGGAAGCAATACCCAGAGGGAATACCGGCAGCTGGGACGCATATAGTGTATTTACTCCGAATATTTTAGTCTCAAAAGGAAAGTATTATTTGTTTTATACCGGGGTTAAGCCCACTCCTGGAAATCAGGAGGGTAAGTTTGAAAACAATTCAGAAACAGATATTACTGCCATTGGGCTTACTGTATCTGATTCTCCTGACGGACCTTTTGTGCGTGTATCTTCAAAGCCAATATTAGAGATTAGTGATAGTATCGAACATTTTGACAGTTACAGAATTGATGATGCATGTATGGTTTACCGAAATAACAAGTACTATTTGTATTATAAGGGCAGAAGCCGAAAATATGGTAAAGAGGGACCAAGACATACAAAATTAGGGGTTGCAATTGCCGATAAACCATATGGACCTTATATAAAACATAAAAATAATCCAATTATTAAAAGTGGTCACGAAGTGATGGTTTGGCCATATCAAGGAGGTATAATGAGTTTAATTTCAAGTCATGGGCCGGAGGGGAAAACCCTGCAATTTTCGGAGGATGGTATTAACTTTAAAATGGTAGCTTCTTTTGGTGATGATTATCCTAAAGCTCCCGGTTCATACCGTGTAGGTAATTTTAGAGATACATCAAAACAAGAGGAAGGAATATCGTGGGGTATTTCAATGTTTTATGGAAGTATAAAGAATAATAAATGGCCACATTTGTTTAGGTATGAAATTAATTTAGAAGAATCTAAATATAAAAATTAATAATTGGTGGTAACAATGACTAATAAACCATAGGCATATCTTCTTCTTTTAATTTAGCAATTCTTATATTTAGTTTGTGAAAATTTCAAACGAACCATTTTCAGGAGAATATTACGATTATATTATAATTGGTGCAGGTTCTGCAGGTTGTGTATTGGCAAATCGTTTGTCTAAAAATCCCCAAAATTCAGTTCTATTATTAGAAGCAGGAGGACCGGATTCAAATATGAATATTCATATTCCCGGTGCTTACTTAAAGGTTCATAAAAGCAAACAAGATTGGGGTTTTTGGTCCGAAAATCAGTCTAATGTATTGAATCGAAAAATCTATTTGCCCAGGGGAAAAGCCTTAGGTGGTAGTAGTTCTACAAATGCTATGGCTTATGTAAGAGGGAATGCTGAAGATTATGATGGCTGGGCAGAGGCTGGTAATGATGGTTGGGGATATAAAGATGTGCTACCTTATTTTAAACGATCAGAACATCATGAACAAATAGATAAGGTAGATTCTGATTTTCATGGAAGTTCTGGAGAATTAAATGTTACGCTTCCAACAAAATTTAAAACACCTTATGTTGATGGATTTATTTCAGCTTGTGAAAAAATGGGTATACCAAAAAATGATGATTATAATGGATTAAATCAGGAGGGAGCTAGTTTGGTTCATAGTACTATTAAAAATGGAAAACGTCATAGCGGAGCAGCAGCTTTTTTAAAACCTGTTTTAAATAGAAATAACTTGACTGCTATAACAAATGCTCAAGTTTGTAAGGTGATTTTAAATGGTAAGGAAGCTGTAGGAGTAGAGTATATTAAAGGTTCAAAAAAAGTTAAAGTATATGTACAAAAAGAGATCATACTTTCTGCTGGATCTTTTCAATCACCACAACTATTAATGTTGTCTGGAATTGGAGAAACTTACGAATTAAGAAAACATGGTATTGATTGCTTACATGAATTAAATGGAGTTGGTAAGAATTTACAGGATCATTTGTTTTATCCAATATGTGCACAATCAAAAACTCAAGAAGGTATTAATCATTATATCTCACCATTAAATCAACTTAAAGCTGCTTGGAATTACTATGTTAACAATAAAGGAGTTTTTTGTGCTGGTCCTCTAGAAGGTGTAGCCTTTTTTGATCTTGATCAAATGGGTGGAAAAGTAGATTTTCAATTACATTTTTCTCCAATATGTATAGATAATAAGTATGGTTATGATGCCTATGATCTTTATGATTATCCAAGAGTAGATGGTTTTACTATACTGCCAACATTATTACATCCTAAAAGTAGAGGAACCGTTAGTCTTTCATCTTCAGATCCAAAAGCACCACCAATTATTCAGCCTAATTTTTTACAAGAAAAAGATGATCTGGATAAACTTATTAAAGGAGGCAAGCTAGTATTTAAACTAATGAAAGATGAATCCTTAAAAAAACATATTAAATTAGATAGACTTCCTATTAATCGATCTTCAGACGATTTTCTTATTGAACACATAAAAAAAACTCTTGAAACAGTCTATCATCCTGTAGGTACTTGTAAAATGGGAACAGATAAGATGTCTGTAGTAGATTCTTCTTTAAAAGTACATGGGATTAGTAATTTGAGAGTAGTTGATGCCTCAATTATGCCTAAAATTGTTTCTGGAAACACTAATGCTCCTGTATATATGATTGCAGAAAAAGCAGCAGATATGATTTTAAACACTACCTAAAATTATTTTAATTAAATGAAAAAATTAATTCTGCTATTATTAATTATTCCACTTGTTTCTTTCAATATTCTTATTGCTCAAGACAATACGAGTATTAAATTATACACAAAAGAATCACACATGATTCCTATGCGAGATGGAATAATGCTATATACCGAAATATTAAAACCTATTGGAAATACAGAATCTTTTCCATTTCTTTTAAAAAGAACACCTTACGGCTCTGAAACATCTTATAAGAAAGGAGATTCTATTAAAACTGAAAACATGCCAGTTCCTAAGAGATTAGCTGAGGGAGGATATATTTTTGTAATTCAAGACATAAGAGGAAGATCTAAAAGTGAAGGTATTTTTGAAGTAGCCAAACCCTTGTATCATTTAAAAGATAGCTCTAAAACTGATGAGAGTACTGATGCTTATGATACTGTAGATTGGTTGATTAAAAACATATCTAATAACAATGGCAAGGCTGGTATTTA
Organism: uncultured Bacteroidota bacterium; assembly: GCA_902511755.1. GTDB lineage: Bacteria > Bacteroidota > Bacteroidia > Flavobacteriales > Flavobacteriaceae > MAG-121220-bin8. Next base: position 33,036 of record CABXGL010000013.1, on the reverse strand, counting down.
TGGTATTTCTTATCCAGGACTTACTTCTTTGCAAGCTTCAGTAGACCCACATCCAGCATTAAAAGCAAGCTCTCCACAGGCTTCACCAGCAGATATGTTTTTAGGTGACGATTTTCATCATAATGGTGCATTTAGATTAAGTTATGCATTAGAGTATGCATATTTGGTTGAAAACATTAAAGAGTCTCTTAGTTTATTTCCATTTCCTCAATATGATGTATTTGATTGGTATTTAAACCTTGGGGCTTTAAATAATGTTAATGAAAAATATTTTAAAGGTAAATTTTCATCATGGAATGATTTCGTAGACCATCCTAATTACGATAATTATTGGAAACAACAATCAAGTTTAACCAATATTCATGCTCCTGAAATTCCTATTTTACATGTAGGTGGGTATTACGACTCAGAAGATTTGATGGGTCCTCAAGTAATGTATGAACATTTAGAAAAGAAGGATACTTCTAATAAAAATTATATGATTCTTGGTCCATGGAATCATGGCCAATGGTCGTTTGATGATGGTAATTCACTTGGGGAAATAGAATTTGGAAGCAATACATCTGAGTGGTTTCGGGATTTTGAAAAAAAATGGTTTGATTATTGGTTAAAAGGGATTGGTGAGGGAATATATAATGAGGTGTATACTTTTCAAACGGGTTCTAATACATGGAAATCATATGATGCGTGGCCAGCAAAAAATGCAACAATCAAACGATTATATACTCATATAGACAATACAAGTTCTTTTAATAAACCAAATTTAGAATCAGGATCGGTAAGCTATATAAGTGATCCTTCAAAACCAATTCCTTATAGAAAAAGACCAATAGAATCAACATTTACATCAGAAAGTAACTGGAGTTCTTGGCATGTAGAAGACCAGCGCTTCGTTAGTTCTAGACCAGATGTATTGAATTTTACAACAGAAACCTTAACAGAAAATTTAACAGTAACTGGAAAGATAAAAGCATATATTAATGCCAGTACCACTGCTACTGATGCCGATTTCATTGTGAAGATCATAGATGTATATCCTGATTTTTATAAAGAAGACATAACCATGAGTGGATATCAATTTCCTGTTACTATGGAAGTTTTTAGAGGTCGTTTTAGAAAAAGTTTCGAGAAACCAGAACCATTTATACCAAATAAACCAGAAGAGATTATAATAGACTTACATCAAATAGATCATGTTTTTTTAAAAGGACATAAAATAATGATTCAAATACAAAGCACTTGGTTTCCAATAATAGATCGCAACCCACAAAACTATGTCCCAAACATTTTTAAAGCAAAAGATAGTGACTTTATAAGGGCAACTCATACTATTTACTGTAATAGTAAAAATTCAACATATATTGAATTACCTATAGTAGAAAAGTAAAACCAGCTAACAAAAGTTTCTCTATTTTGATTAAATTAAGAATTAAATTAATTTAAGACTATGAAAAAACTAATAATACTAATATTCATTCCTCTTGTTTCTTTTGGTCAACTTACATATGAAGTTGATTTGGAAACTGTTTCAAAAATACGTGAAGAAGGTTTTCAACGATCTGAAATTGCGAATACTTTATCTTATATGACCGATGTACTAGGAGCCCGTCTAACTAATTCAGAAGATATGAGACGTGCCCAAGATTGGTTAATTATAGAAATGAAGCGTATTGGCTTAAAAAACACTAAACTTGAACCTTTCATGGATTATGGAGTTAGTTGGGACAATGAATATTTTTCTCTTCATCTTTTAGAACCAGATCAGCAAGTAATGGTTGGTTATCCAATATCACACACACCAGGGATAGATGGTAGAAAAAAATTGTCAGTTAGCCTTGTAGAAATAATAACTAAATCAGACTTTAATAAGTATAGAGGTAAACTTAATGGGAAAGCTGTTTTAGCTACACCACCACCAAAAATTGATTTAGATAGATATAGTAAGGGCACGCCTAGATATACTGATAGTGAATTATTTGAAATTTCACAAAAACCATTTCCAAAAGAAGCAAGAGGACCTCGCCCTCCATCTAATCCTGATTTGGTTTCAACAATTGAAAGAAATTCTTTTTTTAAAGATGAAGGCGTAATTGCAATATTAGAGTCGCGCAGTGGTTGGATTGCAGCGGTTAGAGGTTTTGCTCGTCCAGGTGCTAAGCAAGATAAATGGGGACGTGAAGAAACATTAGATCACTTGCCAATTGTTGCTGTTACACCTGAACATTATAACAGAATGGTTCGTATTGCAAAAAGAGATATTCCAATAAAAATAGAGTTAGAAATAAAAAATAAAATTGGCAAGAATAGAAGAAAGGCCCGAAATACGATAGGTGAAATTCCAGGGACAGATCTTAAAGATGAAATAGTTATGTTAGGGGCTCATTTTGATACATGGCATGCAAGTCCAAACGCAAGTGATAATACTTCAGGTGTTGCTGTAATGTTAGAAGCCATGCGTATATTAAAAGCAATTGATATTAAACCCAGAAGAACTATTCGTATCGCTCTTTGGTCAGGTGAAGAACAAGGACTTTATGGCTCTAGAGAATATGTAAATAAACATTTTGGTAATCCAAATGATCCTAACATTGGTAAAAAAAGAGATTATGACAAATTCTCTGCTTATTTTAATCAAGATTATGGACCAGGGCAGTATCGTGGAATTTATTTACAAGACAATGAGCATGTCCGACAAGCATTTACATCTTGGATGTCACCCTTTAAAGATCTTGGAATGACTACTATTGCATCACAAAGTGTAGGAAGTACTGACCACATTCCATTTGATAGGGTAGGCTTACCAGCTTTCCAATTTTTGCAAGATAGAGTAGGAGGTACAGGCGGTCATACTAATCTTGACTATTATGATACTATCCCAATTGAAGATATAAAAAAGAACGCTGTAATTGTTGCTTCATTTGTATATCATGCCGCAATGCACGATAATCTATTACCTAGAAAAAACAATTAATAATTAAAAAATATTATCTAAAATGAAAAAACTACTAATAACTTCAACTCTTTTAATTTGTTTTATTGCTAATTCTCAATGTATAAAAGGAGATTGTGATGATGGAATAGGAACAAAAAAATATAACCTAACGGGTACAAAAGGAACGTATGAGGGAGAATTTAAAAATAAATTCCCTGAGGGATTAGGAAAATATACTTATGAAAATTTTGGAAAAAAAAATAAAATAATTTTTGAAGGTTATTTTACTGATGGAGAAGATGTTATTAATATTGACGGAACAAAAGAAGGAAAAATTACAATGCCTAATGGTACAATAAAAAACGGATTTATTACTAAAATAATTGAGAATAATATAACTGATTGGAAATTGAATGGAAAAGGTGAAAAAAAACAACCATTAGTAGGTGGCGACTTTAGAATTTATAAAGGAAATTTTATCAATGATATTTTAAATGATAAAAATGGTGAAATTGAATATGCTAATGGTAACAAATATTTAGGTGGAGTTCTAAATGGCAAAAGACAAGGTATAGGTAAAATTATAACACCAGAGGGTGGAATTCAAAATGATGGTAATTGGTTTGAAAATGATTGGATAGATGCAAACAAAAACAATCCTAATGCAGTTCCAATTTTTTATAATCAAAGTAGCATAATTGTTGAAGTAGATTTTAATGGAACAAAGTTTCCTATGGTATTGGATTCTGGAGCATCAACTGTCGTGATTAATAAAGAAATTTTTTATGCTCTTGTTACTTTAAAGCAAATAAAAATTAAAAATAAAACAGATAATTCATTTGAAATTGCTAATGGAGATATTGTTAAAGGAGCAACATACCTCATTGATAAAATGAAAATAGGTAAATATGAGATTGAAGATATTCAATGTAGTGTATTGGACAATGTAAATGCCTCTAATTTACTTGGCTTAAATGCTTTGTTAGCTCCATCAAAATCATTCAGTATAGATATAGAAGCTGGAGAATTAACTTTCTAAACTATAGGTATATCTTCTTCTTTTGATTCAGCAATTCATATATTTATGTTGTGAAGAAACTTTTAATTGTATTACTCATCTTATTTAGTTACACATCTTATAGCCAAAGTGCAAGGAAATTTGTTAAAATGGGTATCAAAAAAAGTAAAATAATGGATTATAAAGGTGCTTTAGAAGACTATAATAAAGCAATAGAACTTGATCCTGATAATATAAAAGCTTACGATAAAAGAGGGAATGCAAAATCTAATTTATTAGATTATAAGGGTGGTATAGAAGACTATACTAAAGTCATAGAGCTTGATCCTGACAACATACCAGCTTACTATAAAAGAGGGAATGCAAAATCTAATTTATTAGATTATAATTGGTCGGCTGCTATAAAAGACTTTACCAAAATCATAGAACTTGATCCTGATAACATACCAGCTTACTATAGAAGAGCGTCACAAAGACATAATGCTGAAGATTATAAGGGTTCTATAGAAGACTACACTAAAATCATAGAACTTGATCCTGATAATATAATAGCTTACAGTAAAAGAGCTAATTCAAAAAAATATAGAGATACTAAAAATAATATAAGTAGAGATTATAAGGGTGCTGTAGAAGACTATACTAAAGTCATAGAGCTTGATCCTGATAATATAAAGGCTTACAATGAAAGGGCGTGGGCAAAATCTAGATTAAAGGATTATAAGGGTTCTATGGAAGACTTTACTAAAGTCATAAATCTTAAGCCTGATGAGGATAGTTATAGTGAAAGAGGGAATGCAAAGCGTAATTTAGAAGATTATAAAGGTGCTATAGAAGACTATACTAAAGCTTTAAAGCTTAATCCTAATAAAACTAGTTATTATCTGCAGGCAATTGCACAGGCAAAAGGAAAGTCTGAAGATTATAAGGGTTCTATAGAAGACTACACTAAACTCATGGAACTTGAGCCTGATGAAGTATATTTTCTCTTTTCAAGAGGCTATGTAAAACAATTATCTGGAGATTTAAATGGAGCTTGCGCAGATTGGGAAAAAGCTGCCAAGTCGGAGGATACTTATATTGTACAATTATCAAAAAAACATCTAGTGATGCATAAATGCCAAACTGAAGCATATGATGGATTTATAGATGATTATTAACATTCATTCAAATAATCATTCATCTAAAAATGATGCAATTCAGCAATTCTTATATTTAGATTGTGAAAAAATTTAAAAATCTAATAGTTCTTGGGCCATTAATATATGCCCTTCATCATTTTGAGGAGCACATAGTATTTAATTTTAGAGAATGGAGATTAAGATATTTTTTAGATAATAACCCAAGTAGCACAGAAGAAATTTTGGTTACTCTCATTTCACTAATCCTACTATCAATTTTTATTCATCTAATTAAGAATAACAGGGGAAGCGCACATATTGTTTTGTTTTATTTAATGACAACACAAGTTGCGAATGCTTTCTTCCATATATTTTTTAGCATTTACTACAATGATTTTAGTCCAGGGTTAATAACAGCGATATGTCTTTATATCCCTATAAATGTTTTAATTATTAGGTCCGCGCTTAAAGAAGGTTTTTTAAAGAATCGTTTGGAATTATTTGTACTATCCTTTTTAGGTATAATGACTTTTGCGCTTTTTGAAATAATAGGTCCGGAGATTATTAGATACTCGATTTTACTATGTGCCTTTTATTATATCTGGGTTAATAGATTATTAATATGAAAAAACTAATTCTACTATTATGGATATGAAAAAATGGCAATCCTGGGTTAAAGTTACAATTCTTATAATTATTGCATTTACAGTTGGATATTATGGAGGTTCTATTATTACTGAATGGTATTTAAGCGAATGAAAAAGCTTTTAAAACCATTAGGCAGGATTACACTAATTATACTGATTGGTTGGGTTATTTATGGAATAGTTAAATTATTTCAAGGAGAAGGAGTCATTATTGATGTCATTTTACCTATTTGTATTATAATCTTCTTGTATGTTATTCCAACGAAGATTTTTAATCAAAAACCTTAAACCATAGGCATATCTTCTTCTTTTAGTTCAATGGCAACTTACATTATACTTTTTTAATCTCCAATAGTTATAAGGTAGCGGTGTTATAAATCCCACAAACAACATTATTGGTATTGCCCACCAAGTTAATATTGCACCACCAGTTAATATTGCATCAGTAATATTCATAGACAATTCCATACCTACCATTGATATAAAACTCATACCTAAGGCAGTTTTTAGCGCAATTTTAAAACCCATTTGTTTTAGAAGAATTATTGTTTCTAAAATAATAGAGGTTAACAGTCCATTTACTATTGCTAAACTCATTATTTCAAATGTACTCCAATCGTGCTCTACATTTTGGAAATAGAATATTGTTCCAAAGTCTCCAATAGAACAACCCAATAAACACCATAAAGTATTTATTCTTGCTCTTTTCCAGGTATGCTTACATTTCCAATTCATAATAACTAAATTTCTTTAAAAATACCCCTGTAAATCAATGACTTACAAGGGTATTTGCGGAGGAAGAGGGATTCGAACCCCCGGAGGTGTGACCCTCAACAGTTTTCAAGACTGCCGCATTCGACCACTCTGCCATTCCTCCAATGGGATGCAAATATATACCCTTTTTTATTCTGTTACAATTTTGTTAATTATTAATAAAAAGATAGACTTATTATAACTAAATTAGGACAATGGAATTGTTTGCTGAATTCTCTTGGGAATATCCTCTTTTAGTATTGGTTGGATTTATTGTTGGTATCATCAATACTATGGCTGGTGGAGGTTCTTTAATTACTTTGCCATTACTTATTTTCTTAGGTCTTCCTCCTTCAGTTGCAAATGGAACTAACAGAATTGCAATAATGATGACTGCATTTTCAGCTAATATGGGATTCAAAAGCAAAGGCTTAAATACATATCCTTTTAGTGCATACCTAGGTACATTCGCTTTAATTGGATCAGTAATTGGTGCCCATATAGCAATTGATATTGAAGGGGAGGTTTTTAATAAAATCCTTTCAATTATAATGATTTTGGTAGTGTTGATTATAATATTTAAACCGAGAATTGTTAAATCAACACTAGAAGTTAGAACTACTGGAAAATATTTGGTCTATTCTTGTATAGCATTCTTTTTTATTGGAGTTTATGGTGGGTTTGTTAATGCTGGAATTGGATTTATTATAATGTTGTTTTTACATTTTTTTAATAGATTAAATCTATTACAAGTTAATGCAACAAAGGTTGTGATTGTATTGGTATATACTCTAGGAGCCTTTATTACATTTGTTTTCAATGATATGGTTGACTGGTCATACGGAATTTGTTTAGGTATTGGAACCTTAAATGGAGGATGGCTTACTAGTAGATGGTCAGTGAAGAAGGGAGAGGGTGTTATAAGAATTTTTCTTACAGTAATAGTAGTTTTTATGGCCTTTAAACTTTGGTTCTTTTAGTACTTAATATATTTTACAATTTCTAAACCATAACCAACCATTCCAACTCTTTTAATTTGAGTTCTATTAGTTAATAATTCAATCTTGTGTATATTGAGTTCATGTAAAATTTGTGCTCCAATTCCAAAGTCTTTTTTATCCATTATAGGAGGAGGGATTTTAATTTCACCATTCTTTTGAGTTGATTTTAATTCTTTTAATCTATGTAATATATGATCAGAACTTTGAGATTGATTTATAAACACTACTACACCTTTTCCATTAACATTAATCATGTCAAATACAGAATCTAACTTTTCATCTTTATAACTAGTAAATGAGTTTAATAAATCATTGTTAGTAATATATGAATTTATTCTTACCATTACAGGTTCATTTTTTTTCCATTTACCTTTAGACAAAGCCAAATGAACTTGATCATTATTAGTTTGTTGAAAAGCATGAAGATTAAATTTTCCAAAAAGAGTATTAAATAGGAAACTTTCTTTTTTTGAAATTAGACTATCATGCTTCATTCTATATGCAACTAAATCTTCAATAGATACAATTTTTAAATCAAGTTTTTTAGAAAGATTAATCAAATCTGGAAGTCTAGCCATTGAACCATCTTCTTTCATTATTTCACAGATTACCCCAGCAGGGGAGAACCCAGCCAATCTTGAAAAATCAATTGCAGCTTCAGTATGACCAGTTCTTCTTAAAACACCACCATCTTTAGCAATTAAAGGGAAAATATGACCAGGTCTTGCTAAATCACTTGATTTAGTTTTTTTATTTACTATTGCTTTAATTGTTTTAGATCTGTCTGAAGCTGATATTCCAGAACTTACACCATTTCCTTTTAAATCAACAGAAACAGTAAAGGCAGTATCCATAGGGTCAGTATTATCTATAACCATAGGATTTAGGTTTAATTGTTTAGACCGTTTATTAGTTAATGGCATACAGATAAGTCCTCTACCATATTTAGCCATAAAATTAATTATCTCAGGAGATGCTAATTCAGCTGCACATATAAAATCACCTTCATTTTCTCGATTTTCATCATCAACAACAATAATAACCTTGCCTTTTTTTATATCTTCAATGGCTTCTGATATTGAATTAAGTTTATTGTTGATTTGAGTCATTAAAGATAATTTATGTAAAGATAGGTTAGATTATGCTTTTTTTCTTGAAAATATTTTATTAAATGCCAGCTTAAAAGGATTTAATAAATTATCTAAATTAAAAATTGCTTTGTCCGCTGAAGCTCTCCAAATTAAATAAATTCCTAGAGGAAACATTATTATATTAGGCACCCAACTTCCTAGCATTGCATCAATACTACCATCCTCTGCAGCATTTCTAGTAAAAGTACCAATGAAATTATATGCTAGAAATAATATTAAGGAAACAACCATAGGCAGTCCAAATCCTCCCTTACGAATTAATGCTCCAAGAGGAGCACCTACAAAAAATAATATAATTGACGTTAAAGCAAATGCATATTTATCAAAAAGATTTAATTTGTGAAGATTTATAATTTTTTCTTTTATAAAGAAGGTGTTTTTTTGATTACTTAAAACCTGTTTCTGACTAGTTAAATTATTTAATGAAGAATTAACTATTGAGACCTGTATGTCTTTAGGATAGTCACTTAAATGAATTTTATAGTTAGTATAAAGGTTTTTATCTATTTGTTTCTTATCCATCCTTACATTTCTTGTGAAGTTTGTAATTCCGGTTCTAGTATAAAAGCTTTTTCCAAAATTTGAATATCTAAATGCTAGTTTTTTTGACAAAGAGTCGATACTATATTTTAACTGTGAGATATTCTGCATTCTATATGTGTTATTGTATTTCTCTTCTCCAAAATCAACTTGATTAAAATCTCTAAGATCAATATTCATTATATATTTCTCAAATGAAACATAGGTGTGGGGTTTTACTTGTTTGTCTGAAGGTTTTTGATTTTCAATTTCTTCATATCTATTCCCGTTTTTTAAAATTAATTGTAAAATTTCATCAGAATCAGTATTAATCAGTTCCCCTTCTTCTGCTTTTATTACAATTAAATTTTTAGAATTGTAAGTATTCTTGTGGATAATTACATCTTTTAATAGATTGTTATCTGGACCATATTTTTCAGCAACTTTTATATTCATTGTATTAATGTCATTAAAAACTCCCTCTGTAATTGCTAAAGCAGGCTTAAGTTTTGCAAGGTTTTTTCTAAGATTATAGGATTTAAATTCTGCATAAGGTATCAATGTGTTTGCTATAAAAAACATTCCAACACATAAAAGCAGATTAAATAGAATTAGACTTCTCATGGATTTAAAAAGGGATATTCCAGAAGATTTAATTGCTGCTAATTCATAATTTTCAGATAGGTTTCCAAAAGTCATTATAGATGCTAACAAAACAGTAAGCGGAAGTACAAGCGGAAGCAGTTTTGGTGAATAGTATAATAGAAATTTAAAAATAATTTCAAAATCCACTTCTTTTCCAGCAAGATCATCAATAAAAACCCAAATAATTTGAATTAAAAAAATAAGCATTAAGATTATAAAGAAACTAAAGAATATCTTTAAATATGATGTTAAGATATATTTGTCAATTATTTTCATTTCTATATTTCTTCTATATAATAATCTTTATAATTTTCTCTATTGAAAATAAATTTATCTTCTTTAATTTTTACATTGTAGAGAATAGAATCTACTTTTAAAATAGTTTTTGTTTGATTTTTTCCTATTTCAATTAATTTATATATATCATTAGTAACCGTGTTTATTCCAAGAAGCAAATGACTTATTTCACTATCAGAGTCAATAGGTATTAATTTTACATATTGAATTTTAGGGTTTGAATCTATCTTTATGTCATGCCATTTCACAAAATAACCATCTCTATAAAAACTTAATAATTTTGAAGGTGGAATTGTTTGGAAATTTTCTTTAGAAATTTCAGAAATCATTATTTCCTCATTTTCAGGGACAATAGTATAAACAAATTTTGAATCACATATCTGTATAATTCCCATAAAATCTAAATAATATTTTTCTTTACTAATTAAAGCACGTCCATTAGAATTTATTTCTTTTTCTATCGAATATGTAAAATCGATTGAATAGGCATTTGACGAGTCAATTTTTTTAGAGACTTTATTTAATAACTTCTCTGCTTTTGGATCATTTTGAGAAAATATACTACTATAAAATAGTAGTAAAACTATTATGATATAATTTTTCATTAATTATTCTTTTCATTTTCTAAAAAAGCATTTAATGATGCTATATCTGAAATAAGAACATCTCTAGCTCTACTTCCTTCAAATGGCCCAACTATTCCAGCAGCTTCTAATTGATCAATTATCCTGCCAGCTCTATTATAGCCTAATTTCATTTTTCGTTGAAGAAGTGATGCAGAACCTTGCTGAGCGATTACAATTACCTCAGCTGCATCCTTAAATAAAACATCTCTGTCTTCAATATTATTGTCCATTGAAGTTCCGCTTTCCTCTCCAATATATTCAGGTAAAAGATGTGCACTACCATACGCCTTTTGTGAGCCAATATATTCAGTTATTTTTTGTATTTCAGGAGTATCAACAAATGCACATTGAATTCTAACAAGATCATTTCCTTGTGTATATAGCATATCTCCTCTACCTATTAGTTGATCTGCACCTCCACTATCTAATATAGTTCTGGAATCTATTTTTGATGTAACTCTAAAACCAATTCTTGCAGGAAAATTTGCTTTTATGACTCCTGTAATTACATTCACTGAAGGTCTCTGTGTTGCAATAATTAAATGAATTCCAACAGCTCTAGCTAATTGTGCTAGTCTTGCTATAGGTGTTTCTACCTCTTTTCCAGTTGTCATTATTAAATCTGCAAATTCATCAATTATTAAAACGATATATGGAAGAAAAACATTTCCAGATTCAGGATTAAGTTTTCTTTGTTTAAATTTTGTATTATATTCTTTAATATTTCTACACATTGCATTTTTAAGCATCTCATATCTATTATCCATTTCAATACACAATGAATTCAAAGTTTTTATTACTGCTTTATTATCAGTTATAATAGCTTCCTCTGTATCAGGAAGTTTTGCCAGATAATGTCTTTCTATTTTATTAAATAGTGTTAACTCAACTTTCTTAGGATCAACTAATACAAATTTTACTTCAGAAGGATGTTTTTTGTAAATTAAAGAAGTTAAAACTGCATTAAGTCCAACTGATTTGCCTTGACCTGTAGCACCAGCCATTAATAAATGAGGCATTTTAGTAAGATCAACAATATAAGTTTCATTACTAATTGTTTTTCCTAAAGCTAAAGGAAGTTCCATTTCTGCTTCTTGATAGTTTTTTGATGAAATAACAGATTTCATAGAAACAATGGAAGGATTTTTATTTGGAACTTCTATTCCAATTGTACCTTTTCCTGGAATTGGTGCTATTATTCTTATTCCTAATGCTGAAAGTGATAAAGCTATATCATCCTCTAAATTCTTAATTTTAGAAATTCTTATACCAGCTTCAGGAACTATTTCATATAAAGTTACTGTAGGTCCAATAGTGGCTTTTATTTGATCAATACCTATCTTGTAATTTCCAAGTGTATCAATTATTTTTTCTTTATTTTCTTCAAGTTCTTCTTCATTTATTGTAATTACACCTCCATTATCATATTCTTTCAGTAGATCAACTGAAGGAGGTTGGAAGTTTTTTAGCTCTAGTGTTTGGTCATATTCACCATATTTTTTTACTAAATTTTTAGCAATCAAATCTTCATCTAGTAATTCTTCTTCTATATTTTCTTTAATTTCAATTTTAATATCATCTACTTTATCACTTTTAGTTGTCTTATCTGACTTCTTTATTGAAGAAAAATTTTCTATAGTTGGTTTCAAATCTTTATTCAATTTGACATTAGATTCATCTTCTGATTCTTTTTTTTCTTCTTCTTCTTCTTCTTTTATGTTTATTAAATCATCTGCCTTGGATTCATCATTTGGAATAATTTCATTTTTTTTACTATTAAACTTAAATTTTTCTTTAATCCATTGATAAATTTTTTCTGGAGTAAGTTTAATTTTTAGAACAATAAATGAAACAAAACCAAAAATTAATATTAATAATACTCCAATATCACCAGTATAGATTGCTATAAAATCAGTTATTTCAAGTCCAATTGCACCACCTAACATTTGATTTGTAAAGAAATATCCAAAAAATAAAGAGAACCAAATAGCAATTAAAATCCCCCAAATCCATTTTTCAATTAATTTATTAGAGTTTGCTCCAACAAAATATGAAAGACCTGAAATAAACAATAAAAAAGAAATGATATATGAAGATAATCCAAACATTTTATACATAAGAAAGTGACTAATTTGGGCGCCAAATTTCTTTGCAATGTTTACAGATTCAGCATCACGATCAAAAAAACTATCTAATTCTGATTGATCTGTTCTCCAAGTATTAAAATATGAAGTTAATGAGGCAAAAATTATAATTGAAAGTAATATTAAAAATACACCAAGCATTATCTGTTGGCCTCTACTAAGTTTAAATAATTTATTAGATTTTTCTTTGTTATCAGTTTTAGCCATAGGAAGTGTATAACAAAAGTAAAGATTTATAATTAATAATTTTAAGCCTTATTTTTTAGTTTTTGTATTTTAATATTAAATGCTGCAATGAATAATGTCATAAATGGACTGAGCCAATTAAATATTGCATAAATAAAATAATCGGCTACACTAACACCTAAAATACCAGATTGATATGCTCCACATGTATTCCAAGGAATTAAAACCGATGTGACGGTACCTGAATCTTCAAGCGTTCTACTTAAATTTTCTGGAGCCAAGCCTTTATCTTCATATGCTTTTGAAAACATTTTACCTGGAATTACAATAGACAAATATTGATCTGAAGCTGTTAAGTTTATGGCTAAACAACTACCAACTGTACTAGCAAAAATTGAAAATGTAGATTTTCCTAATTCAAGGAGTGAAGAGCTTATCTTTTTTAATGCACCTATTGCCTCCATTATACCTCCAAAAACCATGGCACATATAACTAACCAAATAGTATTTAACATTCCTTTCATTCCTCCACTATTAAACAAGTCATTTAACAGAGGATCTCCTGAATCAATAGAGGTTTCTATTGTTATAGCATTTAATACAACTTGATATGCACTACTAAAAGTCAATTCTGAATTTCCAGAAATATGATTAATTATTGATGTTTGAAAAATAACTGCAAATATTCCTCCTAGAACTGTTCCAATAAATAATGCAATTAACGGAGGAGTTTTTTTAAAAATCATAAATATTACTATTAAAGGAACTATAAAAAGAAATGGGGAAATATGAAAAGTATCATTAATAGTATTTAACAGAGATTGATGATCAGTAGGTCCAGATGATACTATAAATAAATTTATAATTGACAATACAATTAAAGTTATGATTACTGTGGGCACAGTAGTTATAGTCAAATACTTAATATGTGTAAAAAGATCAGATCCAGAAACAGCTGGGGCTAAATTTGTTGTATCACTTAATGGGGATAGTTTATCACCAAAATAAGCTCCAGAAATAACAGCTCCTGCAACCATTCCTACAGGAATATCAATAGCTCTTCCAATTCCAATTAATGCGATACCTACAGTAGCAGAAGTTGTCCAGCTACTTCCAGTTGAAATAGATATTATTGCACATATTATTAAACAAGATGGAAGAAAAACGGAAGGGTGTAGAACTTGTAGTCCATAATAGATCATAGAAGGAATAATTCCACTTATTAACCATGTTCCTGATAAAGCTCCAACAAATAACAAGATTAAAATTGCTCCTGTAATAGACTTTAGATTTAAGGAAACAGCATCAATCATGGATTTAAATAGAATTCCTTTATTTAATCCAAGTACGATTGCTATAGCTGCTCCTAATAGCAATATAAATTGGTTTGATCCATTCATAGCTGAATCTCCGTACAGATAAACATTGTATGCTAGAAGAAGTATTAAAATAAATACGGGAAAAAGTGATTCTGTTAGAGAAAGAAGAATTTTTTTATTTTTCAACTAAACATATAATTTATTCTTTGCTAATATATAATTTACTTATATATTATATCAAATTTTATATAAGTCATTTTAGTTAAATAAATCAAAACATTTGTATTTTTGAAAAAAAATCATGGATAAATTTGATGTTGTTGTCATAGGTTCTGGTCCTGGCGGTTATGTTTGTGCAATTAGATGTTCACAACTAGGGATGAAAACTGCCTTAATAGAGAAGTACAATACTCTTGGAGGAACTTGTTTGAATGTCGGATGTATTCCTTCAAAATCTCTTTTAGATTCTTCACATCATTATTATGATGCAATAAATCACTTTGAAACACATGGAATTTCAATTGAAGGAAACATTAAAGTTGATTTACAAAAAATGATTTCTAGAAAACAAAAAGTTGTTGATCAAACTATAAAAGGGATTGATTTTTTAATGAATAAGAATAAGATTAAAGTATTTAAGGGTTTAGGATCATTTGTTGACTCTAATACTGTTAATATAAATAATTCATCTGAAATTACTCAATTGTCATTTAAGAACGCTGTTATAGCTACAGGTTCTAAACCTGTATCTCTTCCTTTTGCAAAAATTGATAAGAAAAGAATAATTAGTTCTACAGAAGCATTAGAACTTAAAGAAATTCCAAAGAAACTTATAGTGATTGGTGGTGGAGTGATTGGACTTGAGTTAGGTCAGGTATACAATAGACTTGGATCTGAAGTATCAGTAATTGAATATTCAAATACTATTACACCATTTATGGATTCGGAAGTTTCAAAGGAATTAATAAAAGTTTTTAAAAAGCAAAAAATAAAATTCTATTTATCTCATAAGGTTTATAATGTTATTTCTGAAGGAAAAAATGTAAGGGTGGAGGCTGAAGATAATCAGGGTGAGAAAGTTTCTTTTAATGGTGATTATTGCTTGATGTCTGTTGGTAGAAAACCTTATACAGATGGATTAAACTTAAATTCTTTAGATATTAAGCTTAATGATAAAGGACAGATTCAAGTTAATGATAATTTACAAACAAATGTTAATAATATTTATGCAATTGGTGATGTTATTAAAGGCCCCATGTTAGCTCATAAAGCTGAAGAAGAAGGAGTGATGGTAGCAGAAATAATGGCTAAACAAAAGCCACATATTAATTATAATTTAATTCCAAATGTTATTTATACATGGCCAGAGGTTGCTTCTGTTGGTAAAACAGAAGAACAATTAAATGCTAAAGGAATAGAATTTAAAACAGGTCAGTTTCCAATGCGTGCCTTAGGAAGATCTAGAGCAAGTATGGATCTTGATGGTTTTGTTAAAATTTTAGCTGACAAAAAAACAGATGAAATCTTAGGTGTTCATATAATTGGAGCAAGAGCAGCAGATTTAATTGCAGAAGCTGTTACTGCTATGGAATTTAGAGCTTCTGCTGAAGATGTTTCAAGAATGAGTCATTCTCATCCAACATATTCAGAAGCTATTAAAGAAGCTGCTTTAGCAGCTACAGAAAATAGAGCTCTGCACATGTAACCCTTTGTTTTAATCAGAAAGGAGTTATGATCTTTTAAAATTATTAAAAAAAGTATTATTGTAAAATATGTATAATCTATTTTCAAAACATATTAAAAAAGAACTTAGTTTTTTAAATAAATCAAAACTTCTGGTTTGTGTGAGTGGTGGAGTTGATAGTATGGTTTTAATTAATTTGTTGAAAAGATTGAATTATGATGTTTCTATTGCACATTGTAATTTTAATTTAAGAAATGATGAAAGTGACTTAGATGAAGAATTTGTAAAAAACTATGCATTTAGTAATTCTATTCCATTTTTTTCAAAATCATTTATTACTCAGCTTCCAAAACATTCCATGCAAATGGCTGCTAGAAATTTAAGATATAAATGGTTTTATAATATTTTAAAGACTGAAAAATTAGATTACATGATAACTGCACATCATCTGGACGATTCATTAGAAACATTTATTTTAAACCTTTCACGTGCATCTGGTATAGAGGGTCTAACAGGAATTAAGCAATTAAATGATGTAATTGTAAGACCATTACTTGTTTTTTCAAAGAACGAGATATTGAATTATGCAAAAGCAAACAATATTAAATGGAGAGAAGATTCTACAAATATAAAAAATGACTATCAAAGAAATCAAATTAGAAATGAAATTATTCCTCTTTTAAAAAAGTTACATCCAAACTTTTTAGATCAATCAAAAAAAACAATGACTTTTTTAAAAGAATCTAATCTTATTGTTGATAACTATATTCAAAATATTAAAAATGAAAATTTCACTTTAAAAGATGATGAGATAGCCATTTCAAAAAATTTTATAAAAAAAAATAGTAATCTTATATTTCATTTATTTAAAGAATACAATTTTAAGCATTCAGATCAAATATTAGAATTGTGTAATTCTCTATCAGGAAAAATTATAGAATCTAATACTCATATTCTTTTAAGTAATCGATCAAATTTAATTATAAAAGAGAAGACCAATAGAATTGATCAAATTTTTGAAGTTGGAATAAAAGGATTATTAAGTCCAATTGAAATGAATATTGAAGTAGGGGAGTTTAAAACAGAATTTAATAAGAAATCTATATATCTATCTAAAAAAGAAATTGATTTTCCACTTTGTTTAAGAAAATGGAAAAAAGGTGATTTTTTTTTTCCATTTGGAATGAAAGGAAAAAAAACTGTATCAAAATATTATAAAGATGAAAAAATGTCTTTCTTTGATAAACAAAACCAATGGCTTCTTTGTAATAATGATGAAATTGTATGGGTTGTTGGAAAAAGACCTGATAGGAGGTTTTTTAAGGATAATAATGCTTCTCTAAAAATTGAGGTTTTATGAAAAAATTTTATAGTTTATTTCTTGTTTTTTTATTCTCTTTTCAACTAATTCATTCTCAGAATCCAGTTACGTTTACAACATCTGTAAATAAAATATCGGAAAATCATTATGAATTAGTTACATCATCAGAAATTGAAAATGAATGGCGACTATATTCACAGTTTTTAATTGATGGAGGCGCTATTCCAACTGAATTTATTTTTAAGAATAATGAAAAATCTTCATTTGAACTTATTGGTCAAATGAAGGAATCCGAATCCATAACTAAATATGATCCTGTTTTCAGAATGGATCAAACTTATTTTATTAATGCAAATACTTTTAAACAAGAAGTTAAAGTTAATGACTCTAACTCTGATAAAATTTATGCTACAATAGTTTATCAGTCTTGTAATGATTCTATATGTATTTATAGAGAATCTGAATTGGTTTTTAATTTAGATGGATCTATAGAGAATGCTGTCAACAAGGATTTAACAACTTTAATTTTAGATGATAATAATCCTCTTAAATTAGATTTAAAAAACACAGAATTATTAACTAAAAATTCATCAAAAGAAAGTATTTCAGGAAACAACTATTTTGATCTTTTAATTTTAGGTTTTATAGGAGGTTTACTTGCTTTATTAACTCCTTGTGTTTTTCCAATGATTCCTCTAACTGTTTCATTTTTTACAAAAAAGAAATCTAAATCATCTTTAAAAGCAATTACTTATGGTTTATTTATAATATTAATTTATTTACTTCTAAGTATTCCTTTTTATTTCATTGAATCCTTAGACCCTGAAATTTTAAATACTATTTCTACTAATGCCTGGTTAAACATTTTGTTTTTTATAATTTTCATAGTTTTTGCTTTTTCTTTTTTTGGATTCTATGAATTAACTATACCATCCTCTTGGATAAATTCTATAGATTCAAAATCTAATACTATTGGTGGATATATAGGGGTGTTTTTTATGTCATTAACTCTAGTTCTGGTTTCTTTCTCATGTACGGGACCTATTCTAGGATCCTTATTAGTAGGTTCAATTTCATCTCAAGGTGGCGCAATTCAGTTATCTATAGGAATGTTTGGCTTTGGAGTGGCATTAGCACTTCCTTTTACATTATTTGCTCTTTTTCCAAGTATGCTAAAATCTTTACCTAAATCAGGAAGATGGATGAATACATTTAAAATAATATTAGGTTTTCTGGAGTTAGGTTTCGCATTTAAATTCTTATCTAATGCAGATTTAGTTGAACATTGGGGAATCCTTAAAAGAGAAGTGTTTATAGGAATTTGGGTTGTTATTTCTTTGATGATATCCCTTTACCTTCTAGGAGTATATAAATTTCCATATGATACTATTACTGTAAAAAGATCTAAATTCAATGTTAGTTTATCTATATTTTTCTTGATTTTTGCTGCATATTTAAGTCCTGCATTACTTCCAAATGGAAGTAATAGTGCACGTCTTTTAAGTGGTTTTCCTCCTCCTTCTTTTTATAGTATATATCCTAAGATAAATGATTGTCCATTGGGATTAAACTGTTTTAAAGATTTTGATAAAGGTTTACAATTTGCAAAAGAAAAGAATAAACCAATATTATTAGACTTTACAGGATGGGCATGTGTAAATTGTAGAAGAATCGAGGAGAATGTATGGACTGATCCAATTGTATTTGATTTAATTAATGATAATTTTGTTTTAATATCACTTTATGTAGATGACAGGAAAGAACTTCCAATAGAGGATCAAATTGATCTTACTTATGATTCTGGTAAAATAAAGAAAATTAGAACTATTGGGGATAAATCTGCTACATTTCAAGCATTAAACTTTAAAACTGCATCACAACCATATTATGTTTTGTTGAATACAGAATTAGAGATATTAAATTCTCCAATACAATACACTTCCAAAGATGTTTATCAGAATTGGCTTGAAGAAGGATTGAATAATTTAAATTGATTTATAGACACTTTTAAATGGAACTCTATATCTTGGTCCATAAATCCCTTTTTGATCTCTAATTCCACAGCCTATAATCATGTTAATTTCTGCCTTGGAAGGTAGATTTAATATTTTTTTAACCATTAAGGAATCAAAACCTTCCATAGGACAAGTGTCATATCCTATAGCTGACATACTAATCATAAAGTTTTGTGCAGCCAATGCTGCACTTTTATGACACACAATCCTTTTATCAGATGATGTTACTTGTCTAAACATTGGCATAAATATTCCTGTTAATTGAGCTATAAATGACTTCATAATTCCGAGAATTCCAAAAAAATCACTATAAGTAAATGGAATAAGCTTTGTATAATATTTTAAAGCCATTTTATAACTTTTATCTGATATTATACCTTCTTTAAGTTGTTGCTTAAGGAAATTCGCATTCCCCTTAGCTCTTTGCTTCCAAAGATCTTTTCTAACAACAATGACTACTAGTTGATTAGCGGTTTTTGCTGCATTTTGATTTAAACAAGCTTTAGTTATTTTTTTTTTAACTTCTTTGTCGGTTACATGAATAAACTCCCACAATTGTAAATTACTGCTATTTGGTGCTAATGAACCATTATAAATACACTGTTTTACTTTTTCTTTATCAATATCTGTTTTTTTAAAAATTCTAACAGATCTTCTTAAGTTTATGGCTTCAGATACATTTTTTTCCATTTATCTTATCTAAGATTTATCTTAATTTTTTTATTAATATTAAGTTTAATTAATGCCTTTTCAAAGTCTGGTGGTCCAAATAAATTTATAGCATCATTAGAAAACCCATATTGTTCTTTTGGAAGTCCAAAAATATTAAAATCAAACTTATTGTTATAATTCTTATCAATATAAATTTTTAAAGCATATATTCCTTTATTTAATTCTATTTCTATTATATGATTTCCTGTTTTAACATTTTCTTTTATTCCGTAATATACTCTGTCATTAGATCTGTCACGAGAGTTAAAATCAATTGCATTATTATAAACAGCGAGATATAAGTTTCCTTCATATTTAATTTTAGAAATTTCTATATCCAGTTTAAATCTTTGAATATTATTAGAATTATTACTAATCTGTGCATTAATTGAAAATGATAATAATAGTATTAAGATCTTCAATTTTTTCATTATTAATTATTCAATTAATTTTAAAACCTTTTTAAGAAAGCTAATTTTTTTCTTAAATGGAGGATATCTTAGAGGAAGATCTATCCAAAAAGGCTTAGAAATGTATGGTTTAAAATGAGAAAATGTTTTAAAAGTAGACTCACCATGATATTTTCCCATTCCGCTATTACCAACTCCTCCAAATGGTAATTTGTCATTTACAATATGTACAACTGTATCATTAATAGCTCCACCACCAAAGCTATAGTTCATCAAAAATTTTTCACCAAATTTTCTTTTTTTAGTAAAAATATATAATGCAAGAGGATCTTTATATCTACTAATAATTTTATCAATTTCATTAAAATTTTTGTATTGATATATAGGAAGAATTGGTCCAAAAATTTCCTGTTTCATTAAATTTGAATTAAAATCAGTTATTTCAACTAAAGTAGGTTCAAAATATTTATTCTCTGAATCAATTTTTCCTCCATAAATAATGTTTTCATTATTTAATAATGAACTTAGAAAATCAATGTGCTTTTTACTTATAATTCTTCCATAAGAATCTGAAACCTGTGCGTCATCTCCGTAAATGTGTTTTATTTCATTTATAATTTCATTAACCAACTCATTCTTTATTTTTTCATTTACAATTAAAAAATCTGGAGCTATACATGTTTGCCCACAGTTAATAAATTTTCCCCAAACAATTCTTTTTGCAGTTACTTTTATTGAAGCTGTTTCATCAATAACGCATGGGTTTTTTCCACCAAGTTCTAAAGTAGTTGGAGTTAGGAATTTTGCTGCTTTTTCAGCTACTATTTTTCCAACATTTAGGCTTCCTGTAAAAAATATATAATCCCAATGATAATTTAATAACTCGGCAGCTTCCTCTGGACCTCCTTGAATAACCTTAACTAAATCCTCTGGAAAAACATTATCAATTATTTTTTCTAATAAAAGAGATGTATTTAGAGAATATTCTGAAGGTTTTAAAACAACTGTGTTTCCAGCAGCAATGGCTCCAATTAGTGGAGCTATAGATAGTTGAAATGGATAGTTCCAAGGTGAAATATGGAGAGTAATTCCATATGGTTGAGCAATAATATAATCAGATGATGGAAAATTTAACAAAGAAGATCTAACAGATTTTCTTTTAACCCATTTATCAATGTTTTTTATAGCTATGTTTAATTCTGAGTATACAAAATGTAATTCAGTTAAA
The DNA here is from genome assembly GCA_902511755.1 of uncultured Bacteroidota bacterium. GTDB lineage: Bacteria > Bacteroidota > Bacteroidia > Flavobacteriales > Flavobacteriaceae > MAG-121220-bin8. The sequence continues at coordinate 11,311 of CABXGL010000013.1, read as the reverse complement.
TAACTTTCCCCTTCAGACTTACCTAAATCTTTAAATAAAGCATATTCAATTTCTTTTTCATTATTTTTTATCTCTTTTTTTAAATTTTTTAATAACTCTTTTCTTCTCTGAATATCAAAGGTTTTTTTTGAATTGAAAAAAGCCCTTTGTTTGGTTATTACATTTTTAATTAGGTCTTTCAAAATAAGTTTTTTTATAATTAAGATTGATTTTTAAAAATACAATTTATAAAATGGATACTAACAAATAATACATACATTTATCTTGATTTATAATTAATAAACGTTATTTTTAATATATATTTTTTAAATTCAATCCTTCTCATTAAATAAGAGAAGGTTTTTTTTTATTTTTTATAAAAATGAGTCTTAATAAGTATAGTAAAAATGTTACTCAGGATCCCTCACAACCTGCTGCTCAAGCAATGTTGCATGCTATAGGTTTAAAAGAAGAGGATTTTAATAAACCTTTAATTGGAATTGCAAGTACTGGATATGAGGGAAACCCTTGTAATATGCATCTTAATGATCTTTCAAATCATATTAAGGCAGGAATTAATAAATCTAATCTTGTAGGTTTAATTTTTAATACAATTGGTGTTAGTGATGGTATTTCTATGGGAACATATGGAATGAGATTTTCACTTCCTTCTAGAGATATTATAGCAGATTCTATAGAAACTGTTATTCAAGGAATGTCTTATGATGCTGTTGTTACAGTAGTTGGATGTGATAAGAATATGCCAGGTGCATTGATGGCAATGTTAAGATTAAATAGACCAGGTATTTTGGTATACGGTGGAACAATTGATCCAGGTTGTCATAATGGAAAAAAATTAGACGTAGTTTCTGCTTTTGAAGCTTGGGGAGAAAATGTTGCTGGAAAAATTGATGAAAAACAATTTAAAGATATAATAAAGAACGCTTGTCCAGGTGCTGGCGCATGTGGAGGAATGTATACCGCAAACACTATGGCTTCAGCAATTGAGGCAATGGGTATGACTCTTCCATATAATTCTTCTAATCCCGCAACGAGTAATAATAAAATAGATGAATGTTATAAAGTAGGTTCCTTTCTTAAAAACTTATTAGTCAATGATATAAAACCTAGAGATATTGTGACTAGAAGATCTATTGAAAATGCAGTTAAATTAATCATTGTTCTTGGAGGTTCTACTAATGCAGTTCTGCATCTCTTAGCAATTGCTAAAAGTGCAGATATAGATTTTTCAATAGATGATTTTCAAAAAATATGTAATGAAACACCTTTTCTAGCTGATTTAAAACCTAGTGGTAAGTTTTTAATGGAAGACTTACATAATGTTGGTGGAATACCTGCAGTTATGAAATATATGTTAGAGAATGATTATTTAGATGGAGATTGTTTAACAATTACTGGAAAAACATTAAGAGAAAACTTGTCTAAAGTAAATTCATTAGATATAAATCAAGATATTATTAAAACTTTTGATAATCCTATTAAATCAACTGGACACATAAGAATACTTTATGGAAATTTAGCTATTAATGGTTCTGTTGCGAAAATTACTGGAAAAGAAGGTTTGAAATTTAAAGGTTTAGCAAAAGTGTTTGAAGGAGAATTCCAAGCTAATGATGGAATAAAAAATGGACTAGTAGAGAAAGGTGATGTTATAGTTATTCGTTATGAAGGACCTAAAGGTGGCCCTGGAATGCCTGAAATGTTAAAACCTACTGCTGCTATAATGGGGGCTGGATTGGGAAAAGATGTAGCATTAATTACTGACGGAAGATTTTCTGGTGGAACCCACGGCTTTGTTGTTGGTCATATAAGTCCTGAAGCTCAAGATGGAGGAAATATTGCCTTAATAAAAAATGGTGATAAAATAATTATTGATGCAGTAAAAAACACATTAACTTTGGAAATTTCAAATGAAGAATTAGAAAAAAGAAAATCTAATTGGGTAAAACCCAAATTAAAAGTTAAAAGTGGTGTTTTATATAAATATGCTAAAACTGTTTCGGATGCTTCAAAAGGATGTATAACAGATGATATATAAATGAAAAAAACAAAAAAAATATCGGGAGCTGAAGCTGTTATCAAAAGTCTTTTGGAAGAAAATGTTGATATTATATATGGTTATCCAGGTGGTGCGATAATGCCAATTTATGATGAGTTATTTAAATATGAGGATAAATTAAATCATATATTAACAAGACATGAACAAGGAGCAACCCATGCAGCTCAAGGATATGCTAGAGTATCTGGAAAAGTTGGTGTAGTTACAGCAACATCTGGACCAGGTGCAACAAATTTGGTCACCGGTATTGCTGATGCTCAAATTGATTCAACTCCGATGGTTTGTATAACTGGCCAGGTTGCTTCACATTTATTAGGTTCCGATGCATTTCAAGAATGTGATATTATTGGAATTTCTACACCAGTTACAAAATGGAATTGTCAAATCACAAAAGCATCAGATATTCCAGAAGTAATAGCTAAAGCCTTTTATATTGCTAAATCTGGTAGACCTGGACCTGTACTAATAGATATAACTAAAGATGCACAATTTGAATTGATGGAATTTAAATATAAAAAATGCAACTCAATTCGAAGTTATAATCCAATTCCTGAATTCTCAATTAGTGAAATTAATAAGGCAGCTGAATTAATTAATAATTCAAAAAAACCATTTATAGTTTTTGGCCAAGGAGTTATTTTAGGAAATGCAGAAAATGAGTTTAAAGAATTTATAGAAAAAACTGGTATTCCTGCTGCTTGGACTATTTTAGGGTTGTCTGCATTATCATCAGATCATCCATTGAATGTAGGAATGGTAGGAATGCATGGAAATTATGGACCTAATGTTCTAACAAATGAATGTGATTTGTTACTTGCAATTGGAATGCGTTTCGATGATAGAGTGACAGGAAATTTAGAAACCTATGCTAAACAAGCTAAAATAATTCATTTTGAAATTGATCCAGCTGAAGTAAATAAGAATGTTGAGGTTGATATTGCTATAATGGGTAATGTTAAGGAAACTTTACCCGAACTTATTAAATTAGTTAAAGAAAAATCACACACAAATTGGATTAATAAATTTCATTATTTTTATAAAAAGGAATTTGAAAAGGTTATCAAAAATGATTTACATCCATTAAAAGAAGGTTTAACAATGGGTGAAGTAATAAGAGAAATTAATGAGATTACTAAAGGAAATGCCATAATAGTTTCTGATGTAGGTCAACATCAAATGGTTGCATGTAGGTATGCAAATTTTAATCATTCAAAATCAAATGTTACTTCTGGAGGATTAGGAACTATGGGTTTTGCACTTCCAGCAGCTATTGGAGCGAAAATGGGAGCTCCCAATAGAGAAGTTATTGCAATAATAGGTGATGGAGGTTATCAAATGACTATCCAAGAATTAGGCACTATATTTCAAACAGGATGTGCTGTAAAAATCGTTGTTTTAAACAATGAATATTTAGGAATGGTAAGACAATGGCAGCAGATGTTTTTTGATAAAAGATATGCTTCTACTGAAATGACAAATCCAGATTTTGTTAAAATAGCTAAGGGATATTTTATAGATGCTAAAAAAGTTAATAAAAGAGAAGATTTAAAATCTTCAATAAAAAACATGATAAATTCAAAAAAACCTTATTTTCTTGAAGTCTGTGTAGAAAAAGAAGCCAATGTATTTCCAATGATTCCCTCTGGAGCATCCGTTTCTGACGTTAGACTTGAATAATAATTATGAGTAATAAATTAAATACATATACAGTTTCTGTTTATACTGAAAATAATATTGGATTATTAAATAGAATTTCTGCTATTTTTTTAAAACGACATGTTAATATTGAAAGTTTAACTACTTCTCAATCTGAAATTGATAATATTTACAGGTTTCTTATTGTAGTAACAGTGACGGACTCTAAAATTAAAAACATCATTAAACAAATTGAGAAACAAATAGAAGTTATAGCAGCCTTTTATCATACTGATAAAGAAACTATTTTTCTAGAAACTGCACTATATAAGGTAAAATCTAAATCTCTATTTGACGAAAAACATATTCAAAAAATCATTAAAAATAGTCAAGCTAACATTGTAACAGTCTCTCCTGATTATTTTGTTATTGAAAAAACTGGCTGGAGAGAAGAAACAGAAAAACTATATGATTCTTTAGAACCATATGGTTTATTACAATTTGTAAGATCTGGAAGAATTTCAGTTTCTAAAGAAGCTATGAATATTTCTAATATTTTAGGATTAAATACTGATAAGTAATTAAACATGGAAAATTATTATAATCGATTAACTTCCAATCAAAAGAAGGAACAACTAGCAAAATGTAGGTTTATGAGTTCTTCAGAATTTGAAAATGGTATAGAGATTCTTAAAGGAAAAAATATCGTTATAATTGGTTGCGGAGCACAAGGCTTAAATCAAGGTCTAAATATGAGAGATTCAGGTCTTGATATTTCCTATGTTTTGCGATCCACATCAATAAAAAACAAAAAAGAATCATTTTTAAATGCTTCAAAAAATAATTTTAAGGTTGGTAGTTTTGAAGACTTAATTCCAAAGGCAGATGTTGTAATAAACTTAACGCCTGATAAAAATCACACTGACGTAGTAAATCAGGCAATGCCATTGATGAAAAAAAATTCAGTTTTATCTTATTCACATGGATTTAATATTGTTGAAGAAGGAATTCAGATAAGAAAAGATATAACTGTAATTATGGTTGCTCCAAAATGTCCAGGAACTGAGGTTCGTGAAGAATTTCTTAGAGGTTTTGGAGTTCCAACATTGATAGCAGTTCATCCTGAAAATGATCCTAATGGAAATGGATTAGATCTTGCTAAAGCGTATGCAGTTGCAACAGGAGGTCACAAAGCAGGAGTTTTAGAATCTTCATTTGTAGCTGAAGTAAAATCTGATTTGATGGGTGAGCAGACTATTTTATGTGGTGTATTACAAACAGGATCTATTTTATGTTTTAATAAAATGATAGAATTAGGTTATGATAGTGGCTTTTCTTCAAAATTAATTCAATATGGGTGGGAAACAATTACTGAAGAATTAAAACATAATGGTATTACAGGAATGATAAATAGATTAGATGATAGTTCAAGATTAGCTGTTCATGAACTTTCAAATGACTTAAAAAGAATAATGACCCCATTATTTAATCATCATATGAATGATATTTTAAGTGGAAATTTTTCAAAAAACATGATGAATGACTGGAATGATAATGATTATAATCTTTTAAAGTGGAGAGAAGCCACTGGTAATACTGATTTTGAAAAAACTGATCCTTCAAATGTTCAAATTTCTAATGATGATTTTTTTAATAAAGGAATATTAATGATAGCTTTCGTTAAATCTGGAGTTGAACTTGCTTTTGAAACTATGGTCAATAATGGAATTATTGATCAATCTGCATATTATGAATCTTTACATGAATTGCCATTAATAGCTAATCTAGTTGCAAGAAAGAAACTATATGAAATGAATAGAATTATTTCAGATACTGCTGAATACGGTTGTTATTTATTTAATCATTCTTGTTTACCTCTTCTTACGGAATTTATGAAGAAAATTGATAAATCACACATTGGTATGATTAATAATGTTAAAGAAATTGATATGATTAACTTAAATAAATATGACTCAGTTACAGCAAATCACCCAATTGAAATAACAGGTATGATTTTAAGAAAAAATATGAGTAATATGAAAAAATTAAAATATTAATTATTTTCTCTAGGAATTTAACATAACAGGCATTACAAGCATTGTAACTTTTTCAGATTTAGAATCAGATTTTGTAGGGGTTAATATTCCAGCTCTATTAGGAAGAGACAATTCAAGTTTTACTTCATCTGATGTTAAATTAGATAGCATTTCTACTAAAAACCTTGAATTAAAACCAATTTCGATATCATCTCCATTATAATTACAATCAAGTCTTTCCTCAGCTTTGTTGCTATAGTCTAAATCTTCTGCAGAAACTACAAGCTCATTACCTGTAATTTTTAATCTAATCTGATGAGTTGTTTTATTTGAAAAAATACTTACTCTTTTAGTTGAATTTAAAAATAAGGATCTGTCAATTGTTAATACATTTGGATTTTCCTTAGGAATAACAGCTTCATAATTAGGGTATTTTCCATCAATAAGTCTACATGTCAGGCATAAATTAGAAAAAGTGAACTTTGCATTACTTTCATTGTATTCAATATTAACATCATAGTTATTGTTAATCAATATTCCTTTTAAGATATTAAGAGGTTTTTTTGGCATAATAAACTCTACTAGTTCATTAGATTTAAAATCTGTTCTGACATATCTAACAAGTTTGTGAGCATCAGTAGCTACAAATGTTGAACTTTCACTTGAAAATTGAAAAAAAACTCCACTCATTACTGGCCTCAAATCATCATTTCCCGAAGCAAAAATTGTTGTATTAATAGCTTGAAATAGAACTTGCGAAGATATAGTTGAGTTTGATGCATCGCTGATAGATACTGTCTTAGGAAATTCATCTCCATTTCCATAGGCTAGGGCATATTTTCCATGATCTGAGCTTATTTCAATTGTATTATTATCTAGAACATTAAATGTTAATGGCTGTTCAGGAAAAGTTTTTAGAGTATCTAATAGAAGTTTAGCTGGAATAGCAATTGAACTTGTCTCATTTGATTCAATTTCAATATCAGCTGACAATGTTGTTTCTAAATCAGATGCAGTAACTTTTAATAGGTTCTTTGAAATGTCAAAAAGAAAATAATCTAAAATAGGCAATGTATTATTTGTGCTTAAAATACCACCTAATATTTGAATGTTTTTTAATAATAAGGAACTTGAAACAATGAATTTCATAATCGAATAAATCAGCAAGTAAATATATTAGAATATAACGTTAAAATAAAACAATTTTATTAACACTTTATACATTTATTAATGAAATTTAATAGTAACAACATCTCTGTATTTTAACCCAAATAAACTACTAGCTCCTCCGGTTATTAGAGGATTGCTTTTATATATTGCTAATTCTAAAAAATTAGCTTTATTAAATAATGCAATTTTTTTTCCCTCTTCTTTTCTTAATTCTTTTTTAATATTAAATTTTATCGATCCACTATATGAGTTAACAATAGAGTTAAATTTATAATTTCTAGCATTTATAACATAAGGTCTAGATTTTCCGAATTCTTCAAACACTAACTTTGAAATATTAGTTACTACATTTTCATAATTATCAATATAAATTACGTTTCCAGTAATTTCATTGTTTTTTTCATTTAAAATAGGATTTATATCATATAATTCTTTTAGTTGATCAATCTTTTTACCAACCAAGTCAATTGAGCCTCCTCTATAAATATGTGCAGCCACTTTTACAAAAACATCTAAAACAGTAAAACTTGAACTCGAAGAATTATGAATATTAATATCTATAATTTTTTCCGGTTTAATCCTATTGGCAACCAAAGACATTATTCCATTATCTGCGCATATAAAAAAATGCCCGTCTAATTTAATTACTAAATGCTTTTTTTCTGGAGTTTTCTCAGAATCAACCCCAATAATATGAATAGATCCTTCAGGAAAATTCTTGTATGAATTTTCAATTATATATGCACCTTCAATAATATTAAATGGAGATATCTCATTAGAAATATCAATAATGTTGACATTAGATATTTCATTATTTAGTGCCCCCTTTACAGAACCGACAAAATGGTCTTTGTTTCCAAAATCAGTTGTTAATGTAATAACAGACATTTGTTAATAGAAAATTTATATTTGAGATTAAAAATTACATAAATTTACAACTTGCCAATTAATAATAAACTAACCTTAAGTGAAAAAACTTGAATATTTTATTAAAGATATACATCCAATTGATTTTTTTGATAAGAATGATTTCGATATAATTAAAATAATTAAGCAAAATTTTCCTAGGCTAAAAATAATTTTTAAAGGAGATAGAGTAATTGCCAACGGAGAAAATTCACTTATTATAGAACTAAGAAAAAGGCTTGATTCATTAATTTTCATAATTAAAGAGACTGATAACATTAATGAAAAAATAATTAATTCAATAATGTCTGGAAATGGTGATAAATTAATTGCTTATATGAATGAGAAAGTTATATTATATGGTGTCGGAAAGAAAAAAATAAAAGCTCATACTTTAAATCAAATTAAAATTGTTGAAGCATTTGAAAATAATGATATGGTTTTTGTTATTGGTCCTGCAGGAACTGGAAAAACTTACACGGGAATTGCTATTGCAGTTAAAGCATTGAAAGAAAAGCAAGTAAATAAAATTATATTGACTAGACCTGCTATAGAAGCTGGAGAAAGTTTAGGTTATCTTCCTGGTGATATGAAAGAAAAACTAGATCCTTATATGCAACCACTTTATGATGCATTAAAAGAAATGATTACAATTGAAAAACTAGATGATTATATGCATAGAGGAATAATTGAAATCGCTCCATTAGCATATATGAGAGGAAGGACTTTAGATAATGCTTTTGTTTTACTAGATGAAGGCCAGAATGCTACTCATAATCAAATGAAAATGTTTCTTACAAGAATGGGGAATAATGCTAAATTTATGATAAATGGTGACCCTGGTCAAATTGATTTGCCAAATAAAATAATATCTGGATTAAAAGAAGCAAAGAATATTCTTCAAAATATTGAAGGAATTGAGATGATTTATTTAGATGATGGGGATGTTATTAGACATCGTATTGTTAAAAAAATAATTGATGCTTATAAGGAAACTAAAGATTTTAATTAATTTATATGAATACAATTACTAAAACTGATTTTAATTTTACAAACCAAATCTCGAAATATTCTGGAAAAGTTAGAGATGTTTATAATGTAAATAATGAATTATTAGTTATGATAGCATCAGATAGACTTTCTGCATTTGATGTAGTATTGCCTAGAGGAATTCCTTTTAAAGGACAAATTTTAAATCAAATTGCATCAAAAATGCTTAAAGCAACATCTCATATTATACCAAATTGGTTACAAAGTTCACCAGATCCTAATGTTTCTATTGGAGAAATTTGTGAACCTTTCAAGATTGAAATGGTGATAAGAGGATATCTTTCAGGTCATGCTGCCAGATTATACAATTCAGGTTTTAGAAAAATTTCTGGAGTCAATATGCCAGATGGTATGATAGAGAATGATAAATTCCCCATACCTATAATTACTCCGACAACAAAGGCAATTGATGGAAATCATGATGAGGATATATCAAAAGAAGATATTTTAAAAAAAAATATTATTTCTGAAAAAGAATATTTAAAACTTGAAGAATATACTATTAAGCTTTATGAGGAGGGTTCTAAAATTGCCAATGATCAAGGACTAATTTTAGTAGATACAAAGTATGAATTTGGCAAAAATTTAGATGGAAAAATAATGTTAATAGATGAAATTCATACACCTGATTCATCAAGATATTTTTATCTGGATTCATATGAAGAACTTCAAAAAACAAAATCTCCTCAAAAACAACTTTCAAAGGAGTTTGTAAGACAATGGTTAATTCGTAATGGTTTTCAAGGAAAGAAAGGTCAATATATTCCGGAAATGAATGATGATTATATTAATGGGGTTTCAGAAAGATATATAGAGTTATTTGAAAAAATAACTGGGTCTAAATTTATAAAAGCAGATATTACAAATATTGAAAAAAGAATTTCGGATAATGTTGAAAATTATTTAAAATCAAAATAATTTCTTTTAATTTCTTCTGGATTTACATCGTTATTAATCCAAACAATATCTTTTTTTCTTTTTAACCATGTGATTTGTCTTTTAGCAAATCTTCTTGAATTTTTCTTTATCTCTTCAATACTTTCTTTTAATGTTGTTTTACCTTCTAAAAAAAGAAACAACTCTTTATATCCAAGAGTATTTAATGCATTTAGTTTTTTATAATTAATTAAGTTTTTAACTTCTTCTAACAAACCAATGTCAATCATTTTATCAACTCTTGAATTTATTTTATTATACAACAATTCTCTGTTTGTTTTCATGCCAATATGAAATAGATTAAATTCATGAGTAGTTTTTTGTTTTCCAATAAATGAAGAATATGGTCTATTGGATGAAATGCATATTTCTAATGCTCTAATCAATCTTCTAGGATTTTGTTTGTCAACATTATTATAATACACAGGATCTAATTTCTTTAGTTTCTTCTGCAGATATTCAATTCCAAATTCTTCGAACTTTAAATTTAAATTTTTACGAACTTGATTATTAATATTGGGTAAATCATCTAAGCCATTAATAACAGAATCCATATATAATCCTGATCCTCCAACCATTATTACATAATCATGGATTTTAAATTCATTTTTAATTATAGTTAATGCTTCTTTTTGAAAATCCTTAATTGTATATGTATCTAATATAGATTTATGTTGAATACAATGATGTTTAACTGTCTTTAATTCCTTTATTGATGGAACTGCAGTGCCAATTGATAATTCTTTATAAAATTGTCTAGAATCACAAGAAATTATATTACAATTTAATACTCTGGATAAATTTATACTAAATTTTGTTTTACCAATTGCGGTTGGACCTGAAACAGTTATTAAAGTTTTTTTACTTAAAGCTTTCAATATTTATTGTTTTTTTGTTTAATAATATTATTTAAAATATCATTATTCTTATCTTTTTTTAGCAATAATTTAAATAATTCTACAGTAGCCATCGCATCACCTGATGCTCTATGTCTATTTGAAATAGATATTCCTAATGATTTTGCTAATTTCCCAAGTTTATATGAATTCTTATCGGGAATCAATTTTTTTGATATATTAACTGTACATAATTGAGGAATATTAAAATCATATCCTAATCTATTAAATTCAACTTTTAACATTCTGTAGTCAAAAGACGCGTTATGTGCAACTAATATTGTGTTATTTGTAATCTCTAATACTCTTTTACAAACTTGATAGAATTTAGGAGCATTTAATAACATTTTATTATTAATACCTGTCAGTTGCTTTACATATGGCTGTATTGGAATTTGAGGATTAATTAAACTTATAAATTGATCTATAATTTTAATTCCATCAAATTTATAAATAGCAATTTCTGTTATTCCTTCTTCATTAAATTTCCCTCCAGTAGTTTCTAAATCAAGTATTGAAAACAAAACATTTAATTTAATTTCTTTTTCCAAAAAATATAAAATGGCATATGATTGGTCATTTACAAAGAAATAAAGTTAAATACATTGCTCCATTCATTCATA
>CABXGL010000012.1 GCA_902511755.1 uncultured Bacteroidota bacterium | reverse complement strand
AGATGCTAATTCCCAAACTAGTTCTCTTCTTTTATTATAAATAGTATTTAGTTTTTTAAACCAATTTATATCAGAATTAAGTGCCTCTATAGCTCCTTTTTGAATTCCATAAAACATTCCTGAATCCATATTGCTTTTAACTTTTAAAACTCTAGAAATATTTTTTTTAGCCCCTAATAACATCCCAATTCTCCATCCTGAAAGATTAAAAGATTTACTCAAAGAATTTAGTTCCATACAATTTTCTTTTGAGCCTTTTACAGATAATAGACTTATAAAATCATTGTTTAAAATAAAACTATATGGATTGTCATTTACTAGCAAAATATTGTTTTTTCTTGCAAAAACAACTAGTTCATGAAATTGTTTTAAAGTTGCAGAAGAACCAGTAGGCATATGAGGATAATTAACCCACATAATTTTGACTTTTGACAAATCTTTCTTCTCTAAATCATATAGATTAGGAAACCAATTATTTTCTTTTGATAAATCATAAAAAAGAGGATTTGCCTCAACTAATTTAGTAACTGATAAATATGTAGGATATCCTGGATTTGGTATTAATACCTCATCACCTGGATTTAAAAATGCTAAAGAAATATGCATAATTCCTTCTTTCGATCCAATTAATGGCAATACCTCATTTTCAGGATTTAATTTTACTCTAAAAAATTTATAATAAAATTTTGAGATAGCATCACGTAATTCTAGTAAGCCTTGATAGCTCTGATATTTATGAGCATTTTTATGATCTAAACTTTTCTTCAAAGCTTTAATTATTTCTTTAGATGGAAATAAATCAGGACTACCTATTCCCATATTAATAACAGGCTGTACTGAGTCATGTAAAGCAGATACTTCTCTTAATTTTCTTGAAAAATAGTATTCTGAAACTGTATCTAATCTTTTTGAACCTTTAATCATCTAATTTTATTTTGGTAAATTCCTAATACTTTAAGAAATTCTGATTTTTCATCCATTAATCGTAATGCTTTATTTAAATAATCTATAGAATTAAAAGTTGTATCAACAAAAAAAGAATACTTCCAAGGAGTTTCTACAATAGGAAGAGATTGAATTTTTGTCAAATTTAAATTGCAATCTTTTAGAATTTCTAAAACTGAAGATAAACTACCTGTTTTATGACTTAGCACAAATTTAAGAGATGCTTTATCAAATTTAGAATCATTTTTTAATAGATTTTTAGAAACAATTACAAATCTGGTTTCATTATTTTTTATAGTTTGAATGTTTTCACTTAAAATTTCTAATTCATAAATTTTAGAAGCTTCAACACTAGCAATTGCTCCCATATTATTAATTTTATCTCTTTGAATTCTATAAGCAACTGCAGCAGTATCCTTATCTTCAACTAATGTAATTTTAGAATGTTTCCTAAAGAACTCTTTACATTGTAAAAGAGCCATAGGATGAGAAGCTACTACACCTAGATCTTTAATTTTTGATCCTGGAAAGGCCATTAATTGATGGTTAATATTAATATAATGTTCACCAATAATTTTTAAATTAGAATTATCAATCAATGCATAGTTTGGAATTATTGATCCTGCAATTGAATTTTCAATCGCCATAACTCCCATTTCACATTTATTATTTATTATTGAATTAACCAATTCATCAAAAGACATAAATTCTGCTATTTCTATTTTTTTTCCAAAAAAGTCCATTGCCACCTGATGATGGTAAGATCCTTTAATTCCTTGAATTCCTACTTTGCTCATATTGCATTAAAAAAAAAGTCCTGAAAAATCAGGACTAAAAATTATATATTTAAAAAAATCTTATATATATGAAAGTCCTTTTTCAACTCCAAAATAGAAGAAGAAATAAAACTTTTCTGTATAAAAAGATAATCTTGTATTAAACATAACTAATGTAAATGTAATATTAGTTATTGAAATAACAAAAAACTATTAACACTAAAAACTATCTAAAATTTGTAGAAATCCCAGCAGATAAGGTCTTGTATTTCTGAAAAGTAAAGTCTATAAAAGTGCTAAAAATCAAAAATTTGTACTTAGCTCCAATTGTAGTCTGAAAATTTGAAGTATTAAAATTTATATCAATTGGGTCAATTAAAGTTTTGTTTACAGGAACATTTGATTGTGTTTGATACTCTAAATCATATTGTCCTATCATTTTAAAAGAAGAGCTTCCGCCTGTTAAACCAAATCCACAGTAAAAATTAACAACTAAAACGTCCAAAGATGCCAACAATAATAAATTATAATTATTAAGACTAAATTCTGCAACCTGACCAGATCCTTTTATTGAACTAAATGATTGGATATCATAATCAATTTCCATTTTAGAAAAAGAGGCAAATGCAGAAACATTTAATGGAAATTTATCAATCGGCCCAAAATATTGAAGTAAGTTATGTTTAATTCCTAATCCTTTTAAAGACATATCTATACCTTTTCGATGATATTCAGGACTATATCTTATGATTATTTCTGTGTCAAAAGGAATTCCAACTCCCAATTGTAATACTGGAGCTGGAACTCCTCCTAAAGGCAATTTGCTTTTTATTCCTTTAGGAGCTTTAACAGTTGTTTTTAATTCTGGTAAAAGACCATCTGCAGGAATAGTAATCAATAAATTCTCTTGTCTATTTTCTCCAATTATTGTTGGTAAATTTTTAGCATTGCTAGTTATATTTTCTAAGTCAGAAATAGAAAAAGTTTGCTCAGAAGATGGAACAAATGTTGTATTTAGTCTAAAACTTAAATCAACTCCTAATTTACTATGGACTTTTGCTGTATTGTACCATCCTGAATTAGAACTATAAATAGCTCCTTTCATTAAAGGATTCATATATCTTTTAAATATTTTTTTTGAATCGTCTTCTACAGCCAATAGAATTGACTCAAAACCTGATTGAGAATAGGATATTAAAGGAAAAATTAGAAATAAAAGTATATTTCTAAACTTCAATTTAAAAATCATGTAAGTAAAGATAATGTCTTTATTTGAAGAATTATATAAAAGTAGTTTAGCAACTATTTTCTACCTTTTCCTTTCCCTCCTCCTCTAGGTGAAGTGTTTAGACCAGTTAAATCATACTTTATTCTAAAGACAGTATATCGCGGCTGAACAATGTATGATCTTGTTTGAGTAAAAAGTTGATTGAAACTATCTCTATTTAAAGATGTATCATTAAATAAATTAGTAACGCTAATTCCAAATTCCCACTTAGATCCATCTTTATTATAAGATAAATCAGCTTCAGCATTTCTATATTCATTTAATGTTTGTTCGGCATTTCTATAGTAATTATATGAATAGTCCGCTGTGAACACAAAACCATTACCAAAGTAAGCATCTATCCTAGCAAATGGTGAATCTGTGTAAAAATAATTTTTGTTATCTCCAATATCATACATTCTTTTATTATAGCTATATCCAACTTCTAAATTTGGTTTATCTCTAAAATTTGTAGCAATTGTGGCTTTATAGGATTGTGTGAAATTAACAGATTCTAAAGGATTTCCATTTACAATATTATTGAATTCACTAAAATTGAAATTCATATTAAAACCTGCTTTAAAGTTTTTAAACCTTTTATCAATTCTCCCCGAAGCAGAATAAGATTCTATTGGAAAGTTTGAATTATCTGCAGATCTTACTGAATTAATTCCAGAAATTAAGGTTTTATTTTGAATTGAATTTTTTCTTTTACTATACCTTAAATTGGCAAAAATATTTGTAAAATTAAAAATATTGATGCTTTGATAATTTAATCCATAGTTATAAATTTCAGCAGATTCTAAAGTAGGATTACCCTGAAAAAAACTATTATAATTATTAAACACATACCCTTTAGCTAAATTATTAACATCAGTGAACTGAGTTGTCAATCTATAATTAAATCTTAAGGATTCCGAATCTTTGAACTTGATAAAAATTCTCATATTAGGTCTTATATCAGAAAAACTTCTAGATTCTAAAACCCCTAATTGAAATGTTTCATTCTTATAGTTATGTATTGTAAATCCAGGATCAATAGTGAAAATTCCCGTAATAAACCTATATCTAAATGAAAAATAGGCATCTAAAAAATTAAACTGTACATCATTTGATAAAACGTCTTCATTAAAATTCTTTTGAGTACCATTATCCAAAATTTGAAAAATAGAAGAATTAAATTTTTGACTCACATCAGTTAATCCAAAAGAAAAATTCAAATTAGATTTTGGATTTAAAATATAATAGTAATCTAGCTTTCCTTCAATCTTATTTGTCTCTGTTTCTCTTTTTTGATTAATATTAAATTTAGATTGATTTCTATCAAGACTTAAAATATTTCTAAAAGGTTGTAGCTCCTTAATTGCTTGATAAAATGGATCTTCATTTTGTGATAAATGTTGAGCCTCAAATGAGAAAATATGATCTTCATTTAAAGTATAATAAGCCTTAAGTTCTTGATTAATTGAACTGGGCTTGTCACTTCTTAGTTCACTTATATCTTCAGTAGTATTTGACCCAGGTCTCCCTACACTTGAATTAAGGTTAGTGTTTTCTATACTTTCAGCAGATTTTACTAATAAATTATATTCCGTTTGTAATCTTTCATTTGGATTATATTCAGTTGTAAACTTATATAATTGTTGTTGATTATCTTGAACTACACCCTCTGATGTTTCTTGTTTTGCGTTAGTAGCAGTGTATATTCTTGAAATTTTTTCTTCCACAACATTTTGAGTTTCTGCAAAAATTGCAAAACCACTTATCTCCCACTTTTCATTTATAGATTTACTAAAATTATATGCACCAAGTTTAGCATCTATTGATTTAGCGCGGTTATTCTGAAGATTTCCAATTCCAGCACCATCAGATGAAATATTTATAGATGTTCCTGTTTGTTGATTTAAATTATTGAATCCTCCACCAAATCTGTAAAAATCTCTTCTTGACAAAACTGGTTCACCTAAATTATTAGTGTTTCCAAGAAGACTCATGCTTAAATCTTTTGCGTAATAAAAAATCTTTGGTGCAGCCAAATGTGTATCTTCATTACCTTTTGCACCCAGTATTTCCCCAAACCAAAATTTATCTTTCCCGCTTTTAAGACTAATATTTATAGCTATATTATCCTCATTATTTGTCACATTTCTCAATTGACTAACTTCAGTAAAGTTTCTTAGAACTTCTACTTTATTAACAGCATTTGCAGGTAAATTTTGTGTTGCAAGTTTTGAGTCTCCATCAAAAAAATCTTTACCTTCAACCGTTATCTTTGTTATTTCTTTACCTTCAACTTCAATAGTTCCATCATCTGTTACTTCAATTCCTGGCATGTTTTTTAAAACGTCTTCTAATTTTTTTTCAGTTCCTGTATTAAAAGAATCCGCATTATATACAATTGTATCGCCCTTGATAGTAACCGGCATTTCATAAACAATCTCCACTTCATCCAATGCTTCTGCTTGTTGTTCTAAAACAAAATTCTTTTCGAAATCTTCACTAAGATTTAAGTCTAACTCTATTTGTTGAAATCCAATAAAAGAAATTTTTATTTGATAATCGGTATTTTTCTTCAATGAAATTCTATAGAAACCTGAATCATTAGAAATACCAAAACCATCTAAAATTTGTGATTCTTTTTCAACTGCAATAACGTTAGCTCCCATGATTGTATTTCCCATGGAATCTGTAATTACTCCTTCGAATCTAACTTGAGAATAAACAAAAGAGGTAAAAAATAATAGAAAAAATAAAAGTGATTTATTCATATATTTAAAATAAATTGAAATTAATTTCTGATTATCAATGCTCTACTGCTTCTTGGACTTCTTCGTCCATCCCAACGGTTTCGCATTTCTTCAGCTTTATCTTCTGCAATTTTTTCAAACTCAACACTTGTAACTTTCTTTCCCTTGGATGGTTCTTTAATTTTTACTTTCTCTTTTGGGTTTAAAACTACTTTGGTGCAAAGTATAGTCATTTTATCATCATTTAATTCTAAAATAAGACCTGGAAGTCCACCATATAATGATGGGCCTGTTGATACAGGTATTTCTGGTGTGAACCAAGCTGACATAACTACTTTACGAATCTTTTTTTCTGGAGGCTGAGGTGGAGACGGTCTTTGACCTTGACGCCCACGAGATCTTTGAAAACTAATTACTTCCTCTTCAACTTCTTTAGATATTGTTGCTTTATAAGCATTGTATATACCTATTTGTTTTGTTTCTCCTGTCATAACCCATTTACTTTTAGGCAAACTATCTTGTATTAAAAATATTTTTCCAAAAAGTTCTTTTTTATTAGTGTAAGTATTTGATTGAATATCTCTGTATATATCACCTTGTGCTGGTCCAGTAACAAATTGTTGCCAATTAAATCCACTACCTTTTGCATTGGGATCAAGCCTTTCTTCTTCTTTGAAGAAAGATGAGGAACTATTAAAATTAAGTATATAGTTTTTTTCTGTTGCTGTTTTCATACTTGCTTTCACAGATGCTTGTCTATCAGGTGGCAAATTTTTCATCCAATCCATATTTACATTCATCTTTGACATATAATAGGCTTTCCCTTGAAAATCTTGAGAAAATCCACTAAACGCTATAAAACATAAAATAATTAGCATTTTTTTCATAATTCTGTTTTTTAAAACCATCGCAATTCTAGTGATTTATTACTAAATAGACAATAAGAATTCAATAAAGTTTAATTAGAATGAATTTTTTCAAATTTAAATTTTAAATTAGATGTCACTTTTAAATTATTAAATACATATTAGTATGCATATAGCTATTGCAGGAAATATTGGAGCTGGGAAAACCTCATTAACCAAGCTACTGGCTAAACATTATAAATTTGAGGGACATTACGAAGATGTTTTAAAAAATCCTTATTTGGATGATTTTTATGATCAAATGGAAAGATGGTCATTTAATTTACAAATCTATTTTCTAAATAGTAGGTTTCGTCAAATAATGGACTTTGAAAAAAATGGAAAAAAGATTATCCAAGATAGAACGATCTATGAAGACGCACATATTTTTGCTCCAAACCTTTTAGCTATGGGACTTATGACAAATAGAGATTTTGATAATTATAAATCTCTGTTTAATCTTATGGAGTCTTTTGTAAAAAGCCCTGACTTACTTGTATATTTAAGAAGTGGGATTCCTAATTTAGTTGATCAAATTCATAAAAGAGGAAGAGATTATGAAAACTCTATAAGTATAGATTATTTAAGTAGACTTAATGAAAGATATGAAGCTTGGATTGAAACTTATGATAAAGGAAAACTACTAATAATTGATGTAGATGATTTAGATTTTGTAAAAAACAAATCTGACTTAAATATTATAATTGAAAAAATTGATAAAGAAATTTAATTTATTCTATTTCTTTATCTGCATTGTTCTTTTTCTTTAAAATCTTACCTTCTAGTTTTAATTCTTCTAATTTATCCATCATTTCATCTTTTGTACCTTCAAAAACTTCAGTAGATTCAGTTGCAACACCATTTTCTACCTTACTTGAAACGATTTTTAAAGTAGCATTTAAATTAGTATCGTCAACATTTATTGAAATCTCTTGATTTACCTGAGTATCAATTGAATTCATAACCATTGAACTAGGTTCAGATGAATGCCCACCTAAAATTGGAGCAATTACAAGTCCAATCAAACAAGTAAGTTTTATTAAAATATTCATTGAAGGACCAGAAGTATCTTTAAATGGATCACCCACAGTATCTCCAGTTACAGCTGCTTTGTGAGCATCTGAACCTTTATAGGTCATCTCTCCATTTATTTCTACTCCAGCTTCAAATGATTTCTTTGCATTATCCCATGCTCCTCCTGCATTATTTTGAAAAATAGCCCATAATACACCGCTTACTGTAACTCCTGCCATATACCCACCTAACATTTCTGCAATTGCTAAATTATCCATTCCAAAAATCATAGGAACAAAAGCAATTAATAACGGAAAGCCTATTGTTAATAAACCTGGAAGCATCATCTCTTTTAATGAAGCCTGCGTTGAAATAGCTACACACTTATCATATTCTGGTTTTCCAGTACCTTCCATAATGCCTGGAATAGCTTTAAATTGTCTTCTTACTTCTTGAACCATTTCCATTGCTGCTTTTCCAACTGCATTCATAGCAAGTGCAGAAAAAACAACAGGAACCATACCTCCAACAAAAAGCATAGCCAATACAGGTGCTTTAAAAATATTAATTCCATCAATTCCAGTAAAAGTTACATAAGCTGCAAATAACGCTAATGAAGTTAAAGCTGCAGAAGCAATAGCAAAACCTTTTCCAGTTGCAGCAGTAGTATTACCAACAGAATCTAAAATATCTGTTCTTTCTCTAACTATAGGCTCTTGCTCACTCATTTCTGCAATTCCACCTGCATTATCAGAAATAGGGCCAAAAGCATCAATAGCCAATTGCATAGCAGTTGTTGCCATCATTGCACTTGCAGATAATGCAACACCATAAAATCCAGCAAATAAATAAGAAGCCCAAATAGCTCCAGCGAATAATAAAACAGAAGGAAAAGTTGAAATCATTCCGGTAGCTAAACCAGCAATAATATTAGTTCCAGCACCAGTACTTGATTGTTGAACTATTTTTAAAGTTGGACTTTTTCCAAGTCCAGTATAATATTCGGTAACTGAAGAAATAACAGCTCCTACAACTAATCCAACAAGACAAGCATAAAAAACACTCATTGAAGAAACTTCTTTAATACCTTCACCAAAAAATTCCATTTTCATAGTCTCAGGAAGCATCCAATTACATAAAGCATAACATGCTACTGCAACAAGAAAAATTGAGGTCCAATTTCCTACATTTAAAGCTCCCATTACCTGATCTTCTTTAGCTTCATTACTTTTAATTTTAACAAGCATAGTTCCAATAATTGAAATAATAATTCCAAAACCTGCAATAAAAACAGGTAAAAGGATTGGTCCTATACCTCCAAATGCATCTTCAATACTTCCACCCATATCTATAATTACATAGTTTCCTAAAACCATTGAAGCTAAAACAGTAGCTACATAGGAGCCAAATAGATCTGCTCCCATTCCTGCTACATCCCCCACATTATCTCCCACGTTATCAGCAATTGTTGCAGGATTTCTAGGGTCATCTTCTGGGATTCCAGCTTCTACTTTACCAACTAAGTCAGCACCAACATCAGCGGCTTTAGTATAAATTCCACCTCCAACTCTTGCAAATAGAGCAATAGATTCTGCGCCTAGAGAGAATCCAGCTAAAGTTTCTAAAACGATAATCATATCTTCAGAAGTAGTCCACACACCTCCCATAAATACTTTATAAAAAATTATAAAAAATGCAGTCAAACCAAGAACAGCAAGTCCTGCTACTCCTAATCCCATGACTGTTCCTCCTCCAAAAGAGATCTTCAATGCGTTAGGCAAACTAGTTCTAGCAGCCTGAGTTGTTCTAACATTAGTTTTAGTAGCAATTTTCATTCCCATATTCCCTGCCCATGCAGAAAAAAAGGCTCCAAATATAAATGCAACTACAATTAAAATATGAGTGGTAGGAACTATAAATGATACTGCAGCAAGAGCTAAACTTACAATGATAACAAATATGGACAACAATTTATATTCTGCATTTAAAAAGGCAAGAGCTCCTTCGTAAATATGATCAGAAATTTCTTTCATTTTACCATCACCAGCATCTTGATTCATTACCCAAGACTTTTTGTAAGTCATATAAGCAAGGCCTAATAAGGCTAATCCAATTGGTAAATAAATTATTATAGATTCCATATGTATTTTTTTAAATTATTAACGGTGGCAAAAATAGTTAAATAGGTTTAAATAAAAAACCTAAAATGATTGTATAATTAATTATGATTTGTAAAGTACTTTATTAACTGAATTAATAACATCCTTACTATTAGGAATCCATTCCGCTAATAAAACAGGGGAATAAGGAGTTGGTGTATCCGCAGTATTTATTTTTTCAATTGGGGCATCCAAATAATCAAAAATTTGATTTTGAATTTGATAAGTTATTTCCGTAGAGATATTTCCAAATGGCCAAGATTCCTCTAAAATTACTAGTCTATTAGTCTTTTTAACAGATTCAATAATTGTATTAATATCCAAAGGTCTAATAGTTCTCAAATCAATAAGTTCCGCTTCTATTCCATCTTTCTTAAGTTCATCAATTGCTTTAATTGCCTCTTTAATGATCTTACCGAATGATACTATGGTAACATCTTTTCCAGGTATTTTAACTTCCGCTTCACCCAATGGAATAAGATATTCTTCTTCAGGGACCTCCCCTTTATCTCCATACATTTGTTCAGATTCCATAAAAATAACTGGATCATTATCTCTAATTGCTGATTTTAATAATCCTTTAGCATCATATGGGTTTGAAGGAACTACTACTTTTAATCCGGGACAATTTGCATACCAACTTTCAAAAGCTTGGGAGTGAGTAGCTGCTAATTGCCCAGCCGATCCAGTAGGTCCTCTGAAAACTATTGGGCAAGGAAACTGACCTCCAGACATTTGTCTAATTTTTGCAGCATTATTGATGATTTGATCAATTCCTACAAGTGCAAAATTAAATGTCATAAATTCAATAATTGGTCTATTTCCTGTCATAGTTGAACCCACACCTATACCAGAAAAACCAAGTTCAGAAATAGGAGTGTCTATAACTCTTTTTTCTCCAAATTCATCTAACATTCCTTTAGAGGCCTTGTATGCACCATTGTATTCAGCAACTTCCTCACCCATTAAATATATTGTTTCATCCAACCTCATTTCCTCTGACATTGCTTCACATATTGCTTCCCTAAACTGAATAACTCTCATAAAATTGATTTAATGATAAATTCTTCTCAAAAATATTAAATAATTTAGACATAAAATTTATTATTTAAATTAAAAAAAGCTATGCGCGCATAGTATTTTCTTATTATTTATTTATATTTGCGAATCAATTAATGTAATATATTATATGAGAATATTAGTTTGTATAAGTCATGTGCCTGACACTACATCAAAAATTAATTTTACTGATGATAATAAGGTCTTTGATAATCAAGGAGTTCAGTTTGTAATTAATCCCAATGATGAATTTGGTTTAACTAGAGCAATGTGGTTTAAAGAAAAACAAAATGCAACAGTCGATGTAATAAATGTGGGTAGCTCAAATACTGAACCTACATTGAGAAAAACATTAGCAATTGGAGCTGATAAAGCAATTCGAATCGATGCAGAACCGATAGATGGATTTTTTGTTGCAAAACAAATATCCGAATACCTTTCCTCAAATCAATATGATTTAATTATTGCAGGTAGAGAGTCTATTGATTATAATGGAGGAATGGTTCCTGGATTAATCGCAGGTTTATCAAAAATAAATTTTGTTACAAATTGTACAAGTATAGAAATTGATAATAAATCTGCCATTCTTGAAAGAGAAATTGATGGAGGAAAAGAAATTCTTAACTGTGATCTTCCTTTAATTATTGGAGGACAAAAAGGTCTGGTAGAGGAAAGTGATTTAAGAATTCCTAATATGCGTGGAATTATGCAGGCTAGACAAAAACCTCTAGAAGTTTTAAGTCCTTTCAGCTCTGATTTCAAAACAAATTCTGTAAAATTTCATAAGCCAGCTCCTAGAAAAGAAGTTAAACTTATATCTCCAGATAACTTAGAAGAATTAATTGATTTGCTTCATAATGAAGCCAAAGTTTTATAATTATAAATATGTCCGTATTAACCTATATCGAATCAAATAAAGGAAAAATTAAAAAAAGTGCATTTGAACTTGTGTCCTATTCAAATGAATTAGCTAAACAACTAGGAACTGAACTTGTTGTATTAACAATTAATGTAGAGGATACAAATGAATTGAATAAATATGGTGTTTCCAAAATAATTAAAATTTCAAATTCTGAACTTGACAATTTTGATTCAAAAATTTTCAGCAATGTAATTGCACAGGTAGCAAAACATACAAATTCTAATCATATTGTTATTAGTAGCAGTCTTGACTCAAAATATATGGCTCCACTTTTAGCTATTGAATTAGATGCTGGATATTTAAGTAACGTTGTTGAACTTCCAAGTAAGTTAAACCCATTTACAATAAAAAGGACCTGCTTTACAAATAAAGCGTTTTGCGAATCTACAATTGAATCTGATATAAAAATAATAGGATTATCAGGTAATGCTTTTGGAGCTATAGAAAATGAGACAAACAGTTCTTCAGAAAATTTGGAAGTATCATTATTAGACAGGAAAATAACTGTAAAATCAACTGAAAAAGTTTCAGGAAAAATTTCAATAGCAGATGCAGACATTGTTGTTTCAGGTGGAAGAGGTCTTAAAGGTCCTGAAAATTGGAATATAATTGAAGATTTAGCTGAAACATTAGGTGCTGCAACCTCTTGTTCTAAACCAGTTTCTGATATGGGATGGAGGCCTCATAGTGAACATGTTGGACAAACTGGAAAACCAGTTGCTACCAATCTATATATTGCTATTGGCATCTCTGGTGCTATTCAACATCTTGCAGGAATTAATTCGTCAAAAATAAAAGTTGTTATTAATAATGACCCTGAAGCTCCTTTTTTCAAAGCAGCGGATTATGGAGTTGTTGGGGATGCCTTTGATGTTGTTCCTAGGTTAAATGCAAAATTGAAAGCATTTAAAGCTCAAAACTCTTAATTATTTTATTAATTTAGGGATTCAATGAGTCTTAATTAAATGAGTTTAATTCGTCTTACTATTAATCGTATTTCCTATAGCAAAACACATAATGGAGCGTATGCCCTTTTATTAAATGAGAAGGATGGTGACAGAAAGCTTCCAATTGTTATAGGTGGGTTTGAAGCTCAATCAATAGCTGTAGCTCTGGAAAGAGAAATTAGACCTCCAAGACCATTAACACACGATCTATTTAAAAATTTTTCGGACTGCTTTGAAATAAAAATAAAACAAGTAATTATTCACAAAATTGTAGATGGAGTATTTTTTTCAAGTTTAATCTGTGTAAGAGATAAAATTGAAGAAATTATAGACTCTAGAACTTCTGATGCTATCGCCCTAGCCATTAGATTTGATTCTCCAATATTTACCTATGAAAATGTATTAGAAAAAGCTGGAATTATATTAAAAGCTGGAGAAATAAAAAAGCAAGAAGAAAAAAAATCTGAAGAAGATAATTTGTCAAAGAAAATAGATTACGCTAAACTTTCAATCATTCAGCTAGAAAAAGCAATTTCTGTAGCTGTAAAAAATGAAGATTACGAACTAGCTGCTCATTTAAGAGATGAAATAAACAAAAGAAAATAATAATGATTTCAATGCAATTATTTCTTTTTAATATGTTTAACCTTAATGGATTTGAACAAAACAAAGAAATCATATTAAGCCAGGGGTTTTCTTTAGAAGGCCTAATTAGAGGTTTAATTGGAATGTCAGTATTAATTCTATTTGCCTTTTTGCTTAGCAAAAATCGTAAAGCAATTAATTGGAAAACTGTATCCTATGGTCTAATTCTTCAAATAATTCTTGCAATTGCAGTTCTCAAAATTTCCTGGGTAAAAATGATATTTGAATCCGCTGGAAAGGTCTTTGTTAAAATTCTAGATTTTACAATGGAGGGTACCAAATTTTTATTTGGTGATTTAGTAAGTGTTGAAAATTTTGGAAATGTTTTTATTTTTTCCATTTTACCAACTGTCATATTTTTCGCTGCATTAACTTCAATATTATTTTACTTTGGAATAATACAAAAAGTAGTAAAAGTAATGGCTTTATTATTGTCTAAACTTCTCGGAGTTTCTGGACCAGAAAGTTTGAGTGTTGCTGGAAATATCTTTCTTGGTCAAACAGAATCTCCACTTATGATAAAAGCATACCTAGAAAAAATGTCAAAATCTGAAATCCTCTTAGTAATGATTGGTGGTATGGCAACAGTAGCTGGAGGAGTTTTAGCTGCATACATTGGATTTTTAGGTGGAGATGACCCAGAATTAAAAATCTTTTATGCTAAACACCTTTTGACTGCTTCTGTAATGGCTGCACCTGGTGCTATTGTTATTTCAAAAATACTATATCCTGAAACTGAAAAAACAAATACTGATTTAAATATTTCTCAGGATAAAATTGGTTCAAATTTTCTAGATGCAATTTCAAATGGTACAACTGAAGGTCTAAAATTAGCAGCAAATATAGGTGCAATGCTTTTAGTATTTCTTGCCTTTATTGCTATGATAAATTATATGCTAAATGGAATTGGTGGAGTTTTTTACTTAAATGAATTAATTAGTAACAATACAGTTTATGAAAATCTTTCCTTGGAATTTATTTTAGGATATCTATTTTCTCCAATAATGTGGTTAATTGGTGTTGCTAAGGAAGATATGACTTTAATGGGTCAACTTCTAGGTATTAAATTAGCAGCCAGTGAATTCATTGGATACATACAACTCTCCAGTTTGAAAGATGCTTCCAATCTAATTCATTTACATTATCAGAAATCTATTATAATGGCAACATATATGCTTTGTGGTTTTGCAAACTTTGCATCCATAGGTATACAAATTGGTGGTATTGGAGCACTTGAACCAACACAAAGAAAAAATTTATCAAAATTTGGTTTTTTAGCATTAATTGGAGGAACTCTAGCTTCCCTGCTTTCTGCTACTATTGCAGGAATGATTATTGGTTAATATATTTTAATAAAGTTCTTTTAAAATATAATAAATGAATTATTCATTATTCTTATTTTAGTCGAAATAAATCGCATGAAACAATATTTAGATCTAGTTAAACACGTAATACAATCAGGAAATGAAAAGTCTGATAGGACTGGTACTGGAACAAAAAGTGTTTTTGGTTATCAAATGCGTTTTGATCTTTCTAAAGGATTTCCAATGATTACCACTAAAAAACTTCATTTAAAATCTATTGTTTATGAATTATTATGGTTCTTAAAAGGGGATACTAACACAAAATTTTTAAATGAAAATGGCGTAAAAATATGGAATGAGTGGGCTGACTCTAATGGTAATTTAGGTCCTGTTTATGGCCATCAATGGAGAAATTGGAATGATAATGGAATTGACCAAATAGTAGATGTAATTGAAAGTTTGAAAAATAATCCTGATAGTAGAAGAATGATTGTGACAGCATGGAATCCCGGTGTATTGCCAGACACTAAAATTAGCTTTGAAGAAAATGTTAAAAATGGAAAAGCAGCCTTACCTCCCTGTCATGCTTTTTTTCAATTTTATGTGCACAATAATAAATTATCCTGTCAACTATATCAAAGAAGTGCCGATATTTTTTTAGGAGTACCATTTAATATTGTATCTTATGCTCTTTTCACTGAAATGATTGCTCACGTATGTGGATACAAAGCCGGAGAATTTGTTCATACTTTTGGTGATGCACACATATACAATAATCACATGGAACAATTAGAGCTTCAAATATCCCGAAAACCAAGATCACTTCCTATTTTAAAAATTAAAAGGAGAGTGACAAATATTTTTGATTTCAGATTTGAAGACTTTGAAATTTTAAATTATGATCCACACCCACATATTAAGGGAAAAGTAGCCGTTTAATTTTATTTTCGATTTATTATATTTGAGAAGTTATAACAGTAAAGTATTGAATTCTAAATTTCGAAAATATTCCTTATTTCTATTGTCATCTATTTTGATGATCCTATTTATTAATCATAAAAGTATTTCTGTTGAAATAACCAGAATGATTCATAAAGAAAATTTAGAAAACAATCCTTTTAAGGAAACATATCAACTTTCAAAAGAAGAAAGAAGAGAAATTGAGCTCCCTCCAAATAAATATTTTGAACAACTATGGAGAGTATCTATGGATCCAATAGAAGGGAGACCTCTTTTTGAAGAATTATTTGAATTACAAGAGGAACTTAATAATTCCAGACGTTTAGATGATCCCTCTTCATTTAGAGAATCAATAGTGCCAGGTGAATCAGCAACAGCAAAATGGAATGAAAGAGGTCCTAATAATGTTGGTGGTAGAACAAAAGGAATGCTTTTTGATCCAAATGATAGCACTGATGAAACTGTTTTTGCAGGTGGAGTTACTGGAGGTTTATTTAAAAACACCAATATTTCAGATCCAAACTCACAATGGGTTAAAATTGATGGAATACCTGAAAACATTCCAGTCTCTTCAATGGCTTATGATCCGAATAATAAACAAATATTTTATGCAGGTACAGGAGAATCTTACACTAGTGATGGTCCTGGAAATGGTGTTTGGAAATCTGCTGATGGTGGAGCAACATGGACTAAAATATTTGGTGGAAGAGATGGAAATTATGGAAAAGAGGGGCTAATTTATATTAATGACATAGTTGTAAGAAATAACAGTGGAAGTTCCGAAGTTATTTTTTCTTCCAGTCCTGGTTATGATGGAGCTGGCTGGGTTGGTTTAAGTGGTTATGGAATTTATAAATCTACTGATGCTGGAGCTAATTTTACAAAGATTGATGCTAAAAATTCTAATGGTCAAACATATGAAGTGATAGATTTAGAAATTGATGGTGACAATTTAATTTGGGCTTGTACAACTAAAAGAGCCTATGGAACTGGAGGAACAATTCTAAAGTCTAATGCTGATGTCACATCTTTTGATGTAAAACATGAAGTGACTAATGGTAGAAGAACAGAAATGGAAGTTACTTCAAATGGTAAAATTTATGTCTTAGTACAAGTTAATAATAAACCTAAAGTATATAAATCAACAGATTTTTTTGCTACTACTCCAACAGAGCTTACCTTACCTGATGATGCAGATGGTGGAATTAGTGCGGATGATTTCACTAGAGGACAATCTTTCTATGATTTGATGCTAGATTCAGATCCTAATAACCCTGAACACATATATATAGGAGGAATTGATATATTTAAATCTACTACTGGAGGTGAAAATTCTGATCCAAATGTTAATCCTTGGACACAAATATCTCATTGGTATGGAGGGTTCACACATCAATATATCCATGCTGATCAACATAGTATGGTTTTTGGAAATACGGATTCTTCAAAAAAATTGTTTGGTAATGACGGAGGTATATATTATTCTAAAACTGAATCTGGAACTGAAACAGCATCTTCTAGAAACAACAACTTAAATACATCTCAAATGTATACTATTGGTGTTGCTCCCTCGGAAATGTTTAAAGATTTAAATAAAACTGTTTCTGGTTATGACATAAGTTCATATGCTTTTTATCCTCTACCAATTAGTGGAATGACTGATGTTGTTATTAGTGGTTTACAAGACAATGGAAGTCAATTGATCGCAAATAATAATGATGCAATTAGTAAAGCTACCATGGCTTCTGGAGGAGATGGAGCTGCATCTATGTTTTCTCAAGATAATTCAAATCCTTATTTCATTACAAATTATGTTTACAATCAAGCTGTAGATGTATGGGATTTTAGTAACAATACTAGAAGAACAATTAATGATGAAGATACCAGTAATGGAGATTTTATAACTACCCAAGCTTTAGATTCAAAGAAAGGCTACCTTTATTCAAATTACCGAAGTGGCGGGACTAATCAAATTGCCCTTTACAATGATTGGGATGATTTTTCTGATTTTGGTCCTAAAAAAACTATACTTACAAATGCATTATTAACTGGTAATGTTTCTGCATTAACTGTTTCACCTTTTGGAACAACTAGTACTTCCATTTTAATGGTAGGTCTTGAAGATGGAAATTTATTACGAGTTAACGTAGCAGGAGATATAACATGGACTAAAATTACTGGTTCTGAATTTGTTGGTAGTGTATCGGATATTGAATTTGGAAAAACTGCAAATGAAATTTTCGTAACCATGCACAACTACGGTGTCAATAATGTTTTTTATTCTTCCGATGGAGGTTCTTCATGGTCCAAAAAAGATGGTGACCTTCCTAATATTCCTGTAAGATGTATTCTTCAAAATCCTATTGATCCTAAAGAGGTAATTATTGGAACTGATTTAGGAGTTTGGCATACAAAAAACTTTAGTGATAGCTCGCCAAATTGGTCTCAATCTTACAATGGGATGAGTAATGTTAGAGTTACTGATTTAGATATGAGAGATGATTTTAAGGTTTTTGCAGGAACCTATGGTAGAGGTATTTTTTCATCCAAATTTGATTCTGATACCCCAAAATTATTTTTAGAAGATGCCGTTCCCAGTACTCTTTCTGTAAAACAAAATGAATCTGGTACATTTAAAATTAAATATAAAGTTTTAGGAGGATACAATAAACAAACCACATTTACAGTAAGTGGTGGACCAAGTGGAGCAACTTATACCTACACCCCAGCAAACAACAGTACAATTGATGCAAATGGGGAGGTGACTATTAAAATAGATGTGCCCTCTGATGCTGATGTTAAAACATACAACTTAGTAATAGATGCAACTGATGGATCATCTTCTGTAACACTAGATACAGTTGGAGTTGTATTAACAGTAATAGCAAATAATTCAAATGATTTAGATGGGGATGGAATTTTAAATGATGATGACAACTGTCCTAATAAAGCTAATGCTGATCAAAAGGATACAGATGGAGATGGAGTTGGTGATGTTTGTGATGATTCTGATGCGGATGGAGTTTTTGATGATACAGATAACTGTGTAAATACTGCAAATGCCGATCAAAAAGACACAGATGGGGATGGTAAAGGAGATGTCTGTGATGATGATATTGATGGAGATACTATTTTAAACGCAAGTGACAACTGCCCTAACAAAGCAAATACGGATCAAGCGGATATGGATGGTGATGGAATAGGAGATGTTTGTGACGACGATAAAGATGGAGACACTATTTTAAATGTTAATGACAACTGCCCATCAATTGTTAATACGGATCAAGCAGATTTAGATGGGGATGGAAAGGGAGATGTTTGTGATGACGATAAGGATGGAGATGGAATTAATAACGATGTCGATAATTGCCCAATCAATGCTAATGCAAATCAATCGGATATTGATGGAGACGGCAAAGGAGATGCTTGTGATGATGATATTGATGGAGATACTATTTTAAATGCAAGTGATAATTGTCCTTATAATGCAAATACTGATCAAAAAGATTTTGATGGTGATGGTCAAGGAGATGTTTGTGATCCAAACCCAGTTCCTAAAGATACATTTTCTTTAAAAGCATCTGATGAAACGTGTAAAAGTTCTGATAATGGAAGTATTCAATTAACAATTAAAGGAGAATTTAGTCAGCCTTTTAATATAAAGATTACTGGAGGTCCTACTGGATTTAGTCATACTCCAGAAAATATTTCAAGTTCAACATGGTCATTAAATAATTTAAAAGCTGGTAACTATTGGGTTTGTATTACTTCAACTGCTTTTTCAACTTTAAACCAATGTTTTAATGCTAATATAAAAGAGCCAGCAGATTTAGGTGTAGTTTCCAATATTGATAGAGATAAAAACCAAATTGTCCTAGACATGAGTGGAGGAACCAAATATAATATCTTACTTAACGGAAACTTAATTACAACTTATGATGATAATATAGATCTATCATTAAGCCCTGGTATTAATACCATTAGAGTAACTGCCAACAAAGAATGCCAAGGAATTTATGAAGAAATAATCTTTATATCTGAAGATATTCTATTAAGTCCTAACCCAGCTAATGCTTCTTCTAAATTATGGGTAGGTGGATTTGATGATAATGTAAATCTTACATTGTTTGATATTACAGGAAGAGTTATCTGGACTAGAAACGATAAAGTACCATATTCAAGATCACTGAATGTGCCATTTAATGATGTTAAATCTGGACTTTATATTCTAAAAGTAGATTCCAAAACAATTAAAAAATCAATTAAAGTAATTAGAGAATGAAAAAGATATTAATCATATCATTGTGTTTATTTTCTATGATAACCATTTCATGTTCTAAAACTTATGAGTTTAGGGCTCCAGTAGATCCTGCATCTGCAAGCCTTTCTAAACCAGCAAACAATTCACAATGTTTAGAGGTTGATAAAGTTAAGTTCGAATGGAATAAATCTGACAATACTGACACCTATACAATTACTATTATTGATTTGATTTCTAGTAAAACGGTAACACAAAACACTAGTACTAATACAGTAGAAATTACGTTGCCTAAGGGGAGGCCTTATTCATGGCAAATTACTTCAAAAAATAAGACTACTTCAAAAACGGCAAAATCTGAAGTTTGGAAATTTTATTTATCTGGTGCTGCAGATTCTAATCATGCTCCATTTCCAGCTGAAATAATTGCTCCTAAAAACGGAACTACAGTCTCAGCTGAATCTATTGAACTTTCTTGGAAGGTTTCAGATGTTGATGTTGGAGACACGCATAAGTTTGATGTCAAATTAGATAAAACAAATGCTACGACTATAATAAGTGCTGATCAGTCAGCTACAACTAAAACCGTTTCACTCACAGCTGGGGTTTATTATTGGAGAATTGTAGCAAAAGATAATAATGGAAATCATTCCGAGTCTGGAATCTATAAATTTACTGTTCAATAGTGCTTTTCATATTATATTAAAAGGTTATAAATCAATAGGTTTATTATAAAATGATTTTTTATATTTGGTACCCTAATTAATTGATAGAATTTATATTTTGAAAAATAAGAATCTTATATATCTAATTGTTTCATCAATTTTTTTATTGATTTTATCTGTCAATTTTGATTCTTTGTCAATTAAATATAAAAGAAGCATTCACAAAGAAAATTTAGAGAATAGTCCTTTTAAGGAAACTTATAATCTATCTAAAGAAGAAAGAAGAAAGATAGAACTTCCTCCCAATAAATATTCTGAAAAAATGTGGGAACTTTCTATGAATCCAATGGAGGGAAAACCAAATCCTGAGAAACTATTTGAATTACAATATGAATTAAGAAAAATTAGATTTAATTCAAAGAAATCTCCACTTGTTCCTGGAGAATCAAGTGATATGAAATGGAAAGAAAGAGGACCTGGAAACGTAGGTGGAAGAACCAAAGGGTTAATGTTTGATCCTAATGACGGATCTAGTGAAACTGTTTTTGCAGGAGGTGTTAGTGGTGGACTATTTAAAAATACTAATATATCTAATCAAAGTTCCACATGGGACCATATTACTCAAGGAATTCCTGACAATATTCCTGTATCTAGTATTACATATGATCCAAATAACACAAAAATATTTTATGTAGGAACTGGAGAATCCTATACAGGTGCTGAAGCATTAGGAAATGGTCTTTGGAAATCTGCTGATGGTGGAAATACATGGTCAAATGTATTTGGAGGAAAATCTGATTCTGAAATTACTTATATAAGTCCCGGAAATTTTGTTGAGGTTACTGTTCCAAGTGGATTAGGACCTTATACTTATGTAGCTGCTTCATTTGGCCCCTCATTAACTAAAAATCCAATTGTCCATAATCTAATTCTTGCAAATGATGGTTCAACGGCTGGAGATGATTCTGATGGAATTGGCGGAACAACTTCTGATGCATGTCAAAGTTTAACTTCTGCTAATGCTGCTGTAATGAATGGGAATATTGCCTTAATTGAAAGAGGAGATTGCCCATTTATTCAAAAAGTAAAAACTGCTCAAGATGCTGGTGCGAAAGCTGTTATTGTAGTAAACAGAAATGATGGAAGCAAATCAGATTGGACTCCCGCACCAATTGTAATGGGTGGAACAGAAGGTGCTAGTGATATTAAAATTCCTTCATTGATGATTTCCACTTCAGATGGAGCAAAACTTAAAAATGCTTTAAATAATGGTACAGTTACTGTCTCATTAAAGGAAGAATACTCTACTTCTAAAGGAACTACTGTTGTTCCAGGAATCTTCTATATAAATGATGTGGTAGTTAGAAATAATAATGGAAATTCTGAAGTTTATATTGCAGCAGGAACATCTTCCCATAGAGATGCCGCCTCTCATATTTTTGGACCTGATGATTATGGAATATGGAAATCTCTTGATGCAGGATCTTCATGGACAAAAGTTCCGGCATATATTGAAGGTTCTACTATTCTATACCAACCTATTGACTTAGAAATTTCTCCATCCACTAATAAATTATGGATGTCAACAACTTATAACTTTAGAGGAGGAGGATCTGGAAATATTTTAGTTGCAAATGACCAAGGAACAAGTTTTACAAAAAAACATACAATAGAAAATGGAAGAAGGACAGAAATAGAAATAGCTGGAAATGGTGATATATACGCCTTAGCTAGTGTAAATGTTGCTGAAACACCTGTTAAAATATTAAAATCTACTAATGAGTTTAGTTCAGCTCCAACTGATATTACTCTTCCTAATGATGCTGATTCCAATATAAATGCTAGTGATTTTACTAGAGGACAATCATTCTATGATCTTTTAATAGAAAGTGATCCAAATAATACTAATACTATTTTTGCTGGAGGGATAGATTTATTTAAATCAACAACAGGAGCTGTTAGTACTGGAGGGACAAATCCTTGGAATCAACTTACTCATTGGTATGCAGGATTCGGTCAACCATATGCCCATGCAGATCAGCATGGAGCTGCTTTTTCCCCAGTTGATTCTTCAAAAAAAGTATTTGGAAATGATGGTGGAGTTTATTACAGCAAATCAGAATCTAGTGGCTCTGAGACCATTAGTTCTAGAAATAATAACTTTGTAACAAGTCAATTTTATACTATTGCAGTTGCTCCATCCGAAATGTTTAAAGATCTTACTAAACAAGTTCAAGGGAGTGATAGATCAACTAGACTTAACAGTACACTTACAATAAGTGGAATGACAGATGTATTTGTTGGTGGTCTTCAAGATAATGGAACCCAATTATTAGCAAATAAGACTGAATCAATTAGTCGAGGGCATGACACAAGTGGTGGAGACGGTGCTGCTTCCATGTTTTCACAGGATTTAACCAA
This sequence comes from uncultured Bacteroidota bacterium, assembly GCA_902511755.1. Lineage (GTDB taxonomy): Bacteria > Bacteroidota > Bacteroidia > Flavobacteriales > Flavobacteriaceae > MAG-121220-bin8. The sequence continues at coordinate 17,961 of CABXGL010000012.1, read as the reverse complement.
ACCTTATTTTGTGCAAAATTATGTATACAATAGATATGTTGATGTTTATGATTTTAAATCCAATCAGCTTTTTCAAATAAACAATGAAGCAACTCAATATGGAGATTTCATAAATGTTCAAGCTTTAGATTCTAAATTAGGAGTGATTTATTCTAATTACAGAAATAATGGTAATTATGAAATTGCTGCTTATGTTGGGTGGGATGATTTTCAGACTGCTGATCTAAATACAAATGCAACTAAGAAGATTTTAAGTAATTCTCAAATGTTCTCCAATGTTTCAGCACTAACTGTTTCTCCCTTTGGCAATGATACTTCTACCCTAATGGTAGGTTTAGAAAATGGATATGTCCTTAAAGTTGAAAATGCCAACACAAATTCTCCCACATGGACTAATCTTACAGGCAGCGAGTTTTTAGGAAGTGTTTCTGATATTGAGTTTGGAGCAAATGAAAATGAAATTTTTGTTACTTTCCATAACTATGCTGTAAAAAATGTTTTTTATTCCTCAGATGCTGGAAAAACATGGGTTAATAAAGAGGGTGATTTACCTGATTTGCCTGTAAGATGTATCTTACAAAACCCTATTGTCTCCAATGAAGTAATTATTGGTACAGATTTAGGTGTTTGGTACACTAAAAATTTTAAAGATGCCTCTCCTAATTGGTCTCAAGGATTTAATGGCATGAGTGATGTTCGAGTTACTGACATGGATATGAGAGATGATTATGCTGTATTTGCTTCTACATATGGTAGAGGTGTATATTCATCCTATTTTGATTCAGATGTCCCAATGCTTAGATTAACTTCTAAAGAAAATAAAATAAAAATAGATCAAGGTGGAACTGGAAGTTTTAAAGTAAAATATAAGATCTTTAAAAATTATAATGAAGAAACAGAATTTTCAGTTACTGGTCTTCCTGCAGGATCAACTGTTACATATACACCTTCCCAAAAAATAGCTATAAATCAAGATGGTGAACTAACTATTGAATTAACTATTTCAGATACTGCCGTCCCTAAAACATATCCTTTATTAATAAAAGGGACCAATAGTAGCGCCTCTAGTAAAGTTGAAGAAACTGGTATAAGTTTAATAGTACTTTCAAATGATTATGATAATGATGGAATTAAAAACAAGGATGATAATTGTCCTAATACACCAAATCCAGGTCAAGAAGATTTTGATAACGATGATATTGGAGATGTATGTGATCCCTATCCAATTCCAGGGGATACTCTAAAAATAGAATATACTGATGAAACATGTAGAAATTCTAATGATGGAACAATAAAGGTAACAGTAAAAGGTGATCTAGGATTTTCTTTTACTGTAGCTGTTACTGGTGGACCAACTGATTTTAGTCACACTCCAGAAGAGATTTCTGGATCTGATTGGTCATTAACTAATTTAAAAGCTGGCATATACAAGGTTTGTTTAACCACTACTGCTTTTCCAAATATGAAACAATGTTTTGATGCTAATGTAGAGCAGCCTCAAGATCTTGCAGTTTTATCAGGTGTAAGTAGAGAAAACAGAAGAGTTTCATTAGACATGAGTGGAGGAACTAAATATAATATCTTACTTAACGGAAACTTAATTACAACTTATGATGATAATATAGATCTATCATTAAGCCCTGGTATTAATACCATTAGAGTAACTGCCAACAAAGAATGCCAAGGAATTTATGAAGAAATAATCTTTATATCTGAAGATATTCTATTAAGTCCTAACCCAGCTAATGCTTCTTCTAAATTATGGGTAGGTGGATTTGATGATAATGTAAATCTTACATTGTTTGATATTACAGGAAGAGTTATCTGGACTAGAAACGATAAAGTACCATATTCAAGATCACTGAATGTGCCATTTAATGATGTTAAATCTGGACTTTATATTCTAAAAGTAGATTCCAAAACAATTAAAAAATCAATTAAAGTAATTAGAGAATGAAAAAGATATTAATCATATCATTGTGTTTATTTTTTCCCCTCTTTATTTCTTGTGGTGGTAGTGGTGGAGATGATGGCAATAATGGTGGAGGAAATGGAGGAGGAAATCCAACAGGTCCAGTTGCTCCAAAGCCTGCTACACTTTCAAAACCTGCAAATAATTCTGAATGTCTTGAGGTAGATGCTGTTAAGTTTGAATGGAATAAATCTGATGATACGACTTCATATACAATTGTTGTAAAGAATCTTTTAAATCAAGCTAGTATTTCACAAACAACTACTTCTACAAGTGTTGAAATAACTTTGACAAAGGGATTCCCTTATTCATGGTATGTCATTTCTACCAATACTGGTACCGCTACTGCAACTAGTGCAAAGTGGAAATTTTATTTATCTGGAACTCCTCAAAAGAATCATGCTCCTTTTCCAGCTGAAATTGTTGCACCTAAACCTGGGGCAACGGTTAATTTAGGAGCGGTTCAATTATCATGGTCTTTTTCTGATGTAGATTCTGGAGATACTCATACATTTGATATTTATCTAGACCAAAAAGATGCCACCACTGTAAATGTTTCAAATTATACAGCCACAAAAAAAACCATTACGATTAATGATACAGGGACATACTATTGGAGAATAATTACAAAAGATAATCATGGTGCAACATCTGATTCTGGAGTGTCTACTTTTGTAGTAATTGAATAATAATTTTATTTGAAAAATTTTAATAAAGAATCTATTTGTTTTTCTTTATTATAAAAATTAAAACTTACTCTTATTCCACTACCTCTTCTTGAACAAATTATTTTATTTTTAATCAATTTTTTATACAATGAATCATTTCCTTTGAGATTAAATATATTTGAATGCTTTACTCTATTTTTAACTTGAAAATCTAAAAGGTCATAATCAATAAATTTTTTCTTTGCATAATTCGACAAAAATTTTATTCTGCTTTCAATTTTATCAATTCCATAGTCTGATATCTTATTAATAGAAAATAATAAACTTCCAAAACTAAGTGTGTCTAAATTTCCTGGTTCAAAAGTTCTATAAAGAAACTCTTCTGTGTTATTTCTGTCATTATTTTTTAAAAAATCATCAATAAAATTCTTTTTAATTAATACAAATCCATTTCCATAACCACTAAAAAGCCATTTATATCCACTAGAAATTAATACATCTATATCAGAACTACTAAAATCAAATGATTTTGTTCCACAAAATTGAGTTCCATCAGCAATAATTAAAAGTTTTGGAAATTTCCTTTTAATTTTATTAAAAAAATCTAAATCTAAATAAACTCCATTTAAATATTGAACTACAGACAAAGCCAAAACATCAGGTTTATATATTTCTATTTTTTCTATTATTTTTTCTTCCAAGTCAAATGTTTTTTCTACAAAGTCATGCTTAAATCTATTAAATTTCACTTGGTCTGTAATTGATGGATAATCCTCTTCTATTAATAGAAATTTCAGATTTGGATTTAAAATATTCAGTAGTGAATTAAAGCCAATTGAAAAGCTATTAGATAAGAAAACATAATTCTTTTGGGAATTAAAAAAATTTGCAACTCCAATTCTAACTTCATCAATAAAATCATCATTATTCAATCTAAATTGACTTCCCTTATTCAAAAATAAATTATCATGCTTCTTCCTCCAATTTAAAAGTTCTTGGCACATTCCTCCTGATCTTGCAGAATCAAAATATATATATTTATCAGAAATTGGAAAATTCATATTAAAAAGTTATAGAACAAATAATTTATTTTAAAATCTTACTTTTGCCATTTAAGATTAAGCTCTACATGTTATTCAAAGGTAAAAGTAGCGACAAAATTAACGAAGATCAAATCAATCTAATAAAGACAGCTCAAAGAAGAGTAAAGCAAAAGAAAAGGTTATTCTTTCATCTCTCATTAATGTTTTTTGGAATCATATCTTTTCTTGCTGTTAATTTATTATTTGGGTTTAAAGAAGAACTGATTTTTTTTAATTATCCTTGGTCATTTATTGCAAGTGCCATTTGGATCTTATTATTCTTAATCCATACCTATAATGTTTTTATTACAAATAGGTTTATGGGGGGAAATTGGGAAAAAGAGCAAATAAAAAAACTTGTTTCTAAACAAGAGTTAAAAATTGCTAAAATAAAAACAGAATTTGAAAAGGAGGCAAGAATCAAAGCTGAATCACAATTATTTAATGAAAAAAATTCTAGTAATTGTATTACCTTAATTGCAGCAGCTTCAGAGAATAATGTAATTGGAAATGAGAATAAACTTATTTGGCATCTCCCTGATGATTTGAAACACTTTAAAGAACTTACTAAGGGTCACTGTGTTATTATGGGAAGAAAAACCTTTGAATCTATGCCAAAAGCATTACCTAATAGAACCAATATAGTAATAACAAGAAGATTAGATTATATAGCAAAAGATGCAATTGTCGTAAACTCAATTCATGAAGCTCTAGAGAGGTCAATTAATGATAAACAACCATTTATTATAGGTGGAGGTGAAATATATAATCAAAGTATACTATTAGCCAATAGAATTGAATTAACAAGGGTCCATACTGATTCTTCAGGGGATACTTATTTTCCTGAAATTGATTATAAATTATGGGAAGAAGTTAGTAGAAATGAAAGATTCAAAGATGATAAGCATAAATTTGACTTCACCTTTATAAGGTATAATAAAAAATAACACATGAAATCATACGTATTTCCTGGTCAAGGTTCACAATTTACTGGAATGTGTCATGATCTTTATAAGAAACACCATTCATTAAAGGAAATGTTTCAAAATGCTGAAGATATTTTAGGATTTGATATTTCTAAAATAATGTTTCATGGATCAAATGATGATTTAACACAAACTAAAGTAACTCAACCTGCAATTTTTATTCATTCAATGGCAGTATTAAAAGTGCTAGAAAAATCTTTTAATCCAACAATGGTAGCTGGTCATTCTCTTGGTGAATTTTCTGCTCTAGTTGCTGCAAGAGTATTAAGCTTTGAAGATGCTTTAAAGCTTGTTTCTATAAGGGCAAAAGCAATGCAAAGAGCATGTGAAAACACAAAAGGAACAATGGCAGCAATTCTTGGACTTGAGAATAGTATAATTGAAAATGTATGTCAAAAAATTATTGGTAATGTTGTTTCAGCAAATTATAACTGTCCAGGTCAAGTTGTAATTTCAGGAGAATTTGATGCTGTTGAAAAAGCTTGTAAAGTTCTTACAGAGAAAGGTGCTAGAAGAGCATTAATTCTTCCTGTCGGAGGCGCATTTCATTCTGAATTAATGAACGAAGCTAAAGAAGAGCTATCTCAAGCAATTAACACAGCTAAATTCAATGATCCCATATGCCCTATTTATCAAAATGTTAAGGGAATTGCGGAAAATTCTGTTGTTTCTATAAAAGAAAATTTAATTTCTCAGTTAACATCTCCAGTAAAATGGTCTCAAAGTATAAATCAGATGATCGAAGATGGTGCTACAGAATTTATTGAAATTGGTCCGGGAAAAGTTCTTCAAGGGCTAATAAAAAAGATTAATAGAGATACTGTAGTAAGTGCCCCCCTATTTTAAAAATGTATTAATCTTTTCACAAATAAATCTAATTTGATCCAGTTCTAATTCAGAGTGCATAGGAAGTGAAATAACTTGCTGAGTTAATAAATTAGTATTTAAAAAATCATCTTCATTATATCTAGAGTCTATATATGCTTTTTGTCTATGTAAAGGTATAGGGTAATAAATACCAAAAGGAATATTAGATTCTGATAAATAGTTTGCAAGATCATCTCTTTTATTATTTATAATTCGAATTGTATATTGGTGAAATACATGAAATTTTTCTTCTGCTTTAAATGAAGGAAGAATTATATTTTGATTCCCTTTTAAATTTTCAGAATATAATCTTGCAGATTTATTTCTACTTGAATTATAATTATCTAATAACTTTAATTTAATATCTAAAATAGATGCTTGAATACTATCTAATCTAGAATTAACTCCAACAACATCATGATGGTACCTTTTGTACATCCCATGATTAACTATTCCTCTAATTGTATGAGCTAAATCATCATTGTTTGTAAATAATGCACCACCATCTCCATAACAACCTAAATTCTTAGAAGGGAAAAAAGAAGTTGTTCCAATATCTCCTATTGTACCTGCTTTTATTTTATTTCCTGATGAAAATTGGTATTCTGAACCAATTGCTTGAGCATTATCTTCAATAACAAAAAGATTATTCTGATTAGCTATTTCCATTATCTCTTCCATTTTGGCAGGTTGGCCAAATAAATGGACAGGAACTATTGCTTTTGTTTTTGATGTGATTGCTTTTTTAATCTTATTACAGTCAATATTAAAAGTTTCTAAATCGACATCTACTAAAACAGGAGTTAAGTTTAATAATGCTATTACCTCCACAGTAGAAGCAAAAGTAAAATCTGCCGTTATGACCTCATCTCCAGGTTTAAGATTTAATCCCATCATAGCTATTTGAAGAGCATCCGTTCCATTGGCACAAGGAATAACATGTTTTATATCTAAATAATCCTCTAAATTTTTCTGAAAACTTTTTACAGATGGCCCATTTATAAAAGTTGCATCTTCAATTACATTTATTACTGAATTGTCTATTTTATCCTTTATATGCTTATACTGGCTTTGTAAATCCACCATTTGGATTTTTTTCATAAAATAGTTTTGTACAAAAATAATAAAATGTAAAGCTTTAAAATTAAATATATTTATAAAATACTACTTTAGTACAATTATATATAAAATGGGCATAATTTATAACTTCATTATTCAAATAATCCAAATTATTCTGCATTTTTTAAAATACTTTAATAGTAATATTAAAAAATTTATTCAAGAGAGAAAAGATGTTTTTAAAGATTTAAAATTTAATATTTCAAATAATCAAAAATACATTTGGATTCATGTTGCTTCATTGGGTGAATATGAACAAGGGGTTCCTGTTTTTAATAAAATTAAATCTCTCTATAATGATCATAAAATTGTTATCTCTTTTTTCTCATCATCTGGTTATAATGTAAGAAAATTGAATCCAATAAGTGATCTAACAGTTTATTTGCCAATTGATACTGCAAAAAATGCCAATAAATTTCTCGATTTATTAAAACCAAAAATGGTTTTTTTTGTAAAATATGAGTTTTGGCCTAATTTTTTAAAATCTTTAAAAAATAGAAATATACCTACATATCTAATAGCAGGAATTATTAGAGAAAATCATTGGTTTTTTAATTTTTACGGATTATGGATGAAAAAATATTTAAAAGCATTTCATCATTTTTTTGTTCAAAATGAATCCTCAAAAAACATATTAATTAAACAAAAATTTACTAATTGTACTGTAATGGGTGACTCTAGATATGATAGGGTCATAGATCTGCCAAAGCAAAATAATGAAATTAAATACTTAAATAATTTTAAAGGCAATAAAAAATGTTTTGTAGCTGGTAGTACTTGGGAAAAAGATGAAAGCTTAATCATAAAATTTATTAATTCGTATGAGAAAAATGATGTTTGTTTTATAATAGCTCCTCATCAAATAAATCTTAATAGAATTAATGAACTAAAACAATTAATCACAAAAAATACTATCTTAATGTCAGAATTAGATAAATCTAATGCAATAAATCCTGAAGTTATAATTATTGATTCCATAGGGTTATTAACAAAGGTTTATAGCTATGCTGATATTGCTTATGTAGGTGGTGGCATGGGAAATACTGGCCTTCATAATACATTGGAACCAGCAGTGTTTAAAATTCCTGTAATAATTGGAAATAATTTTGAAAAATTTCCAGAAGTTAAAGAGCTAATTGATTTAAAAGGAATAATTAGTGTTAATAATATAAAATCTTTTACTGATGAGTTGAATGCACTTTTAAATTCAAAAGAAAAAAGAGATCAAATTGGAAATATTAATTATGAGTATATAAATGCTAACCTTGGAGCTTATAAAAAAGTAATAAACTATTTAAAAGAAAAAAAATGAAAAAAATAATTGTTTTAATTATCTGTAATTTATTTGTATTAAATATTAATGCACAATTCCTCAATGGTGCATGGGAAAATGAAATTATTTCAGAAAATGGAGAAAAATTCAAATATGTTGTCATTTTTGGAGATGGATATCATACTAAAAGTGTATATAAATCTGAAACCGGAGAATTTCTATGGGCAAATGGTGGAAGCTGGGTACAATATGGTGATACAATGATTGAAAAAATTGAATTTGATTCTAATTCTCCTGATGAGGTTGGTAAGGAGTATTCTTTAAAAATAAATCTTGACCATTCCAGTGTTGTTGTCACACAAAATGGAGGAAAACCAATGAAATTTAAACGAATAGATAGTGGTAAACCTGGAAAACTTTATGGAGCTTGGTTAATGGCAGGAAGAGTAAGAGACGGAAAAAGACAAATGAGAGATACTGACAGACCAAGGAAAACCATGAAAATTTTATCTGGAACTAGATTTCAATGGATTGCTTATAATACAGAAACTAAACAATTTATGGGAACAGGAGGAGGAACATATACAACAATTAATGGTGAATATGTTGAGAACATAGAGTTCTTTTCTAGAGATGATACTAAAGCAGGTTTAAGTTTAAAATTTAACTATGAATTAACCAACAATGAGTGGAATCATAAAGGTTTTAGTAGCAAAGGAGATCCAATGCATGAAATTTGGGTTAAAAGAAAATAAAAAACCCACATAAAGTGGGTTTTAGTGCGGGTGAAGGGACTCGAACCCCCAAGCCGTAAAGCACTAGATCCTAAGTCTAGCGTGTCTACCAATTTCACCACACCCGCAAAAGGGAATCAAATATAAGCAAGATTATTATAATATCCTTAAGCATTTCTCTATGTTAAAAAAGCATATTTAATTACATTTACACAAAATATTATTTTGGAAAAATTTAAGAATTATATTGAAAAAAATAAAGATCGTTTTTTAGATGAACTTTTTGAACTATTAAAGATTCCTTCTATAAGTGCTGTTTCAGAAAACAAATCTGATATTAGATCAGCTGCGAACCTAATTAAGGAACATCTTTTGAAACTAGGTTTAAATAATTGTGAAATTTGTGAGACAAAGGGGCATCCCATTGTGTATGGAGAAAAAATAATAGATTCTAACCTCCCAACAGTACTCGTATATGGACATTATGATGTTCAGCCCGTTGACCCAATAGAACTATGGAATAAAGATCCCTTCGAACCTTATATTAAAAAAACAAAAATTCATCCTGAGGGGGCTATTTTTGCTAGAGGATCATGTGATGATAAAGGGCAAATGTTCATGCATGTAAAGGCTTTAGAAGTTATGCTCAAACATGATGGTATTCCTTGTAATGTAAAATTTATGATTGAGGGTGAAGAGGAAGTAGGTAGTGACAATCTTGAAATATTTGTAAAAAACAACAAAGAAAAACTTTCTAATGATATTATTTTAGTTTCTGATACTGGGATGATTAGTAAAAATATTCCATCAATTACTACAGGCCTAAGGGGCCTTTCTTATATGGAATTAGAAATAACTGGACCGAATAGAGACTTACATTCTGGGCATTATGGTGGAACTGTGGCAAATCCAATAAACATGCTATCAAAGATGATAGCTTCTCTCCATGATTCTAACAACAGAATTACTATTCCAGGTTTTTATGATAAAGTGCTTGAAGTTACAGAAGATGAAAGAAAAGAAACATCTTTAATTCCTTTTAATCTAGAGGAATTTAAAGATTCAATAGGAATTAATTCTGAATATGGTGAATTAGGTTATTCGACTATTGAAAGACAATCTATAAGACCAGCTTTAGATGTTAATGGGGTTTGGGGTGGATATATAGATGAAGGCTCAAAAACAGTATTACCAAGTAAAGCATTTGCCAAAATTTCTATGAGATTAGTTCCAAATCAAAACTGGAAAGAAATAAGTTCTCTTTTTACTAAACACATAAAAAATATAACTCCTAAAGGAGTTACTGTAAAAGTAAGAGAGCATCATGGAGGAGAGCCTTATGTTGCTCCTACAGACACTATTGGGTTTCAGGCTGCAAGTAATGCATATGAGGATGTTTTTAAATTAAAACCATTTGCAACTAAAGATGGTGGAAGTATTCCAATAATAGCACTTTTTGAAAAGGAACTTAAAAGCAAAACTATTTTAATGGGATTTGGATTAGATAGTGATGCAATTCATTCTCCAAATGAACATTACGGTGTTTCAAATTTTCTTTTAGGAATAGAAACAATATCTAAATTTTATTATCAATTTTCAAAATTGTTTAAAACTAACTCTTAGAATTAATTATAAATAAATCTGAAGCAATTCGATCTGATAAAAATTTTCCATTAATTGTCGTAGTTACAACATTATTTTTTTGAATTAAGTGGTTAGAATCAAAATATTTTTCTGATTTTTCAGTAAAATGTTTTTCAAATTTATATCCAAAATTATCTTTTAAATAATCTTTAGATACTCCCCATATAGTTCTTAATCCAGTCATTATATATTCATTGTACTTATCTGTTTTTGTTAATTTTTCACTCTCAAAAAAAATTTTATTACTATTAAGTGCTTTAACATATAAATTATTATTTGAAATATTCCAAGTTCTTGAAACACCATCATAGCTATGAGCTGAGGGGCCAATTCCTAAATAATTTTTTCTAAGCCAATATCCACTATTATTATTAGAGAAATACCCTTCTTTTGCAAAACTTGACAATTCATAATTAATATAATTACAACTTGTTAATTTATTAAACATTAATTTATATTGATCGAAGACTATTTCTTCATTTAAAAGTTTAACACTTCCTTTTTGAACATGTTTTTCAAGAACAGTGTTAGGCTCAACAGTTAATGCATAAGCAGAAATATGATTAGTATTATATTCAATAGCTAAGTCTAAATTGTATTCCCAATTTTTTAAATCAGCATTTGGTATTCCATAAATTAAATCAATTGATATGTTATCATAATAATTTTTTGCTGTTTCAATACATTTTTTAGAATCATTGGATTTGTGAGCACGATTCATCATTTTTAAATCATTATCTACAAAGGATTGAACCCCAATACTTAATCTATTTATTTTCGTTGTAGATAATTCCTTTAACTTTAACTCTGATAAATCATCTGGATTTGCTTCTAATGTTATTTCTAGACATGAAGAAGTTTTAAAATTTTTGAAAACCGTTTCAATTAATTTCGATATCTCATCTATGTCCAATAGAGATGGTGTTCCTCCTCCAAAATAAATAGTTTCAACTATACCATTATATACTTTTGATCGAATATAGATTTCTTTTAGCATAGCTTCAATTATATCATTTTTATTTTTTAATGAGGTTGAAAAATGAAAATTGCAATAATGACAAGCTTGTTTGCAAAAAGGTATATGAATATATATTCCTGCCAATATAAATTATTTAAGTCTACTTGGATTTTTTTTTATAAAAGATTCCCATCCGGTATACTTAGATCCATAATTAATTTTATTAGAATTATAAAAATGGCATACTGCTGCTGCAAGTCCATCTGTTGAATCAAGATTTTTTGGCAACTCTTTAATAGATAACAAGCTCTGCAGCATCTTAGCAACCTGCTCTTTAGAAGCATTTCCATTTCCAGTTATTGCCATTTTTATTTTTTTTGGAGAATATTCTGTTATTGCAATTTCTCTTGAAAGACCTGCTGCCATAGCTACTCCCTGAGCTCTTCCTAATTTCAACATAGACTGTACATTTTTTCCAAAGAAGGGAGCTTCTATTGCAATCTCATCTGGTTTATACTCATCTATCAATTCAATTGTCCTTTCAAAAATATGTTTAAGACGCAAGTAATGATCATCATATTTTTTTAATTTCAATTCATTTAATTGCATAAATTTCATTTTTTTATCATAAACTTTAATCAATCCAAAACCCATAATTGTTGTTCCTGGATCAATTCCTAATATTATGTTTTCCTTTTTTGTTTCCAAGAACTTTAAATTAATTTGTTTTAATTATTAAAGGTAATTCAAATCTTGAGTTAACCTCAACTCCAATATTTGTTTTAATTGCAGGTAATACTTGTGGCAAATTGTTAATGGCATTATACAATATACTATCAATTAATGGAATTTGCTTTTTAACTTTCAAATTAATCTGACTATCATAGAGAGAAATTTTTCCATCTTTATCAATTAAAATAGAAATTCTTAAAGTATCATTTAAACTATTATTAACTTCAATTTGACTAAAATCAATATTATCAAAAATAGATTTAGTCAATTTTTGCTGAAAACAAATATTCCTTTCCGATTCAGACTCAATTTGCTCACATGAAATAATTGATGGAAATTCATCATTTTTGTTCCATACAGTTATACTACTTGGAACTACAATTTGCTTTTGATTATAATTATTATTACATCCCAACATTAAAAAAATTATAAGAAAAAAATTTATTATTTTCATCACATATGTAAATTACAAAAAATTCATATCTATATATTACAATTTTATCTAATTCATGGACATATTATTTTTAATAATTGGGTTACTATTTTGCATAATAGGTCTAGTTGGAAGTTTTATTCCTTTTATTCCTGGCCCAATAACTAGCTGGATTGGTTTATTGCTTTTACATTTCACATCATTTGTTCCTTTTGAAATTTATTTTCTTATTGGTAGTTTTTTAATTGCCATAACCGTTTTCATATTAGACCTAATAATTCCTATGATTGGATTAAAAAAATTAGGTGGAACTAAAAAAGGACTTATTGGTGCTACCATTGGTTTATTAATTGGCTTTTTTTTGGGACCTATTGGAGTATTAACCGGTCCATTTATAGGAGCTTTATCAGGTGAATTAATGAATAATTTGGGTTATAAAAAAGCTATTAAAGCATCAGTAGGAACATTAATTGGATTTTTAGCAGGAATGGCAATGAAATTTACAGTATCATTTATTTTTTTGATAATATATATTCAAAAAGCATTATCCTTTGGAAATCTTATTTAGATGTTTTTAGTAATATGTAGATCTATTATCAATAATTTCAGCTGATTCTTTTACAGTTTGATATAGAATGCTATTAACACTTGGTCTGGATGAAAGCAACAACTGATTCTGATATGAAGAGTAAGCATCTAAACCACTTGATTTATCTTTTTTTGTGACTTTAATTTTATAAACACCATTTTCACCAATAATAAAATCTGAAATCTGGTCAACCTTTAAACCAAATGCATAACCAACTAATAAAGGTTCTCTACCTGCACCACTAATTGTAGCATTTTTTTGATTTAATGCTAAAGCTTTTTTAATTTCAGTATTATTATTGTTCGCTAAATCCTCTAAAGACTTATTTTTTTTATTTTGTTTAATAATTAATTCTGCTTTCTTTTTGTTTCTTACCTTAGGAACTGCTGTAAAAGATGCGTCTTCTACAGACGAAAGACCTTCTTCTTTTAACCCGGTTACTTGAGCTATTAAATAACCTCCCTTAGAAAGATCAAATCTTTTATAAGAATTTAATTCAACTTCTTCAGAAAATAACCATTGAACCAATCTTCTTTGATTACTTAAGCCAGGCAAATTTTCATCTAAAATTTTAATATTACTAACTGGTCTAATCTCATAATTATTTTCTTTAGCCAATTCATTTAGATTTTTATTTTTTGAAAGATTAATTTCAAATTTAGTAGCCAAATTAAAAGTTTTATCGCTGGTCTTTTCTGATGGAATATTTTTTATAGCAATGGAGGCTAAAAGTACCAAGTCTTCCTTAGCTACTACATTTATTACATGAAAACCAAAATCTGTCTCAACAACTCCAATAGTTCCTTCTTTTTTTGAAAAAACAAAGTCATTAAAAGGTTTAACCATAGCGTCTTCTTGAAAAAAGCCTAAATCTCCACCACTTGATTTTGAAGGGCCATCGGAAAATTCAAATGCTAATTCGGAAAAAGAATCGGGATTCTTTCTCACTAACTTTAGAATTCTATTTGCTTCTTTTTTAGCATCAGATTTAGATCTAGTAATCTCAGGTGAGGCATTTTGAGATCCTTTAAATGAAATTAAAATATGACTTGCTCTAACATTTCCTCCTTTTTTCTTGTCAAGCATTCTCGATATTTTAAAATATTCATCATCTAAGTATGGACCATAAGTTTGACCTATATTTAAGTTAAATAAAAGATTAGCATCATTAGTTGGTAAAGAACCTTTAGGAACATATATAGAATCAAATTTTATTTCAGAGTTCTGATTAATAAATTCAGTTAAATTTTTAGCAGTTAACAAACTTGGAATAGTTTCTTCTTGTTTTGAAACATCATTATATTCTTTATTTTCAACTAGAAAATTTTGTAAAATTTTTCTAGTTTCATTTTCATCTTCATTAGAAGGTTTTTCGTCGAATAAAACATACTCTATACTTCTAGAAGCATCAATTTTAAAATCAGAATCATTTGATTTAATATATTTTTCAACATCAGAATTTTTAAGTTTTACCAAACTATCAGGAATAGAACTATAAGGAATTTGAACATATTCTATATCAACTCTATCATTTTGTAATAAATACTCAAATTCTCCATCTTTATAAGAAAAGTTAATACCAGATGATATCAAATCAAAATAAATTTTTTCATTTGATTGACTTTGAAAAATAGATTCTTGTTTTTTCCACTGTTCATAAGCATCTGGATTAGTTGTTTTAAATTCAACAATCAGATCAATAAACTTTTCTATTTCAAAAATTTTTGCATCATTCAAAAACTGAGGATCAGAATTAAAACTTGGATTTTGTGATATAATATAATAAAGATGGTCTTTCCCTGAATCAACTCCACTTAATTTAAACTGATTTTTTAGGATTAAATTTCTAACTGTTTGATCCCAAACACTATTAACGGCATTCATCCCAGATAAATTGTAAGATCTTTCTAAAAAATCTACTTGATCCCTAAATTCTTCAATTGATAAATCTTGATCATTCACTATACCAATTGGATCTTGAGCAACATAACCCTTTCCATCAAAAACTCCAGAAATTACAAAAGCAAATAATGCCATTCCAATTACAGTAATCAAAACAACAGAATTTTTTCTAAGACTTCCTAAAATCGCCATATTTTTTTTTTGTAGCAAACGAAAATACAATATCCTTATCAATTAAAAAAAAAGACCTGTATTTAATTTAATTTAAGACTTTTAACTCTAATGTTTCAATTTTAGTCTCAGATACATCTCTAACTATAAATTCAAACGAAGAAATCTTAATTACGTCTCCATTTCCAGGAATATCTTGTGTATTATGAACAATAAAACCACCTAAAGTTTCATATTGATCACTCTCAGGAATATTTAATTTATACTTGTCATTTAGATAATCTACTTCTAATCTAGCTGATAAAAGGAATGTATTGGAATTAATTTTCTTATCTAAAAAATTACTTAAATCATGCTCATCCTCTATTTCTCCAAATAATTCTTCAATTATATCCTCAATAGTAATAATCCCTGAAGTACCACCATATTCATCTATAACAACAGCAATATTACTATGTTTTCTTGTTAAAAGGTTTAAAACATCATTAATTAACATTGATTCAGGGATAAATTCTACAGAATGAATAAATGATTTAATATTTTTTGGCTGGTTAAACATATCCTGTAAACTAATATAGCCAACAATATGATCAATGTTTTCTCTGTGAATTAAAATTTTGGATAATCCTTGCTCAATAAATTTGTTTTTTATATCAGATGAAACACTATATCTATCTACAGAAATAATTTCAGCTCTAGGAACCATAACTTCTCTAGCCCTTACAGTAGAAAATTCCAAAGCATTTTGAAAAATTTGAATTTCTGAATCCATATTTTTTATTTTAGAATCATTTGCCAATTCTTCATTAATATAATCTCCAAGTTCATCTTTGCTAAAAACTATTCGTATTTCATCTTTTTTAGTTTTAAAATATTTACTTAAAACACTATTTGATATATAATTTAATACATATGTGATAGGGCTAAGTAAAATATAAAAGACATAAGAGGGAAAAGACAGATATTTAAGAAATCTATTTGCATAAATCTGAAATAGAACTTTCGGTAAAAACTCAGCTGTAATTATAAATAATAAAAGTTGAAATTATTGTTTGGTAAAATATATATATAAAATCCAAAGACTTTGAACTGTCTATTTCTGGGAAAAGCATATCTAAGATTAATTTTCCTGAAAAAAGGCCATATACAACTAATGCAATATTATTGCCTAGTAGCATAGTCGCTATAAATTTAGATGGAGAATAAGTTATTTTTTTTAAAATTTTAGAAAAAAATCCTTTTTGTTTTTTTTCGATTTCTAAATAAATTTTATTTGAAGAAACATACGCTATCTCCATTCCAGAAAAGAAAGCTGAAAAAATAATTGAAATTAAAATAACGGCTATTTGTAAATCCATTAAATTTATTTATTTCTTTTTTCAAATTTTTTTCTATAGAATCTTCTAAAAAAAAACATAAATAAAGATACCAAAGCAAAAATTAGTAAAATATTTTTCCTGTTAGACTGATCATTTGATCCAAAAAAATAATCTATTGAAGCAATAAAAAAAATTAATAAATAAACTATTTCGGAAATTTTTCTAATTTTCATTAACTAAAATTTCATTTTCCTCAAACATAACCTTACCATCTAATTCGCCAGTATTAAATATAGTAAATGATCTATTTGCATCTAATCTTTTAGCAATAATATCATAATCTATATTTTTAAAACTAAATTTTTCTTCAGTAAAAAGCCATTCTTGTTCAGGATCCCAATAAAGTTGAGAAGTTTTTAACTCAGACCCATCATGAATATTGATAACAACATCCCCTACCAAATCAACAATATTAGTTTTGTTGTAAGTAATGGCATAATTTGATGTTACTACAGTTGGATTTTTATTTTTATCAAAAAAAGTAATTTCTATTCCATTTGGAAATTCAGAATATGGAAATTCTTGATTTGTAAAATCTTTATTTGTAGGAGATATTAATACTGCCTTAACCTTAGCTGAATCAGTATAGATTAGCTTTATATTTTCAGCAATTCCTATGGGAATATTATCATAATTATTAATTTTTTTTATTTCTTGAAAATTGTCTTCACAAGAAAAAAAACAAAAAAAAGTTAAAATGAAAAATTTAGACCAATTCATTATTTAAATGGAAGGAACTGTAATACTTTTACCGATCCAACATTTTACAGAAATAGTTTCACCAGATCTTCCTTCAGTAAAAATATCTGTTTTTGATGGAGCTCTACCTTCATAGCTTGCGGCTGTTTTATTTGCAGTTCTTCTAACAGATGCATCTACAGACGCCGCCTTTCTAGCTTCTTTAGCAGCTAACCAATATATTGCTCTTTTTTCAAATTGTGTATTACCACACTTATTAGCACTTGCAGCATATAGATTAGCAATTAATAAATATGATCTTCCTGAAGAAGGCTGAAACTTAAGTGCTTTATATGCATAGCTTCTAGATTTACTTAATTGTCCTGATTTTTTAAACTTTAAAGCAATTTTATATAATGTCTTAGCTTTTTTAAGATTATCCGTTTCTAATGCAATAGACTCATTATAATATTGAATTGCAGTTTTAGAATCACCCTTTTTATCATTTAATAAGCCTAAATAATAAGCAGAATTAGCTGAGGGGTTTAATTCGTGTAAAGCCTCTACTAATTCAACAAATAATGGATCATCCGAACAGTCTTTACTGTCCATTCTACTTGCAGCTCTATTTAACCAAACTGCATCTGATTTAAATTTATCAAAATTCTTTCTATATAAAGGAATTAAATTTTCACATGTAGATTCTTTAGCAATAATAGCATTTAAATTATTCAAATAAGTTGAACAAGCTATCATGTTTACTTCATAAATTCT
>CABXGL010000011.1 GCA_902511755.1 uncultured Bacteroidota bacterium | reverse complement strand
ACCGGCAGCAATAGCTTTAACTTGATCTCTATCACTTCCTTTTGGATCTCTAGCAAAATTTTTGACTATACCCTCTGACCAATCAGAAGCAGCATCACTTCCCAGGTTCGCTACAATTGAAGACATTAAAGCCTGATTATAAGCATTTGAAGAAGATCTAACTAGTATTCTTCCTTTCCATTTTTCATTTACTAGATCTTCATAAGTAGTTAAATCACTTTCTTTAACTCTATCGTTACTATATACAAGTATTCTAGCTCTATAAGTTATTGGAATCCAAAATCCATTTTGATCTTTTAAATCATCCGATACATTATTATTTATTTTGGAATTAGAAATTTTTTGAAGCAAATCTAAATCTGCAGCTTTTTGAAGTTTTCCTGCATCTACAGTAATAAATAAGTCTGCAGGACTATTCTCTCTTTCATTTTTTAATCTTTCAATCAATTCATCAGCATTAGCTTTAATTACATTAACTTTTATACCAGTTAATTTTGTAAAATTTTCATACTGAAGCTTATCTACAGAGTAATGTCTTTGACTATATAGGTTGACTTCATTTGGTTTTTTTTCAGTTGTCGCACAACTCAATATTAAAGAGGATATTAATATGGAATAAAGTATATTTTTCATTTAATTTTTATTTAGACTAATTCTAAACTGCAAGGTATATAAACAATTAATTAAAAGAAAGCGAAAAGAAAGATTATAACAATAAATCCATTAGTATTAATCAAATAATACTAATGGATTTATTAAAAATGAGAAGTATTAAAAAGAAGTCTGACCTTTATTTGGCTGATATATATAATTAAATGTATAATATCTGCTTGGATCTGTAAAGGCATTAGGACTAGCTGGTGAATCTTTATAATAACTTAAAATTTCTATTTTAGCGTATAACCCATCATGAGTTTTAAATACAAGTATTTTACCTGGTGTCGGACTTATAACATGCGATTGGCCATTGTAAGTATACCATCCATTTCCACTACCTGTAGTAATAGCTAATGCAGAAGACGCATCTTGTTTAAATTTAGTTGTATCAACATCTAAAACAGAAGCCATAGTCCCTGATGCAACATAAGCACCTCCTTGGCCATTTCTAGTTGGTTCATCTGCAGTTCCAGTAGCAGTGCCACCATTTACAATAATAGTAGTTCCTCTAAAACCTATGTCCCATTCTGTTGAACTACTAGATTGTACTCCAGTAGCAAAACTAAATTTTGCAAATTCTCCTGTAATAGGTTGTCCCATGCCTCCAGCTTGAGGAGCATGAAAATTAATTACCTTATTAGAAACAACATCTAACAAAGGTTCATCATCATCACTACATGACGATAATGAAATTATTAAAAATGATAAAAATAAAAGTTTAAGTGTTTTCATAGTTTAAGTATTTATTGATTAAAATTAAGATTGAGTTTAGCATAAAATATTCGTCCAGAAATATTTGTAATGTTCTGATAATCTTTAAAATCAAAAACATTATCTATTCCAAAACCAACATTATATTTTTTATTTATTTTTTTATTTAGGGTAAAATCAATGAGTGCATAACCATTAACAAATTCATCGTAAGAGTCTAAAAAATTGTTATAATTGCTGTCTATAATCCCATATTTAGAACGATATTTCCCTTTTAAATTCAGTTCAATATTTTTTTGAAACAAATCATAATTAATATTGATATTAATCATTGTTCGAGATCTATTATAAAGACCGAAATAATCTTTCTTTTTTAATTGAAATGCAGGTGAATTGGGATTTTTTCTAGCATAAACCTCACCATTATTAAATGACTTTATTGCATCCGAATCTTTAGCGTAAAGAAGTTGGAAACCAGAATTAATAGTTAAACTATTAGACGGATTCCATTTTGAATTAAATTCTAAACCTTGAGTAAATACATTGTTTACATTATAATAACTAAAAACATTTTGACCATTTGTTTTATTTGCAATAACTCTAGTATCAATTAAATCTTTAATTGTATTTCTAAAAATGTTTAAATCAAAAGAAATCTCTGAATTTAATATGTAATTAAATCCTAAATTAAAACTAATGGAATTTTCTGCTTTTAATTCTCCTTTTAAATCATCTAATGAATAAATTATGTTTGAAATTTTACCTTGACTTTGCATCAAAGAGATAGACTCAACAGCAACATTATAACCCAAAACTGAATATCCGACTAAAGAATTAGTAAAATCAAAATATAATTGTCTAAAATCAGGTGCTTTATATCCATATCCTAAAGAAAACTTTGTTGATATTTTTTCATTTATTTTATATCTCAAAGCTAACTTTGGACTAAATTGAGATTTATATTTATTGTGAGAATCAAATCTTGAACCAATTATTAGATTTAAATCTTCAATTGGATAATAATCATATTGAATATATATGTAAGGAGACTTAAAAATTGGCTTAACTTCAAAATAAGTTCTATTTAACTTTTCAATACTTAAACCTATACCTCCAACTATAATTTTATTATTAGAAATTCTATATATGTTTCTTAATTCAGGTTTAAATAATGAATGATCATAGAAACTTTCATCATATAGACTTCCATCAAGATTATTTAAATTTTCTTTAGCTAAATAGTTGGTTAAATACAATTCTAAAAAACTATCCCATTTAGAATTTGGAGAATAATTTATTTTAAAATTTGTATTCCATTCATCAATTTCTGACAATCCTTTCAAAGAAGATGAAGCTACATTATCCTGAACATTATTATAATACCTAGTAGATAAAGAAAATTTAGTTTTATCCTTTAAGTCATAAGTGAGAGAACCATTTATTGTATAATTTACAAATGGGTCAACTGTCATTAACTCATCATTTTCATTTAAATCATAACCATCACTAGAATTTCTATTGAAAAAAAAATCAAAACCGGTATTATTTAATAAATTATTCATGGAATAACTAAAATCATTTGAGTTATGAGTACTTAATGAATAATTTATATAATTAGAAAGACCAACAGTAGGTTTTTCAGTTACAATATTAATAATACCAGCTAATGCTTCACTACCATAAAGACTAGAAGAAGCACCCTTAACAATTTCAATTTGACGAATATTTCCAAGATTAATCCTTTTAAGGTTAAAAGTTCCTGCTGATCTTCCAATTAATGGAGATCCGTTTAAAAGAATTAAGGTATATTGAGAATCTAAACCTTGCATTTGAAGTCCCTCTCCACCACCAAAATCTGGAACCGTAGTTAATCCCGTTTGGGATTGCAAAATTTGATTTAATGTATTAGAATTAGATCTAGAAATAGCTTTTTTAGATATAATAGTAGCTGGTAATGGTAATGAAGAAAGTTGACGTTCAACTCGAGTAGCTGAAATAATAACTTCTTTTAACGTTTGAACATTAGTACTATCAACCTCTAAATTAGAAACCTGAGCATAAGAATGATTTAAAAAAAGGAGGAAAAAAATTATTGATGAAACAATAATTAAAAATAAATTATTCAATAAATCAAATTTTAAAAGAGCAAATATAACTTGCGATTATTACAAAAAATTACGCTAAAAGCACATAAAATTACTCTCTAAGAATTTTTAAATATTTATAAAATAAAATCAAATTTTATTAATATTTTTACAGATAAAATCAGTTTAAAAAAATTTTGATTAGGTTGTATAGATAAATAAAATAACTAATTATAATGTCAAATAAAAGTATCGCTAAAGGGATTACTGAAAATTATCATGTTGAAGAGGGAATTATTTTCTTAAAACAAATCAATCATTTAAATAAAAAGTTACTTTACAATTTTGAAATTAGTAAAGACTATATTCAGTTTCATTTTTGTATTAAAGGATCTTCCAAGTTCCTTTTTAATGATGGCTCATATATTTTTCCTGTTTCAAGTGATAATTCAATACTATTATATAATCCTATAAAATCACTTCCTGTAAATTTATTGTTAAACAAAAATTCAATTGTATTATCAACCTTAATTTCAATAAAAAAATTTCATAGTTTCTTTTCGGATGATGCTGATCAAATTTCTTTCTTAAATAATGAAAATATTAACAACAAATTTTATAGGGATAAAAAAATAGAACCTAAGATTTCTGTAATCTTAAATCAAATGCTTAAGCAATCAAACAAAATGAGCATGTACAATCTATATTTAAGAGGTAAAATTTTTGAACTATTGAGTCTTTATTTTAATAAGAAAAAAGGAACAGATAATGAACAATGCCCTTTTTTACTTGATGATAATAACATTAAAAAAATTAAAAAGGCAAAAGATTTAATTATTTCAAAAATGACTGAACCTCCAACCCTTCAAGAATTAGCAAATGAAGTTGAAATAAGCTTGAATAAATTAAAAGATGGGTTTAAACAAGTTTATGGAACTTCTGTTTTCACATTTCTTTTAAATCATAAAATGGAAATTTCAAAAAAATTGTTGTCTAGTAGAAATTATAATGTAAATGAAGTTGCACTAAAAGTTGGATACAGTTCAGCATCCCATTTTATAAATGCTTTCAAAAAAAAATTTGACATTACTCCAAAAAAATATTTAATGTCGTTATAATTTATTTATATAGGATTCAATTGTGGAATCAATTTGATTTTTTTGATTAATATCTTTAGAAAATAAAGTTCTATAAAGAGGTTTATTGTCAACAAGTTTTTTTAAGCTAAGTGTTTTATTTTTATTAAAAACTTGTGTCCATTTGTTTCTTACATAATTCCATTTTACTTTATTTTCAACCCACCATTTTGCAGCTGACGTGCATTTACTATCATTAACTTTAACATAACTATTATATCCTTTTTCATATGCTAAAATTCGATCTTCTTTACCTTCTTTTCTAATTACTTTACTATTATTTTGGTCATGTATCCAACCAGTTTTAGTTACTTCTACCCTATTCCCTCTAATTGTAGTGTTATAGTCACTTCTTTTGCTATATTCTCGTCTTGGAAGTGGAGCAGAAGTTGTGTTTTCCCAATAACTCTTTCCATCCACGTAAACCCAAGATCCCGAACCCTCATATCTAGGACTATCATCAACTTGAAAAACTTTTTGAGTCCATTGTCCTTTTACTTGATTTTTATCTTTTTTAACATAATTCCATTTGTTGTCATGATAATAAATATAAAATTCAGTATTCTGATATAACCAATCTTGTCTCCAATGTTTAATAATATATGGTTTTTCATTAGTTCCTGAAATTAATATATGTTGTATGGATATAATGTCTTTATTTTCTTCTATTATTTGAGCCCATTCAAGAGCTGTAGTGCTATAATTTTTAGATGGTTTGTAGTCTTCATCATCATTATTTATAAATGTTTCTGCAAAGTCAAATCTTACTTCAAAACACCCACACATTTCTTTAATTGAATTAATATCTTTCTTCTTTTTTGTTTGCGATTGTAAGCTTGTAACAATTAATAAGGTCAGTATGTTGTATATTATTTTATTCATATAAAATTTGTAACGAAAATAACACACAAATCATTTAAAAACAAAGCTATTTTTAATTATTCTAAATAAAGATAAGAATTATAAGCTTAAATTTTTGATTCCCAATTACTTATAACGAGAAAAAAGTTTAGTAGATTCATTAAAGCTAGAGTCAAAATGTAAAGCATTGATGTTTAGTGGAACATTTTTTGAATTAAAATAGGTTATTAATTTCTCCGTTGGAAAATTGCCCGTAAGTTCATCTTTGGCCATTGGGCATCCCCCATATCCCTGAATAGCACTATCAAATCTTTTGCATCCTGCCTTATAGGCAGTATCTATTTTTTCATGCCATTCATTTGGTTTCGTATGAAAATGTGCACCAAACTCAATTGTAGGATATTTAACAACTGTATTTGAAAATACTGTTTTAATGTCTTCAATTTTTGCTGCTCCAACAGTATCAGAAATTGAAATAGTTTTGATATTCATGAAATACAATAAATCTATCCATTTCTCTACTATTTCATAATTCCACTGATCACCATACGGGTTACCAAATCCCATAGATAAATAAACAACCACCTCCTTTTTATTTTTATTAGCTAGTTCAATAATCTTACTTAATTCCGATATAGATTCTTCAATACTTTTATTTGTATTTCTCATTTGAAAGTTTTCTGAGATAGAAAATGGATAACCCAAATAACTTATTTGTGAATAGTTACATGCATCTTTTGCTCCTCGTAAGTTAGCTACTATGGCTAAAAGCTTAGATTTTGTTGAACTCAAATCTAAACCTTCCAAAACATGATGGGTATCCTTCATTTGTGGAACTGCACGTGGTGAAACAAAACTTCCACAGTCAACTACATCAAAACCAACGGAAAGAATAGATTGTATATAGGAAATCTTATACTTTGAAGGAATCCAATTTTTTATCCCTTGCATAGCATCTCTTGGACATTCAACTACTTTTATTAATGACATACTATAAAGTTAGGAGATTTATTATTTCAATATCCAAATAGAAATAAAAATATAAACACACATTTCAATAATAAATTTCCGTTTATTAAGAAATTTTTTACCTGAAATAATATTTTTAATTTTTTGAGAAAAAACTGAAACTATAATAAAAACTAAGTTTGCTTGAAACCAAAAAATGATTCCAAGAATTAAAAATTGTAATTCAGAGCTTAAATTATCATGAAAAATAAATCCTGGAAAGAGAGCAATAAAAAATATACTAACTTTTGGATTTAAAAGATTCATTAATAGTCCCTTTTTAAAAAAAGCAATATTTTCTGTTTCTTCAGAATTAAATTTTATCTCTTTATTTCTATTTATAAAAACCATAAATGCTAAATAAACAAAATACATTGAGCCCAATAGTTTTAATAAAAAGAAAATATTTTCATTTTCTCTTAATAGAAGTGAAAACCCAATAACTACAAAAAAAGTATGTAATAAAAGTCCTGTTGTAAGGCCAATTGAAGTGACTATTGCTGCCTTTTTTCCTTTAATAAAACTTTGAGAAATAACATATATGATATCTGGACCTGGGGATATAGTTAAGGCTAAAGATGAAATAACAAATGCAATAATAACCTCTAGATGCATAAATAAATATAATTATAAATAGCCTAATAATCTTACAAATAGATTTATTCATAATTTAATTTTTTATCTTGCTAGACTAATAAATTTATTATGAAAAAAATTCTATCAATTATAGTTATTTCCCTAATTACTATAAATCTTGGCTTTTCTCAGTTATCTAAAGCAAAAAAGTTTGCTAAAAGCATTACTGATAAAGATTTAAAAGAACATCTATATACTTACGCTTCCGATGAATTTGAAGGAAGAGATACGGGAGAAGAAGGACAAAAAAAAGCGGTTGAATATCTTAAAAATTATTATAAGTCTATAGGAATTGAACCTGGAGATCCAGATAAAGATTATTTTCAGCCTATGACTCTAACTCTTCGTGGCAGAAGAGGAAGAGAAGGAAAAAAAGTGGATACTGAAAATGTAATAGCTATAATTAAAGGAACAGAAAAAGCAGATGAATATGTTGTTATTTCTGCTCACCTTGATCATGTTGGAGTTAATGAAAGTGGTGAAATATATAATGGTGCTGATGATGATGGTTCAGGTACAGTAGCAATGCTAGAAATTGCTGAAGCTTTTAAAAAGGCTGTTAAAAAAGGGAAAGGACCTAAAAGATCCATTATATTTTTACATGTAACAGGAGAAGAAAAAGGATTACTTGGTTCTAGATATTATACAGATACAGACCCTATTTATCCTCTTGAAAATACAGTTGTAAATTTAAATATTGATATGATTGGTAGGATTGACCCAACTAGAGAAGCAAAAAATAGAGATTATATTTATTTAATAGGTTCGGATCATGATAGTAAAGACCTTCATAATTTATCTGAAGAAACCAATAAAGAGACAATAAATATGACATTGGACTATAGATTCAACGACAAGAATGATCCAAATAGATTCTATTACAGAAGCGATCACTATAATTTTGCAAAAAAAGGAATTCCAATAATTTTTTATTTTACGGGAACACATGCTGATTATCATAAACCAACTGATACTCCAGATAAAATAGAATATGATTTATTAGAACTAAGAACTCAGCTTATTTTTTATACCGCATGGAATATAGCAAATAGAGATGCTAGGTTAGTTGTTGACCCCAAACCTGAAAAAGTTTCTGACTCATACTCTCATTCTAAAAAAGAATTAAAATCGTTTGAAGGATTATACAAAAGCGATGCATTCCCAAGAATGTTTCACTTTTATGAAAATGATGGAAAACTCTCGATGTTTCCAGAGGGAAGATCTAAAGACGAATCCATGGTTTTGGATGAAAAGGGAAAAAACAAATTTAAAATGGAAATGGCAGGTTTAGAAATAGAATTTAAGGAAGGGAATAAAATGATATTTAAGATTGGAGGAAATGAAATTCTCTTTAATCTTATTCCTCCTCCAACAGAAAAACTTGGAATAGAAAAACCTGAACAGTATAAAGAACAAGAATAAAAGAAATCCGTTAGAATTATTTTATCAATGAAATTGCACATGCTCCAAATAAGAGTGTTGGGAATATCATATCTGCATCCCATTCGTTTCCAAAATATGATTTTACTAGAACAGCAAAGATAAACCCAATTAAACACCCAATAATAAAAACAAAAGGTTTCTTCATAACACTAATATAACAATTATCTAAACAAGAGATCGGTAAGCAAGGGCCCCAAGCAAAACAAAAAAAATGATTTTTTTCATACCCCCAATTTACAACATTTAGTTTTTCCTTAAACTATCTGAAGATGGCTATGGTTTAGGTTTTTTACAGCCAATTCTCCCAAGGAATCCTACTTAAGATAAGCACAAGGCCTATAAAATAAAAAACCCCAATTCTTAAAAACTTTTTTGAATCTTCATTTGTTCTTTTATGAATTGACCACCCCACCGTTATAATTAAAACACCTATAATATTAGTTGTTGGATGTTCAACTAAATGTTGACGGTAAACGGAGTTAGACATAACGGAAGACATCCCTTCGCTCCACCAATCAAATTTTGGTGAGGTATAATATAGAATAATTCCTATTGCTAATTGTATATGGTTAAAAATCAAAGTAATTAATGCTATTCTAAAGTCCACTGTTTTGAATTCCTCATTTAAGATAAAAGAATACAAAAATTTAAGAATTGTGATTAAACTAACCAATAAAGTAGGTAATGCCCATAATGAATGAAGTTCTAATATATTATTCATAAGTACAATTTACAATAATTTTAAAAGAAGTAGATAAGCCTATGGTTTAGGAGTTATTACTTAGCAGTTTTATTCATATTTTTTGCAGCTCCATTTTGATCCATAAACCGCTAAAGTATATGATTCTTCCCCTAAGATTTTATATTTTATTGTTGATGTGCTTTTATCATAATAGAGTTCTTCAACAATATATGAATTAGTGTTACAGGCCATACAGCCACAATAATTAAAATTATTGTTTTGATAATCTTTATGAGTGAAGTTAACTTGACTTCCATAAGATCCACCTATGCTATATTGAAAAGAGGCATATTTGATTGAAACAAAAGGATCAGATTGATTATTAATAACTTCTTCATCCACATCATTTTGACAAGAAACAAGTGGAATAAACAGTAATAGTAGAAGTAGTTTTTTCACAACCTAAATATAAGAATTGCTGAATTAAAAGAAGAAGATATGCCTAAAATAAAACCCTCATAACTCACCTTTAAATGCTTTACTAAGTATAGAGGATTTTAACTGTTTTAAGTAAACCAACTGCTCCTCTAATTTGGATTGGGTTTCTATAGATTGATTTCGTGCTTTATCTAAAAATTTAATTGAGAAGTTGTAGTTGCCAAATAGTTGCCAAGATTTTGTAACTTTAAGTAAGTTCTTTGTCAAATATCTAAACAAAAAAACCCCCGATTACTCGAGGGCTTACTTTTGGGTGGAAGACCGGACTCGAACCGGCGACCTCCTGAACCACAATCAGGCGTTCTAACCAACTGAACTACAACCACCATTTATTAAGTTGGCAAATTTATATTTTTTCTTCAAGAAGTAAAAATCTATATTAGGTCATTTATAGAATCCACACCAATTGCTTTATTGGTTGTGAATCCTTCTGCATGATCTACCCCTATCAACCTTCCAAAATCTAAGGATCTATTATAAATAGTATCTAAAAAATTCTTTTTGCTAATTAAAGTCTCAGGCTCTTTACTACTTGGATCATAAAACTGAGAAGAGTAACATTTAACTGCATTCATTTTAACATCTTCAAAGCCACTAATATCAACTAAGAAATCAGGACTAGTATTCTTCCACTGGATGTAATGATAAACATTATTGGGTCTCCATGAATCTTGTTTTTTCCCTTCCAAATCAGTTTTAACTTTTTTTAATCCACTTAAAAAACATGAGTCTACAACAAGATCTGCTCCTTTAGGATGATCGATGTGTCTATCATCCTTTGCATTACATAAAACTATATTAGGCTTAAATTTTCTAATGATTTTAATTATTTCAAGTTGGTGAGGTTCATCATTTTTAAAAAAACCATCTTTGAACCCTAAATTCTCTCTTATTTCTATCCCAATTGTTTTAGAAGCATTTTCACTTTCTTTGATTCTTAGTTCAGGTGTCCCTCTTGTTCCTAGCTCTCCCCTAGTTAAATCAACTATTCCAACTTTTTTACCATTAGCAATTTCCTTAGCAATCGTTCCACCACATCCTAATTCAACATCATCAGGGTGTGCGCCAAAAGCTAATATATCTAATTTCATTTCCTTCATATTTTATTAAAAGCTTGAGTTAAGTCATCTTCTAAATCTTGATAATCTTCAATTCCAACTGAAAATCTAAGTAAACCCTCTGAAATTCCAAATTTTTCTCTTTGTTCCTTTGAAATTTTTGCGTGAGAGGTTAAAGCTGGGGATGTTATAGTTGATTCAACACCACCTAAACTTCCTGCTGGCTTTATAATTTTTAGAAACCTAGTAAATTGATTTACTTTTTTTTCATCCTTTAAAGCAAAAGACAGCATTCCTCCAAATCCTCTCATTTGTTTTTTTGAAAGATCATACTGAGGATGACTTTGTAATCCAGGATAGTTTACTATAGAAACATTTTTATTTTTTTCTAAAAAATTAGCAATTCTTAAAGCATTTTCACTTTGGGCATTAACTCTAATACATAGAGTTTTCATACTTCTTTCTAGAAGCCAAACTGTATGTTCACTTAAATTACCTCCATAATTTATGGATGAAGAAACAATTTTATCAATAATAGTTTTTGATGAAGCTATTGCACCAGCTAAAATATCACTATGACCTCCAAGATATTTGGTTGCACTATGAACCACAATATCAATACCAAAATCCGAAGGATTTTGATTAATTGGACTTGCAAATGTATTATCAATTATTGATAGTAATTTATGTTTTTTAGCCAAGACCGAAACCTCTTTTAAATCAATTACTTGAAGAAGAGGATTGCTTGGAGTTTCAACGTATATAATTTTAGTATTGCTTTTTATTTCTTTTTGGTAATCATTAATTTCCAAAGATTCAACCAAAGAATACTCAATATTAAATTTTTTAAACTCTTTTACTACCATATTAATAGTGCCACCATATAAAGAAGATTGAAAAACTACATGATCACCTGATTTGAGAAAACTAAACATTGAAGCAAAAATTGCTGCAATTCCAGATCCAAAAACTAATCCTTTTTCACAGTTTTCTAATGATGCTATTTTATTTGAAAGAGCTAATTGATTTGGTGTATTGAAGTACCTTGGATATTTATCATCATCTCCTTCAGAATAATTATAAGCAGTACTTAAATAGATTGGCGAAACAGCGCCTTCATATAAGTCATCTATTAATTCACCATCATGAACAGAACGAGTATTTAATCCTTTTTTCTTTTCCATAAATTATTAACTTTTTATCCACTCCAAAACAGATGGATCATCTGGTTTTACTCTAGGAGAAACTATTTTTTCTAAAAAACCTTCTCTATTAATTAAATATTTCTGAAAATTCCATTTAACAGAAGAATCTTTATAACCATTTTTATTTTTATTGGTTAAAAATTGATATAATGGGTGCATGGAAGATCCTCTGACAGATATTTTTTCCATCATAGGGAAAGAAACTCCATAATTCTCTTTACAAAACTCTGCTATCTCCTCATTTGTGCCTGGTTCTTGCCATAAAAAATTGTTTGAAGGAAAACCAACAATAATAAAATCATTTGATTTATAATCTTTATAAAGCTTCTCTAAAATTTCATATTGATAAGTTAAGCCACATTTTGAAGCGGTATTAACAACCATTATTTTCTTTCCTTTAAGACTAGCCATGTCAAATTTATCACCATATAAATCCGTTAATTCAAATTGATAAATAGATTCCTTCATTTGTTTAAAGTTTTGTGTTAATGCCAAGTGGCTTATAAATAGAGTAATTATTAAAATTGTTTTTTTCATAGATCGGCAAATATAATAACTTAAACTATTTCTGCACTTAAACCTGCTTGAATAAGTTTTGCACATCTAGGTTTAAGATCCGAAAGAGAACCAGATTTAACGCTACATTTTCCTTTATAGTGAACTATTAAACTACATTGTTCAGCTTGCTGAGGTGTATGTTCACAAACTGCTATTAAAGTTTTAATAACATGCTGAAATGTATTAACATCATCATTATATAGAATAATTTCATTTTCATGAACAGAATCAACTAAAGTTAATTCCTCTTCTGATGTTCTTTCTTTAGTGCTCATAACAACACTAATTTACAAAAATTTAAAGGGAGCTATTGGCTTTAATTATGAGATGAAAATCTTTAGCATCCAATGATGCTCCTCCAATTAAACCTCCATCTACATCTTTTTTTATAAATATTTCATTAGCGTTTGAAGGCTTTACACTTCCACCATATAAAATTGAAACATTTTCTGAAGTAGTTTTATCATATGATTCTAAAATACATTTCCTAATAAACTCATGCATTTCTTGAGCCTGTTCCGGAGTTGCAGTCTCCCCAGTTCCAATAGCCCAAACAGGTTCATATGCTAACACTATTTTACTCCATAAGTGTTTATCAAGATTTAAAACTGTATTCTGAAGTTGATTTTTAACTACTTGAAAGTGGTTATTGGATTTTCTATCTAATAATTCTTCTCCAAAACAAAAAATAACATCTAAATTATTAGATAAAGCTAACGTAACTTTTTCCAATAACACTGAATCATTTTCATTAAAATAGGCTCTTCTTTCTGAATGGCCTATTATAGTTTTATTAACTCCAATGCTTTTTAACATTTCAACAGAAATTTCTCCGGTAAAAGCTCCTTTTTGATTTTGATGAACATTTTGAGAAATCACTTCAATATTAGAATTTTCAAGAAGATCTAAAGCTGTTTTTAAAAATGGAAAAGCGGGAGAAATCATTACACTTACATCTTTAAATGTATCCATTCTTTTTAATTCATTAACTAATGATATTGCTTGATTAAAATCATTGTTCATTTTCCAATTTCCAGCAACTATTTTCTTTCTCATTTCATTAAAAATTTTTATTCCAATTTAACCTTAGGATCTAGCCAAGTATAAATTATGTCTACAAAGATATTAATCAAAATGAATATGAAAGCTATTGTTAATACAGAGCCTATTAATACTGGAACATCTAAAGAGTTGAGTGAGTCTACTATTTCTTTACCTAAACCATTCCATCCAAAAATATATTCAACAAAAACTGACCCAGCTAACATACTAGCAAACCAACCTGATAATGCAGTGATTACAGGGTTAAGAGAGTTTTTAATAGCATGATCTTTTATTATATTAAATTTTGAAAGTCCTTTCGCATAAGCCGTTCTAATGTAATTTTCCGACAAAACTTTTAAAAGTGAATTTCTCATCATTTGAGAAATTACTGCTACAGGTCTAATACCTAAAACAATTGATGGAAGAATTAAGTTCTTTAAATTAATTGTTACATTTTCTCCATAATCATCTAATTCATATAAACTTCCTGTCATATTTAATCCTGTAAGATCATTCAAAACATAACCAAATAACCAAGCAAATAAAATTGCACTAAAAAAGGAAGGAACACTCATTCCTAATGTACTTAATAACTGTATAAAATAATCAATCCAAGAATTTTTATTCAAAGCTGAAAAAATTCCCAAAAACATTCCCAAAACAATAGCAATCATGATAGATGAAATTGCCAAAATTGCTGTGTTTGGCAAAGTATTTTTAATAATTTCAATAACACTAACTCCATTTTTTTGATATGATTCTCTTAAGTAAGGAGTTTTAAAAACTAAATTGAATTTTTTAAAATTTAAAAAGTTGATATAGTTATATTTATTTTCACTTAAATAAGAGATATTTTCTGAATTCTTGTAATGAATAGATACAGGGGATAAATCATTTATATAATATAAATATTGAACAAAAACTGGTTTGTCAAAACCATACTTTTTTTTGATTATAGCAAGTTGTTCTGAATTCTCATTTTGATCTAGCATCATTTGAGCAGGATCTCCAGGCAATACATTAAAAAGAAAAAATATAATTGTTACAACTCCAAATAGAGTTAAAATCATATTAGATAATTTCCTTAATATCCAATACATAATGAAGTTATTTATCTTCTAAATGAATTAAAGCAAATACTGAATAATTTATCATGTCTTGATAATTTGCATCAATACCTTCACTTACAAGAGTTTTTCCTTGATTATCTTCAATTTGTTTTATTCTTAAAATTTTTTGGATTATTAAATCAGTTAATGAACTAACACGCATATCTCTCCAAGCTTCGCCGTAATCATGATTTTTATTTTCCATCAAAGATTTTGTTTTAGCTAATTGAATATCATATAGATTTAGTGCTACTTCCAAATCTAGATCGGGAGTTTCAACAATTCCTTGCTCAATTTGAATTAAAGACATAATAGAATAATTAATTATTCCTATAAATTCTGAAGCTTGACCTTCATCAACCTTTCTAGTTTTCTTAGTTTGCAACCCTCTAATCCTCTGGGCTTTAATGAAAATTTGATCAGTTAATGATGAAAGCCTTAGTATTCTCCATGCACTTCCATAGTCTTTCATCTTTTTTAAAAAAAGGTTTCGACAAATGGTTGTAACTGCGTCGTATTGATTTGAAGTTTTGATAGCCAATAGTTTTTTCTGTAAATTTCGTTGAAAATATTTAAATAGGTAGTTTAGTTTTGTGAAAGTTATTAAAAAATTTAAATTAAAATGACGATAAATATAAATGGAACATTATTAGATTTATCAACTCCAAAAATCATGGGGATTTTAAATATTACACCGGATTCATTTTATGATGGTGGAGTATTTAATTCTGATAAAAAAATTTTAAATCAGGTCGAAAAAATGATAAGTGAAGGTGCAGATATGATTGATATAGGAGGATACAGCTCTAGACCTGGAGCAAATGAAGTGAATATAGATGATGAGATAGATAGAGTTATTCCTGCTATAGAGTTGATTAAAAATAAATTTGGTGATACTATAATTTCTATAGATACTTTTAGAAGTAAAGTAGCAAAAAAAGCAATAAATGCTGGAGCATCAATAATAAATGATATTTCTTCTGGCGATTTAGATCCTGAGATGTTTAATTGTGTTGCAAAATTAAAAGTTCCCTATATAATGATGCACATGAAAGGAAGTCCTAATAACATGCAAAAAAATCCAGAATATGAAAATGTTATAGTTGAAATAGTAAAGAATCTTTCAAATAAATTATTCTTAGCAAAGAAAGCTGGAATAATAGATGTCATAATTGATCCTGGATTTGGGTTTGGAAAGACTGCAACTCATAACTATAGTATATTAAAAAATTTATCATTTTTTAAAGAATTAGGGTGTCCAATCTTAGTAGGAATTTCAAGAAAATCGATGATTTATAAATTACTTGATAAAAATCCTGAAAACGCATTAAATGGAACGACTTGTCTAAATACTATATCAATAATTAATGGCGCAAAAATACTTCGTGTACATGATGTAAAAGAAGCAAAGGAAGTAATTACATTAACAAATTTTCTAAACAAAAACTCTTAATTCATTTTTAATTACTTTTATATAAATTCTATACAATTGGATAAACTTGAATCTTTGCTATCTGAAATTACATTTATAAGTGTAATAGACATAGTTCTTGTATTAATATTAATTTACTATGTATATAAGTTGGTCAAAGGAACTGCTGCAATTAATGTGTTAATTGGAATAGTAATTATCTATTTAATTTGGAAATTAACTGATATTCTTAACATGAACCTATTTAGTAGTTTATTAGGTCAATTTATTAGTGTAGGAGTTCTGGCACTGATAGTTGTTTTTCAGCAAGAAATAAGAAAGTTTCTTTTAATGTTAGGATCAAATAATCTTACAAACAATAAACTTTATTTTAAATATATAAACATATTTAAGCCTTCTAGAGAAATTAGCCAAATGAATATTGACGAATTTCTTAAAAGCTGTGATAAACTTATTCAAAATAAAACTGGAGCATTATTTGTAATTGAAAGAAATAATAGTTTAGATTTTATAAAAAATACAGGAGATGATTTATATCTAGAAATTTCATCACCTATAATTGAAAGCATATTCTTTAAAAATAGTCCTCTTCATGATGGTGCAGTAATTATTGATGGGAATTTTATCACTGCAGCCAGAGTAATTCTCCCGGTTTCAGAAAATAAAAATATAAATTCCCGTTTAGGACTTAGACATAGGGCAGCATTTGGAATTACTGAAAAAACAGATGCTATTGCAATTGTTATTTCTGAAGAAAATGGAAAAATAAATTTTATTAAAAATGGGGAGATTTTTGCTCACAAGAATAGCGAAAACTTAAAAACTATGATTGAAGCTGAACTTGTTTAGATTCTGATTTTTTGAATTGAATTTCATAAAGATTCCTATAATATCCTTTCTTTTCTTTTATCAACTCTAAGTGAGTACCTGATTCTACTAATCTACCTTCATCCATAACCAAAATTCTATCTGAATTAAGAATAGTAGATAATCTATGGGCAATAATTATTGAGGTTTTATTTTCTGTAATTTTTTTTGTTGCATTTTGAATTAATTCTTCGGAATTAGAGTCAATAGAAGAGGTTGCTTCATCAAGAATTAAAATTAAAGGATGTTTTAAATATGCCCTCAAAAAAGATATTAATTGTCTTTGACCCTGTGATAACATTACCCCTCTTTCTTTAACATTGTAATTATAACCATTTGGTAAACTCATAATAAAATCATGAATTCCAATTTTTTTTGCTGCATCAACAACATTATTAAATGAAATAGACTTGTTCCAAAGTGTTATATTATTTAGCAGGGTATCTGCAAACAGAAACACATCCTGTAAAACAAGTGCAATTTTTGATCTTAATGATAAAATATCTAGATCTTTAATGTTTATATTGTCTACTTCAATTGAACCATTTTGTGGATCATAAAATCTAGTAAGAAGATTTACAATAGTTGTTTTCCCAGAACCCGTAGCTCCAACTATAGCTACTTTTTCACCATTTTTTACATTAAAGGAAATATTTTTTAAAACATCTTCACCTTTAACATATGAAAATACAATTTTATCAAATTTTATATTACCCTTTAATGAATCAGCTAATTGGTTTCCGTTGTTAGGAATTTTACTTTCTGTATCTAAAATTTTAAATACTCTATTTGCTGCAACCATTCCCATTTGAAGAGTATTAAACTTGTCTGCAATCTGTCTTAAAGGACGAAATAACATCTGAGAAAGTTGAATAAACAGAAATATTATTCCTAATGTTATCCCTGAATCTTCTAAAATCAAATTTAATCCTCCATACCATACAATCAAACCAATAGTAATTGATGTAGAAAGTTCGGCAAGTGGGAAAAAGATAGAATTATACCAAACCGTTTTTAACCATGCTTTTTTATGTTTTTCATTTATTTCAACGAAATTTTCATATTCAATTTTTTCTCTATTAAAAAGCTGTACAATTTTCATTCCTGTTAACCTTTCTTGAATAAAGGAATTTAAGTTTGCTACTTCTGTTCTAACTTCTTTGAAAGCAGCCTTCATTGATTTTTGAAATTGTCTAGTTGCAAACAAAATAAAAGGAAGAATTACAAAAACCGCTAAACTAAGCTTCCAACTAAGAACAAGCATTACTGTAACTACAATTAGCATTTGTAATAAATCAGCAACAATCATGAAAAGGCCTTGGCTAAATATACTTGCTATAGTTTCCATATCATTAACAGCTCTTGTAACCAATCTGCCCACGGAAGATTTGTCAAAATATGACATTTTAAAATTAAGAATATGTTTAAAAAGCTTAACCCTTATATCATAAACAACATTTTGTCCTAAAAGATTAGCATAATAACTAAAAAGGAACATAAATAATACTGTCAATATAAGATTAAGTAACATCAAACAAATAATAAAAATGAATTCATCATAATTTCCAATGGCTAAATAGTCATCAACAGCAATTTTTATTAAATATGGAGTAAGTGTTGCAAAAATTGAAATTAAAACTGCAGCAATAGCCACAAAAATAAATGTTACTTTATATTTAAGAACATATTTAAGTAGTCTACCTAAAAGCTTAAAATCAAATAGATTAGTAGTTTTTTTAGTCATCTAATAAAAAATTTTCTGGGTAAATAATATCTGTTAAATATAAGCCATGTGCAGGTACTGAATATCCTGCTTCTTCCCTGTTTTTACTCATTATTACTTTATCCATATGATTAATTTCATTTTTACCCTCCCCTATTTCAATTAAAGTCCCTATAATGGCTCTTACCATATTTCTTAAAAAACGATTAGCTGAAATTTCAAACAACCAGTAATTTTCTTTAAATCTCCACTTAGCATTTGTTATATTACAATCAAATGTATGAACATCAGTGTTAGATTTTGAAAAACATTTAAAATCTTTATAATTATAAAGTTTTAATGCTGCTAAATTCATTTTAGAAAAATCAATATCCTTTTTTAGAAAATAAGATCCATCTATTAAAAAAGGGTTTTTTTTAGTGTTTAGTTTATACTGATATGTTCTGGATAATGCATCAAATCTTGCATGAAAATCATCTGAAACCTTATATAAGTTGTGAATTGAAATATCATTGGGTAAAAAAGAATTTAATTTATATACAAAATCTGTTTTATCTTCAATAGTTATTAAAGAATCAAAGTGGGCACAGAAATAAGATGCATGTACTCCAGTATCTGTTCTACCAGCTCCTACAATATTTGTTTTTTTATTTAGAATAGTAGAAATACACTTTTCAATAGTTTCTTGAACTGAAATAGATTTAGGTTGTATTTGCCAACCATGATAATTAGATCCATTAAATGATAATTCTAATAAATATCGCAAGAGAAATACTACTTTTGTTTAACTATCAAATATACCTTAATAAGAAAGTCAAAAAAATATTTATTTGAAAAAAATTCTACTATTATCAGATACACATAGTTATATTGACAATGGCATCATGAAATATGTAAACCAAACTGACGAGGTTTGGCATGCTGGAGATATTGGGAAAATAGATGTGTTAGAAACGCTTGAGAGGAAGGTATTCGTTAGATCAGTTTATGGTAATATTGATGATCATATAGTTCGTTCTGCTACAAAAGAAACCAACACTTTTATTTGTGAAAATATAAAAGTTTCTATGATACACATTGCGGGAAAACCTCCACATTACAACAAGAAAGCCAATGCTTTAATAAAAATGGAAAGCCCTAAAATATTAGTATGTGGTCATTCACATATTTTAAAAGTGGAATATGATAGAGCTAAGGATATATTATATATGAATCCAGGAGCCGCCGGTAGACATGGATTTCATAAAAAAAGAACCATGATAAGGTTTGAAATTAATGGAAAAGAAATAGAAAATATGGAAGTAATTGAGTTAGGTAACAGATCTAAATTATCTTAGTCTATTTGACGAGTTAATGATAGCTCGGTCCTTATTAATAGCCTTATGGGCTAAACCAATTAAAACAAAAGAAGAAATAAAATAACTTATACCTAAGTCTTGAAAAGAAATCGATAAAGCTCTTTCATCAAAAAAATTAAATACCCCAAATACCATTAATAAACCTATTATTTTCAAATTAAAAAGCTGAATTTTTGAATATTTAAATAAAAAAATATTTATTAATACAACTATTGAAATAATTTCAGAAAAAAAATAGTCCTCAATATAAGGTCTATAATAGCCAAAATAAGAATCAGCCAAAGACATCTCAGGATTACTATCAATTGAAATAATTAATAGAAAATTAATTACAAGAAGCAAAAACATATAAACAGATTGAACCCTTTGAATCATATTAATAAAATTATATGTTAAAATTATGATTTTATATTGATTTAATAAATAATTGTATATTTGCATTGATTATTTATAATCGTTCCCACAATTTCATACAACGAATTACATTTTTCTACATATCACAATTAACTTAACCAATATAAATGTTTGAAATATCCGCTTTAAAAGAAAAAAAAATATCAGAACTACAAGAAATAGCTACTGAATTAGGAATTAAAAAAATTAATACTTTGAAAAAAATTGATTTAGCATATAAGATTATAGATCATTATGCCGCTAATCCTAAAGCTTCCAATGAAAAAACTTCTCCTCCTGTGGAAACTAAGAAGGAAAATAAACCTGAAGATAAAGAAGTAAAGAAAAAAGAAACTAACACTCCATCTTCAAATAATAACAATAGAAATAACGGAAATAACTTTGTGAAAAAAGAAAGAAATCATAACAAAGACAACCGAAATAGGTATAAAGAACCAGATTTTGAGTTTGATGGAATTATTGAAAGTGAGGGAGTTCTTGACATAATGCAAGAAGGTTATGGCTTTTTAAGATCATCCGATTACAATTATTTAACATCCCCTGATGATATTTATGTCTCACAGTCTCAAGTTAGATTATTTGGACTTAAAACTGGAGATACAGTTTTAGGTCATGTTAGACCTCCAAAAGAGGGAGAAAAATATTTTCCTTTAATAAAAGTTTCTAAAATAAATGGATTGAGTCCAAACGTAGTTAGAGATAGAGTTTCATTTGAACATCTAACTCCATTATTTCCTGATGAAAAATTTAATCTTGCTGACAAGAACAATACTATATCTACAAGGGTTATGGATCTTTTTTCACCTATTGGAAAAGGTCAAAGAGGAATGCTAGTTTCACAACCTAAGACTGGAAAAACTATGCTGCTTAAGGATGTTGCAAATGCTATAGCTGCTAATCATCCTGAAGTATATCAGATAATACTACTAATTGATGAAAGACCTGAGGAAGTTACTGATATGCAAAGAAATGTTAAAGGAGAAGTTGTAGCTTCCACTTTTGATGAACCAGCAGATAGACATGTTAAAGTTGCAAATATTGTTTTAGAAAAAGCAAAAAGATTAGTTGAATGTGGTCATGATGTAGTTATTTTACTAGATTCAATCACAAGACTTGCAAGAGCATATAATACAGTTCAACCTGCATCTGGAAAAATATTAAGTGGTGGTGTAGATGCAAATGCATTACACAAACCTAAAAGATTCTTTGGTGCAGCAAGAAATATTGAAGGAGGGGGTTCTCTATCAATAATTGCAACAGCTTTAACTGAAACTGGATCAAAAATGGATGAAGTAATTTTTGAAGAATTTAAGGGTACTGGAAATATGGAACTTCAACTAGACAGGAGAATATCAAATAGAAGAATATTCCCAGCAATTGATCTTGTTTCTTCTGGAACTAGAAGAGATGATCTGCTTTTAGATGAAAACACGATTCAAAGAATGTGGATTATGAGGAAATATTTAGCAGACATGAATCCAGTAGAAGCAATGGAATTTATTAATGATAAGATTAAAAAATCACTTAACAACGAGGAATTTCTTATCTCAATGAACTCTTAACAATTATAACTTTCTTTATTTCTTTAGTGTAGTAATATGCTTTGAAAGTTTAGATTTAATATTAGCCGATTTATTTGCATGAATAATATTATTCTTAACTAGCTTATCAAGCATAGAGGCAACAGAAGGAAAAAGTTTATCAGCTGCCTTCTTTGATTTTAAATCTTTTAGCTTTTTAATAGCGTTTCTAGTAGATTTATGCTGAACCTTATTTCTAAGTTTCACAACTTCATTTCTTCTAATTCTTTTTAAAGCAGATTTATGATTTGCCATATTTTAAAATTCAAAAATTTTTAATTAAAAACTTCGCAAATATAGGAGTTTTTTTATTTGCTCTTTAATCTTTTTTAACTTTATTTTACTATATGCTAAAAGGCCTAACTCTTTCCTATAAGTATTTAACTTTATTTCTATTATTATTTATTTTTTCTTGTTCTTCTAATTCTGAATCAACAGAAGACAATTCTCCGACTCTTAATGATAACAAACCCTGCATATCTGACTCAAATGATTGTATAGAAAAATTAATTATTAACTCAGAAGGAAATCATTTTAGTTTCTATTCAAATTATGATTTTGTTTCAAAATCAAATAAAAAATGGGCAAAAATAAAATCTGTAATTTTTCTAATTCATGGAGTTAGTCGAACTGCTGGACCATACTTTAGTTATATGAATAATTCAATTAGCAACCTAAATAAACAAGATGAAACTCTAATAATTTCAATGCATTTTAAAGATAATCTTTCAGCAAGCACAAATGAATTATTCTGGAATACATCTTCTTGGAGAGAAGGTGCAGATTCTGATAACCAAAATATTAATATTAGTTCATTTAAAATGATTGATGAAGTAATTAATAAAATTAAAAACCAAGGTAATTTTCCATCATTAAAAAATATAGTAATTACTGGCCATTCTTCTGGAGGAACATATGCTCATTTATATGCAATATCTGGAAAATCAGAGACTACATCGAGCAGTTATAATTTTCAATACATTATAGCAAACAGTCAATATTATTGTTATCCTGATTCAAAAAGATATGATTCAAATATTAATAGTTTTTATTCTCCTTCAACTTGTAATGGAATTTCCAATTGGCCTTATGGATATGCTAATATCATAAATTATTCTAAAAACTCTTCTGAATCAATTCTAAAAGAAAATCAGATAAAGAGAAGAACAATTTATCTTCAAGGTGAAGATGATACCTCAACTACTGGCACACTTAATACTAAAGATTGTGAAGCTATTCTTTTAGGAGAAAACAGAAATAAAAGAAGCCTTTACATTCAAAAATATTTTGAGGAATATTATAAGTCTACTCACAATCATAAAAGGTTAATAGTTCAACAAGTTGGACATAATGCAAATGACATATATAATTCATCTACTTTTAAAAATCATTTATCTAGTTCTATATACCAATAAAAAAAACCCTGTAAATCAATGACTTACAAGGATTTTAGTAGCCCGTAGGGGAATCGAACCCCTCTTACCAGGATGAAAACCTGGCGTCCTAGCCGATAGACGAACGGGCCAAATTTGAAACGATTGCAAATGTAATTCAAAGGTCACAAACTTGCAACATAATAATGATCCTTTTGTTTAAGTTGAAATTAATATGCTTTGGCGAATAAAACTCTCTGTTCAGAAGGTTTTTTTGAATATATACAATTACCTTTTTCTTTAACTCCATCTATTGGAATGCATCTAATTGTAGCCTTCGTTTCTTTTTTAATTATTTCCTCAGTCTCCGCAGTACCATCCCAATGAGCAGACACAAAGCCTCCTTTATTTTTAATTAAATCTTTAAACTCCTGATATGTATTTGCATTTCTAATATTTGCATTTTTAAAACTCTGTGCTCTTTCAAATAAATTATTTTGAATATCTGTAATTAGAAAATCTATCCTAGAAAAAACATCATCAAAATTTATTGTTTCCTTTTCCATTTTATCTCTTCTAAAAATTTCCAAACTAGAATTTTCTATATCTTTTGGTCCAGCTACAATTCTAATAGGAACTCCTTTTATCTCATGTTCATTGAATTTAAAACCTGGTTTATGTGTATCCCTTTTATCAAATAAAAAACTTATTCCTTTAGATTTTAATTTTTCAAGTATTGGTTCAATGTAAGATTCAACAGCATTAAACTCTTCCTTTGATTTATATATTGGAATTATTACAACTTGAATAGGTGCTAATTTAGGTGGAAGAACAAGCCCATTATCA
This sequence comes from uncultured Bacteroidota bacterium, assembly GCA_902511755.1. Taxonomy (GTDB): domain Bacteria; phylum Bacteroidota; class Bacteroidia; order Flavobacteriales; family Flavobacteriaceae; genus MAG-121220-bin8. Next base: position 19,447 of record CABXGL010000011.1, on the reverse strand, counting down.
TCACTATGGGTCATGACTAAAGCACCCATTAACCTTGTAGAGACTCCCCAAGAGGTTGCCCACACATAATCCAAATCACCATTCTTACTAGCAAATTTAACATCAAAAGCTTTAGCAAAATTTTGACCTAAAAAGTGAGATGTTCCTGCTTGAAGCGATTTTCCATCCTGCATCAATGCTTCTATACAATAAGTTTCTTCAGCACCTGCAAATTTTTCACTATCAGACTTTAATCCTTTAATAACAGGAATTCCCATGTGATTCTCTGCAAATTCAGCGTAAATATCATTAATTAATATTGCTTCATTAATTGCTTCTTTCTTAGTTTCATGAGCTGTATGCCCCTCTTGCCAAAGAAACTCAGCAGTTCTTAAAAAAAGACGTGTTCTCATTTCCCATCTAACTACATTGGCCCATTGATTAATTAAAATAGGTAAATCCCTATAAGATTGAATCCAATTTTTGTAAGTATTCCATATTACAGCTTCACTAGTAGGACGAACAATTAATTCTTCTTCCAATTTAGCTTTTTCATCTACAATTAATTTTCCTGGGTTTTTAATGTCACTTTTCAATCTATAGTGAGTAACTATTGCACATTCTTTAGCAAAACCTTCTGCATTTTTTTCCTCAGCTTCAAATAAACTTTTTGGAACAAATAAGGGAAAATAGGCATTCTGATGACCAGTTTCTTTAAACATCTGATCTAACTGATTTTGCATTTTTTCCCATATAGCATATCCATATGGTTTAATCACCATACATCCTCTAACGGAAGAGTTTTCAGCAAGATCAGCTTTTACAACTAATTCATTATACCACTTTGAATAATCTTCTTCTCTTTTTGTTAGTTTTTTACCCATAAATTGTTTTTGGCATAATAATTGTTTAATTATGTATAGATGCTAAAATAACTATTTTAATTTTTTTAACAACAAAATAATATCATGATAAATTCATATTATAAAATTCTTCAAAAAATAAAATTCTTTTCTTTTATTTTATTTTCCATGACTTTTTTAAGTTGTGGGTCTTTTAGCACAAGTGGATATTTAGCTAGTGATGGTATTTATGGAACTAAAAATCAAGTAAAAACTAATCAGAATGGAACCAATCAGAATGGAATTTACTATAAAAATTATTTTGATCAAAAAGCTCAGGAATATGGTTTAAACAATCAAGTTAATGATAGTATCATTACTGATGTAAACTCATATTCAAATACAACAAATAGTTCAAACATAGCCTATACAAATAGTTATGGATCCTGGGGAGACAACCCTACATCAATTAATTTCATATATAATGATATTTTCAGGCCATATTGGGGACATTATTATCAACCATATTATATGAATTCATGGTATAATTATTACTATTCTCCTTTTTACAGCCCTTACTATTCATGGCATTATTATCCTTATGAAAGATATGGCAGATATAATTATTGGAATTTCATGTTCAGACCTTGGGGTTATGGTGGATATTCAGGATACGGTGGATATTTTGATCCTTATTATAATAGATATAACGAAAACAACATAGCATTTATGAATGGAAGAAGGGGGACTAATTCTAATAACTCTTCATCTTCAACTGGAAGTGCCAATTCATCCTCTTATTCTACTAGTATTGGTTCAAGATCTATTTCAAATTATAATGTTGGTAGAAATGATACAGAGGATAGTTCTTCTCAAGATGAAGTAAATAAAACTAGAAATATTAATAGAATGTATTATGTATTAAAAAATTCTAGATCTGTTAGAAATTATCTAGTTCCTAGAGATGGTGATGAATTAGGAGGTAGTAATGGTGGTGGTAATGTTAAGAAAGGTAATGATTCTAGACCTTACACAGGATCAAGTGGTAAGCCATCTGATTTTCAACTTAGTAGATATGGAAATTCATCTTCAAGGTCATACAATGTTTCTAGATCTAGTTCTGGTTCAACAAATAATTCCAGTTCATCAGGTAGGTCCTATGATGTTTCTCGATCCAGTTCAGGTTCATCAAGCTCTAGTAGACCTTCATACTCTTCTTCCTCTTCAAGTAGCAGGTCATCCGGAGGTGGAAGACCGAGTGCTCCATCATCCAGCAGTGGAGGAAGCTCAAAAGGTCCTAGATAAAAAAATATAATGTTACAAAAGTCTGTACTATTTCTATTTTTGTTTTTCTCATTATCTATAAACTCTCAAACTTTACAAGAGATTTTAAATATTTCATTAGACAAACCTAATGGGACAGCTAGATTTGAATCCATGGGAGGAGCTTTTGGTGCATTAGGAGGTGACCTTTCAGCTATTAATATAAATCCAGCAAGTAGTTCTGTCTTTAATGATAATGAATACACTTTAACTTTAAGCACAGAAAAAAAATCTAATAAATCCCTGTTTTTTAATAATTCAAAAAAAGTAAATAATAATAAGTTTTCTGTTAATCAAGCAGGTGGTGTTTGGTTATTAAAAAATTTAGGTGGAGGAAATATTAATAAGATCTCTTTTGGAATTAATGCTCAAACCATTAATTCATTTAACAATAGTTTTGAAATTGTTGGAAGAAACAAATCTAATTCAATCGATAAATTTTTTCTAAATAATTCTTTAGGTTTTAATTCATCTGACTTAAGTGTTGGCAACAATGAAAGTATAGCAGGTGTTTATAAATATTTAGGTGAGAATTTTGGGTATTCTGCACAACAAGCTTTTTTAGCATATCAAGCTTATCTAATAAATTATGATAAAGATTCAAATAGTTTTTACTCGCTAGCAAACTATAGTGAGGGAGTAGATCAAGAATATATAAGTGAAACTAAGGGAGTTAATACAAAATACAATATAAATTTTGCTGTCCAGTTTAAAGAAAATTATTATTTCGGGTTAAACATTAATACTCATGAAATTTATATCAATAATTATATAAGGCATAAAGAAAGTAATTTTGCTTCAAACTCTGCAATTACTGGTATTACATTTGAAAATAATTTAGTCACACAAGGAGAGGGTCTTTCTATTCAATTAGGGGGAATTGCGAAATTTAATTCTTTTAGATTAGGACTTTCATATCAATCACCTACTTGGTATAATCTATGGGATGAAACTTATCAATATTTAGAAACCCAATCAGTAGATAAGGATGGCGTTAAATATCAGGATAAAATTGATCCAAGAGTAATTAATTCTTATCCAGAGTACAAATTGACTAGCCCCTCATCTATAACAACTAGTGCTGCAATTATTTTTGGAAAATTAGGATTATTAAGTCTAGATATTATTAATAGAGATTATTCTAAAATCAAAGCAAAACCTAATAGAGATTTTTTAAATACAAATAAAAAAATTGAGAACCAACTTACAAATACTGTTGATATTAGACTCGGAACAGAAATTAAAATAGAAAGGTTAAGTCTAAGAGCTGGTTATGGAAAATTTGGGAGTCCATACGCAGGTTCTATTGGTGTAAACAATGACTCGAAAATTATAGATGATTCCAAATTATATTCTTTTGGAATGGGTTATGATTTTGGAGAGACATTAATTAGTTTTTCTTATAAAATGTTAGAATCTAATAAACATCACCAGTTGTTTGATTCTGGTTTAACAGATTTTGCCAAAATTGATTCGAATAATTCAGCATCTACACTATCTGTTGTATTTAAGTTTTAACAGTTTTTTAAATAATCCTGATAAATAAAATCTATTATTCTATTAAGTATTCTTTAATTATCTTTGTCATTAGAAATTTTAAACATGAAATACGATAAGTTTTTTGAAGATCAATTAGATTTAATGGGTGATGATCATATAGGTTCATCATCAGAAACCCCAATTAGAGATAATGCATTTGAAATTTCAGATGATGAAAAAATCTCATTAATTGAAAAAGACATCCACAATATACTAGAAACATTAGGAATGGACTTAAATGATGATAGTTTAAGAGGCACTCCTAAAAGAGTTGCTAAAATGTTTGTAAAGGAACTCTTTGGCGGATTAGATCCTAATAAACTTCCTAAATCATCAACCTTTGAAAATAAATATGATTATAAAGAAATGTTAGTTGAAAAAAACATTACGGTTTATTCAACATGTGAACATCATTTATTGCCTATTGTTGGTAAAGCTCATGTTGCATATTTTTCAAGTGGTACTGTAATTGGTCTTTCAAAAATGAATAGAATAGTAGAATATTTTTCTAAAAGACCTCAAGTACAAGAGAGATTAACTATACAGATAGTAAAAGCTTTACAAGAAATCCTTAAAACCCAGGATGTTGCTTGTGTTATTGACGCAAAGCATCTTTGTGTTAATTCTAGAGGTATAAAAGACGTTGATTGTAGCACAGTAACTGCAGAATTTGGTGGTAAATTTAAAAATCAAAGTGTGAAAAGAGAATTTTTAGATTATATTAGTAATGAAAGTTCACTTTAACTTACAATGAAATCTGTTTTTTATAAAGATTTAAAAATATACAATTCACTTTCAGGAAAAAAGGAAATTTTTGTACCCATAAATAAAAAAAATGTTGGTATTTATGTTTGTGGACCCACAGTATATAATAATGCTCATTTAGGTAATTGTAGAACCTTTATATCATTTGATATAATTCATAGATATATTTCCCATTTAGGATATAAAGTTAGATATGTAAGAAACTTGACAGATGTAGGGCATTTAGAAAATGATGATGATGGGGAAGATAAAATTTCTAAAAAGGCAAGAATTGAAAAATTAGAGCCAATGGAAATAGTCCAAAAATACACATTAGATTTTCATACAATTATGGAGAAATTCAATACAATTCCTCCAAATATAGAACCAACAGCTACAGGACATATTTTAGAGCAAATTGATAGCATTAGTAAAATAATTGAATCCGGTTATGCCTATGAAAAAAATGGATCCATATATTTTGATGTTATAAAGTTTAATAAAGTAAATAAGTATGGTAAATTAAGTGGAAGAAAAATTGAAGATATGATGAATAGTTCTAGAGATTTAGATGGAACTTCAGATAAAAAAAATCCACAAGATTTTGCTTTATGGAAAAAAGCTGAAAATAATCATATAATGTATTGGAATTCACCATGGGGAAAAGGTTTTCCAGGATGGCACCTAGAATGTACATCCATGAGTAAAAAATATCTTGGAGATTTTTTTGATATTCATGGTGGTGGCATGGATCTGAAATTTCCTCATCATGATTGTGAAATAGCACAGTCAGAAGCAATTGACAATCAAAGTCTAGCTAAGTTTTGGATGCATACGAATATGTTAACATTGAATGGTAAAAAGATGTCTAAATCAATTGATAATTTCATTTTGCCTAATGAAATATTTACAGGGAAAAATAATTTTTTGAGTAAAGATTTTTCTCCAAATGTTGTCAAATTTTTTATGTATCAAGCTCATTATAGAAATGTCTTAGATTTGAGCAACAATGCATTACTTGCATCTGAGAAAGGATTAAACAAGTTAGTAGACGGATTTAATTTAATTCCAAATTTAGATAGTAATAATAAAAAGTCTGATTTTGATATTGATAATTGGATTTCTAATTGTTATTCTAGAATGAATGATGATTTCAATACACCTATGCTAATGGCAGAAATATTTGAATGTGTAAAGTTTATTAACAACGTTAATATTGGTTCTAAGAATCTAAATAAAAAAGATAAAGAAAAAATTCAAAAAACATTTGAAATATTTCTTTTTGAGATATTAGGATTAATAAATGAAAAGGACTCGAATTCTGGAAAATCATCTGATTTAATTGAATTATTAATTAAAATAAGAAATCAGGCCAGAGTAAATAAAAATTTTGAATTATCAGATCAAATTAGAAATGATTTATTGAAACTTGGAATACAATTAAATGATGAAAAAAATGAATCTTCATACAAAATGATCTAATAATGAAGATTATTGTATATCCATTTATTTTATTAATAAAATTTTATCAAACATTAATTTCCCCTCTATTACCATCAACCTGTAGATTTTCTCCTACATGTTCAGAATACAGTAAATTATCTTTACTAAAACATGGATTAATTAAGGGATTATTTCTTTCATTTAAAAGAATAATTAGGTGTCACCCGTGGGGTGGAAAAGGTTTAGATCCAGTACCTTAATTTTATCTATATTTATTCAAAATATTCTTATGACATTTCTAAAGATTGACTGGGCTCCAAACGAAATTTTTTTAAAACTAGGTCCTCTTGCTATTCATTGGTATAGTGTGATGTTTATAATTGCTTTTACCCTAGGGTATTATATTATAAAAAAGATATATATAAATGATAATAAATCTATAGAATTAGTAGAGCCATTATTTATATATACCGTCTTAGGAACATTAATTGGAGCAAGACTTGGAGAAGTTTTTTTCTACAATTGGGAATATTTCCAAAATAATTTAATTGAAATCTTACTTCCAATAAAAAAGGACCCCAACAGTTCTCTTTTATTTGGAATTATTGATGGATTTAAATTTGTTGGATATAGAGGTTTAGCAAGTCATGGAGCGACAATAGGTATTATCACATCAATGTTTATATATAAATACAAGTTTAAGTATGATTCTGTTTTATGGATTTTTGATAGAATAGTTATTCCAATTTCAATTGGTGGGATGTTTGTAAGAATTGGTAATTTCTTTAATTCTGAAATTGTTGGTAATTATACAGGAAATAATTTTGGTATTATTTTTTCTAATAGAGGAGAAATATATCCTAGACACCCAGCCCAATTATATGAAGCTTTTGGTTATTTCCTTCTTTTTATTTTACTATGGTATTTATATTGGAAAACAGATTATAAAAATCAAAAAGGATTTCTTTTTGGACTCTTTTTGATTTGCTTGTTTTCTATTAGAGTATTAGTCGAATTTGTAAAAGAAAGTCAAGGAGGTTTTGAAGATGCCTTAGGTATATTATCTACAGGTCAATGGCTAAGTATTCCATTTATAATAATTGGTTTTTTCCTAATGTTAAGAAGTAAAAAAAGTACTTAGATTACTTCTTTTTTATGCTTCTTCTTAAAGTGTCAAACATTACTGGTGTAGCAATAAAAACGGAAGAATACGTTCCTATCATAACTCCAATAATTAAAGCAAACATAAATCCTTGAATTGATTCACCACCAAAAATAAATATTGCTAAAAGAACAACTAAAGTGGTAAATGATGTATTTAGTGTTCTACTTAAAGTTGAGTTTAAAGCACCATTTACTATTCTAGTAAATTCCCATGATTTATTAATCAATCTAAATTCTCTAATTCTATCAAATACAACAACTGTATCATTTAATGAATACCCTATAACTGTTAAAATAGCAGCAATAAATGCTTGGTTAATTTCCATATTAAAAGGCATAAATGAATAAGCTATAGAAAAGACTCCTAAAACAATTAAAACATCATGAAAAACTGCTGCTACAGCTCCTAAAGAATATTGCCAATCTCTAAATCTCAATAAAATATATAAGAAAACAACAGCTAGAGAACCAAATATTGCTAAAAATGAGTTCTTTTTAATATCATCAGCTATAGTTGGACCAACCTTTGATGAACCCATAATACCAATTGACTTATCATCTGATCCATTGACAAAATTATCATAAGTTAAATCAGTAGGAAAAATACTTTTTAGAGCATTAAACATTTTAAGTTGAATCTCATCATCAACTTGAGTACCCTCAACATCCACCTTATAATTTGTAGTTATTTTAAGTTGATTGTCTGAACCATATGTCTTAGCCTCAGCACTTCCGAAAACTTCTATAAGATTATTTTGAATATCACTTGGATTAACATTGTTATCAAATCTAACCGTGTAAGATCTTCCTCCCACAAAATCTACACCTTGATTCAAACCATTAGTAAAAAGTGAAAAAACACCAATAGTCAATAAGGATAAAGAAAACATATATGCAACTTTTCTTTTTTGTAAAAAAGTAATACTTAAATCCCTAAACAAATTTTTGGTAGATTTTGTAGAAAAGTTCAAAGTTTTAGATTTACTTATTCTAGCATCTACCAATATTCTTGTAATGAATATAGCTGTAAATAATGAAGTAGCAATACCTATTAAAAGAGTTGTAGCAAAACCTTTGATTGGACCTGATCCAAATACAAATAATATTAAGGCTGTTAATCCAGTTGTTATATTAGCATCAAGAATAGATGATAGTGCATTACTAAAACCATCACTTACAGCCTGTTTTTGACCTTTTCCTTTTGTTATCTCTTCTCTAATTCTTTCAAAAATTAAAACATTTGCATCAACAGACATACCAATTGTTAATACAATACCTGCAATTCCAGGTAAGGTTAAAACAGCTCCTAAACCTGCTAAAATTCCAAAAATTAGTACAATATTTAAAACTAATGCTGTATCAGCATAAATTCCAGCTCTTCCATAATAAAATGTCATCCATATAAGAACCAGTAATAGTGCTATTGCAAATGAATTAATCCCTCTTTCAATATTTTCTTTTCCGAGAGATGGACCTACAATTTCAGATTCAATAATCTCAGCTGATGCAGGCAATTTACCAGCTCTTAAAACATTAGCTAAATCAATTGCCTCATTTAAAGTAAATTGACCTGATATTTCAGATCTACCTCCAGAAATTGCACCTTTAGAAACTCCTGGTGCAGAATAAACTATATCATCTAAAACTATTGCAATATTGCTTTTATCTTTGTAAGCATTTCCTGTCATTTCTTCCCATTTTCTAGCCCCTTTTCCATTCATTTGCATAGAAACTGCAGGGGATCCTATTTGATCATAACTTTGGCTAGCATCTACTACAACACTTCCACTTAATGGTGGCTTGTCATCTCTATTAGATTGGATTGCATATAGATCTACAACTTTTGAATTAGGATCAGGCTTTCCAAATAAAAACTTAGTAAACCTTTTTTCAGATGGCAAAAGTTTTCTGATTTCAGGCATAGAAAGATATTCTTCAATCTTTTTTTGATCTTTTAATAAGAATTGAGCTATTACTGGACCTCCTTGATAACCTGTTCCTACTATATAATCAAATAATGGATTTTTGATGGATTTATTTATAGAATCATTTGCTTCAACATCTGCTAATAAGTCATCAATTTTTGAAGTTTCAGCTTCAACATCTGCTTCATTTTCTTCTTTTGAAATTTCTTTTAATGCTTCATTAGCTTGTGATAAAAAAGGTAAAAATTGATCATTTTTTTCAGTAACCCAAAATTCTAATTGGGCTGTACTTTGTAATAATTTTTTTACTCTAGCTACATCTTTAGCTCCAGGAAGCTCAACACGAATTCTACCAGAATTTCCTAATCTTTGAATATTGGGTTGAGTAACTCCAAATTTATCAATTCTTTTTCTTAACACTTCAAATGCAGAAACAATAGATTCATCAATTTTTTGCTTAATAATTGGCTTAACTTCATCATCAGACATTTCAAAATTAATCTCATCACTAAGTGATCTATTTGCAAAAATATCAGGAGAAGCAAGGGTTGTATCTCCTTTTATTTCATCAAAAGAAGTAAAAAAAGATTCTAGATAGGTTTGATCGGACTCTTTTTGTAATTCATCAGCATTATTTAATGCATTATTAAAAACTAAATCTTTAGAGTTTTCAGCTAAGCCTTTTAAAATATCCTTTACAGAAATTTGTAGTGTAACATCAATCCCTCCTTTAAGATCCAATCCTTTGTTAAGTTCTTTAGATTTAGCACTATTGTAGGTTGTAAATCCAAAAATACTTTCATCAGAAATAGAATCTAAATAATTAACATATTTCTGTTGTCTTTTATCTAAAAAATTTGTTTCATTTTCAGAAACTGAGTTAATCGAATACTCTAAAGCATTATCCTCAACGCTGGAGGTTATAAAAGTAAATGAAATTTGATATAGACTTACTAATCCAAAACAAAAAGCAAAAAACTTTATGAGTCCATTATTTTGCATAAAATTAAATTTAAGAAAATTTCTTTTTTAAAAACGAGCAAATATATGATTTCCGACAGGATAAAGCAATTAATAATACAGGTTAAGGTACTGATCTTCTCATTTTATCAATTGTCTAATGTTAAGTTCATTCTTCTGACAGCCTCAGAACTCTGACTGAATTTAATCATTTCTTCATCATTTAAATCTAGATCAATAATTTTTTCGCAACCATTTTTTCCGATAATACATGGTACACCAATACATATATCATCTTGATTATATTCTCCATCAAGAAGGACTGAACAAGGAATAATTCTTTTTTGATCGTTAAGAATAGAATTCACTAAGTAAGCAACAGATGCACCAGGTGCATACCAAGCTGATGTGCCTAATAATTTAGTAAGAGTTGCTCCACCAACCATAGTATCCTGAGCTACTTTTTTAAGTTTATCTTCTGAAATTAAATTAGAAATAGGAATTCCATTATAACTTGCAAGCCTAGTTAAAGGAATCATAGTGGTATCACCATGACCACCAATTACCATTCCATGAATATCATTTGCTGGTCTATTTAAAGCCAATGACAAATAAGTTTTAAATCTGGAACTATCTAACGCACCACCCATACCAATAACTCTATTTTTAGGTAAACCTGTTGAATTCAAAGTTAAATATGTCATTGTATCCATAGGATTAGAAACAACAACAATAATTGCATTACTTGAATGTTTTAAAACATTATTTGATACTTCCTTAACAATACCAGCATTTATACCAATTAATTCTTCTCTAGTCATGCCAGGTTTTCTTGGAATTCCAGAAGTAATAACAACTACATCACTATTTGATGTAACTGAATAATCACCTGTTGTTCCTACTATTTTAGTGCCAAATCCTATTGTTGTTGCAGTTTGCATCATATCTAAAGCTTTACCTTCAGCGAACCCCTCTTTTATATCTAAAAGAACAACCTCACTTGCTATAGACTGCGATGCGATAACATCCGCACAAGTTGAGCCTACATTTCCTGCTCCTACTATAGTTACTTTCATATTATTATATAATTAAACATCAATATTAGCATAAGTTGCATTTTTTTCTATAAATTCTCTTCTTGGAGGAACTTCATCACCCATTAACATTGAAAAAACACGATCAGCTTCAACAGCATTGTCAATGGTTACTTTTCTAAAGGTCCTAAATTCAGGATTCATTGTAGTTTCCCATAATTGAATAGCATTCATTTCCCCTAAACCTTTATACCTTTGAATAGTAGAACCCTGTCCAAATTCTTCCATAAGCTTATCTCTTTCATTATCATCCCATGCATATTGTTTTTTTGCACCTTTTTTAACAAGATAAAGAGGAGGAGTTGCTATATATATATTACCATTCTCAATTAATTCTTTCATGTACCTAAAAAAGAAAGTTAAAATTAGAGTAGCAATATGACTACCATCAACATCTGCATCACACATTATAACAATTTTGTGATATCTAAGTTTTTCTAAATTTAAAGCTTTACTATCTTCTTCAGTACCTATTGTTACACCTAATGCTGTATAAATATTAATTATTTCTTGGTTTTCAAAAACTTTATGTTGCATTGCTTTCTCAACATTTAAAATCTTCCCTCTAAGTGGCAGAATAGCTTGAAAATTTCTATCTCTACCCTGTTTTGCAGTACCACCAGCTGAATCTCCCTCTACTAAGAAAACTTCACATAATTCAGGATCTTGTTCAGAACAATCAGATAATTTTCCAGGTAAACCTCCTCCACTCATTACAGTCTTTCTTTGTACCATTTCTCTGGCCTTTCTAGCTGCGTGTCTAGCTTGAGCAGCTAAAATAACCTTATCAACAATTATTTTAGCATCATTAGGGTTTTCCTCAAGATAATTTTCCAACATTTCTGAAACTGCTTGTGAAACAGCTGAATTCACTTCTCTATTTCCTAATTTAGTTTTAGTTTGACCTTCAAACTGTGGTTCAGCAACTTTAACAGAAATTATAGCAGTTAAACCCTCTCTAAAATCATCACCAGCAATTTCAAACTTTAACTTATCAAGCATTCCTGAAGAATCAGCGTATTTTTTTAGAGTAGAAGTTAATCCTCTTCTAAAACCTGCAAGATGTGTTCCACCTTCATGTGTATTAATATTATTTACATAAGAATGCAAGTTTTCTGAAAAAGAGGTGTTGTAGATCATGGCAACTTCAACAGGAATATTTTTCTTCTCGCCCTCCATAGAAATAACATCTGAAGTTAATGGTTCTCTATTTTCATCTAAAAATCGAATAAATTCTTTTAAACCTTCATTTGATTTAAAAGTTTCAGAAACAAATTCTCCATCTACTTTAGTTCTTTTATCAGTTATAGAAAGTACTATTCCTTTATTTAAAAATGATAACTCTCGCATCCTGTTAGACAAGGTCTCATAACTATAATCATGAAACTCCGTAAATATTGATTTATCAGGTCTAAAAGTTACTTCAGTACCTGTTTTATCTGTTTTACCATCTGTTTTTACTGGATATAAAGCCTTACCTTTTTCATATTCTTGAATCCAAATTTTTCCATCACGATAAACTTTAGCTGTCAAATGATCGGACAATGCATTAACTACAGAAACTCCAACACCATGTAATCCCCCAGAAACTTTGTATGAATCCTTATCAAACTTACCACCTGCTCCAATTTTAGTCATTACAACTTCCAATGCTGAAACCCCTTCTTTTTTATGAATCCCAACCGGAATTCCTCTACCATTATCTGTAACAGTTATAGAATTATCTTCATTAATTGACACATTAATTTCATTACAATGACCAGCCATTGCTTCATCAATAGAATTATCTACTACTTCATATACTAAATGATGTAGACCTCTAACTCCAACATCTCCAATATACATTGAAGGTCTCTTTCTAACATGTTCCATTCCTTCAAGAGCCTGGATACTATCAGCCGAATACTTATTCTTGTTCTTATTCTTATTTATTTCTTCACTCATTTTATATTAATTTTTTAATAAAATTCGTTGTAACAAATATAAGAAATTAGTAAAGGAATTGGAGATTTTTACAGATATGAATAGCCTCAAGTTATCAACAATTTTATTGTATAAAAAACTGATATTTAGTAAGAATCTAAATGAACATTTGAAACTGATCTTCCTGACGGATCATTCATGTTTTTAAATGACTTATCCCACTCAAGTGCAACTGGAGTACTGCATGCTACAGATGGAACGGATGGAACTGTTTTAGCAGCAGTTTCCGAGGGGAAATGAGATTCAAAAATAGATCGGTAATAAAATTCCTCTTTCGACATTGGAGTTTGAAAAGGAAAAGTAAACTTAGCATTGTTAAACGTTTCATCTGAAACTTCTTTATCAACTAATTCTTTTAAGCTATCTATCCAATCGTATCCAACACCATCACTAAACTGTTCCTTTTGTCTCCAAGCAACAGATGGAGGTAAATAATTCTCAAAAGACTTTCTTAAAACCCATTTTTCCATTTTATTTTTATTAATCATTTTATCACGAGGATTAATTCTCATTGCAACATCAAGGAATTCTTTATCTAAAAAAGGAACTCTACCTTCTATTCCCCATGCAGCTAAGGACTTATTTGCTCTTAAACAATCATATTGATAAAGTTTCTCTAGTTTTCTAACCGTTTCTTTATGGAATTCCTCAGCACTAGGAGCTTTATGAAAATATAAATACCCTCCAAAGATTTCATCAGCACCTTCACCAGATAAAACCATCTTTATACCCATAGATTTTATTACTCTAGCCATTAAATACATCGGAGTTGAAGCTCTAACAGTTGTAACATCATACGTTTCTAGGTGGAAAATAACATCCTTAATTGCATCCAATCCCTCCTGAATAGTAAAATTAATTTCATGGTGAATAGAGCCAATATGATCGGCAACAAGTCTGGCTGCTTTTAAATCAGGTGAGCCGACTAAACCAACTGCAAAAGAATGTAATTGAGGATACCAAGCTTGTTTTTGATCGTCTGTTTCAATTCTATTCTTAGAATACTTTTTAGCTAAAGCAGAAGTAATAGATGAATCTAAACCTCCTGACAAAAGAACTCCATAGGGTACATCACTCATTAACTGTCTATGAACAGCCTTCTCTAAAGCATCTTGTAAAGCAGTAATATCTGTTTTATTATTAGAAACTGTATCATAATTCATCCAGTCTCTTTTATACCATTTTACTGGCTTGATAGATTTGTTAGACAAATAATGTCCTGGAGGAAAAATTTCAATTTTGTTACAAATACCTTCTAGAGCTTTTAATTCAGAAGCGACATAAAAAGTGCCTAACTTATCCCAACCAATATAGAGAGGAATAATTCCCATATGATCTCTAGCAATTAAATACTCATCAGTACTTTCATTATATAAAACAAATCCAAATATCCCATTTAGATCATCTAAGAAATCAATACCTTTTTGTTTGTATAAAGCCAGGATAATTTCACAATCAGAATTAGTTTGAAAGTCATAATCAATATTTAAATTATCTTTTAATGATCTATGATTGTAAATTTCTCCGTTAGCAGCTAAAATAAGCTTTCTGTCTGCACTAAATATTGGCTGATTACCTGATTTTGGATCTACAATTGCTAAACGTTCATGTGCTAATAAAGCATTTTTACAAGAATATATACCGCTCCAATCTGGGCCTCTATGCCTAACTTTCTTAGACATTTCTAAAACCTGATTTCTAAGAATTTCTGAATCTTGCTTTGTATTCAATGCACAAACTATTCCACACATATAAAATTTTTAAGCAAATATGATAAAAATATAAATAAATGAAACTTAATTTTTAATATTAGTTATATATTATTATATATATAAATATATTTATATTAATTTGAAACTTTTATATAAAAAACAACAAAATATCCTTATAAATTGAAAGATTTAGTAAATTGAATTTTATAAATATTTGCTATAAAAATGGAGACTCCTATCGTTGATTTAAAAAACATTAACATAAATCATGATGATAAAAACATTCTTTCTGACATATCGCTTTCAATAAAAAAAGGAGAATTTATTTATTTAATAGGTAAAACAGGAAGTGGAAAAAGCAGCTTACTTAAAATATTATATGGAAATCTTAAAATTTTAGATGGAGAAGCTAATGTTGTAGGAATTAATGTTATTAAAATTAAAGAAAAAGAAATCCCTTTTTTAAGAAGAAAACTTGGTATTGTTTTTCAAGATTTTAAACTTCTATCAGATAGATCTATTAAAAAAAATCTTGAGTTTGTTTTAAGAGCAACTGATTGGAAAGACAAGAAAAAAATAGAAGATAGGATTCAAACAGTTTTAGAAAAAGTAAAATTACAAAACACTGAGAATAAATTTCCTCATGAATTGTCTGGGGGAGAACAGCAAAGAATTGCTATTGCAAGAGCACTTCTTAACAAACCTGAGCTAATTTTAGCAGATGAGCCAACTGGAAATCTTGATCCTGCCACCAGTGCAGAAATAATGGAGGTATTAAAAAAAATAAATAAAAGCGGAACTACTATATTAATAGCTACTCACGACTATGATATCATCTCAAAGTTTCCAGCAAAAACTATAAGAATAGAGAATAATAAATTTTTTGAATTATCTGAAAAAAAATAACTATTCTCATCAAAACTAAAGAACTAGAGATTATTATTTAATTTAGCATAAATTTATTTGATCTATGATTGATAAAATAAAAAATATTAAACATCTTAAATCAAACCATTTCTTTTTAATGGCAGGACCCTGTGCAATTGAAGGTGAAGAAATGGCATTTGAAATTGCAGAAAAAATATTAGATATAACCAACAGGTTAGAAATACCATTTATTTTTAAAGGAAGTTTTAAAAAAGCCAACAGGACTAGAATTGATA
Organism: uncultured Bacteroidota bacterium; assembly: GCA_902511755.1. Taxonomy (GTDB): domain Bacteria; phylum Bacteroidota; class Bacteroidia; order Flavobacteriales; family Flavobacteriaceae; genus MAG-121220-bin8. The sequence continues at coordinate 3,576 of CABXGL010000011.1, read as the reverse complement.
GCTTTACAGGAATTGGTGATGAAAAAGCTTTGAATATTTTAAAAAATATTGGTAAGAAATTCCAAATTCCAACAGTTACCGATATTCATGAAATAAAAGACGCTAATCTTGCAGCAAACCATGTAGATGTTCTTCAAATACCTGCTTTTCTTATTAGACAAACTGATTTATTAATTGCAGCAGCTAAAACCGGAAAACACATTAATTTAAAAAAAGGTCAATTTATGAGTCCTGAAAGCATGTCTCATGCTGTAAAAAAAATACAAGATTCTGGAAATAATAATGTAATAATTACCGAAAGAGGAAGTATGTTTGGGTATCAAGACCTATTGGTTGACTTTAGAGGAATTCCAGTAATGAAAGAATATGCTCCAGTTGTTCTTGATGTAACACATTCTCTTCAACAACCCAATCAATCATCAGGAGTTACTGGTGGAAAACCTGAAATGATTGAAACAATTGCAAAAGCAGGAATTGCTTCAGGAGCTGATGGTATTTTCATTGAAACACACTTTGATCCTAAAAATGCCAAAAGTGACGGAGCTAATATGCTTGATATTAGTAAATTAGAAGATCTTTTAGAAAAGTTAGTTGCAATCAAAAAAGCAATTAATTCATTTAAATAAATCAAATTAATATATATTTGCCCTTGCAAATTTTTTGTTCTTTGAAAAAAAAATTGGGGTCGACTGGTTTTGACAGCGAGTCCGATTTAATGGTAAGCAGATCGAGCTCTGGACTATAGCTCGTAAATATTCTAGTACCAAACTTTAAATGGCGAAAACAATTACGCTCTTGCAGCCTAATAACTGAATTATAGTAAGTTAAGGCCTTGTCCCGCTAGGCGGGAAGGTAAGATGTCTCAGAATAGCCTTTGTTGACGGCGATTCATTATGAGATACCATTAAAGTCAACATAGAAATCTTAAGGCTTTGGTAAGGTTTTAAAATAAAAAAGCTAAGTAATATTTAGGCAGTTTTCAGTCAGAATATTATCGAAAATTAATTGAAAACTAAATCTGTAGAAAGCTATTTTGTCGCTTGTTTGGACGAGGGTTCGATTCCCTCCGACTCCACCAATACCCTTGTAAGTCACTGATTTACAGGGGTTTTTAATTTTGGTTGCCTGAATCGTTGCCTTTACTGCTTTTAACTAACACTAAGTTATAACAAAAAGTCAAAAAATCTCAATAGTAATTTTTAATTGGCGCTACCCTACTTATATAATATCGATTTTCTTATGATGGGCTGTATTCGTATAACTATGTATAATAGTAAGGTTCTGAGTGTCTGAATTAAAAGAAGAAGATATGCCTATGGTTAATCAATAAACCTAATAGCTTTTGAACTTCCTTTTAAAGAAAAACTGTAATACAAATCTGTTATTTCCATTGGAGACTCAAAATATTGAGTTTTTCAAATACCAAGTAAACTTTATAAATAAACTATTCATTTCTTTCCCAAGTCTGAGTAATATTCCCATCATCAAAAGGAAGTTTCATTATTACGTTGTTGTTTTCGAAAGTAACTTGAATTGTTCCTCCAGCCCATGAGTAACTACCATTACCTAAGTTTGACCAACTAAATGGACCATATGTTACTAAATCAACCTTTAACTTACCATCTTGATCACATTCCCAAACTTTTTTTGTTACAGAAGTTTTAGTAAAAATATATTGATCTGGTGAGCCTTCATCTCCATCTTTAAAGCACCCTCTTGCCTGATTTTCTGGCCAATCACCTTCACCAACCCAGACCTCATTAGTCAGTCTCCAAGTTCCAATAATAGGATCGTCGGAGTTGCTGCTAGGACAAGTACCCCAAACAGGTTTATTAGCCTCTGTTAAAGCAGATGAAGTGCTGAATCCTTTAGGTTCACTCGTAATATTAGTAACACACCATTTAGTGAGGTCTTGATTAAATGTAGATGTGTTTAAAAACATGTTTCCCATGTCATTAACTTTACTTACATCCCAGCCTCCAATATCTTTATTAAATGCAGTTGCAAGACGGAACACACTTCCCATATCAGTTACCTTACTCACATCCCAACTTCCAATATTTTGATTAAAAGCAGTGGATCTAAACATAAAATACATAGAAGTCACATTGCTTGTATCCCAGCTTGAAATATTCTGATTGAATCCTGTAGCATCCATAAATAGACTAGTCATATCAGTCACAAGCGTAGTCACTACTTTAGTCACATCTTGATTTTTATCTGCCATTGATTTTAAAATTGTATTATCTACAGCCGTATAAGTAACACCACCTAATTCTCCTATTGTTCCAACTGTCACCCAATCTCTAGCTTTAATGGTTATCCCATTTTCGTCTAAATAAAAAGGAGATTGTTCTTCAAATACAGCTTTCACTGTTTTGGCTTTATCTATTGTTATTTCTTTCGGATTTTCAGTGCCTGTTAAGTCACCAGTCCATTCTTTAAATACCCATTCTACTTCCGGATTAGCCGTAAGCTCTAAAATAGTTCCATTATTATAATCCGTAGAAACTCCCGCTTTAATTACTTTTTCACTAACAGCACCTTCACCTTCAACTGTTGTTGTTAAAGCATATTTCTTTTTAACAAAATTTGCAACTACAGTTTTATCAGAATCCATTACAATAGTAGTTTCATCGGTTCCAGCCGCTCCTGTCCAACTTTCAAAAACATATTCTGCTGATGGAACGGCAAAGAGCTTAGCGGTATCTCCTGCATTATATTGTCTAGTTTCTGGAAGAACTTCACCGCCCTCAACAGGACTAGATGAAGTAGTTAACATATATAAAACAGAATTTTCCTCACAAGAAACTAGAAATAAAACGTAAAACAAGAATAAAATTTTCTTCATATTAATAGTTAATAAAATACGTTTTTCATTGTTAAATATTTTTTTATTAATGATATAAAAAGTTTACTAAAGCCATTATATTAAAGGAGAATATTAAGTATCTATTAAATATAATATATTTAATCAAAACTTGTACGGTACTTGTACGGTGAATTGAAAATTTATACAATTTCATGAAATATAACGCAATAATAGACTTAACAGTTTTATTCTGTTATTGTTGTAATTTTCTGATATAATGTATGATTTAAAAGGTATTTAACATGAGTTATATTGCACGATTGGCGTTCCCTCCGACTCCACCAATACCCTTGTAAGTCACTGATTTACAGGGGTTTTTATTTTTGGTTGCCTTAATCTACATCCTTATTACTATATTTATAAATAGATGAAAAAAATAATTATAATTTCATTATTACTTAACATAGTATTTATCTCTTGCTCAAGAGACCCAAATAAAAAAATCATTGATATCACAACAAATTCATTAAAAACCACCATAAATGATAAGGGAGCATTTGTAAATTTTATTGATGTAAAAAATGGCAAAGATTACATTTCAAAAGACACCATAGTTTCTGTAATGTCAATTCGAATTGATAATCAAATTTTGCATCCAATATTTGCTTCGTTAAATAGGAATGAAATAATATTAAACTTTGAAAATGATGTGGTTGCTCATATAAAAGTAGAAGAAAAAGAAACTCATTTTACACTTGAATTAA
>CABXGL010000010.1 GCA_902511755.1 uncultured Bacteroidota bacterium | reverse complement strand
TTTTTAAGCGCGCAGCATGTTTGAAGCCAATTCCCCAAACGTCTTCAATTTTAAGCCATTTAAGAGCTTTATCTTTTTTTTCTTTGGAGTTTATCACATAAACTCCACCAGTTTTATTGTCAAATTTCTTAGAAATCCGATTAGCTACTTTAGCTAGTGCTTTTGTAGGAGCAAACCCAATACTAACTGGGATTCCTGTCCATTTTAAAATAGTTTTTCTAATTTCTTTACCATACTTTTCTAAATCATAGTGTTTAAACCCTTTAAATTCCAAAAATGCTTCGTCTATACTGTAGATTTCGATATTTGGAGTGTATTTACTTAAAATACTCATTACTCTACTGCTCATATCACCGTACAAGGGAAAGTTAGAGGAAAAAACATGTACCTTATTTTTTTTAAAAACAGAGTCGTATTTAAACGCTGGAGCTCCCATAGGGATTCCAAGTGCTTTAGCTTCATTACTTCTAGAAATCACACAGCCGTCATTATTTGATAAAATAACTATAGGTTTTTTATCCAATTTTGGATTAAAAACTCTCTCACAAGAAGCATAAAAATTATTGCAATCAACTAGTGCAAACATTTTATAAAACTACATTTAAGATATTTTTAAATCAATCTATTTTGCAATTAAAGTTTTTAACAATTCTTATTGTAAATTTGAACCTTTAAAATAATTAAAATGAGTTTTTATAATAACACAGAGGATCTAATAAAATCCAAAGCATTTAAAGTTGTTTCAAAAGATTTTGAAAGGCCTTGGGGAGGTTTTTTAGTTATCGACGAGAGTCAAGCACAAGATTTCTCAAATCAATTTTTTAAAGGATTGGACGTGGAAACTTTGAAAATTGGAGGAAAATTAAGTCCTAAGATATTAATAGTAAAGCCAAAGGCTAGATTATCATGGCAATATCATCACAGAAGAGCTGAAATTTGGAGAGTTTTTAAAGGGGAGTGCGGTATAATTAGAAGTGATACGGACATGGAAAATCAAATGAAGATTTATAATGAGGGCGATCAAATTAAATTAAAACAAGGTGAAAGGCACAGATTAATTGGTTTAGATGAATATTGTTTAGTAGCTGAAATATGGCAACACACAGATAAAAATAATCCTTCCAACGAAGAGGATATAGTCAGAGTTCAAGATGATTTTGGAAGATAAAAAAATATAAAAATAACCTCTCTAATTTTTATAAAGTTGTAACTTTATATATTGAAAAAAATGTCCATTGATGGATCCGTATTCTTTCTTAAACACAGCACATACAGCTTACTTTGCTGAACTTTATGATCAGTATTTAATAAACCCTGAGCAAGTTGAGCCAAGTTGGAGAGCTTTTTTTCAAGGTTTTGAATTTGGAATTGAAGAATCAAAAAAAGAAAAACCTTCTTATGAAGGGGTTGAAGTACCAGAAAATATTTTAAAAGAATTTAAAGTTGTAAAACTAATTAATGCTTATAGAACTAGAGGGCATTTGTTTACTAAAACCAATCCAGTAAGAGATAGAAGAATATATGCTCCTAATTTAGAAGTTGAAAATTTTGATTTAGATAAAGACGATTTAGAAGTTGTATTTAATGCAGGAGAGATTATAGGATTAGGCCCTACAACATTAGCTAATATTTTAATTCAGTTGGAAACTATTTACTGTGATTCCATTGGAATAGAATATATGTTTATTAGAGATCCTGAAAGAATTGGCTGGATTCAAGAGAGGTTAAATAAAAACTCTAATCATCCCAATTTTTCCAAAGATGAAAAGAAACAAATATTAAGAAAAACTATAGAAGCGGTTACTTTTGAAAAGTTTTTGCATACAAAATATGTTGGTCAAAAAAGATTTTCTTTAGAGGGAGGAGAATCTTTAATACCAGCTTTAGATGCTCTTATAGAAAGAGCAGCAATACAAGGTGTTAATGAGTTTTGTTTAGGAATGGCTCATAGAGGGAGACTTAATACACTTACTAATATTTTTGGCAAACCTGTTAAGGAGATTTTTAATGAGTTTGATGGAAAAGATTATGAAGAAGAAGTTTTCGATGGAGATGTAAAATATCATTTAGGATGGTCATCTGAAAGAAAGACAGACTCCGGAATAAAAGTATACATGAATATTGCTCCAAACCCATCTCATTTAGAATCAGTAGGACCAGTTGTTCAAGGTATTGCTAGAGCAAAACAAGAAAAATATCACCCAAATAATATTGAAAATGTTTTGCCAATTATTATTCATGGCGATGCAGCTATTGCAGGACAGGGAGTAGTTTATGAAGTTGTCCAAATGGAAAGATTAAAGGGCTTTAAAACAGGAGGAACAGTCCATATTGTAGTAAACAATCAGATAGGTTTTACTACAAATTATTTGGATGCAAGGTCATCAACATATTGTACAGATGTCGCTAAGCCTAATTTAAGTCCTGTGCTTCATGTCAATTCAGATGATGTAGAAGCAGTAGTTCATTCCATGATTTTTGCACTCGACTACAGGATGAAATATAAAAGAGACATTTTTATTGACTTATTAGGATATAGAAAATATGGTCATAATGAAGGAGATGAACCTAGGTTTACTCAACCCAAGCTTTATAAAACAATTTCTAAGCATCCAAATCCAATGCAGATATATTCGGAAAAATTAATTACTGAGGGAGTTATTACTCAAGATAAAATTAATGAGATAGAAATTAATTATAAGAAAAGTCTTGAAGATAAATTAGAAATATCAAAAAGTGACAAAAGTATTTTAATTACTCCTTTTATGGATTATGAATGGAAAGGTTATAAAAGAGTTAAGGAAAAAACAATGTTAAATGAATTTGAAACAAGTGTTTCAAAACCTGATTTGACTAAGATTGCTAACAAAATAACATCATTGCCATCAAATTATAAATTTTTAAGAAAGATTGAAAAACTTATTGATGACAGAAAAAGAATGTTTTTTGATTCCAATAAATTGGATTGGGCTATGGGAGAATTATTAGCATTTGGCGCACTATTAAAAGAAGGTTTCAATATTAGAATATCAGGTCAAGATGTGGAAAGAGGAACCTTTTCTCACAGACATGCAGTATTAAAAGCAGAAGATTCAGAAGAAGAGATAGTCCTTTTAAAAAATATAAGTAAAGATCAAGGGAATTTTAATATTTATAACTCCTCATTATCAGAATATGGAGTTATGGGTTATGAATATGGCTATGCTCTAACAAGCCCTAAAACACTTTGCATATGGGAAGCACAATTTGGTGATTTTAGTAATGGCGCTCAAATAATAATAGATCAATATCTCTCAGCTGCTGAAGATAAATGGAAATTACAAAATGGACTTGTTTTACTACTTCCTCATGGATATGAAGGTCAAGGTGCAGAACATTCTTCAGGAAGAATAGAAAGATATTTACAGTTATGTGCAAATGATAATATGTATGTAGCAAATTGTACTACTCCTGCTAATTTATTTCATATTCTAAGAAGGCAAATGATTACAGAGTTTAGAAAGCCTCTCGTTATTTTTACCCCTAAGAGTCTATTAAGACATCCAAAAGCTGTTTCAGAAGTTGATGACTTTTGCAAAGGAAAATTCATGCCATTAATTGATCAAAATTTATTTGAATCTGATCAAATTAAAAAAGTAGTTTTTTGTTCAGGAAAATTCTATTATGATTTATTAGCCCATTTAGAAAAACATAAAATTAATGATGTAGCTTTAGTAAGATTAGAGCAATTATTCCCTCTTCCTTTGAAAGAAATTAATGAAGTTTTAAAAAAATATTCAAATTCCGATGATATAGTATGGGCACAAGAGGAACCTAGAAACATGGGAGCTTGGAGCCATTTGTTATTGCATTTACCATTATCTATGAGCTTTAGAGTTGCTTCTAGAAGATTTTATGGTAGCCCTGCAGCTGGAAGTAGCGCGAGGTCTTCTAAAAGACATAAAGAGGTAATGGATTATGTTTTTGACAAATCTAAAAATAATATGCCTTAAGTATATGAGTTATTTATTTACATCAGAGTCAGTTAGCGAAGGTCATCCTGATAAGATTGCAGATCAAATTAGTGATGCACTGATTGACAATTTTTTAGCATTTGACAAGAATTCAAAAGTTGCTTGCGAGGTTTTAGTAACTACAGGGCAGGTGATATTAGCTGGCGAAGTTAATTCAAAGATATATTTAGATATTCAATCTATTACTAGGGAAGTGATTAAGAAAATAGGGTACAATAAAAGTGATTATTTATTTGATGGCAATTCTTGCGGAATACTTTCTTACATTCATGAACAATCTTCAGATATTAATCAAGGGATTGAAAAAAAAATACTAGAAAATCAAGGAGCTGGGGATCAAGGCATTATGTTTGGGTATGCTTGTAATGAAACAGAAGATTTTATTCCACTAACTCTAGATTTGTCACATAAATTATTAATTGAATTGGCAGAATTAAGAAGAGAAAATAAAGAAATTAAATACCTAAGACCAGATTCAAAATCTCAAGTTACAATTCAGTATTCAGATGACAACAAACCAGAGAAAATTGTAAAAATTGTGCTCTCTACTCAGCATGATGATTTTGATATTGAAGAAAAAATGTTAGCAAAAGTTAATTCAGATATTATATCAATCTTAATTCCTAGACTATTAATAAAATATCCTAATTACAATAAGTTTTTTAATTCAAGCATTGAATACCACATTAATCCTACCGGAAAATTTGTTATTGGTGGGCCTCATGGTGATACTGGATTGACAGGAAGGAAAATAATAGTTGATACTTATGGAGGAAAAGGTGCACATGGTGGTGGAGCATTTTCGGGAAAAGATCCTAGTAAAGTAGATAGAAGTGCTGCTTATGCAACAAGACATATTGCAAAAAATCTTGTTGCTGCAGGAATTGCTAATGAATGTTTAGTTCAAGTTAGTTATGCAATTGGAGTTGCAAAACCTATGGGGTTTTTTATAAACACTTTTGGAACGTCAAAAGTTGATTTTTCTGATGGCGAAATTTCAAAGAAAGTTGAGGAAATTTTTGATTTAAGACCATACTATATTGAAAAAAGATTAAAACTCAGAAATCCTATTTATACTGAAACAGCTGCGTATGGTCATATGGGTAGAAAATCTGAAACAGTTACAAAAAATTTTAAATCTAGTTCAGGTGAAATTAAAAAATTTGAAGTTGAACTTTTTACCTGGGAAAAACTAGACTTTGTAGATAAAATAATTCGTCATTTTAAATTAAAAAATAATGAGTAATAATAGTTATTTAAAATATAAAGTAAAAGATATTTCATTATCAGATTGGGGAAGAAAAGAAATCAATCTTGCTGAGGCTGAAATGCCAGGATTAATGGCTTTAAGAGAAGAATATAGAAAAGAAAAACCATTACGAGGAGCTCGAATTGCAGGATGCCTTCATATGACAATTCAGACAGCTGTACTTATTGAAACCTTAGTTGAAATGGGTGCAGAGGTGACCTGGAGTTCTTGTAACATTTTTTCTACACAGGATCATGCTGCCGCTGCTATTGCAACAACAGGAATTCCTGTTTATGCGTGGAAAGGAATGAATGAAGACGAATTTAATTGGTGTATTGAACAAACATTATTTTTTGGTAAAGAGAAAGAGCCACTAAATATGATATTAGATGATGGAGGTGATTTAACTAATTTAGTTTTAAATAATTATCCAGAGCTTGTTAAGGGAATAAAAGGAATTTCTGAAGAAACAACAACCGGAGTACTTAGACTATATGAAAGAGTTAAAAATGGAACACTTCCAATTCCTGCTATTAATGTAAATGATTCTGTTACTAAATCTAAATTTGATAATAAATTTGGATGTAAAGAAAGTGCTGTAGATGCTGTTAGAAGAGCAACAGATATTATGATAGCTGGAAAAAGAGTCATTATTGCTGGATATGGAGATGTTGGAAAGGGAACTGCAGCTTCTTTTAATGGAGCAGGTGCAATTGTAACTGTTACAGAAATTGATCCTATTTGTGCTCTTCAAGCTTCAATGGATGGATATGAAGTTAAAAAAATGAAGACAGTAATTCAAAATGCAGATATAATTGTTACTGCTACAGGAAATAAAGACATCTTAAATGAAGAGCATTTTAGGTTAATGAAGGATAAAGCAATAGTTTGTAATATTGGACATTTTGATAATGAAATTGATATGGCATGGTTAAATGAGAACTATGGATATTCCAAGGATGAAATTAAGCCTCAGGTTGACCTTTATAATATTGATGGAAAGGATATTATTATTTTAGCTGAAGGAAGATTAGTTAATTTAGGATGTGCAACAGGTCACCCTAGTTTTGTAATGAGTAATTCATTTACTAATCAAACTTTGGCTCAATTAGAGCTGTGGTTAAATACAGATTCTTATGAAAACAAAGTCTATATGCTTCCTAAGCACTTAGATGAAAAAGTTGCTAAATTACATTTAAAACATCTTGGTGTTGAATTAGAAGTATTAAATAAAGAACAGGCTGATTATATTGGTGTAAAAGTTGAAGGACCATATAAGCCAGAATATTATAGGTATTAAAAAAATAATTAATAGAATGATTTTAGAAATAAAAGTTCCGTCACCAGGTGAATCCATTTCAGAAGTTGAAATTGCAGAATGGTTAGTTAAGAATGGGGATTATGTAGAAAAAGATCAGATCATTGCTGAATTGGATTCAGATAAGGCAACTTTAGATCTTCCTGCTGAACAAAGTGGAGTAATTACCTTAAAAGCAAATGAAGGAGATGCAGTAGAAGTGGGATCGGTTATTTGTTTAATTGACACTTCAGCAAAAGCTCCAAAATCAAATGAAAAAAAGGTAGTTAAGGAAGTAGTTGAAAGTAATGCTGAACAAGAAACTCCTATAAAAGAAATTAAATCTAAAGAAAAAGGTTTTGCTAGTGGTACTGCTTCGCCTGCAGCAGCAAAAATTTTAGATGAAAAAAACATATCATCCTCTAAAGTTATTGGAAGTGGAAAAGGTGGTAGAATTACAAAAGACGATGCTCTTAAAGCGCTTCCAAAAGTAGATTTAGATGCTATAGTAAAAGGTAGAAAGATAGAATCTAAAAAACTTTCTATGCTTAGAAGAAAGGTAGCCCAAAGATTAGTTGCTGTAAAGAATCAAACGGCAATGTTGACTACTTTTAATGAGGTTAATATGACTCCTATTTTTGAGCTTAGAAAAAAGTATAAGGAGGACTTTAAAGAAAAACATGGCGTTGGCCTTGGCTTTATGAGTTTCTTTACAAAAGCTGTTGTTCAGGCATTGCAAGAATTTCCAGATGTTAATTCAATGATAGATGGAGATCTGCAAATTAAATACGATTTCTTTGATATAAGCATTGCTGTTTCTGGTCCAAAGGGTCTTATGGTCCCAGTTGTTAGAGATGCTCAAAAATTAACCTTTTCAGGAATTGAAAAAGAAATAAAAAGATTAGCTATTAGAGCTAGAGATGGAGAAATTACGGTTGATGAAATGACTGGAGGAACTTTTACAATAACTAATGGAGGAGTTTTTGGATCAATGCTTTCTACTCCAATAATTAATCCACCTCAATCAGCTATTTTAGGAATGCATAATATAGTGGAACGTCCTATTGCTGTTGGAGGAAAGGTCGAAGTACACCCTATAATGTATCTTGCATTATCTTATGATCATAGAATTATTGATGGTAAAGAATCTGTAGGGTTTTTAGTAAATATTAAAGAAGCTCTCGAAAATCCAGTTGATAAACTAATGAATGGAAACATTAAAAAAGCATTAGAGCTTTAAATAAAGTTTGTTTTTTTCGTAGTCAATTATTGCTTTCCCTTTTTTTAATATATCTGCTCCTATTATTCCATCAACTGCTTTTATGTCTCTTTCACTAAGTGCTTTATTGATATGAGTCATATCAAACAAAACTATTGGAGATGATTTGCTAATCCATTTTCCTATCTGTAATTTATTCTTTTTTGAGACTTTGGTTTCACTCATTAAATCCGTTGCACTAGAAGCTTTTACTTCACTATCAATTGAGATTAAATGGAATTTATTTATTTGTAAATCTGTACATGTATTTGAAGCACCAGTATCTAGAATAAATAAACCTTCAATATCATTAATTTTTGCTTCAATTTGATAATGATTTGTATCTGTTTTGTTTAATTTAATACTGGTATAACCTTGAGATTTTAAAAAGGAATGTCTTGTTTGCTTCATAAAAAAATAAAATTAACCTAAAATATTAACTTTAGGGCATGCAAATAATTGATACACATACTCATTTATATTTAAAACAATTTAATGAAGATATAGATGAGGTAATAAAAAGAGCAATAAATAATGGAGTAGACAAATTTATTTTTCCAGCAATTGACTCTTCTTATTCAAAACAAATGCATGATTTGCAAAGTAAATATTCCAAAAATATTTATTTAATGTCTGGACTTCATCCTGTTTCTGTAAAAGAAAATTATAAGGATGAATTAGGTTTGGTAGTAAAAAGTTTAACTAATCACAATTATGTTGCTATTGGAGAAATAGGAATCGATTTGTATTGGGACAAAACTTTTTTAAAACAACAACAAGATGCATTTGAGTTTCAAATTAGATTGGCTATTTCAAATGATTTGCCAATTGTTATTCATTGTAGGGAAGGATTTGATGAAATTTTTGAAATATTAGATGCTGAAAAATGTGAAAAACTTAGAGGCGTGTTTCATTGTTTTACTGGCACATTAGATCAAGCTAGAAGAGCAATTAATTTAGGATTTAAACTTGGAATAGGTGGAGTAGTAACATTTAAAAATGGAGGAATTGATAAGTTTATTAATCAGATAAGTATTAACAATATAGTTTTAGAAACGGATTCTCCATATTTATCCCCTGTCCCATTTAGGGGAAAAAGAAATGAAAGCTCATATATTAAATATGTATTATCCAAATTGTCTGAATTATATGGGATTAGTGAAAATGAACTTGCCAAATTAACGACTGAAAATTCTAAAAACATTTTCAGGATATAACAGATTATTAAGTAATTTTGATTTTTTTAAAAAGAGAGGTGGCCGAGTGGTTTAAGGCGCACGCTTGGAAAGCGTGTATACGCCAAAAGTGTATCGAGGGTTCGAATCCCTTCCTCTCTGCTAACTCATACTTTAATTTATAATTTAATTATATTATAATAGGCTTATGACGAAATATGATAAAGAAAATTCTTTCCATCGAAAGTACACAAAAACTTTAATGATAATAAGTGCTATTTTTTTAGCCGTCAATGGATTTGGACTTTCTTTTTTCCCTAATGAAATTTCTTTTTTACTAACCAACGATGATAATCATATTTTTATATTAATTCTACAGATTTTAGGGGCTCTATATTTGGGTTTTAGCTATATAAATTGGATGTCAAAAAATAGTTTAATAGGTGGTATTTATAACAAACCTTTACTTATAGGAAATACACTTCATTTCTTAACTGCTTCAATTGCTATGATAAAATTAGTCTTCAAATTTGAGAATAATCTTCAGCTAATAATAATGTACACTATAATTTACTGTCTTTTTACATTATTTTTTGGATATGTTTTTTTTTCTGATCCATTTAAGAAACTACAATGAGATATTTATAAGTTATCTTAAAATACCTTAATTAATACCCTACTATTTTTGAACTTAACTTTATATTTATAAACCAATGTTAGATTAAACTCTTTATTATACATTAAAGAATGAGTATGTGCTAACTTGAGGTTTTACTTATAATTTAAGATGTAATGATCTTCTCTTTCTTTCTTAAGCATTCCAATTGTTTCATCCATAAACTTGTTTCTATCAATTCTATTTTTAAAAATCCAAATACAAACAGATTCTCTACTATGATAGATTGCTTTTAATTCGTCATCAATTTCACAGACTTCTTTTGGGATATGAGTTTTTATACAAATCATTTGTTTAATTTCTTATTGTTTAGTAGCCCTATAAAAAGATTTACGTCCTCCAATCACAGGAATCTTTAACGAAGTGGAATTAATGTCTACAGTTAGTATTGTACCCGGTTTAGGATGTAATGTAAATTCAGGATCGCTTGAAAAGATCATCAATCCTATTTGCTGACCTTTTTTTATAATTTGATCATCGGGTTGTAAATCAAAACTTATCGTATAAAATTTACCAGGGATTAAATTTGTACTCTCCGTCAATGATTTATAATTTTGAATATCTGCCCAACCTCGTGTTATTATATTGTCAGTTATTTTGACTTTCTGATCAGAATTCCAAGGAAGTGAAACTAGCCAAACTGATAAATTTGCAGCTTTTTTACTACTAGCTACTTTAATGGTTAGAGTTGATAATCCAGACAAATGAATGTCTTCTTTAAGAACAGGACTAAGAAATAGAAGTCTATTTTCTGAGGTTTTAGCTTTAGCTAGAGAAGCTCCGTCGTAGGCATAATCGTCTGTTAATGTTTCTAGTGTTTTTATTTTGTTTTTCTTGAGAAATAAGCCTCCTGTTCCTGGCGCTCCAGGATGAAGAGATAAAGTTACTAACGAGGCATCTGGATTTGGATATGCTTGGTAGGGGGTTGGTTTTTGTCGGGAATTATATTCTCTAACTATCCAGGCTTTAGGGTCTTTTTCTACGCCATTTTCTATCCCAAATAAGTAGCGAGTAAACCATCTATTCATCATTTTTAGTGGTGGTGGACCGCCATGTCCATCTTGATGATAATATATTTGTGTTGGAATTCCCATTTCTATTGCTTTTTTAGAGATACGATAACTATGTTCTGGCATAACATTCCAATCATTAAATCCATGAGCCATTAACAATGCTGCTTTCATAGGTTTCATTTGATTTAGATAATCTCTACCCTCCCAAAAATCGTTGTAGTCTCCTGTTATTCTATCCATTCCATTAATCATTTCAGTATCTCTTATCACCCTATTATTTCGAGCCCTATTTTCTTCTTTTCCACTGTGAATGAAATCATATAAAACATCTATATCTTCACCCAAATAACCTCCTGGTGATCGAACCAAACCATTAGATCTATAATAATGATAATATGATGTATTCGGTGCAATAGGAATGATAGCCTCTAATCCTTCCACTCCAGTTGTAGCTGCTGCTAATGGTAAGGTGCCATTGTAGGAAGTTCCTGTCATTCCTACTTTCCCAGTAGACCAGTAAGCAATTACTTCTTTATTCCCTTCTCTAGAAGTGTACCCCCTTGCTCTTCCATTTAACCAATCTATTATAGCCTTTGGAGCCAAAGATTCATTTTTTCCTCCTACAGTAGGAGCACCATCAGATAAACCTGTGCCCGGAGATGATGAGTGGATAACTACAAAACCTCTAGGAACCCAAATTCTTACTTGTGAATTTGATATGATTGGACGTTTGCCTCTTCTATTTACCTCTATATGTTTTCTTGGATTAGGTTGCTGCCCTAACTCATGTTTTACGTCCCAAAATAATTCAGTTGAAAGTCCAGCAGTTCCAGCATAATATGGACTAGTTTCATAAACTACGGGCAGTTTTAATCCATCTTCTGTTTGAGCAGGGCGAGTAACATCAACATGCATTCGATCCATTTTTCCATCACCATCAGAGTCAAAAGAAGTTTCAACCCAAAGATCATGACGTATCCACTTGGCTTCGTCTTTAAACGATTCAACTACTTGAGCTTCACCATTTTTAAAAAATGGAACAGATTTTTCTTGTGCATTAAGAGATATTAATATAAAAAACGTTATTAGTTGAATTAATTTTTTCATAAGGGATACTGTTTTAAAATAATAGAAAAATAGTTTCTTAAAAGTACAAAACCATTTTTTATTTTTGGTAATCTATTTTTTTTAACCAAGTCATTTATCTAATGATAATGTTTTATAAATCAATGTATAAGTATGTGCAAAAAATGTAATTTACTGACTGTAATTTGATTATGTTAATTAACATTGGTTGATGTTTTATAAAAACATTATTATTAATTAAACTTTTTATATATATTTAACAACTTAAAAATTAACAAACAAACTTATCATAATGAAAAGAATTTTATCACTTTTAGTAATTACGTCATTTTTCTTCTCAAGTTTTACTATTTATGCTCAAGATGAATCTGCTGTTCAGGATGAAGCTGTACAAGAAGAAGTAATGGTTGAAGAAGTAATGGTTGAAGAACCAGAAGAACGTTCTTTTACTCAAGAATTAAAGAATCGTTTTATTGAAGGAGGACCAGGCTTTATGGGTATTGTACTTGCTTGTTTAATCTTTGGATTAGCAATAGCTATCGAAAGGATTATTTATTTAAATCTTGCAACAACCAATACACAGAAATTAACCGAAGATGTTGAAAGCGCTTTAAAATCAGGTGGAACTGAAGCTGCAAAGGAAGTTTGTAGAAACACTCCAGGCCCTGTAGCCTCTATTTTCTATCAAGGATTGGATAGAGCTGGAGAAGGTGTAGAAAGTGCTGAAAAAGCAGTAGTTGCTTATGGAGGTGTTCAAATGGGACAACTTGAAAAAAATGTATCATGGATTTCTTTATTTATCGCTCTTGCTCCAATGCTTGGTTTCATGGGTACTGTTATTGGTATGATTCAAGCATTTGATAAAATTCAAGCTGCAGGGGATATGCAACCCTCATTAGTTGCTGGAGGTATTAAAGTTGCACTTTTAACAACCGTATTTGGACTTATTGTAGCTATAATTTTACAGGTATTTTATAATTATATAATTGCTAAAATTGATAGTATCGTAAACGATATGGAAGATGCATCAATAACTTTGATAGACATTTTAGTAGCTCATAAAAAATAATAAATATGAATATTCAAAAAATAACCACACTTGTTTCTGCAAGTTTAGGAGTAATTGGCTTAATTTTTTTAGCATTGATAATTGGAAAAGGAGATGATGCTATTGAAATGAGTGCTATGCAAGGAGATTTTGGAACTGTTTCGTATATCATTTATTTAGCTCAATTTATTTTATTAATTACCGTTTTGATTACCTTGTTTTTTTCAATTAAAAATTTAGCTAGTGATAAAGGAAATTTAAAAAAATCTCTTATGTCTATAGCAGCTTTTGCTTTGGTAATTGTAGTTGCATTTGTTTTTTCATCTGGAGAGGAGACTCCTATGCAGGATGGCGAAATGTTATCTGCTGGCGGAGCTAGAATGGTAGAGACTGGAATAAGAACTTTTTATTTTTTAACTATAATTGCAGTTGGTGCAATGGCATTTCATTCTGTTAAAAAATTAATAAAGAAATAAATGGCTAGAAAATCACCAGAGGTTAATGCTGGCTCTATGGCCGATATTGCCTTTTTATTATTAATATTTTTCTTGGTAACTACTACCATTGAAACGGACTCAGGTATTAATAGAAAACTTCCGCCAATGGAAGAGGTGATAGATCCTCCGATTATAAAGGAAAGAAATATTTTTACTGTCGTTGTAAATAAGAATAATGATATTCTTGTTGAAGAAAAACTTATGGATTTAAGAGATGTTAGGGAAGCAGCAGTAAAATTTCTTGATAATGGAGGAGGTATTGGTGAAGAAGCTTGTGATTATTGCAAGGGTGAAAAAGATAAATCTTCTTCTGATAATCCAGATAAGGCGATAATTTCTCTTAAAAATGATAGAGAAACAGATTATAAGGTTTATATATCAGTTCAAAATGAATTAGTAGCAGCATATAATCAACTTAGGGATAGAGAGTTTATGGCTATTTATCCTAATGAAAGAATGACTTATGTTGAGGCAGATAAAGTTTATTCTGATCCTAGAACAAGCCCTAAAGTTAAAGCTTTACTAAAGCCAAAGCTTGCTGTATTAAAAAAAATGTATCCTCAGAAGTTGTCTGAGGCTGAACCTAGTAAAACAAATAATTAATAAGATGTCTAAGTTTAAAAAGAAGAAAGGTGGTGAATTACCTGCAATATCTACAGCTTCTCTTCCTGATATTGTATTCATGCTTCTGTTTTTTTTCATGGTAGCAACAGTTATGCGTGATAATACTTTAATGGTTACAAATACTCTTCCAGCAGCCGATCAAATAAAAAAATTAGATAAAAAAGATCGTGTTATCTATATATACGCTGGAAAGCCAAGTGCTAGGTATCAAGATAAATATGGGGATCAGCCAAGAATACAATTAAATGATAAGTTTTCTGTAGTTTCTGATGTAGGAGCTTACGTTTTGGCTGAGAGAGCAACTAAGCGTGAGGAACTTCAAAATGTTCTTACAACTGCCTTAAAAGTTGATGGAGAAACTAATATGGGTCTAATTTCAGATATTAAGCAAGAATTAAGAAAAGTTAATGCTTTAAAAATTAATTATACCACACGAATTGGAGATTATACTCAAAACTATTGATAAATTGTTTTTTTTATTAAAAATATTTAAGCATCCCTTTTTCGGATGCTTTTTTTATATTAATAAGTAACTTTATAAAGTGTTAAGATTAGTAAACCTTATTTATTTTTTATTATTTTCAATTTTATCCTACTCACAGATTAATGAAGTTGATGATAAATATAGAGAAGATCAGATTTATTTTGGTGTATTCTATAACTCCTTAATAAACAGCCCCACTGACTTTAATCAAAATAAGTTTTCAAGTTCTATTAATTTAGGTTTTATTCGAGATATCCCCTTAAATAAGTCTAGAAATTTTGGAATAGGTTTAGGTTTGGGATATTCTAATAGTAGTTTCCATAATAATCTAAAATTTTCTAACACAAATAATCAGCTTGATGCAAAAATTGTTTCAGATTTAGATTCTTTTACTAAAAATAAATGGGTTTTAAATGAATTAGAGTTCCCTTTTGAAATTAGATGGAGAACTTCAACACCTGAAAACTACAAATTTTGGAGAATTTACTTTGGTTTGAAAACTAGTTATATTATTAGTAGTAAAGTTAAATATGAATCTTCCTCTAATAATCAGACAATTAGAAATTTACCATTTAATAATTTTCAATCTGGTTTTACCTTAAATGCGGGTAATAATACCTGGAATTTAGGAGTTTATCTAGGCCTTCAGCCTTTATTTGATAAAGAATTCACTAAAAACCACATAAATATTAAGAATATTAAACAATTTAAAGTAGGGCTTATTTTTTATATTCTTTAAATGACACCCTTTTCTGTTGTTAAATTCTCTATTTATATCCTAAAAAGATGCTAGTTTTACAATTTTATTTATATTTACATGGTTATTTACGTATAGGTAACAACAAAAAAAACTAAAACAATTATATTATGAAAAGAATTTTGTCACTGATTGCTGTACTTTTTAGTACATTAATTTTCGCACAAACAACCGTAACAGGAACTGTAACGGATGATAACAATGATCCAGTTCCTGGAGCAAATATTGTTTTCAATGAAATGAATGGTACGATTGCTGATTTCGATGGAAATTTTTCTATTTCTATCAATCAAAATCCACCATTTACTTTAACAGTTTCAAGTGTAGGTTTTAATTCTGCTACTTTAAATGTTACAACATCAAATTTAAATTTTGATGTACAATTAGTTTCTTCACAAAACCTTTTAGATGAAATAGTAGTTTCAGCTTCTAGGGTTCCTGAGAGACTTTTTGAATCTGCTGTAACTATTGAGAAGTTTGATTATAAGGATATTGCTCAGTCTACTGGGCCAGATTTTTACAGTAGCCTAGATGGACTTAAAGGAGTTCAAATTAACTCTGGAGGACTATTATTACAACAGGTAAATACTAGAGGTTTTTCTACTGTTTATAATGAAGGTTTTGTTCAGCTTGTAGATGGAATGAATAATGAGGCTCCTGGATTAAACTTTTCAGCTGGTAACTTATTAGGAATAAATGAATTAGACATTCAGAGTGTTGAATTAATGCCTGGTGCTGCTTCTGCTTTATATGGAGCAAATGCAACAAAAGGTATTTTATTTATGAATAGTAAAAATCCTTTTGATTTTCCAGGTATAAGTGTCGCATATAAACATGGAGTAACTTCACAGAAAGCTGCTGGAGATAACTACTATTATGATATTGCAATGAGAGCAGCTCATAAATTTAGTGACAAATTTGCCGCGAAAGTTACTGTTAGTTATGTACAAGGGGAAGATTGGCATGCAGTAGATTATAGAGACATAAATAAATTAGGTGGAGCATATGCTGCTGCTGATTCATCAGAACAAGATCCTAGATCTTTTGCTGATTATGATGGTATAAATGTTTATGGTAATCTTGCTCAAAATATTAATATGGATTTAGCTTTTGCTGGATTAGTTCTCCCTGGTTTGGTACAACAAGGATTAATTAGCCCTGCTCAAGCTGCTTTCTTTGGAAATATTTTTGCTACACAAACTTTCTTTGGAACCCAAACAATTAGAACAACAGGTTATAATGAAGTGGATCTAACAGATAATAAAGCTTCTAGTATGAAGACTGATATCGCTCTTCATTTTAAACCAACTGAAGATTCTGAATTAATTATTAACTCTAAAATAGGTCAAGGTAATACCATGCTTCATGCAACTAATAGAAACATGCTAAAAAACTTTGGTCTTCAGCAACATAAAATAGAGTATAACAACAGAAACCTTACTTTAAGAGCATATACTACTATTGAAGATTCTGGTAATACTCACGATATGGAAGCATTAGGTTCAGTTATGGTACTTTCTCAACCAGGAGGTGCAGCTGCATGGTATGGAGGATATTTAGGTCAGTATTTTGGTTTAAGTGGAGTTTATACTACTATTAATGCAAACCCTGTGGTTGGACTTCAAACTATTCTTGGAGCTGCGGCACAAGGAGCTACCTTTAAACAATTGCTTGCGTCATTAGCTAAAAATGATCTTTCTGCACATGCTGCAGCAAGAAAAGCAGCAGATGCAAATATGATAAAGAAAGGAAGTGCTTTATGGGATAAAGTATACAAACAAGCTATAACTAACGGAATTGATGTTTTTCGTGGAGGTGCAGGAATCTTAGATACATCTAAATCTAATAGCTTTGAAGTTAATTATAATCTACAAGACTTAGTTAGTATTGCCGATGTTATTGTTGGAGGTTCTTATAGAGATTATATTTTAAGATCTAATGGTACGTTATTTACGGATTATACAGCTCCAATTGAATATACAGACATGGGATTATATGCTCAAGCTAAAAAAGACTTTTTTGACGGAGCTTTAAAATTAACAGCTTCTATGCGTTATGATAAGAGTGAGTTTTTTGATGGACATATCACTCCAAGAATTGGAGGATTAGTGTCTTTAACAGAAAATCAGAATATAAGATTCTCTTACCAAACTGGATACCGAAATCCATCCTCTCAAGATCAATATATTGGATTGGATATAGGCTCTGCTATTTTAATGGGATCATCTTCAGATAATATTAATCGTTTTAAAATGGAAGTTCAAGGAGTAAGTTCAACTGCAAGATATATGTTAACAGGTAAGCATATTATGGAAAATTCATGGACATTAGCCTCTGTTCAAGCTGGAGCACCAGTTGCGGCTGTACTAACAAATGTAGAACCACAATATGTAAAATCTTATGATCTTGGATATAGGATAAATGGCACGAAAACGGCTTTAGATATTAACGCCTATTTTACAGAATGGGATAATTTTATTGCTGCTCAAACGGTAGTAACACCTATGTATATGCATCCTGCTTTTGGTGGATTAGCTGCACTTGCTCAAGGTGATTTTAGAGCAGTTAGTGTTGATAGCAACACCGACGAGGTTGTTAGAACTTATGGGGTTAGTGCTGGATTTGAAACTGAACTTTTTAAAACTTATGACGTAAATATAACAGGTTCATATAACAAGATGACATTTAAAGATCCATTATCTACCTATGAGGCAGGATTTAATACTCCTCAGACTAGAGTAAAACTAAGTTTTGGTTCGACTAAGCTTGCTAAGAATTTCTCATTCAATGTAAGTGCTAGATACCACGATAGCTTTATGTGGGAACAAAGTGGTTTTATAGATGCTAGAATTCCTCATTGTACAGTATATGATGCTTCAATGAATTTTGAGTTACCTAAAATCGATGCTAGAATTAAAGTTGGAGGTGCTAACATAGGAGGAAACGAATATCAAATGATTCCAGGATCAGGAATGATCGGAAGCCAATATTATGTAGGGTTTACTTTGAATCCTTAATACCAATTTTTAATGTTAATAAAAAGGCGCCTATTGGCGCCTTTTTTTTGTTTAAAAATTAAAAAAATTGAAGTTTAAATTTTATATTTGCCTCAATAAATTTCCATTTATAACAAATATTTTCAACTAAAAATTATATAATGTCAAATTCGATTGGTAAAGTTTCTCAAATTATTGGTCCAGTAGTAGATGTAACATTCGATACATCATCAGCCACGCTTCCTAAAATATACGATTCTCTTGAAATAAAAAGAGAGGATGGTTCTATTTTAGTTCTTGAAGTTCAGTCTCATGTTGGAGAAGATGTGGTCAGAACTATATCAATGGACTCAACAGATGGTCTTCAAAGGGGAGTAGATGTTCAAGCAACTGGGAATCCAATTCAAATGCCTATTGGTGAAGATATTTATGGTAGATTATTTAACGTTATTGGTGATGCTATTGATGGATTAGGAGATTTACCAAAAACTGGAGATAATGGCTTGCCAATTCATAGAGAAGCGCCTGATTTTGACCAGCTTTCTACTTCAACGGAAGTTTTATTTACTGGTATTAAAGTAATTGATTTAATTGAGCCCTATGCTAAAGGAGGAAAGATAGGTTTATTTGGAGGTGCTGGTGTTGGTAAAACAGTATTAATACAAGAATTAATTAACAATATTGCTAAAGGACATGGTGGACTTTCAGTTTTTGCTGGTGTAGGAGAAAGAACTAGAGAAGGAAATGATCTTTTAAGAGAAATGTTGGAATCAGGAATTATTAAATATGGTAAAGGTTTTGATAAATCTATGGAAGAAGGAGGATGGGATTTAAGCAAAGTAGATAAAAAAGCTATGAAAGAATCTAAGGCAACTTTCGTATTTGGTCAAATGAATGAACCTCCTGGAGCTAGAGCTAGAGTAGCTTTATCAGGATTAACTGTTGCGGAATATTTTAGAGATGGTGCTGGTGATGGTCAAGGGAAAGATGTTTTGTTTTTTGTTGATAATATTTTTAGATTCACTCAAGCAGGTTCAGAAGTTTCTGCATTACTTGGAAGAATGCCATCTGCTGTTGGTTATCAGCCAACATTGGCAACAGAAATGGGCGCTATGCAAGAAAGAATTACCTCTACAAAAAAGGGATCTATTACATCTGTACAGGCAGTATATGTACCGGCTGACGATTTAACAGATCCAGCTCCAGCTACAACCTTTGCTCACCTAGATGCTACGACAGTACTTTCAAGAAAAATTGCTGAATTAGGAATTTATCCTGCTGTAGATCCTTTAGATTCAACTTCAAGAATTTTAACTGCTGAAATTTTAGGTGATGATCACTATAATTGTGCTCAGAGAGTTAAAGAACTTTTACAGAAATATAAGGAACTTCAAGATATTATTGCTATTCTAGGTATGGAAGAACTTTCGGAAGAAGATAAGCTTTCAGTATATAGGGCAAGAAAAGTACAAAGATTCCTTTCTCAGCCTTTTCATGTAGCAGAACAATTTACTGGTACTCCTGGAGTTTTAGTAGATATTAAGGATACTATTAAAGGGTTTAACATGATTATGGATGGTGAATTAGATCACCTTCCGGAAGCTGCTTTTAATCTTAAGGGAACTATTGAAGAGGCAATTGAAGCTGGAGAAAAAATGTTAGCCGAAGCGTAATTAATAATTATGTATTTAGAAATTGTAAGTCCAGAAAAAACTTTATTTAATGGAGATGTTGAATCTGTTTTGGTTCCTGGTTCGGATGGTTCATTTCAGATGTTAAATAATCACGCCCCAATTGTTTCTACTTTAAGTAAAGGAACTGTAAAAATTTTAGGAGATATTAAAATTCCTGAAAATTTATCTGATATTTTTTCTAAAATTAATTCAAAGGAAACACATTTAAATATATCTTCAGGTGTTGTTGAAATGAAAGAAAATAAAATAATCATTTTAACAGACTAAGTTCTGTCTCTTTTTAATTTTACTACATTAGTATTAGTTTATAATTATGAAATATAAGATTTCAATTATACTTTTCCTTTTTTTTCAAATTTTGTTATCTCAGGGGCCCCCTTTAGATGAAATTTTAGATGAAGTGGTGGTATCTTCAACAAAGATTAATTTACCATTTTCAAAAAATTTTAGAACAATTAAAATAATTGGTACAAAAGAAATAGAAAGTAGTTATGCTACTAATGTCTCTGATTTATTACAACAAGTAATAGGAATTGATATTAGAAGAAGGGGAGTTGGTGGAGTTCAAGGAGATTTATATATAAGAGGAGGAGGATTTGACCAAACTTTACTTTTAATAGATGGAATGAAAATGGATAATGCACAAACAGGTCATCATACACTTAATATGATTCTTCCACTTTATTTAATAGAAAGAATAGAAATAATTAAAGGTCCTGCTGCAAGAATTTTTGGACAAAATGCATTCTCGGGAGCTATAAACATTGTAACTAAGGAAGTAGAAGGTAAAATTAATGAAGCAAATTTATTTGTAAAGGAAATCTCTTTAGGTTCTTATAAACAGAAGAATTTTTCTTTATCATCAAAAGTGGTTAGTGAAAAAGTAAAAAGTTTATTGAGTTTTTCTACTAATCGATCAGATGGATATAGACATAATACGGACTATATAAATAACAACTATTTTATAAAAACCTCTTTTATAACTAAAAGTTCCCCAATTGATTTAATAAGTTCTTTTTCTGAACGCAGGTTTGGTGCAAATGGTTTTTATGCTAGTCCTTCTGCAACAGAACAATATGAAGAAACTCAGGCAAGTCTATTAGGACTTTCTACTGTTTTAAAATCAGAAAAATTAATCATTAAACCAAAATTGTATTGGAAAAGGGGACAAGATGAATACATATATATTAGAGATAATCCATCTGTATATAGAAATCTTCATAAAACAAATAAGATTTCTGCTGAATTAAGTGGGTCTTATTTTAATAAGGGAGGAATTACAGGATTTGGTATTGATTTATCAACGGTAAATATTACTAGTAATAATTTAGGAGATCACAACAGAACGACACTTAATGTTTTTGTCGACCATACTTTTGAATTTTTTAATGATAATCTGACAATATCTCCTGGTATTGCCATTAGTTATTTCTCAGATTTGTCATTTCATTCCTTTCCAGGAATTGATTTTGGATATCACTTAAATTCCAAACTAAAACTTTATTCTAATATTGGTAAAACATATAGGATACCTACTTATACTGATTTATATTATAGTGATAGAACAACGGTTGGAAATCAGGATTTAGATCCAGAGCAAGCAACATCTACTGAATTTGGATTTAAATATAATACTTCGAAATTTGATTTTTCAGTTGCTATTTTTTCAAGAAAGTCTAAAAATATTATAGATTACGTTAAGGAAAATCAAAATGATTTATGGAAAGCTGTAAATATAGGTTCTTTAAATACTAGAGGCTTTGAATTTGACTTGTTGTATAATTTTTCTTCAAATTCATTTAGTTTAGGATACTCTAATATTAAAGATGATAATTATGTTAGTAATATAAATTATTCTAAGTATTCATTGAATTCTATAAAAAATCATTTTATTTCTAAGCTTAACCTTAATTATAAAAATATTTATCATTCAATTGTATACAAATCTGCAAAAAGATCAGATGGAGTTAGTTATAGTGTTTTAGATTCTAAAATATCTTATAAATCTTTTTTTGTTTCTGCAAATAATATATTAGATGAGGTTTATTCTGAAACTAATTTAGTTCCAATGCCTGGAAGAAATATTTTGCTAGGGGTTCTCTTTAGTATAGACTAATTCTCCTGACAAATAGGTTTTTAAAACTTTAGTTTTTGGAGTTTTATTTATTTCAACTTTCATAATATCTTGGTCAATCACAATAAAGTCAGCAAACTTTCCTTTTTCAATACTTCCTTTTTCTTTTTCTTCAAAATTCAAATAGGCAGCCCAAATAGTCATTCCTTTTAATGTTTCTTGTCTTGATAGTGCATTTTGAAATTGAAATCCATTTACAGGGTATTCATTTAAATCTTTTCTAGAAATAGCAGCATAAAATGTGAGGAAGGGGTTTACTCTTTCCACAGGAAAATCTGTACCTAAGCCAATTACTTTGGATTTTTCCAATAGCTTTTTATATGCATAGGCTCCATTAATTCTTGAAGATCCTACTCTTTCTTCAGCCCAATACATGTCACTTGTTGCATGAGTAGGCTGGACTGAAGGAAGAATTTTCTCATTATAACCATTTATGTCGTCTAAATCTATAATTTGAGAATGTTCGATTCTCCACCTTGGATCTAATTTATTTTTTAAAACCTTAGAATAGCTATCAATTAGTAATTTTATTGCAGAATCTCCTATAGCATGTGTATTCATTTGAAAATTAGCATCTGCTAATCTTGAAGCTAAATCTTTTATTTCTTCAGGTTTTGTAATTAATTTTCCATAGTTTTTTTTATCATCATGATAAGGGTACTTCAATGCAGCTCCTCTTGATCCTAATGCACCATCTCCATATACTTTAACAGATCTAACATTTAATCTAGGTGTTTTAATAGCCCCTTTTTTAAGGAAATAATCAAGATTATTTTTAGAGTTACTAATCATGGCATAAACTCTCATTTTTAAATCCTTATTTTTTTGTAAACTATCAATTAAGAGAATAATTTCTTTAGATAATCCAGCATCATCAACAGTGGTTAATCCATTTTTAAAGCATATTCTTTGAGCATCTAAAAGAGCCTTTATTTTTTCAGATTTTGATAGTTCTGGAATAACATTGTCAATTAATCTCATAGGACCATCGATTAAAACACCAGTTAATTGTCCATTCTTTTTTAAAATACTCCCACTATTAGATTTAGTATTAAGGTTTATTTTGGCCATATCTAAAGCCTTTTGATTAACAAGGTAAGCATGACCATCAATCCTCTCTAAAACAACAGGAATATTGGGAAAAAGCATGTCTAATTCACTTTTTTCTGGAAAGTCTTTATTTTTCCAGTCATTTTGGTCCCATCCCCTTCCTTTAATTATAGTATTTTTTTCAGAAGAATTAGATTTTAATCTAAATATAATTTCTTCAAATGATTTAGTGCCTACTAAATCAATAACCAATTGATTTGTTCCTAAACCATAGAAATGACAATGTGCATCAATAAGACCGGGGAGAATAGTAGATCCCTTTAGATCAATAGATTTTTTAGAATTGTATTTATTTTGAAGTTCATTTTCTCCAACCTCAAGGAATTTTCCATCCTTAATTACAATTGCCTTTGCAATATTAAAATTTTTATTAACGGTATATATATTAGCATTGTAAATAATCAAATCTGCATTTTTTTTACATCCGATTAATGAGAAAAAAAATAGAAATAAGAAACTTATTTTTAAACTATATTTCATTGATTTTATCATAAATTAAATTGCTTTCCCATCCTCTATAGGTCAAGTAAGAAATAATTTTTTTCTTTTTAGAAATAGTATTTATTCTATCCAAAGATGATAATTTTTTATTAAAAATAAGATCTAGCTTTTTATGATAATCTATTTCATCAATCTCTTTCATTCCTAGGGAAATATTATAAGAAGATATATTTCTTTTTTTTAATTCATTTTGGATTCTTAATTTTCCCCAGTTCTTTATATTAAACTTTCCTCTTACAAAACTTTTTGAGAATCTAGATTCATTTAAAAAGTTTTTATTAATTAGGTTGGATACTATTTGATTTAAATCAGAGGATTTAATTTTATATGTTTTTAATTTTTCGATAACTTCTTTATGGCATCTATCTTGATAAGAGCAGTAATGCTGTAGCTTTCTTTCTATTTCTTTTAATGTTAAATCGAAATTATTCATCTATTGAAATTAGAACAATTTTGAACAAAAAAAAAGCGGCATAATGCCGCTTTTTTTACTATACATTGATGATTTTACCATCTTTATCAAAAAATCGAAAATGTAAATAGGTGTAAGCATCTCTAGCGATAATTTTAACCCATCTTTTATGATCAAAATACCATTTTGATCTTATTGAAGGATAACCACTTTTTACGTATGCAGCTATAAATGGATGCAAATGTAAAACGAGTTTTTTATTATCGTACTTTTTATTATTTATGATTTTTTCTAACTTATTTGAAATCTTTTCAATTAAAACAATTGGAGCTTCAACAGTTCCATTAGTATTTGGATTTAATTCTTTTGTTTTTATTTCCATTTCTGGTCTTACTCTTTGTCGAGTCATCTGAATTAATCCAATTTTACTTGGTGGAAGAATTTTGTGCTTAGCTCTATCTGACCCCATTTCAGTTTTAAAATGATCAAATAGATTTTTTCTGTTTTCTGGGCTTGTCATATCTATAAAATCAATAACAATAATTCCACCCATGTCTCTAAGCCTTAGTTGTCTAGCAATTTCTGAAGCTGCTACTAAATTTACTTCAAGAGCAGTTTCTTCTTGATTTTTTGCCTTTGTTGATCTATTGCCACTATTTACATCTATAACATGAAGTGCCTCAGTGTGCTCAATAATTAGATAAGCACCTTTACTCATTGTTACTGTTTTTCCAAAGGCTGTTTTAATTTGACGTTCAATTCCATATTGTTCAAAAATTGGTATATCTGAATTATGTAGCTTTAAAATAGATTGCTTATTTGGAGCAATTTGTTTTAAATAATCCTTAATCTCCGAAAACATGGATTTTTGATTAACATAAATTCCTGTGAAGGAGTCGTTAAAAATATCTCTTAAAATTGATGAAGATCTGTTTAATTCACTTTGTACTTTTAAAGGCATTTCTGCTCCTTTTATTTTTTTACAAAGTTGTATCCAGTATCCATATAAGTTTTGTAAATCTTTATCAAGCTCAGCAACTTTTTTATTTTTTGCAACTGTTCTAACAATGACTCCAAAACCTTTGGGTTTTATACTTTGAACTAATCTTTTTAATCTACTTTTTTCTTCTCTACTTTCTATTTTTTGTGAAATAGAAATTCTATTTGAAAAAGGCACTAATACTAGAAAACGTCCAGCAAAAGATAATTCTGAACTAATTCTTGGGCCTTTTGTAGATATTGGCTCTTTGATAATCTGAACCAATAAAGATTGATTAGGACTTATAACATCAGAGATACTCCCTTCCTTATTAATTTCAGATTCAAAATGAAATCTGTCAAGGGAAAAATTCTTTATTTTACCTGTACTTACACCTTTAATGAACTTTATTGTAGATAGAATTTTCGGACCTAGGTCATGATAATGTAAAAAAGCATCTTTTTCATAACCAACATTTACAAATGCTGCATTTAAGCCAGAAATAGTTTTTTTTGTTCTAGCTAAAAAAATGTCACCAACATTAAACTTGTTTCCATCATTTTGTTTATGAAGCTCAATTAATTTTCCGTTTTTAAGTAATGCAAAATCAACTGCAGTAGAGTTTGATCGAATAATAATTTCTTTACTCACAATTTATGATTTAGTATTCATATTAAAATATGAATAGGTTATACTATATATACAGGATTTAATTTTACCGGGAAGAATAATTAGTAATGAACAAATACTAAAATAAACTTCATTTCAAAGAACTTTTATAGTTCGTATAAGAAATAATTAGATTATTTCTTTTTGTGTCGGTTAGCTCGACTTCTTTTTTTTCGCTTATGTGTAGCTACCTTGTGTCTTTTTCTTTTTTTACCACTTGGCATATATTATTTTTTAATTAATTATTTTTCTTTACACCATCAACAAACACTTTGGCAGGTTTAAAAGCAGGAATATGATGAGCAGGAATTCTAATAGTTGTATTTTTTGAGATATTTCGACCTGTTTTTTCAGCTCTTTTCTTTACAATAAAACTTCCAAATCCTCTTAAGTAAACATTTTCTCCGTTATTAAGAGAGGTTTTAATCTCAGTCATTAGATTTTCTACAGTAGCAAGAACCTCATTTTTTTCTAATCCTAAATTATTCGAAATTTTTGATACAATCTCTGCTTTGGTCATATTCTTATTTTTATTTATGTTTACTTTTTAAGTTGCCAAATATATAAATTTATATTCTAAATTCACCTTTTAATAAAGCTATTAATACTAACTATTTTGATTTTCAATTTGTCACTAAGTTTTTTAAACAGTTTTTCTAATAATTTGATTAGTTGGTATAGTATAAATAAAAGAGAATTGCCATGGAGAAACACAAATGACCCTTATAAAATTTGGTTATCTGAAATCATTTTACAACAAACTAAAATTGTTCAAGGCCTCCCTTACTATAATCGTTTTATTAAAAAATATCCAAATGTTCAAACATTAGCTTTTGCTTCAGAGAAAGAAGTCTTGAAATTATGGGAAGGTTTGGGGTATTATAGTAGAGCTAGAAATCTACATAAAACAGCTAAAATTGTTGTTGGAAATTTTGAAGGTATTTTTCCCTCTAAATATGAAGACCTTATTAAATTACCAGGAATTGGAGATTATACTGCCAGTGCTATAAGCTCCTTTTCAATAAATGAAATTAATCCTGTTGTAGATGGAAATGTTTATAGGTTTTTATCTCGATTGATTGGAATTAAAATTCCAATTAACACTAGCAAATCTTTTAAAGAGTTTAGAAATATTGCACAAATATTGATATCAAAAAAAAATCCTTCTGATTTTAATCAAGCTATAATGGAGTTTGGATCATTGGTTTGTAAACCAAAAAACCCAATATGTAAAAAGTGTATTTATCAAAAGACTTGTTATGCATATTTAAATCAAAAAATCTCAGCTTTGCCTGTAAAGATTGGCAAGAAAAAAAATAAAGAAAGATTTTTTAACTTTTTAATCATGAAATCTCCAAATGGAGATACTGTAATTGAAAAAAGAATTAATAAAGATATTTGGCAAAATTTATATCAATTTCCTCTAATTGAATCAGAAAAATCATTGGATAAAAAAAACTTATCAATTAAATTAAAAGAAAACAAATTTTTTAATTCGAAAAAAAATGAATTTTATTTATATCAAAATAAAAGTTTTATACATAAACTTTCTCATCAAAATATCAATTACTCATTTTGGATTTTCGATGTTAAAAACATCAAAAATAATCAAACCAATATTAGAAATTTAAAGATGTTTCCATTTCCAAAACCAATTTCTAATTTCCTTTTGAACTATAATTGGTAATATTTGCTTTTTCGTATATTTGATCCTAATAAAATCAATGAAATGAGCGGGTCTTTAAACAAAGTAATGTTAATAGGTAATCTAGGTGATAATGTCAAAATGCATCATTTTGATGGAGGAGGATGTATAGGTAGGTTTCCAATTGCTACAAACGAAAATTATACAAATAAAGCTACAGGAGAAAAAATTTCAAATACAGAATGGCATAATTTGGTTGTAAAAAATAAGGCAGCTGAGATATGTGAAAAATATTTAAAAAAAGGAGATAAAATTTATGTTGAAGGAAAAATAAAAACTAGAAAGTGGCAATCTGAAGATGGAACTCAAAGATACTCTACTGAAATTCATGTTTCAGAGTTTAATTTTTTGAACACTAAAAATGATTTAAATACTGATAATAATCAGGAAAATATTCAACAAGATCAATCTTCAAACGAAAGTAATGAGGCCGATGATTTACCATTCTAAATCAATTTTTTAATATAATATTGGAGACTCAAATAAATCTAATTACTATACTGTTTTTTATAGATTCATATACATTAGCCCTTAAAATAATCTTAATAATTTTACTTTTAATTTTTTCTGCTTTGATTTCAGGGTCAGAAGTAGCCTTTTTTTCACTTTCTAGTACTGATATTAAAAAAGCAAACAATTCTAAAAATAAGAGCCTAAAACTTGTCTATAATTTAAGGAATAACCCTAAAAGGTTATTGGCTGCTTTATTAGTTTCAAATAACTTTATAAATATTGCAATAGTATTACTTTTCTCTTCTTTTGGAGATGCTATGTATTTCTCTTCTATCCCTTTTTGGGCAAACTTTATACTTGAAGTTGGAATAATAACCCTATTTATTTTATTATTTGGAGAAATATTACCAAAAGTATACGCAAATAGGAATCCTATTTCTTTTTCAAAGAAGATGGCATTACCAATACAAATATTGGATAAATATATTTTCTTTTTTTTAACGATTCCAATGAGTATGATGACAGAATTTATTCAAAAAAAATTAGTTTTTAAATCAACCAACTTATCGGTTGATAAATTATCTGATGCTTTAGAGCTTACTGATAAAAGTGAAACATCAAAAGATGAACAAAAAATTTTAAAGGGAATTGTTTCCTTTGGAAGTATAGAAACAAAACAAGTCATGAAGCCTAGAATAGATGTTTTTTCTGTTTCTAAGGATTTAACTTTTGATGAACTTATTAAACAAGTAAGAGAAGAGGGGTACTCTAGGATTCCTGTTTTTGAAGAAAAGATAGATAAGATAGTAGGGGTTATTTATTTAAAAGACTTATTCCCTTTTTTAGATGAAAAGGATTATAATTGGAATCAATTAATTAGAGAACCATATTTTGTACCTGAAAACAAAAAATTAGATGATTTGCTTAGTGAATTTCAACAATTAAAAATTCATTTTGCAATTGTAGTTGATGAGTATGGAGGAAATTCTGGCATAATAACAATGGAGGATATTGTCGAGGAGATAGTAGGAGAATTAAAAGATAAATTCTATCAAGAAGATTTATCGTATTATAAAATAGATTCCAATAATTATATTTTTGAAGGAAAAACTAATTTAAAAGATTTTTACAGAGTTATAAAAATTAAGGATGAAACAATTTTTGAAAATAAAAAAGGAGAATCTGAAACTATGGCAGGTTTTATTCTAGAACAGTTTGGTTATTTTCCAAAGAAAGGATCTGTTTTAAAAGTAAATAATATAAAATTCAAAATTGAGGATATCGATAGAAAAAGAATCAAAAAAATTAAAATTACTCTTAAAAAATAAATGTTTAGACTATTGATAATCATGTTTATATTAATTGGGTGTGAAGAGTTTCATTTGCCAAAACAGAAAGCGTATTTAGCTCATCAATTTTCTTTACCTAATTATGAAATGATTTCAAAAAAATGTGGCTATTCGTTTGCAATAAATTCTGATTCAAAAATAAGTTTTGATTCTAATTGTAACGCGAAAATTAATTATGATTTCTTAAAAGCAGATATTTTTATTTCAAATATTAAAATAAAGAATAATTTAGAATTGATTAGATATGATTTTAATCAAAAGATTTCAGATAATTCTTCTTTAGTTTCAAGTATTAATACTAGTGAGTTTAATAATATAGATCAAAATGTATTTGCGCTTTATTATTCTTTTATCGGAGATGCACCATCAAACATTCAGTTTTATGTGACAGATTCAATCTCAAATTTTTTAACCGGATCCCTATATTTTAACTCTAAACCACACTACGATTCTTTACTGCCTTCGATTTCATATGTAAAAAATGATATTAAGAAAATCATTGAAACATTTGAATGGAAATAATTAATTGTTAATTAAAATCTTCGGCATTAAACTTCTCATTAAAAAGAACATCAATAAGTTTCATTTCAATGGATTGTGGCCCCATTGATTGAGACCTTTGAGTTGGTAATAAAATTCCATTGTAATCTTTATAATTTCCAATTATAGATTCTTGAGTTTGAGATTGCTCACCCATATTTGTTATAGATATCTCTTTGATTTTTAGACCTGAATTGATATCATATAAAAATTTGTTTGATATCATTTCTCCATTAATCTCAATTGCATATACTTCAGTCTCTTCAAACGTCTCTTTTCCAATAAATTTTACATTAGGATTATCTACAAGACTTAATTCAGGAAATATTCCTAACAAATTTTTTAAATCATTATGAAAATTTTCGGGCAAATCCATTTTACTTGGACCTTGTTTAATAAAAGCACTATCTTCATTTACTACCATTTTCATCATTAAATTTCCATTCATAGAAGTTGAATTTGTATACTTTTTTTCAAGTCTTTTTTCTTCACTAATAATTGAAGCTCCCATAACCTCGCCCTTATATTTTAAAATAATAGATTGTACAGATTTTAATTTTTCTACTCCACCTATTGCATTTAAATAATTTTGGATAATTGATTTAGCCGTTATTCCATTTGGAGTTTCAGCTTTTTGGGGCTTTTGAGTTAATGAACCCTGTTTGTCATAAAATTTAACAGCTATTTTATTATTATCAATAGTTATATTTTCTAATTTTTCTATGATTTCAGAACCTTTCCCTGTAATTACTAGTTGTGCATTATTTAATTTAAAATATTTGTTTGCTGCATTGTTAACATCATCAATACTAACTTTATTGATATTATATAAAAAAGTTTTATAATAACTTGGATTTAAATCATTCATTTCAATATTTATTGCATAATTAGCAATGGTAGAAGGTCTTTCCATAGCTAATACAAATTCTCCTAAATATTTAGCTTTAGCATTTTTTAATTCTTCCTTAGATACTGGTATTGTACGAATTTTTTTAACTTCTTTAATTATTTCTATTAAAGCACTATCTGTTACCTGAAATCTAGTAGATGTAGTAGCTCTAAATTTTGCTTTACTGTATTTGTCATCCCCAATTGATGAATATGCACCATAGGCATATCCTTTATTTTCTCTTATATTATTGAATAATCTTGATTCTGGTCCAGCTCCTAGAATTCTATTTGCTATTAATGCACTATAGTAATCCTTATCTGACATTTTTAGATCAATAAGATTTTGAAATGTTATTTCAGAATTAGCTGAATTAGGCATATCAATAACATTAATAGAAATGTCTTCTATACTATCAGGATCTTTAATTTCATTAATTGATCCTTTAGAAAATTTTAAACCAAGTTTTGGATCATTTTTCCATTTTCCAAATAGTTTTCTTACTATTTTTTTTGTTTTATTGATATTTATATCTCCAATAATTACTAGATATGCATTATTAGGTTTATAATAACTTTCATAGAATTCTATAGCATTTTTTAATTCAATTTTTTCCATGGATTCTTTAGTTGTAAATGCTCCATAGGGATGTTCAGCACCATATGCTAATACATCTTCTACTCTTCTAGCAATAGAAACAGTATTTTTTTCATTATTCTTTATGTTATCTAGAAGAATATTTTTTTCTTGATTAAATTCTTCTTCTGTGAAACTGGGATTTAATGCGCTTTGTGAAAACATTGTAATAGTTCTTTCAAAATATCTTGAGAGAGAACTAGCAAATCCACTTTGAGAGGAAAAACTCATTCTAGCTCCCATAAAATCTATTTCTTCGTTTACACTATCTTTATCTTGATATTTATTTCCCTTACCCATTATTCCTCCAGTGAGATAGCCAATGCCATTTAAATCACCTTCAAAAATAGGAGGGTTATCTATTAACAAATTGATAGACACTCTAGGTAGCTTATGATTTTCAATTAGCATAACCTTTAATCCATTTTTCATTTCAAAGGAGATGGGTTCCTCAAAATTAATTTGAGGGGCTGGATCAGGCTCAGGAATAGATCTATCTATTTGAGCAAATAATGAGATAGTAAAAGTTAATAAAGTGATGTTTAAAAATATATTTTTCATTATTTTAATTTTTTTGATTTTCAGGAAGATATTCTAGGATTAATCTCTGATTCGTTTTTAAATATTTTTGTGCTATGTTTTTAATTTCTTCTCTAGTAATTGATCTATAAATTTCAATTTCTGAGTTAATTAAATTAGCATCACCATACAGTGTAAAGTATTCTGCCAAAGAGGTTCCTATTCCTGAAACAGATGAATTTGAATTAACAAATTGATTTTCAAACTTATTTTGTAGTTTTTCATAATCATTGGTTGAAATTAGATTTTTTTGAATTTTAACTATTTCTTCTTCAATTTCTTTGGTTAATTCATCTAAGGAAGTTTCTCCTAATGGAAGAGAAAGTATAGCATACATACTATAATCTTCATGAGCTATATTTAAAGCTTGTACTTCAATAGCAGTTTTATTCTTATCAACCATTCTTTTGTAGAGTTTTGAGCTTGGTCCATCACTTAAATAGGTTGAAATTAAATCTAGAACTCTCGCATCTCTTGATTTCATTGATGGAGTTCTAAAACCTATTATAACAGCAGGAATTTGAATATTTGGATCGTATTCCTTAGCTCGAATTTCCTTTACAATAGGATCTTCTAAAATAATTTTTCTTTCTTTTTTTGGAGCCGCTGGAATTTCACTGAAATATTGTGAAATTAAATTTTTTGTTTTTTCAATCTCAATATCACCAGCTACAACAAAAACAGCATTACTAGGCATGTAAAAATCAGATCTAAAATCTATAAAATCTTGTAAAATAGCATTATCTAAATGTTCAGGAACTCCAATTAAAGGATTTTTATAGGTATGTTTTTCAAAAAGGTTTGATTTTAGAGCTTCATAAAAACGACTATAAGGTTGATTATCTCTAATTCTTTTTTCTTCTTTTACTGCCTCTCTTTGAATATCAATCCCTTCTTGATCAATTACAGGGTGTAACATGATTTCAGAATATCTCCATAGTCCAAGCTTTAAGCTATTAGAAGGCATAGTTGCATAATAATAAGTAAGATCTACACTTGTTGCAGCATTTCCATTTCCTCCGTTGGATGATAAAATCTTATACCATTCTCCACTTTTCATGTTTTTGGTTTCCTTTCCAAGTAAATGCTCAAAAAAGTGAGCAAATCCAGTTTTATTTGAATCTTCATTTTTTCCCCCAACATGAAACATAAGTGTAGTGTTTATTACTGGAGCTGAATTATCTTGATGAAGAATAATTGTCAATCCATTGTCTAATTTGTATTGTTCAAATTCTACAGATTGACCATATAAATTAATAGTAGACCATATCCCTATTAACATAAAGAATAGTATTTTTCTCATAACTAAAATTTAGAAAAACAAATCTATCAATTATATTTCATTTGTAAGTTCTATTTACATTCTATTATTAATTAATCTATTACAATAAATTACTCCAATTACTATTAATTAATAAAATTATTGTGATATGTGGTCAATCCTTGTATATTTGCACACGTTTTTGATTAAAAAAATATGTACGCAATAGTAGAAATAGGTGGTAAACAGATTAAAGTCGAAAAAGATCAAAAAGTATATGTAAATAGACTTGAAGGTAAAGAGGGTTCTAAAATTACTCTTGATAATATTTTAATGCTTGATAATGCTGGTAAAATACTTTTGGGTAATCCTTCTATTAAGGGTGCTGCTGTAGAAGCAAAAATTTTAAAGCATTTGAAAGATGATAAAGTTATAGTCTTTAAGAAGAAAAGAAGAAAAGGATATAAAGTCAAAAATGGACATCGTCAGTCTTTAACTCAAATTATGGTTGAGAAAATTCTTGAAAAAGGAGCAAAACCTAAATTAGAAGTTAAAGTAGAAGCTAAAGTAGAAGCTAAAGAGTCTAAACCTATTAAAGAGAAAAAAATACCTGTTAAGAAACCAGCTACTAAAAAACCAGCTGCTAAAAAAACAATTGCTAAAAAAACAGTTGCTAAGAAACCTGTCGCTAAGAAAAAAACTAAAAAATCTTAATTAAATTTTTATATCATGGCTCATAAAAAAGGTGTTGGTAGTTCAAAAAACGGTAGAGAATCAGAATCGAAAAGGCTTGGTGTAAAAATTTTTGGTGGTCAATCAGCAATTGCTGGAAATATAATAGTTAGACAAAGAGGAACTGCCCATAAACCAGGTGAAAATGTTTATGTTAGTAAAGACCATACTTTGCATGCTAGAGTTGATGGAACGGTAAAATTTACAAAGAAAAAGGACAATAAATCCTATGTTTCTATAATTCCCTTCGAAGCTTAAATAAATCAATTTCTTTTATTGTTAAATATCACAATAGTTTAATATATTGAACTATGCCATTGGTAAATACATTAAATATTAATTCAAGTAATTTATTGCTTTGGAGAATTAGTGAAAGTGAAGAAGAATTAAATAAAGAACTAAATCTATCTAATTTTTCTAAATCTAGACTTAGAAAAATAAAATCAACAATCCGAAGAAAACAATCTCTAAGCATTCATCACCTTCTAAAAATTACTAAAATTAATAAAGAACTTTTTTATGATTCTAATGGTAAACCTAAACTGTCAAATAATAAATTTATTTCCATTTCCCATTCATTTGATTATAGTGGGGTAGCTATTAGTTATAATAAGGTAGGTGTAGATATTGAAAAATTTAGACCAAAGATTTCAGATATATCAAAAAAATTTATTTCTCGATATGAAAAAGATCTAATAAAGGAACTTGATATTGAAAATTTAACAAAAGTTTGGACTATTAAAGAATCAGTTTATAAAGCATTTGGTTATCAAGGAATTGATTTTAAAGAAAATATTTTAATTAAAAACATTAATAATGAATTTAATAAGGCCCAAGTAAAAATTAATAAAAATGAAATAATTGAAAACTATAATGTAGATATAATTAATTTTTCACAATACATTTGTTCTGTAGCAAATCATATAAAAAATAAATCACTATAATTTATTATGTTACAAATTTTTAATTATTTATTTGAGCAATATTCTGAATACGAAACTTTAGATATTATTCTAGAAATTACGGGAGTTGTATTTGGTCTATTAAGTGTATGGTTCTCTAAAAACAATAATATTCTTGTTTTTCCAACTGGAATGATTTCTACTTCAATTTTTGTTTATCTTCTTTACAAATGGATTTTATTAGGTGATATGATGATTAATGCATACTATTTCATCGTTAGTATTTATGGTTGGTATGTTTGGACGAGAAAAGAAAACAATGTAGTGACTCCCATATCAACCTTAAATTATAAGGAAAAGAAAATCTCAATTTTGATTTTTGTTTTCTCAATAATTTTTGTCTATTCAATTTATGTTTATTTTGATAAATGGGATTCTTTTACTGCTTATATAGACAATTTTACTACAGCAATTTTCTTTGTAG
Organism: uncultured Bacteroidota bacterium; assembly: GCA_902511755.1. Classification (GTDB taxonomy): domain Bacteria; phylum Bacteroidota; class Bacteroidia; order Flavobacteriales; family Flavobacteriaceae; genus MAG-121220-bin8. The sequence continues at coordinate 17,812 of CABXGL010000010.1, read as the reverse complement.
GAATGTGGTTAATGGCAAAAAGAAAAATAGAAAACTGGATTTTTTGGATTATTGGAGATATAATATCAATTCCTCTTTATTTTTATAAAGGATTAACATTTACGAGTTTACAATATCTTATTTTTACTTTTATAGCAATTGCAGGTTATTATTCATGGAAAAAAATCTTAAACAAGTCAAATCAGACTGCCTAAAAGTAGTCCTTTATGGTCCGGAGTCTTCAGGTAAAACTACACTGTCTCGTGAATTAGCTAAATACTACAATACTATATGGATTGAAGAATTTGCGAGAGAATATTTACAAGAAAAATGGAATAAAGAAAATAAAACCTGTGAATTAAATGATATGCTTCCAATTGCTATTGGGCAAATAAAATTAGAAAATGAATTTTGTAAAAAAGCAAATAAGATACTTTTTTGTGATACAGATTTGCTTGAAACTAAAGTTTATTCTCAAACATATTATAATGGTTTTTGTGATCCTGTTTTAGAAAAATATGCATTAGAAAATAAGTATGATTTATATATTCTTACTGATATAGATATTCCTTGGATTAAAGATGATTTAAGAGATAGACCGAATAATAGAAAAGAAATGTTTTTAGCTTTTAAAGAAGCTCTTATAAAATACAATAGACCATATATATTAGTTTCTGGAAATCTCAGAAATAGAATGCAAATAGCAATATTTGAAATTGATAAATTATTATCTAGCAACTAAATATTTTTCACTTTTTATTATATTTGAAATCAAATAAATGGGGTGCTAAGGCTGAGATTATACCCAATGAACCTGCCAAGTAATTTTGGAAAGGGAAATTGTTATCTACCTATTTACATCCTATTTAATTAGAAATTTTAATTTGAAAAAAAATATATACTTTTTATTATTAGTAATACCCCTGACTTTATTTTCTCAGAAAAAAGTAATTGATACTATACAAGGAACAAAACAAGATTTGGATGAGGTAGTGGTGGAATCTATTAGAGTTAAATATTCTTCACCAATTAGTCACTCCAATATTTCGAAAGCTGAATTATCTTTAAGAAACTTGGGACAAGATTTGCCAATTTTATTAAACTTTTTACCTTCTATTATTACAACTTCAGATGCTGGTAATGGAGTTGGCTATACAGGTATTCGTATTAGGGGAGTAAGTCCACAATCTACAAATATTACCATAAATGGGATACCTTTTAATGATCCAGAATCTCATGGAACTTATTGGGTAAATTTACCTGATTTCACCTCTTCAATTGAAAGCTTACAAGTTCAAAGAGGAGTTGGAACTTCTACAAATGGTTCAGGTGCTTTTGGAGCTAGTGTTAATATACTTACTGATGCTGTTTCTCAAAATGCATATACTGAAATATCAAATTCTGTTGGTAGTTATAATACTTTTAAACATACGGTTAAATTTAGTACAGGGAAAATCAACGATGCTTTTGAACTATCGGGAAGATTGTCTAAAATTGACTCTGATGGTTACATAGAAAGAGCTTTTTCCGATTTAAAATCATATTTTCTTCAGGGTTCCTATATTCATGAAAACACTTTTATAAAAGTTTTAACTTTTGGAGGTCATGAGAAAACTTACCAATCCTGGTTTGGAGTAACTAAAGATCAAATTTTAGAAAATAGACGTCAAAATCCTTATACTTATGAAAATGAAATTGACAACTACAAACAAGATCATTATCAATTTCATTGGAATGAAAAAATAAACGATAGGTGGTCAACAAATATTGGTTTAAATTATACTTATGGTCGCGGATATTTTGAACAGTTTAGAGAAAATGATTCAGTTAAAACTTATGGTGGAATTGTAGAGTCTGATATGGATGCAAACGGAATAGAATTAGGAACAACGGATTTGATAAGAAGACGTTGGTTAGATAATAATTTTTATTTTTTAAATGCATCTGCTAATTATAAAAGCAGTAAACTTAATATGACATTTTCTAGCTCTTACAGTACTTATAATGGAGATCATTTTGGTGAAGTTATATGGGCTCGAAAATTTGGAAAAAACTATTCAATTAGAGACAGATACTATGATGGTAATGGTAAAAAAACAGACTTTAGTATTTTTGGAAAGGCATCTTATTTACTAAATAATAAATTAGAATTTTATGGAGATCTTCAAGTTAGAAATGTAGATTATAAAACTACAGGTTTAACATCTGATTTAGTCAATATGACTCTTGATGAGGCTTACAGTTTTTTTAATCCAAAATTTGGCTTGTCCTTTAAGTTAAACTCAGATTCAATTATTTACGGATCTTATTCTAGAGCCAATAGAGAACCAAGTCGAAGTGATTATGAAAGTAATATAAATATAAAACCAGAACAGTTAAATGATTTTGAATTGGGATGGAGATATATGAAAAATGGATTGAAATTTAATATAAATTCCTATTATATGTTATATAATGAGCAATTAGCACTTACAGGAGCCTTAGATGATGTTGGCACTCCAATAAGAACTAATAGCGGGTCAAGTTATAGAATTGGATTAGAAGTTGACAGTAAAGTTAATTTGTCGAATTTCTTTACAATTAATCCTAACCTAACACTTAGCTCCAATAAGAATAAACAAACTTTACTGCCATTTGATGGAAAAATTATTGATTTTGGTAAAACTAACATTTCTTTTTCGCCAGAATTTATTACTTCAAATACAGTTACATATAGACCTAAAGATAACTTAAGATTAAGCCTTTTGTCAAAATATGTTGGAATGCAATATATGGGGAATACTGATTCAATGAATTCAAAACTCGATAGTTACTTTGTAAATGATATTAGTGTTTCTTATAAAATAAATCCCAATAGATTTTTTAAAGAGATATTGATTTCAGGATTAGTTAATAATATTTTTGATGTTGAATATGTTTCAAATGGATATTATTATACATATGATGATACATGGTCTATTCCCGGTCAAGTAAAAACTTTAGATGGAGCAGGTTACTATCCTCAAGCAACCAGAAATCTTTTCTTTGGTTTAACTCTTAAATTTTAGATTTATTTTTTAAATTCGCAATGTGAAAAGAATATTAAGTTTTGTACTTATAGTTATTTTAAGCCTTCCTTCCATATTTGGCTTAAATCATTTTCTTAATGAAGATCATATTGTTTGCAATGAACAAGAAACTCATTTTCATGAACTTGAAATTGATTGTTTAACATGTGATTATTTAAGAAAAAGTTTTGACTATTCTTCTAATAAATTTGAAAATTCAGAAAATAATTTTTTAAGTACAGCTGAATACAAAATTTCTATTATAGAAATATTCTCTTCAAATTTTATTAATGGTTTTGATTCTAGGGGCCCTCCAGCCAATTGCTAATTCTTATTATCAATTAAATCAATCATTAATAAATAAAAAACATGAAAAATATTATAAAATATGCCTTTATGGCATTATTGCTTTTTTGCACAAACAAAATTTTATCTCAAAATACACAAGTAAATGACAGTATAATCTCTGTTGATCTTGATGAAGTGGTAGTTTCTATTCCATTTAAAGAGTCATTGAAAAATAATGTATTAAGAGTAAATAAACTAAACATTAAAAACTTAAACTATATTAAATCACAAAACTTTTCAAAATCTCTTATTGAGATTCCAGGCCTTTCTTTAATAACAACAGGACCTGGTATTGCAAAACCAGTTATTAGAGGTTTATCTTCTAATAGAGTAGTTGTCTTTAACCAAAATATGAGACAAGAAAATCAACAATGGGGAGGTGAACACGGAATGGGTATTTCTGGTTTCGGAGTTGAATCCGTTGAATTAATAAAAGGACCAATGTCTGTTCTTTATGGTAGCGATGCAATTGGAGGAGTGCTTTATGTGCATCCAGATAATTATACAAATGACGACATCGAAGTTGAAATTGGCAGTCACTATAATTCAAATTATAAAGGTTTTACTAACAATTTAGGTGTAAAAGGAAATTTAAACAATCTTAGCTACCTTATTCAAGGAAGTGTTGTAGAGAATAAAGATTTTGAAACTCCCAAAGAAAAAGTTGAAAGTACTTACTTTGAAAATAAAGATTTAAAATTAGGATTAGGTTATAAATCTGGGAAATTCATTTCTGATTTCAGATTTAATTATTCAAAGACTAAAGTTGGAATTCCACATAGTGAACATGAGGATGAAGATCATGAGGATGAAGATCATGAAGATGAAGATCATGAAGATGAAGAACATGAAGAGGAAAGCTATCAAGATTTAACAAACTCTATAGTAACATGGAAAAACACCTTTCTATTTGACAACAAATCGGAGTTTGAAATAATTTTAGGACGTAGTCTTAATAATAGAAAAGAATTTGGAGAACATGAAGAAGAACATGAGGATGAGGATGAGGATCATGATGAAGAAGAACATGAAGAGCATGAAGGAGAGGCACATATTGATTTTGATCTAAATACAACCACGGTTGATATGAAATATTTATTTCCAAAGAAAGATAAATCAGAGCTTGTATTAGGATCAAATATTTTATTTCAAGAAAATAAAAATATTGGCGAAGAAGCGTTAATTCCTGATGCTAAGAAAAATGACTTTGGAGTATATGGTTTAACACATATACACACCTCTAACTTGGATATTATGATAGGCTTAAGAGCTGATTATAGAACTATTAAAAAAACAGATTTTGATAAAAATTTCAGTAGCCTTACTTCCTCCTTAGGTTTTAAAAGAAAGTTAGGAGAAAAAGGTGTTATGAGAATAAATTTTTCCAGGGGATATAGAGCACCTAATCTTTCTGAATTATTTTCTGAAGGGGTTCATCATGGAACAGCTCAATATGAAATTGGAAATAAAAATTTAAAGGTAGAAAAGAGTTCTCAGACAGATTTATCAATTGAAACATCTACGTCAAATTCTACATTTGGAATGGACATTTTTTATAATAAATTAAGTGATTATATTTATTTAAATCCAACTGGAAATAAAATAGGTGATTTTAAAGTCTATAATTACCTACAAGAAGATGCCTCTTTATTTGGAGGGGAGATTTTTTTAAACAAAAAAACATCACTGGATTGGTTGTCTCATAAAACTTCATTAGCCTTCGTGAGTGGAGAAAAAGCTAATAAAGGTGGATATTTGCCATTAATTCCTCCACTAACTTTAAAACATTCATTTAATTTTGAATTTGATAATAATTCTTTTGAAATAAGTGCACTTGCAAAAGGGAAAAAACAAAAAATAGGTCAGTTTGAAACTAAAACTAATTCTTATTTTGTTATGGATATTTCTGGTTCACATGACTTTAATTCTATTAATTTAAGTTGGTCAATTAATAATTTATTTGATAGAGAGTATTATGATCATTTATCAAGATTAAAAAACATGGAGATATATGAAATGGGAAGGAATATTTCCTTTGGTTTAAATTATAATTTCTAAATTTTTAAATGGCAATTCAGTTTGATATTCGAATTGAATTGCCGTTTTTTTGAGCAAAATACGATAGCATAGGATAGTTATTTTCATTGCCAGAGGATAAAAGTTGCCCTGTAGCTAAACTATATTTATAATCTTCACATTTACAATTAGATTGAACTCCACTTAGGACCATTGTTGAGCAGTCAGATGGATAATGGTTAGGACAACTTGCTTCCCATGCCATAAATTGGTCATTCATATTAAATAATAAAATTCCTTTTATTCCACCACTTTGTATATAAACTGAACCTCCGCTATATCTTAAGTTATCATATTGTGGAAGATTTAGATTGATTGTTTTCTCAAAAGAAATATTTTGTAAATAAGGATTATTATTTATTTGTTCTTTTGAACAAGATGTTATAATAATAAATGATATTAAAAAGTAAAACCTTCTTTTTTTATCCATAATTAATGAAAGTAAGCAAAAAATAATACACTTAATAATTTTGTATATTTGTTGTAAATCCCATATGTATCGGGATTTTTTCTTTTAAATATATAACGATGAGTAACGTTTCTTATTATACTAAAGAAGGATTAAAAAAATTAAAAGATGAATTAAATCATCTTAAAGATATAGAACGCCCTAAAGCTTCTAATGCTATTGCTGAAGCTAGAGATAAGGGTGATTTGAGTGAAAATGCTGAATACGATGCTGCTAAAGAAGCCCAAGGAATGCTAGAAATGAAAATTTCTAAGATGGAAGATGTTCTTGCAAATGCAAGATTAATTGATGAGTCACAACTTGATTTATCAAAAGTTTTAGTTTTATCTAAGGTTACTATTAAGAATTTGAATAATCAAATGGAAATGAATTATACTTTAGTTGCTGAAAGTGAAGCAGATCTTAAAACAGGAAAAATATCGGTCAATTCTCCAATAGGGAAAGGATTGCTTGGAAAAAAAGTAGGAGAAATAGCTGAAATAAATGTTCCAAATGGAACTTTAAAATTTGAAATACTTTCAATTAATAGATAAATCCATTGGCTACAATATTTACAAAAATTATTAATAATGAAATCCCATGTTATAAAATAGCTGAAACAGAGGATTGTTTCGCTTTTTTAGACATTAATCCAAATTCAATTGGACATACACTCTGTATTCCTAAGAGAGAAGAAGACTATGTATTTGATTTGGATTCTAAATCATATGAAAATTTATTAAACTTTTCTAAAACTATTGCTATAGCGATTAAAAAAGCAATTCCGTGTAATAGAGTAGCAATGTCTGTAATTGGATTAGAAGTTCCTCATTCACATGTGCATTTAATTCCAATAAACGAGATGAAGGATGTTACTTTTACTAATAAAGTAAAATGTTCAAAGGATGAGTTTGAAGAAATTGCTGAAAAAATTAAGAATTTTCTTTAAAGACAGGCAAATTCAATTCTATAGTAGTTCCTTTATTTATTTCAGAATTATTTATAAATATTTTCCCGTTGTGATATTCTGTAATTATTCTTTTAGATAAAGATAAACCAAGTCCCCAACCCTTTTTCTTTGAAGAGAATCCAGATGAAAATATTTTACTATGGAATTTTGGTTCAATTCCTAGTCCATCATCTTCAATTAGGATTTGGATTTCGTTATTAACTTTATATACACCAATAAGGATATTTCCATTACCCTTCATGGAGTCTATGGCATTTTTTACTATGTTTTCAATTACCCACTCAAATAATGTTCTGTTTATTGAAGAAAAAATGGTCTCTTTAAAAGGTTTAAATTCAAACTTAATTAGTGAAGAATTTCTCTTTTTTAAATAATTTATAGTACTACTTAAAACATCATTAATATCTTCCTTTTTTAATTTAGGGATGGATCCAATTTCAGAAAATCTTTTAGTTATTTTATTAAGTCTTTCTATATCCTTTTCAATCTCAACAATTATATTATTATCAACTTTTTGTTCTTTAAGAATAGATGACCAACCCATTAATGAAGAAAGAGGAGTGCCAATTTGATGAGCTGTTTCTTTTGCAAATGATGCCCAAATTTTATTTTTATTTGAGCTTACAAAGGATTTGTAATAATTAAATACAATTAACGAGAAAAATATTGCTACAATTAATAGGGCGAATGGATAGTATCTAATTTTATTAAAAGTAGAGGAGTTTCCAAAGTATAGTTTTTGATTTATACTATTATTGAACTTTATTTCAATAGGCTTATTTTCTTGAGAAATTATTTTTAGAATACTTTTCAATTTAATAGAATCTATTACTAAAGAAGCTTCATCAAATATATTTTTATGAGACAAAATTTTTCCATTTTCATCAACCTGAATTATAGGATTTTCAAAACTTTTTGTTAATACCATAAAAGTTAATTCTCCCAAATCTTCATCTAAGTTTTTAGATTCAATAAAGTTTTTCTGAGCCATTGCCCATAGTTCTATTTTCTTTCTTTCTTCATTCTTGGTATACTCTATAATTTTATTTGTATTAAATAGAATTAAGAAGACACTCAAGATTAATCCAATAAATAGAATTAACCTTATTAAATTATTATTTGAATTAGCTTTTATCACAACATTGTTAATATAATCTAATATAAAAGTTTTTTTTCCTTTAACTAAGCACTAAAAATTATTTAATTTTAAAAAATTAATAAATAAAATATGGATATCTCAGGAAAAATAAAATTAATTAATGAAACTAAAGAATATGGAAATAATGGCTTTAGGAAACGTGAAGTTGTAATAACTACAGAAGAACAATACCCTCAAGATTTATTGGTTGAGTTTGTTCAAGATAAATGCGATATATTAAATTCTTTTCAAGTAGGACAAAGTGTTAAAATAGATATAAATTTAAGAGGAAGAGAATGGGAGAGTCCACAAGGAGAAATCAAATATTTTAATTCTATTCAGGGTTGGAGAATTGAAAAATTATTTTCTGAAGATGAAAATTCGGAAATTCCCCCTGTCCCACCTGCTGAAGCATTTCAAGCAGCCGATGAACTTAATCAAGATGAGCCAGATGATTTACCTTTTTAATAAAAATGTATCAGCTTACCAGTGAACATATATTTCCCTCTCCATTATCTGCAGATCAAGAAGGGATAGTTGCTTTTGGTGGAGATTTAGATCCAGACAGAATATTACTTGCTTATAAAAAGGGAATTTTCCCTTGGTTTGAAAATGATGATTATTTGCTTTGGTGGAGTCCAGATCCTAGAATGGTATTGTTTCCTGAAAAATTAAAAATCTCTAAATCAACCAGGAAAATTTTAAAAGATAATCCATTTGAAATAACATTTAATAAATCTTTTATGGAAGTAGTTAATGCTTGTGCTAAAGTCAAAAGGTTTGGACAGAATGGAACCTGGATTACAAAAGGTCTAATGGAAGCTTATAAAAAACTACATGAAAAAGGACATGCCTATTCAGTTGAAGTATGGGAAAATATGGAATTAGTAGGAGGACTTTATGGAATAGACTTAGGAAATATATTTTGTGGTGAAAGTATGTTTACTAAAAAAAATAATGCAAGTAAAATAGCTTTTATTTATTTAGTTAAAGAATTAACTAAAAATGGATATGATTTGATTGATTGTCAAGTGCCGAGTGCTCATCTAAAAAGTCTTGGAGCTGAAGAAATTTCCAGAGAAGAATTTGTTAAATATCTAGTTTAATTAATTATCATTTTTTCAAAATCATTTATGCTTAATGCATCTTTTAAATTATAATTTCCTATAGAATTTCTAACTAAATTTTGAAGATAGGCTCCTGATTTTAACTCTTTTCCAAAATCATTTGCAATAGACCTTATATAAGTTCCTTTACTACATTCAATTACAAAATCAACTAATGGAAGATTAGTATTTGTGATTTCAAATTTGTAAATATTTATTTCTCTTTTTTCTAATTTTACATTCTCTCCTTTTCTAGCATAATCATAAAGTTTTTTCCCTTTTAATTTAATTGCTGAAAAAAGGGGAGGGGATTGTTTAGATGTTCCTAAGAACTTTTTTGATGTTTGAATCAATTTTTTTTTATCAATATTTTTTATTGAATAAGTTGAATCAATTTCAGTTTCTAGGTCAAAAGATGGAGTAGTTGCTCCTATAAAAAAAGTTCCAGAATAAGATTTTTTTTTATTTTGATATTCAACTATTTTTTTTGTTAATTTTCCAGTACACACAATTAATAAACCTTGTGCAAGGGGATCTAGTGTTCCTGCATGTCCAACTTTAATTTTTTTTATTTTATAATTTGATTTTATAAGCCATCTAATTTTATTTACTACTTGAAAAGACGTCCAATTAATAGGCTTGTTTATTAAAAGTAATTTTCCATTAATAAAAGATTCTCTACTAAAGTCCATTGTATAGAGAATAAAAAATAATTATTGACCCTACAATTAAACAATAAATTGAAAAGAAATATAATTTACTTTTTTTAACTAGAAGAATCATCCATTTACATGCAAAAAGGCCTGTAATAAATGCTGAGATGAAGCCTAATAATAGAGAAATTAGATCAAAATTTTCAAAACTTAAACCATTATCTAATAATGATTTAATCATACTCCCAAAAATTATAGGTATCACCATTATAAAAGAAAATCTAGCAGCCTTTTCTCTGTCAATACCAATCATAATAGCAGAAGCTATAGTTGCTCCGCTTCTGGATATACCTGGCAAGATTGCAATTGCTTGAGCTAAACCAATAAAAAAACTATTTTTGAAATTAATTTCTTTTTGTTTCCATTTCAAAAAATCAGATGCAAATAATAAAATTGCGGTAATATAAAGCATGCATCCTACCAATATTAAATTCCCATCAAATAAAGAATTTATTTTTTCTTCAAATAATAACCCAACCAAAACTGCAGGAATCATTGAAATGATAATTAAAACAGAGAAATTATGTGAATTATTATATTTTGTATTTAATAAACCAGAAAAAATATCCAAAAGATCTTTTCTGAAGTAAAACATAGTGCTAAAAGCAGTAGCAGAATGTAGAACAATGGTAAATAGTAAACTTTCTTTATTTGAAAGGTTATTTCCTAAAATTACTTTTGAAATTTCTAAATGTCCACTGGAAGAAATAGGTAAAAATTCGGTTAAACCTTGAACTATCCCAAGAAGAACAGATTGTAAATAATCCATTTATTTTTTTCTTGGATTAAGTAAAATAGCATATACCTGTATTCCAAAACCAATCAAAACCAGTGTTGGAGCTAATCTAATTCTTCTAAAATTAGAAATCTCTTCATTGAAAACATTTGGATCTTCACTTCCTCCCCCAGACATTAAAATAAATCCAATGGCAATAAATAAAATTCCAACTAACATTACTATGTAGTTTTTCTTTTTAAAAATAAAATCTTTGGATGGCTTTTTATTTTTTTTCATTAGTAAAGTTGTTCAATTTTTAATTTAAGAAATCTTTGAGTTGCAAAATAAGTACATATCGATGTAATAATTATACTAAAAATAAGTATACATAAAAATAATGTAAATATTAACTTAAAATCAGCCATCAGATTCAATCCAACAATAGAACTTTCTAAATAATATATTGAAACACTCAATAGTGATATGGCTATTATAGAACTGACTATCCCCAATTTAATATGAGTATTAATAAAAGGTTTTCTAATGAATCTTTTAGTTGCCCCAACCAGTTGCATTGTCTTAATGATCATTCTGTTGGAGTATATTGATAATCTGATAGAACTATTAATAATTAAGATAGAAATCAATAGAAAAAATGAAGCAAAAACTAGAACCCAAAATTTGATCTTTTTTAGATTTTCATTAATTAATGAAACCAATGGAGCATCATATCTGACTTCATCTACGAAGCTTATTTCACTAAATTCTTTTGAAATGTTATCTAAAATATCTGACTTAACAAAATCTGATTTTAAATAAATATCAATAGAATTTAAAATGGGATTTGTTCCTAGAAATTCTAAGAAATTTTCTTCAATCTCTTCAATTAGTATTTCAGCTCCTTTCTCTTTAGAAATGTAATTGATGGATTTGGTATAATCTTTTAAATTTATCTTTTTTTGAAGTTGAACTAATTCTATTTTTTTAGCAATATCCTTTAAATATATAGTAACAGGAATTTTTTCTTTAAAATCATTTGAAATTTTCTTTGCATTAAATGCTAATAAAAAAAAGGCCCCCATTATATATAGAACCAGGGATATACTAATCGTAACAAAGAAATAGGATGAAAGTAGTCTTCTATTTTTGTTTTTTGACAATGAAATATATTTTGATAAATGTAAAAATAAGAAACCTTTTTAATTGTTACGTTAGAGCGTTTAAACTTTTCCTATTCAGACAATAAACGTATTTTTGTTTCTTTAATTTAGTTTATGGCCTACGATTTTAAGGAAATTGAATCAAAGTGGCAAAAATATTGGTCTACAAATCAAATTTTTAAAGCGGATAATAATAGTAAATTACCAAAATATTATGTGATGGATATGTTTCCATATCCATCTGGAGCTGGCCTCCATGTTGGACATCCATTAGGTTATATTGCTAGTGACATATATTCTAGATTTAAAAGACAAAAAGGTTTTAATGTATTACATCCTCAAGGTTACGATTCATTTGGTTTGCCTGCTGAACAATATGCTATTCAAACTGGAAGACATCCATCAAAAACTACAGATGAAAATATTGATAGATATAGAGAACAATTGGATAGATTAGGTTTCTCGTTTGATTGGTCTAGAGAAATAAGAACCTCTAATAAAGAATATTATAAGTGGACACAATGGATGTTTATAAAACTATTTAATTCTTGGTATGATATTGAAAAAGATAAATCTGTTTGCATTAAAGAATTGATTAAAATTCTTCAAAAAAAAGGAAATAAAAATATTAGTGCTTATGAAAGTGATTCTACTGAAAAATTTTCAGCTAATCAATGGAATAATTTTTCTGAATTAAAAAAGGCAAAAATTCTACTATGTTATAGATTAGCATTTCTTTCAGAGATAGATGTTAATTGGTGTCCAAAATTAGGCACTGTTCTAGCAAATGATGAAATTATTGATGGATTATCAGAAAGAGGAGGGCACGAAGTTGTTAGAAAAAAAATGACACAATGGAGTATTAGGATATCCCCATTTTCAGAAAGATTATTAAACGGGCTTAATAATATAGATTGGCCAGAGCCATTAAAAGAAATGCAAAGAAATTGGATTGGAAAATCTGAAGGATCGTTGGTAAAATTTGATGTTAAGGATTTTAATGAACAAATAGAAGCTTTTACAACTAGAACAGATACAATTTATGGAGTTACCTTTATTACTCTAGCGCCAGAACACCCTTTTGTTAAAGATATAACAACAAAAGAAAATAAAGATTCAGTTAATAAATATATAATTCAATCATCAAAAAAAACAGAAAGAGATAGGATTGCAGATGTAAAAACAATTAGTGGAGTTTTTACAGGGGCCTATGCTTTTCACCCTTTAACCAATAAAGAACTTCCTATTTGGATTTCAGATTATGTTTTAGCTAGTTATGGAACTGGTGCTGTAATGGCAGTTCCATGTGGTGATCAAAGAGATTATAATTTTGCGAAGTTTTTTAAATTACCGATTAATAATATTTTTAAAGACATTGACATCTCTAAAGAAGCTTTTCAAGCTAAGGAAGGTTTTAAGTTGATAAACTCAGATTTTTTAGACGGATTAGATTTTAAAAATGGATTTTTAAAAGCAGTTGAGGGTCTGAAAAAAGTAGGTAAAGGAATACACAAAATAAATTATAAATTAAGGGATGCAGTATTTAGTAGACAGAGATATTGGGGGGAACCCTTTCCTGTTTATTATAAAGATGGTTTACCTGTAATGATAGATAAAAAATATTTACCAATAATTTTGCCTGATATTGATAAATATCTTCCAACAGAAGAGGGGAAGCCTCCATTGGGAAATTCAAAAATTTGGGCATGGGATAGTATAAACAATATCATAGTTAAAAATGAATTGATTGATAATGAAAATGTTTTTCCAATGGAACTCAATACAATGCCTGGTTGGGCTGGAAGTTCTTGGTATTTTAATAGATACATGGATCCAAAAAATGACAAGTTTTTTGCATCAAAAGAGTCATTAGAATATTGGAAAGAAGTAGATTTATATGTTGGTGGAAGTGAACATGCAACAGGACATTTATTATATTCTAGATTTTGGCAATATTTTTTATATGATCATGACTTAGTACCAGTGCCTGATTATGCCAAAAAACTAATCAATCAAGGTATGATTCTTGGAAATAGCGCATACATACATAGATTAAATGGTTCAAATATCTATTTATCAAATGGGCTTATTGATGGAAAGAATGTTCAAGCTGTTCATGTTGATGTCAAATTTGTTAATGTAAATAATGAATTGAATATTAAAGAATTAAAAAAATGGCAACCTCAATTTTCAAAATCAGATTTTAAACTTGAAAATAAGAAGTTTTATGTAAAAAGGGAGGTTGAAAAAATGTCAAAATCTAAATATAATGTTGTAAATCCTGACGAGATATGTGATAAATATGGAGCAGACACTTTAAGATTATATGAAATGTTTCTTGGACCAATTGATCAGGCAAAACCATGGAATACAGCTGGTATTACTGGAACATTTTCATTTTTGAATAAATTTTGGAATTTATTTCATATTAATGAAAAATTTATTGTTAGTGATGGTGAGCCAACTGATAAAGCTTTTAAAATACTTCATAAAGCAATTAAAAAAGTTAGTGAGGATATAGAAAATTTTTCATTTAATACGTCAGTTAGTGCCTTTATGATTTGTGTCAATGAATTAAATGCTTTGAGATGTAATAATAGATTAATTCTAGAAGATCTTTGTGTTTTGTTGTCTCCTTTTGCTCCTCATATTTGTGAAGAAATATGGAACAAATTAGGTAATGATAAATCTATTTCAAATGTAAAGTATCCAGTTTATAACCCTGATTTTCTGAAGGAGAATATGATTGATTATCCAGTATCTTTTAATGGAAAATTAAGATTTAAAATTAATTTACAGACTTCTTTAACAGTTGACGAAATTAAAAAAGAAGTTATAAAACATGAGAAAACAGAAAAATATTTGAATCTAAAAGAAATTAAGAAAGTAATAATAGTTCCTAATAAAATAATAAATATTGTTTGTTAAATGATTGATAAAATTGAACTTATAGGTTTGTTAGCAGCTATCTTAACAACTACAGCCTTTATTCCTCAAGTATTTAAAGTAATGAAAGCGGAATCTTCTGAAGGCTTATCGCTAACTACCTATTTAATTTTTATTACAGGAGTTTCTTTATGGTTAATTTATGGAATATTTAAAATGAGTTTTTCTATGATCTTAGGAAATGGAATTACCGTATTATTAGCTTCAATAATTATTTACTATATTTTAAAAAACAAAAATTCTAATTAATTGAAATTTGTCTATCTATTTGTTGTTCAAGAGAAATAAATGTTTCGGTCCTTGAAACCCCTTCAATAGATTGTATTTGTTTGTTTAAAAGAGTCATGAGGTGCTCATTATTTTTACATATAATTTTAATTAGCACACTCCAATTTCCTGTTGTATAATGACATTCAAGAATTTCAGGAATTGTTTTCATTTTTTTAATAGCATCAGAGTTTCTTTCAGCCTTATCAAAATATACTCCAATAAAAGCTAATGTAGAATAACCTAAAACCTTTGGATTAATTTTTAATTGATGGCCTGCTATTAATCCAGAATCATTTAATTTTTTAATTCTTTGATGAATTGCAGCACCAGAAATGCCAATTTTTCTAGAAATTTCTAAAATAGGAGTCCTTGAATTGGTTGTTAATTCTATTAAAATTTGCTTATCTATTCCGTCTATTTTCAAGATTTATTAATTTAAAACAATGTCTTTAGCAACTCTTTCGCTTGAGCCTGATGATCCTAATAATGAAATTAATTTATCATATTTTGATATTAAATTATGTCTTTTTTCTAAATCTAAAACTTTTTTTAGTTCTTTAATTATATTTTGTTTTGAACATTTACTTTGTATAAGTTCTTTAATTACTTCTTCATCCATTATTAAGTTAACCAATGATATGAATTTAATTTTTACAAATATCTTAGCTAGAAAATAACTTATAAAACTGGTTTTGTAGCATACTACTTGAGGAATTCTAAAAATAGATGCTTCTAATGTTGCAGTTCCGCTTGTAACTAAAGATGCCCTAGAATTAGAAAGTAATGAATAGGTTTCATTTTTAATTATAGAAACATTTTTGTTTCTTATTAAATTTTGATAAAAATTCAAATTTATATTAGGAGCACCAGCTATTACAAATTGGTAATTTGGGAAATGATCAATTACTTTTAACATTGTTCCTAAAATTTTTTTAATTTCTTGTTTTCTACTTCCAGGCAAAATTGATATAATCTCTTTTTTATTACTTAATTTATGTTTTATAAAAAAATCTTCTTTTTTACTTTTTTTATATTGCTCAATACTATCTAAAAGAGGGTGTCCTAAAAATTTAACAGCAAAATTATGTTTCTGTTCAAAATATTTTTTTTCAAACGGAAGTATTACATATAGATTGTCAATATTATCTTTAATATTATTAATTCTTTTTTCATTCCATGCCCATATTTGTGGAGCTATGTAATAATTTGTATTGAATTTGTTTTTTTTTGCCCATTTAGCAATCCTCATATTAAAACCGGGATAGTCAATAAAAATAATTTTATCTGGTTTAAAATTTAATATGTCTTTTTTACAGAATTCAATATTTTTTAAAATAGCATTTAAATTTTTTAACACTTCATAGAATCCCATAAAAGATAATTCTTTGTAATGTTTTACAATTTTTGCACCAGCATTTTGCATTTTATCACCTCCCCAAGCTTTTATTTTAGCATTTGAATCTAATTTATAAATTTCCTTTATTAAATTAGATCCATGTAAATCACCAGAAGCTTCACCTGCTATAATATAATACCTCATTAATTTATTTTAAAATTTCCAATTATTTAATCTTTTAATATTATTGTGGTCAGTCATATCAAATTTTACAGGAACTATAGAAATATATCCGTTATTTAAAGCCCATTCATCAGTATTAATTCCATTATCTTCATTAATAAACTCACCAGTTAACCAATAATATTCTTTTCCTTGAGGGTTTGTTCTTTTATCAAATTTTTCAATCCAATAAGCTTTAGCTTGTCTACAAATTTTTATTCCTTTTATTTCTTTTTCTTTTAATTTGGGAAAATTTACATTCAAGGCATTTCCTTTAGGTATACCTTCTTTTAGAGCTGTTTTTGTAATTCTTTCTATATATTTTGTTAATGAATCAAAATTGGCTTCCCATCTATAATCCAAAAGAGAAAATCCAATTGCAGGAATTCCTTCAATGCTAGCTTCTAATGCAGCACTCATCGTTCCAGAATAAATGACGTTAATTGAAGAATTAGAACCATGGTTAATTCCAGAAACACATATATCAGGTTTTCTTTTTAGGATTTCATTTATACCTAGTTTGATACAGTCTGCAGGAGTTCCTGAGCATGAATATTCTTTTTGTGGACCATTATCAATTTTAATTAAGTTACATTCTAATGTTGAATTTACAGTGATTGCATGTCCCATTGCTGATTGAGGACTATTTGGTGCAACTACAACGACATCTCCTATTGTATTCATTACTTTAATTAATGATCTGATTCCAGGAGCTGATATCCCATCGTCATTAGTTACTAATATTAAGGGCTTTTTAGACATTCATAAAATTTGAGTAAAAATACTGAAAAGAATATAGTTCTTTGAATATATCCAATTCAAGTAATGAAATAATTTTAATATTGATAATATAGCATGATTTTTGACCTAATTTCCTAAATTTACTTTTAAGTAGCTTGAATATTTTTTATGAAACGTAAATTAATTTTAGTTTTTATAGCTTTTTCACTGGTTTTTGCAAGTTGGAAATTAATTAATCCAAAATTTGATAATCCTAATAAAGACAAATTATTAATTGAAATTATTAAGTATGTTTTAGAAAAATATCATTATAATTCAATAGAAATTAATGATGAGTTTTCTGAAAACATGTTTGATACATATATAGATTTATTAGACTCTCAGAAAAAATATTTTTTAGCTTCAGATTATAGAGAATTTAAGAAATTTAAGTTTCAATTAGACAATCAATTAATTGATTATGAATTGTCTTTTTTTAATTTATCCTATCAAAGGTTAATTCAAAGAATTAAGGAAGTAGAGGAATTTTACCCCTCTTTATTGTCTTCCCCATTTGATTTTTCAATTAATGAGGAAATTAATTTAGATTTTGAA
>CABXGL010000009.1 GCA_902511755.1 uncultured Bacteroidota bacterium | reverse complement strand
CAGGTGCTTCTTCAGCAGCAGGCGCTTCTTCAGCAGCAGGTGCTTCTTCTTCAATCAGTGCTTGTTCAGCCTTAAGTTTTCTTTTTTCGCTTGCTTCTTTTTCTAATTCAAGAGCTTTATTCTTTTTATCTGTTGCCTCTTTATCGAGTTTGGCTTTTTTGCCATCAACACCAGATTGTTTTTCTGAAATCCATGCTTGGAATTTTTCTTCTGCTTCTTCTTCTGTTAGCGCTCCTTTTTTTATGCCATTTAGCAAATGGTTTTTAAGAAGAACCCCTTTATATGATAAAATAGCTCTAGCTGTATTAGTTGGCTGAGCACCAAATTGAATCCATTTTACACATTCTTCTAAATCAAGATCAATTGAAGCTGGATTTGTGTTTGGATTGTAGGTTCCTAATTTTTGTAAGTGACGTCCGTCTCTTTTTGCTCTAGCATCAGCTGCTACTATCCAGTAAAAAGGTTTTCCTTTTTTACCGTGTCTTTGAAGTCTAATTTTTACTGCCATATCAAATTAATTTGTAAGGTCCGAAACCTTTGTTATTAATGAGGTGCAAATGTAATTTATTTTTCTAAACTAACAAATCAATTTTTTTAAAACTAAATGAGTTAATAACTTAGAAAGATTCTGATGTTTTTTATTAAAAAGATAGCTAAATTTAATTTTGTAATTTTTATTTAATGTTTTTAGTTTTTGATACAGAAACCACCGGGTTACCCAAAAAATGGAATGCACCTGTTAGTGATATTGATAATTGGCCTAGATGTGTTCAGTTAGCATGGCAATTACATGATGTTAAAGGTAAATTGATCTCAAATCACAGTTATCTTATAACTCCACAAGACTTTAATATTCCTTTTGAATCCGAAAAAATCCATGGTATTTCAACAGATTTGGCTTTAAAAATTGGAAAAGATATAAATGAAGTTTTGGAATTATTTATTTCTGATTATGAGAAATCAGGTTTCTTAGTTGGTCATAATGTAAAATTTGATATAAATATTTTAGGTTCAGAACTGTTTAGAATAGGTCATGCAATTGATATTACTAAAAAAGATGTTTTAGATACCTGTAGCGAATTAACAGCTAATGTATGTAAACTCCCAGGAGGAAGACGAGGAAAATATAAGTTTCCAACATTAATAGAAATTTACTCTTTATTATTTAAAGAAAAGTTTAATGAGGCACATAATGCATCTGCAGATGTAGAAGCAACCTCAAGAGTGTTTTTTGAATTGGTTAGAAAAGGTGTTTTTGATCAATCTGTTTTCAAGGGATATCCAGACTTAATAAATAACTTAAAAAATGAAGATGATACTCCAATTCCATTATTAGGATTAAAGCATTTAAATCTTAAAAAAGAATCTGAAAAGATTAATAAAAGTTTAAATAAGGAGCATAAAGTTGAAAATAAAATTATTCAAGAAATTCCAGAAAAATTAAAATCTATTCCCTTTGTTCATCTTCATAATAATTCACAATTTTCTGTTTTACAATCAACATCTAGGGTTATTAACTTAGTAAGAAAAGCGGCTGAATTTAATATGCCTGCAATTGCTATTACAGACAGAGCAAATATGATGGGATGTTTTCATTTTATAAAAGCTATAAAAAATCATAATAGTCAAATTACAAATGAAACAGAGTCTAATAAAATTAAACCTATAATTGGTTGTGAATTAAATGTATGTAGTAACCATTTAGATAAAAGCCATAGAGATGATGGATATCAAATCGTTTTTTTGGCAAAAAACAAAAATGGTTATCAAAATTTATCGAAAATGTGTTCTTTGGGCTATACAGATGGTTTTTATTATGTGCCTAGAGTTGATAGAGAAATTGTTAAAAAATATAAAGAAGATCTTATAGTCTTATCAGGTAACATGTATGGTGAAATAGCATCAAAGATTTTAAATATAGGAGAAAATCAGGCTGAGGAAGCTCTTTTATGGTGGAAAGAAATTTTTAATGAAGATTTTTACTTAGAAATTATGAGGCACAGTCAAGAGGATGAAAAACGTGTAAATGTGGTTTTAGAAAAGTTTGCTCATAAACATGATATACAAATAATTCCTACAAATAATAGTTTTTACTTAAATAAAGAAGATGCTAATGCTCATGATATTTTATTATGTGTAAAAGATGGAGAAAAACAGTCTACTCCAATTGGTAGAGGGAGAGGATTTAGATATGGATTGCCTAATCAAGAGTATTATTTCAAATCTCCAAATGAAATGAAATTCTTATTTAAAGATATGCCTAATGCTATCAATAACATTTTAGATATTGTAGATAAAATTGATGAATATGATTTAGCTAGAGAAGTGCTCCTTCCTAAATTTAATATTCCAGAAGAATTTAATTCTAAAAGTAAATCTAAAGAAGATATTGAAAATGAATACTTAAAATATTTAACTTATGAAGGCGCAAAAAAGTGCTATAATAAAATTTCAAAAGAACTTGATGAGAGAATTTCATTTGAATTAGATGTTATAAAAAGCTCAGGATATCCAGGCTATTTTTTAATTGTACAAGATTTAATAAAAGCAGCAAGAGAAATGGGAGTTTCGGTTGGTCCTGGTAGAGGATCTGCAGCCGGATCAGTTGTTGCTTATTGTTTAGAAATAACAAAAATTGATCCAATAAAATATGATTTGCTTTTTGAAAGATTTTTAAATCCTGATAGGGTAAGTATGCCAGATATTGACATTGATTTTGATGACGAAGGCAGAAATAAAGTAATTGACTACGTCATTAAAAAATATGGATCAAATCAAGTAGCTCAAATAATAACATATGGAAAAATGGCTGCTAAATCTTCAATTAGGGATACTGCTAGAGTGCTCGATTTATCGCTTGGTGATGCTGATAGATTAGCTAAATTAATTCCTAATTTAAAATTAAAAGACATTTTTGAAAGAGATGAAAAAAAATTAAGTGATGATTTAAGATCAGAAGAGTTTAGCAATGTAATGGAACTAAAATCTTTATCAAATGGAGATGATTTACAAGCAGAGACTATCAACCAGGCAAGAGTTTTAGAAGGTAGCCTTAGAAATGTAGGAACACATGCATGTGGTATTATTATTACACCTGATGACATTACTAATTTTGTTCCTATTGCTACTGCTAAAGACTCTAATTTGTATGTTACTCAATATGATAATGCCGTAGTTGAAAGTGCAGGTCTTTTAAAAATGGATTTTTTAGGGCTAAAGACACTTACTTTAATAAAGGATACAGTGAAACTTATTAAATACAAACATAACATTGAATTAGATATTGATACAATTCCTTTAGATGACAAAAAAACTTATGAGTTGTTTCAGAAAGGTAATACTGTGGGAATATTTCAGTATGAAAGTGCAGGAATGCAAAAATATCTTAGAGATTTAAAGCCTACAATTTTTGAAGATTTAATTGCGATGAATGCTTTATATCGTCCTGGTCCATTAGATTATATTCCTTCTTTTGTAAATAGAAAAAACGGGAAAGAAGATATATCATATGATATTCCAGCTATGGAAGAATTTCTAAAAGAAACTTATGGCATAACTGTATATCAAGAACAGGTGATGCAACTTTCTCAAAAGCTAGCTAATTTTTCAAAGGGTGATGCTGATTTATTAAGAAAAGCTATGGGCAAGAAAATATTTGATCTATTAAATAAACTGAAACCCAAATTTTTAGATGGAGGAGAATCTAATGGACATTCTAGAGAAATCCTTGAAAAAATTTGGAAGGATTGGGAAGCTTTTGCATCCTATGCTTTTAACAAATCACATTCAACATGTTATGCTTTGATTGCATATCAAACAGCTTATTTAAAATCACATTACCCAGCAGAATATATGGCAGCAGTATTATCAAACAATATGAACGACATAAAACAAGTTAGTTTTTTTATGGAAGAATGTAAGAGAATGTCCATTAGTGTTTTAGGTCCAGATGTAAATGAATCTTATTACAAGTTTACTGTAAATGATAACAATGCAATTAGATTTGGAATGGGAGCAGTTAAAGGGGTTGGATCAGCTGCTGTTAATTCAATAATTGAAGGAAGACACAGTAAAAAATATAAATCAATTTTTGATTTGACAAAAAATATTGATTTGAGAGCTGCTAATAAAAAGGCATTTGATAGCTTAGTTTATGCAGGGGGTTTTGATTCTTTTAAAGGTGTTCATAGAGCTCAATATTTACATGATAATGGAGATGGAATTACTTTTATAGAAAAAGCATTAAAGTTTGGTTCTAAATTTCAAGAAAACAAAAATTCTGCTCAAGTTAGTTTGTTTGAAAATTCTTCAGAAATACAATTAAATGAACCTCAAATTCCTGATTGCACACCATGGTCTACTTTAAGTCAATTGAAGCAAGAAAAGGAAGTAGTAGGTATTTATATTTCTGGCCATCCTTTAGATGATTTTAGATTACCAATGGATCATTTTTGTAATGCTTCTCTAGATGTTTTAAAAAATTTAAATGATTTAGTTAATAAAGAACTAAAGCTCGGTGGAATTGTAGGTGAAGTAGAACATAGAATCTCTAAAAATGGAAAAGGATGGGCAAGGTTCACTTTTGAAGATTATAAAGATTCATACGATTTTAGAATTTTTGGCGAAGAATATTTAAAATTTAAACATTTCTTATTAGAAAACAATTTTTTATTTTTAAGAATATTAGTAAAAGAAGGATGGCGAGATAGAGATACAGGAATTACAGGCGAACCAAGAATTACCTTCTTATCATTTCAACAACTACAAGATACTCTCGCTAATAATGCTAAAAAATTAACATTACAATTGGACATAAATGATTTTGATGATCAAAAAATAGATGAATTAAAAAAGATTTTTAAAAAACACAAAGGGAAACAAAAATTAGAGATTTCTTTCTTTGAAAATGATGAAAAAATAAAATTAACTATGCCAAGTGAGAATCACAAAATATCAATAAGTGAAGATTTAATTTCTTCGATTGAAAAAAATAATTTGCATTTTAAATTAAAGTAATTTTTATTTATAAAAACTGTATTTTTACACAAAAATTATAATTATGGCATTAGAAATTACAGATGCTAACTTTGATGAATTAGTGTTGAAATCTACAAAACCTGTTATGGTTGATTTCTGGGCAGAGTGGTGTGGGCCATGCAGAATGCTAGGACCAATAATTGAAGAAGTTAGTACAGATTACGAAGGAAGAGCAGTAGTTGGTAAATTAGATGTTGATTCTAATCAAGAATTTGCAGCAAAATTTGGAGTAAGAAATATTCCTACTGTTTTAGTTTTTAATAAAGGTGAACTTATAAATAGACAAGTTGGAGTATCTCCAAAAAATATTTATACTGAAAGTTTAGATGCCTTATTATAGTTTAAAATCGTATTTCCCTATTTGTTTGTAGAATTAAAAATGCAGTGTATATTTACACTCGCTAATCTAGGTCTGGTAGTTCAGCTGGTTAGAATACCTGCCTGTCACGCAGGGGGTCGCGGGTTCGAGTCCCGTCCAGACCGCAAAAATCATCCTCCAATTTGGAGGATTTTTTGTTTTAAGCCCTATGAATCAATACTTCAAATTTTAATCAATATATTTAAGTAAACATTACAAAATGAGAAATTATTACTTTTTAGCAATTTGTCTTTTATTAATTAACTGTAAAAATGAGATTAGAGAGAAATCAAAAATTTTATCTCAAGAAACAATTATTGCAGATGGTCATGTAGATCTTCCATATAGACTATATCAAGAAGGACTTATTAATAATAATCATATTGATTTGAATTATAATACAAACGGTAATTTTGATATTCCAAAGGCAAAAGAAGGTGGTTTAAATAGTCCTTTTATGTCAATTTATATTCCATCTGAAAAAACATTTTCAGAAGGATTTGATCTTGCAAATTCATTAATAGATTTAGTTGAAAATGTTGTGAAATCCAATAAGGATTATTTGGAGTTGGCCTTAACACCTGATGATGTTATTAATAATTTCAATAATGGGAAGATTTCACTTCCAATGGGAATGGAAAATGGATCACCAATAGGTGAAAAATTGGATAATATTAAATTTTTTTTTGATAGAGGCATAAGATATATAACTCTAACTCATGCTAAAAATAATCAAATTTGTGATTCATCATATGATACTGATAGAAAGTGGAATGGGTTAAGTGAGTTCGGACATGATTTAGTTAAAGAGATGAATAAAGTTGGGGTGATGATTGATATCTCACATGTTTCCGATAAAGCATTTTATGATATTATTAAAATTGCAAAAAAACCTTTAATAGCATCTCATTCATCTCCTAGGAAATTTACTCCAAATTTTGAAAGAAATATGAGTGATGACATGATAGTTGAACTTGCTAAAAATAATGGTGTTATACTTATAAATTTTGGATCAACTTTTGTTAATAAAAACTCAAATATAGCATTCGCTGAAATTGATAATGAAGTTGAGAAATGGAGAATTGATAATAACTATGATATTGATGATAAATTAGTTGCTGAAAGAAGAGAAATTTTGATTAATGAAAAAAAACCATTTGCAAGTATTGATGATGTTTTAGACGCAATAGATCATGTAAATAATTTAGTAGGGGATAATCATATTGGTTTTGGATCTGATTTTGATGGTTTAGGAAATTCCTTGCCAAATAATCTTAAGGATGTATCAAAATACCCAAAAATAATTGAAGGATTATTAAATAGAGGTTACTCAAAAGAAAGCATAGAAAAAATATGTTACAAAAATTTTTTTAGAGTTTGGAATGCTAACCTAAAGACTAATAATTAAATTTTATTCTTGTTCTTTAGCTGTAAATATTATGAAGAATTCAATAATAATACTCTTGAGCCTGCTGTGTTGTGTTTCATCCTGTAACACACGGCAACCTAATTCCATCAAGGCAAATGTAACGATTAACACAGATGTGACTGCCAAACCTTACAACCCTATGATTTTCGGAGGGTTTCTTGAACATTTCGGGAAGCAAATTTATGGTGGTGTATTTGATCCTGGTTCTCCACTATCAGATAACAACGGATTTCGTACTGATGTCATCAACGCATTAAAGGAACTTAAAGTACCCGTTATTCGTTGGCCAGGAGGATGTTTCGTTGATAGCTATCATTGGATAAATGGAGTTGGTGAGAATCGTCAACCCAAAGATGATATTCGATGGGGAGTAATTGAACCAAACACGTTTGGAACCCATGAATTTGTTGAGCTTTGTAGACTACTGAATGCAGAACCATATATCTGCCATAATGGTTTGGCGGATGTTCAAGAAATGACTGATTGGGTTGAATACAGTAATGCAACTGAAGGTAAGTTTGCTAACATGCGCAAAAAAAATGGACATCCTGTTCCACTCAATGTCAAGATATGGAGTGTCGGAAATGAACGGTCAGGTCGCGATTATATTCATAAAGTACGTGATGCAGGTTTAGCAATGAAGGAGTTAGATTCAAGTATTCTTGTAACTTGCTCGGGGATTCATGGGAGTTCTAGTATAGATCCATATCTATTTGAAGCAGCGGGAGAATATTTGGATTACATATCGGCACATCAATACTGGATTGAAAACTTTCAAAAACATTATACACCGAACTACTTGTCATGTATGATGCTTTCTGAGAAACCGGAATTATATATTAAAAAGGTAATAAATCAAATCCAAACAGCAGAAACAGAAGGACATATTAATAAAGGGCAAATTAAAATTGCGTTTGACGAATGGAACTTACGTTCATGGCATCATCCAGGGTTTCAACGTTTTGAAAAAGTGGATTACAACGACCCAGAAATAAAAAAATTAATAAAATCCAGGGATAAAAGCCTGAATCCTTCAATTTATAATCTCTCAGACGCATTATTTTCCGCCTCATTTCTTAATTCATGCCTCCGTCATTCTGAATATATTACTATGGCTAATATTGCACCGCTGGTAAACCAGACCGGACCTCTTTATGTCCATCCTAAAGGAATTGTTAAGCGTAGTCATTTCCATACAATAGCGATGTACGCGAATGAACTTGAAGAATATGTCAGCAATGCAGAGATAAAAGGAAGCAAACTTTCCGATGGTAAAGATTCAGTTTCTGTAATTGATGCTATTGCCACCGTTGACAAAAAAGGAGAAAACTGGGCTATTTCATTGGTGAACCGTCATCCTTCGGACAAACTCGAGTGTAAAGTTACGATGGGAAATAAACTATTAAATGGCACATATAAGGCAAAGATCCTCACCGGTGAATCAACCGATAGTTACAATGATATTGAACACCCTAATCGCGTGGTTCCAAAAGAGGTGGAACTAAAGTTTAAAAATGGTGTCGTCCACCTACCACCTCACTCATTGACAATTGTTTATATTAAGGGTGAAGTATAGATTTGCATAATAAAAAATCATTAATTTTATTTCAAGAAATAATAATTAGAAAATCTATTTATGGCAGTTAAATTCCTAGAAAAATTTCAAATAGTTTTAGATAATCTTATAGGACCTTTGGAATGGATTATGCTTTTCCTAGTTATTGGAGGGGGAATTTATTTAACTATTTATTCAAGAGGTTATCCTATATTAAAAATTAAAGATTCTTTTAGGCTTTTATTTAGTAAAGATGATAATGTTGGAATTTCTAGGTTTCAAGCACTTTCTGCTGTTTTAGCCGCTACTGTTGGTTTAGGAAATATTTCTGGTGTAGCAATTGCAATTCATATGGGTGGTCCTGGAGTTTTAGTGTGGATGTGGTTAACTGCAATTATTGGTTCTACAATTAAATTTTATTCCTGTTCTTTAGCAGTAAATATTAGAACTTATAATAATGATGGCACTATTCTAGGAGGTCCAATGTATTATATGACAAATGGAATCAAAAAATGGGGTAAACCTATGGCTATATGGTTTTCAATTGCAGGACTTTTTGGAGTATTACCAGCTTTTACTGCTAATCAATTGACTGAAACTTTTGTAAATGTTGTTGATCCTTCAAATGAATTGTTAAATATTGGAGATTTTAATTGGAAATTAGTTTTTGGAATATTTCTTGCCTTAATCACATCATTTGTCATTTTTGGAGGGCTTAATTCAATTGTTAAAGCAAGTTCAAGTTTAGTACCGTTAATGGTAGTAATTTATTTGGCAATTGGAATTATAATTTTGACTATAAATAATGATAAAATTATTCCAACTTTCTCCTTAATATTTAGTGAGGCATTTAATCTAAATGCTGTAGCTTCAGGTGGTTTTTGGGGCCTTTTGATTTTAGGAGTTAGAAGGGCTGTTTTCTCTAATGAAAGTGGAGTAGGGAATGCACCAATGTATCATGGTCAATCTCAAACAAAATTAGGTACAGATGAAGGTTTGGTTGCAATGTTAGGACCTTTTTTTGATACTATTCTTGTTTGTACAATTACAGGGCTTATAGTATTAATTAGTGGAGCTTATATTGGGAATGACTTAAATGGAATTTCATTAACATTGGAAGCTTTCAGAACACTATTTTTTGGATTTGGAGACATATTACTTATGATAATGGTTTTTGTTTTTGGAATTTCAACTCTTTTTACATATTCATATTATGGAGTAAAATGTCTTGGGTTTTTAACAAAACCTTCATGGGGAAAATATTATAATTATATATATGTATTAAGCATAATAATTTCAGCTTTAGTTACAGTAGATATTGTTATTGGAATTATTGATATATCCTTTGCTTTAATGTGCATTCCTAATATGATAGCTCTTTTAATTTTAGCTCCTCATGTTAATCAAGAAATGAAAAAAAGAGGTTGGTAAAAATTTAAAGAGTCATCAAATTGAATTAAAGTTTCGTAAATTTAGTTTAATGAAAAAAAGACAATTCATAAAAAGTTTTGGTAATGCTTTAATGATTTCTCCATTTTTTTCATTTGATTTAGAAAATCATGAAGATCAGTCATATTCTGACCGAATTTCACTTAATGATGAGGAATTTTGGAAAAGAATCAGAAAAGATTATTCACTTAAAAAGGATTATATAAATTTAGAAAACGGATATTATAATATTATTCCCAACCCAACTCTAAAAAAATTCATCGAACATGTAAAAACTGTAAATTTTGAGGGTTCTTACTATATGAGAACTAAAAGAACAATTGATAACAGAAGAGTTGCAAGTCGTCTTGCGAAATTAGTTGGATGTAGTGATGACGAGCTTGTAATTACAAGAAATACAACTGAGTCATTAGATTTAATAATCGGAGGATTTCCATGGGAAAAAGGAGATGAAGCAATTTATGCTACTCAAGATTATGGAGCTATGCAACAAATGTTTAAACTTGTATCAAGACGTCATGGGGTTTTAAACAAAATAGTTTCAATACCAAATCATCCAATTTCTGATGAACAAATAGTTTCTATTTATGAAGATCAAATTACTCCAAAGACTAAACTCATTATGGTTAGTCATATGATAAATATTACGGGTCATATTTTGCCTGTAAGAAAAATATCTGATATGGCTCATAAATATGGAGTTGAAGTATTAGTTGATGGAGCTCACTGTATAGGACATTTTGATGTGAATATTTCAGAATTAAATTGTGATTATTATGGTTCTAGTCTACATAAATGGCTCAGCACACCTTTAGGTGCAGGGCTGCTTTACATTTCTAAAAGTAAAGTGTCCAAAATTTGGCCATTATTAGGGTCTCATGTTAATGAGAAAGACAATATTTTAAGACTTAATCATATTGGCACTCACCCCGTTCATACTGATTTAGCAATTGAGAATGCGATTGATTACATAGATATGATTGGTATAAAGAGAAAGGAAGAAAGACTTCGAAAGATTCAAAGATATTGGTCAGATCAATTAAGAAATTTTAAAAATGTAGTAATTAATACACCATTAGAGTCTTTTAAAAGTTGTGGGATTGCTAATGTTGGAATTAAAGGTTTAGATCCTTCTAAATTGGAAAAAATATTATTTGATGACTATAATATATTTACTGTTGCAATAAATCATGAAAATGTAAAAGGATGCAGAATTAGTCCAAATATTTATACTAATTTCCAAGATTTAGATCATTTCGTTTCAAGTATTAAGGAGATTGCAATGAGAAATATTAATTAAACTAATTATATATTTTTTTATAACTAAAAGTTTGTCAATATTTAGTTAAATTTATTTCATAGATATTTTGTTTGATGAAGATTAGTTTTCATGAAGTTTTATTAAAAAAAAGATTTCCACTAGAAATTAGTAGAGGGGTAAATTCAGAAAGCTCTAATGTTTTTGTTAGGGTTGAAGAAAATGGTTTAATAGGTTGGGGTGAATCGGCTCCTGGCAATACAGAAGGAGCAACAAATACAAAGGAAGTTATTGCACAACTTCAACAGCTGATAGATATAAATATTAAGGACAAATCAATCTATGAAATAGAGAAGATTGCTCGTGAAATGAAAATATCTCCATGTGCATTTGCCGGGTTAGATATTGCACTATGGGATTTAAAAGCTAAAAAAGCAAAAATGCCTCTACATAAACTGTTAGGTTTGCCTCTTCCAAAATCAAAGACATCTCTTACAATTGGAATAATGAGCCCTGATTCAGTTAAAGAAAGAATTCCTCTTTTATTTGAAGGGAGTTCAGCAAAATTCATTAAAGTAAAATTAGGATCTAATAAAGGATTAGAAGCTGATAAAGCTATGTATAACCAAGTTTTGGAAAGCATAAAACCTTATGATATTAAACTTAGAGTAGATGCAAATGGAGGATGGAGTACAGAAGAAGCAAAGTATATGATCGATTGGCTATCTAAAAGAAAATGTGATTATGTTGAACAGCCTATAGTTGAAGGAAAGGAGAAAGATTTAAAAACTCTATATAAAAGTAGATCACTTCCAATATTTGTTGATGAATCTTGTCGTTATTCTCAAGATATCATTACATATTATGAATATGTTGATGGAGTTAATTTAAAACTAATGAAATGTGGAGGAATAACAGAGGGCCTAAGAATTTTGTCAACAGCGAAGGCATTTGGATTAGAATCAATGATAGGTTGTATGAGTGAATCTTCCATTTCAATTTCAGCAGGAGCTTCAATTTCTGGACAAATTGACCATATTGACCTTGACTCTCATTATAATTTAGATCCTGATCCTGCCTCTGGTGCTACTATGATAAATGGCGTTACAATGCCAAGAATAGCCCATGGACATGGAGCCTTTTTAAAAAATGAACCAGTATGTTAGAAGATTCTAAAAAGGTTGCCCTATATATGGAAGGTCATATTTCCACTGATTATGGAAAAATGGGTTTAGGTGTTTTAAGATATTTACCTAATAGAATTGTTGCTGTTATTGATTCAGAAAATCATGGTAAAAACACAAGAGAATGCCTTTCTATTGAAAGAAGTGTTCCTATAGTTAGAAGTCTAGAGTTAGCTATTTCAAAAGGAGCTGAAGTCCTTATTTTAGGAATTGCTCCTTCTGGAGGAAAAATTCCAAAATCGTGGTTTTTAATAATAGATGAAGCAATATCTAAAAACCTTTCAATAATTAATGGCCTTCATGATACATTGTATTCAAAATATAATGATAAGCTTACAGAAAATCAATGGATTTGGGATGTTAGGGTTCCACAATTTATTCCTGAAATAGCTAGCGGAAAAGCTGCTAAATTAAATAACAAACGAATTTTGTGTGTTGGTACCGATATGGCTGTAGGTAAAATGACAACAAGTCTTGAAATTTATAAATGGGCAATGGAAAATAAAATCAAAAGTTCATTTATAGCAACGGGTCAGATTGGAATAACAATAACAGGAAATGGTATTCCTCTAGATGCATATAAAGTAGATCATGCATGTGGTGCTGTTGAAAAGATGGTTTTAGAAAAATCAAATGATGATTGGGTTTTTATTGAAGGACAAGGGTCATTATTGAATCCTGGAAGTACAGCTAGTTTGCCATTAATAAGAGGTAGTTGCACTACTCATATGATTCTTTGCCACCGTGCAGATCTTGTAACTTTAAGGGATTATAACCATATAAAAATTCCCAATTTAAATGAAGTAATTAATCTATATGAAAATCTAGCTAGTGCTTGTGGAAGTTACCCAAATGCTAAAGTAATAGGGATTGCATTAAACACATTTAAATTAAACTCAATTGAAGCTAAAAAAGCGGTGGATTCTTTAGAATCTTTAACAAACTTGCCTGTTACTGATGTTGTTCGTTATGGACCTGAAAAACTAGGTCTAGCAATAAATTAAATTTTTAAATTTCTTTCTGAAATTGTTGGATTCATTTTTTCTGCATCAGGAATTTTTAATTCATTTGGTGTTGGACCTATAAAAGAAGTTTTTCTTCCTTCAATATGCAACATTTCTTGTTCTGAATCTAGAGTTAATACAGCATATAATGGTTCTTTATAAGGACATGTCTTTGACAGATTAGGAAAAGCTTCTTCAATCTGCGGAGAAAATCGTTTGTATTGGAATTTATCTCCTACCCATTTGTATGACATACTATTTATTTGGATATAAGGAATTTTATTTATTGATTTTACGTAATCTGTATGGTGATGTCCACTGAGACATGCAACAACCTTTGGTTCTCCATTTTTATTTGTGTATTCCTCCAAAATATCTCTAATTTCTTTTCGATTAGAGATGCCTCCTTTTGCTTCTAAACTTTGGTGACTAAATAATATTGTAGGCTTTATAGTTTTGCTTAAATCATCTTTTAACCACAGTTTTTGCTCTGATCCAATATAGCGGACATATCCATTCCATGGTTCAGGATTTTTATCATTACCATCTAATACAATAAAATGAAAATTATTATAATCGAATGAATAATACCTTTTCTCCATTTTCCACCATTTCATAGTTTCTTCTTTTTTATATCCAAAATCTCGCATATCATGATTGCCTAAAACATGATATTTAGGGCCATTAAATGAATTCCATTTATCAATAAAAGGTTGATTTTGTTCTCTCGGTAATGAAAAATCTCCTAACTGGATAATAAAATCAGGGTTTCTTTTTTTCATTGCATTAATAAAAAAACTCAATCGAGAAAATCCATCATGAATTATATCTTGATGAACATCAGCAACTATACCAATCTCTACTTTTTTATTTTTTAAATTAAAAGATGATAAGGATATAGGAAGTGAAGCTATAACACTACCCTTTAAAGCTTTAATTATAAAATTTCTTCTTTTCATTTTATAATAAATTATCTCAATTTAAATGATGTAACAACAATGCCATGATCAGATGGGTAAATGATTTCTTTACCATTAAGAATTATAGGCTCATTAAAGAAAGCATTATAGGAATTTGATTCTGTAGATTTTATTGATTTTCCTTTATAAAAGATATAATCAATCCTATGAGAGTCTTTTCTTCCTTTTTTATCCCAGGTAACGCCAGGATGAGTTATTGGATTAGGATTTTCTTTTCTATATGAGTCAATTAAACCTAAATCATCCAAAATTTTAGTTGCATTCCAAGGAACTATTAAATTATTATGATTTTTTTTTGTTTTTTTTGTCCAATCTAGATGTGATAGTGAATTCATATCTCCTCCAAATATCATAGGAATAGAGTCAGTTTCATTAGCAAACTGTTTTAAATATGGTAGAACTTTTTGAATCATTTTGTGTCTAGATTCTGTTTTTTCCCATTCTAATAATTCTTCTACAGATTTTCCCATTTTTTCGGGTTCATTATCCCAAGGCAAATAATGAAACCAATTTGAAAAAAAACGAATTGTTTGCCCATTTATAGGAATTTCAATTCCTCCTAAATAAAACGGGAAATTTGTATCAATTCTCTTTCCAAAAGGATATTTAGAATAAATAGATAAGTTAACTGAAGTATCATCTAAAGGAGTTTCTTCAGAAGCAATTAAGTGAAAATTATATCCTAAATAATCTGCAATAAATGGACCAGATCCATATGTCTCTACCATTAAAATCACATCTGGATTTATTTCCTTAATTATTTTTGCAACATTTTCTTGACCATTTTCAATATCATTACCACCATGTAAAATATTCCATGCCATTACTTTGAAGCTAGTTTTCTGAGCATTAATTGATGTGCTTAAAAGAATTAAAGCAAAAGAGCAAAAAATTAATCTGGCGTGAAGCATATTTATGATTTTACATATACAAATTAGAAATTTTTAATTAAATCAGGTTGTTTTTTTATAGTTTATAAACAATACGCTATATTTGCACCCGTTGTGTTACTTATAAACTTTTTGTTTATAAGAGGTTTGTAGAAAACCGATGAAGAGCTTTCCTGAAAATGGGGAGCTTTTTTTGTTTAAACCCTTATTATTGTTATGTTAGTGTAAATGAAAAATAATTTTAGAGTTTTAATTTTTCTTTCATTCTTTTTTGTTTTGCTTTCCTGTAAAAAAGAGAAAGAAAATGAAATGCCCAATATTATATTGATAATGACTGATGATCAAGGTTGGGGTCAAACGGGATATTATGATCATCCTATTTTAAAAACACCTAATCTAGATGCAATGGCAGAGAATGGTTTGCGTTTGGATAGATTTTATGCTGGAGCACCTCAGTGTTCACCTACAAGAGCAAGTATACTAACAGGGAGAAATAATGATCGAACAGGTGTTTTTTATCATGGATATGCATTAAATAAAAATGAAAAAACAATAGCTCAAGCATTAAAAAAAATAGGATATGCTACGGGACATTTTGGAAAATGGCATTTAAATGGATTGCGTGGCCCGGGTGTTCCAATTTTTAAGGATGATAGATATAGTCCTGGAGTTTTTGGATTCGATCGATGGTTAAGTGTAACAAATTTTTTTGATATTGATCCTATAATGAGTTATAATGGAGAATTTATTGAATTTAAAGGAAGCTCATCAGAAATTATCGTCGGTGAAGCATTAAAGTTTATAAAAGAAAATAATGCTATTAACTTACCTTTTTTTACCGTCATTTGGGATGGTTCTCCCCATACTCCCATGTTAGCTAGCGAAGAAGATCGTAGTGAATTTAAAGATTTAGATGAACGTAGTCAAAATCATTATGGTGAATTAGTTGCTTTTGATAGAAGTTTAGGGGTTTTGCGTAAAGAACTAAAAGAATTGGGAATTTCTGATAATACTATTTTATGGTTTTGTAGTGATAATGGTGGTTTAAATAAAATTTCACCTTCTACTGTAGGAGAATTAAAAGGATTTAAAAATACAATGTGGGAGGGAGGATTAAGAGTTCCAGCAATTATTGAATGGCCTGCAGTAATTAAATCAAGAGTCTCAAATTATCCTACTTCAACTATGGATATATTTCCTACAATTTTAGATATAGTGGGAATTTCTGAATCTGAGATACTAAATCCTATTGATGGGATAAGCATTAAGCCAATATTTAATTCTGAAAAAGAAAATAGATCAGTTAAAATACCGTTTCGTTTTGATGATAGAGGAGCAATGATTGATAATAATATTAAGCTGGTTGTAAGAAGTATAAAAGATTCTCAATTTGAATTATATAATTTAGGTAGGGATCCTAAAGAATCTAATGATATTTCCGATGAAAATCAGGAGGTTTTTGAAGTTATGAAAAAAGATTATTTAGATTGGAATATGAGTGTCGAAAACAGTATTAAAGGAAATGATTACAGCAATTCAGAAGTGTCTAACGATTCTTTCCCCAAAGTATGGAATACGGATGAACGATATAAGCCCTATTTTAATCAATGGTCCAAACGTCCAGAATATAAAAATTGGATAAAAATAGAAAAGTAATTAGGTCTGATTTCAACTAAGGAACCACCCAATTAGATAATAATCTATCAGTAATGCTATTAATACGACAATCGTACCAATAATCCATGATTTTGATTTTTTAATAGTCATAATAATTGTTTTAATCAAATTTACGAATACTCTTCCAATAAATCTTGAAATATAGCCGAGAATTTTGTTAAATTAGATAGATGAGACAACTTGTAATTTTCCTTATAACTTTTTTATTAATTGGATGTTCAAATAAAATTGAAAATTTAGATGGATTTAAATTATTGCCTTCAGTTCAAGAGCTAGAATATAACAACGATTTTTCAAATCTGAACTTTGAGAATATAAAATTTGCTCATTCTACTAACAATACTGAGCTTCCAATTCGATTTGAATTTACTAATCATATTGAAAACAATAAACCAAGTGAATCTATCATAGACTACTCTATCGATTCTAGCTTAAATTTAAATCAAGAAGGATATACATTAAATATTACTAAAAATAAAATATCCATTGTAGCAAAAGATGAAAAAGGATTGTTTTATGCGTTTATAACTTTAGATCAATTAATTGAAGACAGTAATGATCAAAATATAAACCTTCCCATGGTTAGTATAAAAGATTATCCGTCACTTAAATTTCGACCTATTCATATAGATGTAAAACATCATATGGAGAAAAAATCCTATTATTTCAATTTAATAGATCATTTAGCTAAGCAAAAAATTAATGGGATTATTGTAGAATTTGAGGATAAATTAAAGTATGAGTTAAGACCTGAGATTGGTGCGCCAGATGCTCTCTCCATTAAATGGTGGATTGAACTAAGTGAATATGCAAATCAGAGAAATATTATGATCAATCCCCTAGTACAAGGCTTAGGCCATGCCTCTTTTATTTTAAAACACAAAAAAAACAAATATTTAAGAGATGTCCCTAGCAGTGATTGGGCTTTTAATCCATTGAATTCAGAAACTTATGATCTTCAATTTGATCTTTATTTGGACGCAATAAAAGCTACACCTTTTGGAAAATATTTGCATGTTGGCGGAGACGAAGTTCATCTATTAAAAAGAGAAGGAAAAAGTGAATTAGAACTGAATTTAATTTGGTTAAATAAAGTTTGTCAATTTGCAGAAAAAAATAATAGAATTCCAATTTTCTGGGATGATATGCCATTAAAACATGCTGGTGTTTATAGACCTATGTTTAATAGTGAGATTAGTAAGGAAAAAGTAGATGAAATATGGGAAAAGAATGAATTAAACTTGATGCAGTTTATAGAAAAGTTTCCTAAAAATGCGATTTATATGAGATGGAATTATCAAAAATCTGATACTTATGGGAATCAAAAGGCTATGGATTGGTATACAAATAATAACCTAAAAGTAATGGGAGCTACAGCTGGACAAACTAGATGGACACTAATGCCTCAAAACCAGAGTAACATTCCACAAATTAGATCATTTGCTATTAGTTCAATTGAGAAAAATTTAGAGGGTTTGCTTTTAACCCTTTGGGATGATGATTCTCCTCATTTTGAATTATATAAAAGAGGGATTGCTGCTTTTGCGCAATATGCTTGGTCTGGAAATAAGAAATCTATTGATGAATTCAAAGAGATTTATAGACATAGGACATATGGTTCAGAATTTTCACATAATGAATATGCATTTATAGATAAACTAGAAAAACCTGTTGGTTTATGGCTTAATATGTTATTAGAACATAAAGTAAGAAGAGCAGCAATATCTAAAGAAGAAAATCCTTTAGAAACATTTATTATTGATTTGCCTGATTTAGAGAATAAGGGAATGTGGTCTAAAAAATATTTTAATAAAATCGAAAATGCAAAATCTTCACTTTTGATTAGTAAAGAAATAGAAGAAACTATTGATAAAATAATGGAAAATGAACCTAAAAATAAATTCACTTTAGAAGTATACAAACAAGTTAATGAATTAGTAAAGTTTTCTTCAAATATTATAATAGCATTAGAAAAATTGGATCTTTCAAAAGAAATAGATTATTCAAAAAAAACAGAATTGAATGAGATTAGAAATCTTGAAGATAAATTTAATTCTTTAAGAAAAAATATTGAAGAAGTATACTCCAAAACAAGAATTTTAGAAAAACCTGATAGTTATATTTTAGATCAGGACCATCATAATCATCCTGCAAACCAAAGTAAAAATTTTGATTGGCAGTTTTTTTCTGAAATATTTCTTTTGGAAAAAATAAAAAATAATTATAAAAATGAATTGTAATAATATTATATGAAAAATTATAACAGAAGAAAATTTATTAAAACTACTACAATGTCAGCTGCAGTATTAACTGCTGCTTCAACTTTATCAAATTGTGATAATTCAACAGTAATTCCTGATTCAAAAGGTATATATATGGGAGATTTCTCTGCTCCAAAATTAAAAACTATTAGAACAGCATTTATTGGAGTTGGAGCAAGAGGAAGTGGACATTTGAAATCAATTTCAAAGCTAGATGGAGTAGATGTTGTTGCAATAAGTGATTTGTTTGAAGACAATGTATTAAGGAGCACCAAAGTAGCAGAAGAAATAGGTAATGGAGAAAGGCATAAAAATATTGCTCAATATTGGGGAGAAGATGATAAATGGAAATTAATGCTTCAAGAAGTTAAACCGGATGCAGTATTTATTTCTACAAATTGGAATAATCATGCTCCAATGGCTATTTATTCAATGGAAAATGGAACTCATGCTTTTGTTGAAGTCCCTATTGCTGTTTCAATGGAAGATATGTGGAAAATAGTAAATACTTCCGAAGAAACACAAAAACATTGTATGATGATGGAGAATGTTAATTATGGCAGAGATGAATTAATGTATTTAAATATGTGTAGAAAAGGGGTTATAGGAGAATTATTGCATTCTGAAGCTGCATATATTCATG
This sequence comes from uncultured Bacteroidota bacterium, assembly GCA_902511755.1. Lineage (GTDB taxonomy): Bacteria > Bacteroidota > Bacteroidia > Flavobacteriales > Flavobacteriaceae > MAG-121220-bin8. Next base: position 33,290 of record CABXGL010000009.1, on the reverse strand, counting down.
AGTTAAGGTTTCAAATGAATCAAGAAGATAGAGGAACTGGATCTTGGAGAACTCACCATTATGCTAATGGAAAAGGAAATCTGTATCCTACTCATGGTCTTGGTCCAGTAGCGCAATATATGAATTTAGGAAGAAAAGAAGATACATTTAAAAGTATAATTTCTTATTCAACCCCTGCATTAGGCAGGAAATTATATGCTGAAAAGAATTATTCTTCAGATCATAAATGGAATCAATTAGATTATCAAAATGGAGATTTGAATACTTCTATCATAAAAACAAATAAAGGAAGAACTGTAATGGTTCAATGGGATGAAACAAGTCCAAGACCATATACTAGACATAATCTAATTCAAGGTACTAAAGGGACTTTAGCTGGTTTCCCAACAAGGGTAGCTCTAGAAGGTGGATTTGAAGATGTTGCCAAAGATCACCATTCTTGGATTCAGGGTGAAAAGCTAGAAAAATTGTATGAGAAGTATGATCATCCACTTTATAAAAGATTAAATAAAAAGACAAAAAATAGTGGTCATGGAGGAATGGATGGTATAATGAGATATAGAATAGTTGAATGTTTAAGAAATGGCCTTCCTTTAGATCAAAACGTTTATGAAGGATGTTTTTGGAGTGCTGTAACTCCTTTAAGTGGTAAATCAATTTCAGAAGGAGGAATGCCTCAAAAATTTCCTGATTTTACAAGAGGAAGATGGGAAACAACTAACCCACTTGAAATAATAACTTGATTTTAAAATTTTTTAATATGAAAAAGGTAATAATTAAATTTTTTGCAATTCTGTGTTTAACATCGCTTTTCATTTCGTGTAATAATGAAAGTGAATGGATTTATCTATTTGATGGTAAAACTACAGATGGTTGGCGTGGTTATAATTCTGAAATTATGCCACCAGGCTGGACTGCTAAAGATGGAATGTTAATGTTTGACACTGAACTGGAATTAGAACAAAATTATAAGGGTGGAAGAGATATTATTTATGGAAAAGAAGAATTTGAAAATTTTGAATTATATGTAGAATGGAAAATCCCAGTTGGAGGGAATAGTGGTATTTTTTATCATATTAAGGAAGGGTATGGTGGGCCTCCTCAAATTTCTCCAGAATATCAATTAATTGATGATTTAAATTATGCAAAAATTCACGATTTAAAATCTTATAATGAACAATTTGGATCAATGGAACCTGAGAAACTTCAGGATTGGCAAAAGACTGCCGCAGATTATGCAATGCATATAGCAGATGAAACAAAAAAAATACTAAATCCTGCAGGAGAATGGAATTCTTCAAAGATTGTATTTACACCTGAAAAGGTAGAACATTGGCTTAATGGGAAAGTAGTTGTTTCTTTTGTCCCTTGGTCTGAGGATTGGTATACAAAAAGAAATTCAGGCAAATGGAATAATGCTCCAGATTATGGAAAATTTAGAAAAGGGTATATTGGATTTCAGGATCATGGTAGCTCTCTTTGGTTTAAAAATATAAAAATTAGAAAACTGTAAATAGATTGAAAAACATTTTATTTATAATATTTTTTATTTCTTTAAATATACATTCTCAATGGAAACCAATTGGAGATAATATTAAAACAGATTGGGGAGAAAATATTAATCCTGACAATGTATTACAAGAATATCCAAGACCAATTTTAGTTAGAAAAGATTGGAAAAATTTAAATGGATTGTGGGACTATACAATTACTGGAAAAGGAGAAAACAAACCAAAAAATTATGACGGAGAAATTTTAGTTCCATTTGCAATTGAATCAAGTCTTTCTGGAGTTAAAAAAAGAATTTCAAAAGAACAAGAATTGTGGTATCACAAAAATTTTCAAATTCCAAGGAAATGGAAAAAAAAAGAAATTATACTTCATTTTGGTGCTGTTGATTGGGAATCGGAACTTTGGATAAACGATAAAAAAGTAGGTATTCACAAAGGGGGTTATGATCCATTTTCTTTTAATATTACTCCCTATTTAAAAAAAGGAAAAAATCAAAAAATAGAACTTAGAGTTTGGGATCCAACAGATGAAGGTTTTCAGCCTAGAGGTAAGCAGGTTAAAAATCCTAGAGGAATTTGGTATAGTCCTGTTTCTGGAATATGGCAAACAGTATGGATTGAGCCTTTAAACACTAAACATATTAGTAATCTATATACTACTACTAATATTGATATTCCAAGTGTAACTATAAAAACATTTACATCTTATAATTCTGAAAAAGATTTTTTAGAATTAACAATTACAGATAGTGATAAGATTATTTCTAAAATTCAACAAAAATTTGATTCAGAAATTAAAATTGCTATTAATCAGCCAAAATTATGGACTCCAGAAAATCCTTTTTTATATGATTTAGAAATTAATCTTATTTCTAAAGGAAAAATAATTGATGTAGTTAAAACTTATTTTGGAATGCGTAAAATTTCAATAAGAAAAGATATAAATGGCACAAAAAGACTTCATCTAAATAATAAACAATATTTCCAGTTTGGGACATTAGATCAGGGTTGGTGGCCTGACGGATTATATACTGCACCTAGTGATGATGCATTAAAGTTTGATATTATTAAAACCAAGGAATATGGATTTAATATGATAAGAAAACATGTTAAGGTAGAGCCGGCAAGATGGTATTATCATGCAGATAGAATAGGGATGTTAGTATGGCAGGATATGCCTAATCCTGGAAAAACTAATCCACCTACATGGATTAGAAATAAATTTTTTGATGGTAAAGAATATATTCCTTCCCCTGAAGTTGAAAAAAATTTCATGAATGAATGGAAGGGAATTATGGATTTTCTTTATTCAAATCCATCAATAGTTTGCTGGGTTCCCTTTAATGAAGGTTGGGGACAATTTAATACAATAGAGATAACAAATTGGACAAAAAAATATGATCCATATAGATTGGTAAACCCAGCAAGTGGGGGGAATCACTATAAAATAGGAGACATAACAGATGTTCATAATTATCCGGATCCAAAAATGAAATTTTATGATCCGGAAAGGTCAAATGTCCTTGGTGAATATGGAGGAATTGGATTAGCTATAGATGGTCATCTTTGGCAAAAAAATAAGAACTGGGGTTATGTAAAATATTCAAATTCTAAAGAAGCCACAGATGAATATGTAAATTTTGGAAATCAATTATTTGAAATGGTGCCAAGGGGTTTTTCTGGAGCTATATATACTCAAACAACGGACGTGGAAGGAGAAGTTAATGGTTTGATGACCTATGATAGAAAAATATTAAAACTTGATGTAGAAAGAGTAAAAAAAATTAATCTAAAAGTAATCTCAGCTTTGCCAGCTAAGTTTATTAGAATTCCACCTAATTTATAATAAATTTTTGTATTCAAAGTAGTTTTGTTGGTAACTCAAATAATTTAGTTTATCTTTTTATCGAGTATTTTGATTTTAGTTAACTTTAGTAAAAGAGTATATTTATCATGAAAAGAAGTAATAGAAGAAACTTTTTAAAAACAACAGCAACTTTGGCCTCATTACCCCTAATTCCTTCTAATATTTGGTCAAGCACCAATAAAAATAGACTTAGAACGGCTCATATTGGAGTCGGCGGAATGGGCTCAGCTGACTTAAAAGATATTTCATCTCACAAAGATGTTGATGTAGTAGCTTTATGTGATGTTGATTCAAATGCTTTAATTTCAGCTAGTAAATTACACCCAAAGGCAAAAACTTATAAAGATTATAGAGTTATGATGAAAGAAATGGAGGATCAATTTGATGCTGTTATTATTTCTACTCCCGACCATACACATGCTCCTGCTTCAATGATGGCTATGGAAATTAATAAAGCTGTTTATTGTCAAAAACCATTAACACATCACGTTTCTGAAGCTAGAGCTATGAGAAAAATAGCAGAAGAAAAGAATCTTATAACTCAAATGGGAATTCAGGTTCATTCTTTTTATGATTATAAACTTGCAACCCTATTAATACAATCTGGGATTGTTGGTAAAGTTAGCAAAGTAAGGGCATGGTCTCCTAAGAATTGGGGATTTGATGGGCCTAAACCAAATGGCTCTGATCCAATTCCAGAAAACCTAGATTGGAATTTATGGCTGGGAACCGCAAAGGAAAGACCTTTTAAGAAAAAAGTTTATCATCCAGGTAATTGGAGAAAAATACTAGATTTTGGATGTGGAACTTTAGGCGATATGGGGGTTCATATCTTTGATACTCCTTATAATGCTCTTGATTTAGATGTTCCAATAACAATTAAAAATAATTGCAGAAGACCTAATGGCTTTGGGTTTCCGGAAAAAAATACAGTTACATATGAATTTCCAGGAACAAAATATACTACAGAATCATTCAAATGGATTTGGAATGATGGCGCAGGTTCACCTAAAAAACACAAGGATTTAAAATTGCCAAATAATGAAAAACTTCCATTACAAGGAGCTATGTTTATTGGTGAAAAAGGAAGACTGCTTTTGCCTCATTTTATGGAACTTCCTAGGCTGATAGTTGATGAAAAATATCAAAAATTAGATCTTTCCATTTTAGAGAGTTCAGGAAAAATAACTAACAAACCTATAAGGGATTATCAAGGGGAATCCTATCTCCATTACCATCAATTTGTGGATGCATGTTTAGGAAGAGATGTATGTACAGCTCCATTTTCTTATTCAGCAAGACTGACGGAAACAATTTTATTAGGGGTTATTGCTGGAAGATTTCCTGGAAAAACACTTCATTGGGATAATAAGACAGCAAGATTTAAAGAAGAAAAGGCTAATGAATTCCTTGATTCTCCATATAGAGATTTTTAAATTATTGCTCTGCACCATGTGCTTTATTAATTTAATATGATGAAAAGGACTATTAATTTATTGTTATTAATTCCTTTTTTTGTATTTGCTCAAAATAATTTATTTGAATCATATAATCAGAAAATAATTGAAAAAAACTATGGACTAGAAATGATTGCAATTCCTGAAGGTGAATTTCAAATGGGGAGTCCTTATAATGAAAAAAACAGAATGGCAGATGAGGGTCCAATTCATAAAGTAAAAATAGAAGCATTTTGGATGGCTAAACATGAAACTACATGGGATTTATATCATCTTTTTATGGAAAGAAATATTGATGAAAATCAACCAAAATTTGATTCTAAAAATGAAGTAAATATTGATGTTGATGGAATTTCTGGTGCTACGACTCCTTATGTTGAAATGAGTTTTGGAATGGGTATAGATGGCTATCCGGCTATTTCTATGACTCAACTTGCAGCTAAGAAATTTTGTCAATGGTTATCATCAATGACAGGAAATTTTTATCGACTTCCAACTGAAGCTGAATGGGAATATGCATGTAGGGCAGGAACTACTACAGCATATTCATTTGGAGATGACCCTAAGTTACTTGATGATTATGCTTGGTATAAAAATAACAGTAATGAGTCTTATCAAAAAGTTGGAAAGAAAAAACCTAATCCATGGGGTTTATATGATATGTATGGGAATGTTTCAGAGTGGACATTGGACAAACATGATGTGAGATCTTATCAAAAATATTCTAATTCTGTTGCAATGAATCCATATGAAAAACCATCACAGCTATATCCTCGTGTGGTAAGAGGAGGTTCATGGATGAATTCAAATTTTAAATTAAGAAGCGCATCAAGACAAGCATCTTCCAAGCAATGGAAAAAGCAAGATCCTCAAATACCAAGAAGTATTTGGTGGCATACAGATGCTCAGTTTGTTGGATTTAGAATCGTAAGGCCATTAAAAGTGCCTAAGCCAGAAGAACAATTAGCATATTGGGAATAATTTAAATAAAATAATTATGAAAAGAAGAAATTTTATACGAAACGCATCTATTGCATCTAGTGCTTTATTTGCAATTAATTCAATATACCCTAGTACAAAATTTTATAATAAATATAAATTTAATTTAAATTATGCTCCACACTTGGGGATGTTTAAACATCATGCTGGAAATGATCCAATAAATCAATTGCGTTTTATGGCTGAACAGGGCTTTACTGCTTTTGAGGATAATGGTATGAAAAAAAGAGATGTTGAAACTCAAAAAAAAATGGCTTCTTTTATGATTAATAACAATATGCAAATGGGTGTTTTTGTTGCCCATACTATCTATTGGAAAGAACCAAATCTAGCTAGTGGGAAAAAAGATAAAAGAGAAGAATTTTTAAAAGAAATCAATGAATCTGTTGAAGTAGCTAAAAGAGTAAATGCAAAATGGATGACTGTAGTGCCTGGGCACTTAGATTTAAGATTAAACATCGGTTATCAAACTGCTAATGTTGTAGAGTCTTTAAAGTTAGCTAGTGATATTTTAGAACCACATGGAATTTCTATGGTTTTAGAGCCTCTTAATTTTAGAAACCACCCTGGATTATTCCTTTCTAAAAGTCCACAAGCCTTTGAAATTTGTAAAGCTGTTAATTCTCCTTCATGTAAAATATTATTCGATATTTACCATCAACAAATTGAAGAGGGGAATTTAATTCCAAATATTGAAGCTTGCTGGGATGAAATTGCTTATTTCCAAATTGGAGATAATCCAGGAAGAAATGAACCAACATCAGGAGAAATCAATTATAGGAATATTTTTAAGTATATTCATAGTAAAGGATATGATGGTATTTTAGGAATGGAACATGGAAACTCTAAAACTAAAAAAGAAGGAGAAAAAGCTGTTATAGAAGCATATAAAAAAGTAGATAATTTTTTAATTTAACAAGATGAAACAAAAAAATATAAATAGAAGGTCTTTTGTAAAAAATGCTACAATTGGAACAGGAGTATTATTAACAACTCCATTTTCTTTGGAAGCAATGGCGAACAATTCAAATAGTAAAAAACTTAAACTTGCCGTAGTTGGTTGTGGTGGAAGAGGAACTGGAGCTGCTGTTCAAGCATTAAGAGCGGATAAAGATGTCGAACTAGTGGCCATGGCAGATGCATTTGGGGATAAAGTTGAAAGTAGTTTAAAATATATTTCTGAGGAATTAGATGGAGAAATTAAAATTAATGTAAAACAAAAAAATAGATTTTCGGGATTTAATGCCTATCAAAAAGCTATAGATTTGGCAGATGTAGTAATTCTAGCAACTCCACCAGGCTTTAGACCTCAACATTTTGAATACGCAGTAAATAATGATAAACATGTTTTTATGGAAAAGCCTTTAGCAACTGACTCTTATGGAGTTAGAAGGGTTTTGAAAGCCGCAAAATTAGCAGATGAAAAAAAATTGAATGTAGTAGTTGGTCTTCAAAGACGATATGAAAAAAAATATTTAGCTCTTTATGATAGAATACAAAAAGGACATGTTGGAAAAATTGTTTCAGGACAGGTATATTGGAATGGTGCAGGAGTATGGGTTAGGAAAAGAGAATCTGGTCAAACTGAAATGGCATATCAAATGAGAAATTGGTATTATTTTAATTGGATATGTGGTGATCATATTGTTGAACAACATATTCATAATATTGATGTTGCTAACTGGTTTATTGGTGAATATCCAAAATCTGCAAGTGGAATGGGAGGAAGAGAAGTAAGAAAAGGAATTGATCATGGTCAAATTTTTGATCATCATTACGTAGAATTTAGTTATCCTGGAGGAGCTGTTATATCTAGTCAATGTAGACACCAACCTGGAACTGATAGAAATGTTAGTGAAGTTTTCCAAGGCACTAAATCAAATATTTATACTAAAGCAAAAAGTAAAATTGTTGATCATAATGGAAATGATTTATTTATTTATGATGGTAAGGGAGATAAAAGCCCATATCAAATTGAACATGATGAATTATTCAAATCTATTAGAAATGGTGGAGTAATTAATAATGCGGAGTATGGTGCTAAAACTACTCTAACGGCTATTATGGGAAGAATGGCTACTTATACAGGAAAAGAAATAACATGGGAACAAGCATTAAATTCGAATCATATTTTAGTGCCTGATGATCTGGATTGGGATTCAAACCCACCTGTAATCCCAGATGAAAACGGAAAATATCCTGTTCCTATTCCAGGTGTTACTAAAATTATTTAAAAATGAAAAAATACTTTTTATTAATATTTTTTGTTTTAGTTACTAGTTGTCAAAAAGAAGAAAATGATGACCAGACGACCGAACCTGTTTGGAAAACAAAACAATTTGATTTTAATCATAATGGGCTTGTTAGATCATATATTTTGCATAAACCCGAAAATTTTGCAGAAAATTCTCCTTTAATTTTTGTATTACATGGATTTACTAGTTCTGCAAGCAGTATAATGAGTTATTCTCAAATGAATAAAATAGCAGATGAAAATGGTTTTATGGTTTGTTATCCTCAAGGCACTGCCTTGTCAACTGGACAAACTCATTGGAATGCAAACCTTGAGATGAGCTCAATTGATGATATTGGTTTTTTATCTCAATTGGTTAGCAAAATTCAAACTTCTTTTAAAACAAATCCAAATAACACATTTGTTAGTGGAATGTCAAATGGAGGATTTATGAGTTATACTTTAGCTTGTAACAAATCAAATATTTTCAAAGCTATTGCATCAGTTACGGGGACAATGAGTGGTAAAGATTGGCTTACATGTGATCCCTCTAATAAAATTCCAATAATGCAGATATCTGGGACTGATGATGAAACTGTACCTTGGGACGGAACAATGTCAACTAGTTATGGATGGGGAGGTGCTCCTCACATTATAAAGGTGATGGATTATTGGGCAAATTTAAATGGTTGTACTAGCAATGAAAAAATAGATTTTCCTGATATAAATACGTCAGATAAATCTACTGTTTCTTTAACTAAACAAAAAGGGAGTCCTAATAATAATGAAGTATGGCTTTATACTGTTACTGGTGGAGGTCATGATTGGCCTGGATCATTTGGAAATAAGGATATTAGTGCCAGTCAAGAAATTTGGAAGTTCTTTAAACAACACTTAAAATAAATTTAGATCAATAGGTTTTTATTAACCTCACCATGAACATCAGTTAGTCTAAATCTCCTGCCTTGATGTTTATATATCATTTTTGTATGATCAATTCCAAATTGATGTAGGATGGTTGCTTGTAAATCATGAACATGGACAGGGTCTTTAACAATATTATAACCTATATCATCAGTTTCTCCATAACTAAACCCAGGTTTTACACCTGCACCAGCCATGAAAATAGTAAATGATCTTGGATGATGATCTCTCCCATAAACCATATCAGTTAATTTCCCTTGACAATAGTTTGTTCTTCCAAATTCTCCTCCCCAAACCACTAAAGTATCTTCCAACAATCCTCTTTGCTTTAGATCCATAATTAATGCTGCGGTAGGTTGATCTACATCACTAGACTGTCCTTTTATTTGAGTAGGTAGATTTTCGTGCTGATCCCAGCCCATATGATATAATTGTACAAACCTTACATCTTTTTCAATTAGTCTTCTAGCTTGGATGCAGTTAGCCGCATAGGTTCCAGGCTTTTGTGCATTTGGACCATACATTTGAAGAATGTGATCCGGTTCATTTGATATATCCATAGTTTCAGGGACAGAGGTTTGCATTCTATATGCCATTTCATATTGAGCAATTCTACTGCTTATTTCAGGATCTCCAAATGTAGCTTCTTGTTCTTCATTTAATTCTGCTAAATAATCTAACATTTTTCTTCTCTCACTTGGTGAAACACCATCAGGATTTTTTAAATATAAAACAGGATCTTTTGCTGATCGAAATTGAACTCCCTGGTGAAGGGAACTTAAAAAACCATTTCCCCATAATCTTGAATATAAGGGTTGACCTTTTGGTCTGCCAGTTCCATTTGATAATAAAACAACAAAAGATGGTAGATTATTATTTAGACTTCCCAATCCATAACTCATCCAAGACCCCATGCTTGGTCTTCCTGGTTGTTGTGATCCTGTTTGAAAAAAAGTAATGGCTGGATCATGGTTAATTGCTTCGGTATGCATTGATTTGACAAAGCATAATTCATCTGCTATTTTTCCAATATATGGCATTAATTCACTTACCCAAGCTCGAGATTCTCCATATTGATTAAAACTATATAGACTGTTTACAAGAGGAAAGTTAGATTGGCCAGAAGTCATTCCTGTTAATCTTTGCCCTTTTCTTATAGATTCAGGTAAATCTATACCTCTCATTGTAGTTAGTTTAGGTTTATAATCAAACAGATCTAATTGAGATGGACCACCACTTTGAAATAAATAAATAATTCTTTTTGCTTTTGGCGCGAAATGAGGAAGGTTTAATGACTTATTTCCTAGCGAAGAAAAAGGATCTGTATTTTTCCCAAAGTTAAAAGGATCCATTAATGTTCCTAGAGCTAACCCTCCAATCCCTAAACCAGCCTTTTTTAAAAAATTTCTTCTGTTATTATTTAAAAAATGTTTATGAATTTCTTCCATTTATTTTAACTTTTTTGTGTTGTTTCATCTAAATTGTAAACTAATACAGCTAATGAAACAAAAGCTTCTTTTTCAGTTATATTGTTAATATTCCCTACCTCTTCAAGGTACTTAATTAATTTGTTTAATTCTACATTATTTGGTAGTCTTGCTGTGATACTCCTATATAGTTTTATGATTTTATCTTCTATTTCTAAAGAGGATTCTTCAAAAATTTTATTTGAAAGGGTTTCAGCTGCCAATAGATATTGTGGATCATTCATTAATGCTAAAGATTGTAATGGAGTGCTTGTTTTTTGTCTAACAGTAACACAAAAATCTCTTGTGGGAGCATCGAATATCATCATTGAAGGAGGAGGAACTGTTCTTTTCCAAAACGTATAAAGACTTCTTCTATATAAATTTTCTCCAGTGTCAGGAACATAGAAAGCTAAACTTCCACCACCCCCCCCCGTTACTTCATCCCATAAACCTTCCGGTTGCATAGGTTTCACACTAGGGCCACCAATCCTTTTAACTAACATTCCACTAGAAGCTAAGGCATTATCTCTAACCATTTCTGCTGAAAGTTTTTGTCTAGGATATTGTGCTAAATAAGTATTATCCGGATCTAAGACTAAATTTTCAGTTTTAATTTTACTAGATTGTCTGTAAGTTGAGGACATAACTATTCTTTTAATAAACTTTTTGGTATTCCACTTATCAGAATTTTGATATGTATATGCCAACCAATCTAAAAGCTCCGGATTGACAGGTTTACTTCCTTGACTTCCAAAATCATCTGGTGTGGAGACTATTCCTACTCCAAAAAATTGTTGCCAAATTCTATTTACTGCTACCCTGGAGGTTAAAGGATTATCTTTTTGAAAAAACCATTTAGTTAAACCAATTCTGTTTTTTGGATATTTTTTTTCATCAAATGGTAGTATAATTTTAGGTGTTCCAGGTTCTACTTCATATGTTGGGGCATCATAACTTCCTCTATTTAAAACATAAGTTTTTCGAAGATTTTCAGATTCCTTCATAACCATAAGTGTCACTTTATTTATACTATCAGGAAGATTTACAAAACTGAGTTCACTTTCTGTTTCACCTTTTTTAATTGTTAAATTTGGTTTTGGTGCAGTATCCCCATAAGCAATAATTCCATTTTCATCTACATTATTAAAGAAACTGAATAAGTTAAAAAATTCTTTCTGTGAAACAGGATCATATTTATGAGAATGACATCTTGCGCATTCAACTGTTAATCCCATCATTATTGTAGATGTTGTAATGGTTCTATCTGCAACATATTCAACCCTATATTCTTCAGGAATAACTCCTCCTTCTTGAGTAATTTTATGATTTCTATTAAATCCTGATGCAAGTATTTGTTCTTTAGAAGCATTTGGCAACATATCTCCAGCTATTTGCCACTTCATAAATTTATCATAAGGTAAATTTTTATTATAAGCATGAATAACCCAATCTCTCCATGGCCACATAATTCTTTCTTGATCATCTTGATACCCATGGCTATCACCATATCTTGCCAAATCCATCCAAATAGATGCCATTCTTTCACCATATGAATCAGATGCTAGTAATTTATTAACCACCTTCTCATAGGCATTCTCAGATTTGTCTAATAAAAAAGAATCTATCTGTTCAATTGATGGAGGAAGACCTATAAGATCAAAAGAAACTCTACGCAATAAAATTTCTTTTTTTTCCATTTCGGAAGGCTCTAATCCTTTTAATTCTAAATTTTTTGCTATAAAATAATCTATTTCATTTGAAGTCCAATCCTCAAAAATAGTTGAAGGAATTTCGGATAGCTTAGGTTTATTATAGGACCAATGTTTTTCCCATTTTCCACCTTGATCAATCCATTTTTTCAAAATATTTTTTTCCTTTTCTGAAAGTTTTAAATTAGAATCAGGTGGCGGCATCAAATAATCAATTTTTTCACTATTTATTCTTTTAAGAATTTCACTTTCATTTGGATTATTCCTATCTACAATAAAATGACTTTCACTATCTTTTAAAGAAGCATAAAAACCATCTTCAATATCAAGTCTTAAATTGGCTTTTCTTGCCTTTTCATCTGGACCATGACAAGCATAACATTTATCTGAAATAATTGGTTTTACATCAAAATTAAAATCAACTAAGTTTATTTCTTCATCCGAAAAATTAGAATTTGAGAAAGCACCATCCTCTTTGGAAATTACAGTTGTGCTCTCATTAGGAATATTAGATAAACCTTTGAATAATAATGCTGCTAGAAATGGAATTATAAAATATCCAAGCAACCTATATTTTTTTAAATTATTGTCCACAATAATTTAAAGGTATAATTTTTTTTTTTTAATTAAATATTTGAATCTTATTAGAGTTTATTTTAAAGCTTTTAAAATAATTTTTTCCATAACATTGTATCCTGCTTTATTTGGATGAACTAGATCATCAGCTGAAGTATATTCAGGAACTTTTAAACCGCCATTTTCATCAGACATAAATGAATAATAATCGACATATTCAAGGTTTTTGTTTTTGCAGTAATCTTGCAAAATCTTATTAAGTTTAATTACTTTTGAAGAAGGATTTAATCCAGGAGACCAAGGAAAATCTAATGCTGGAAGTGTAGAGCATATAAAAACTCTAATATTGTTAGCCAATGCAATTTCTGCCATAGAAATTATATTTTCTGCAGTATTTTCAATCGAAATTGACCCAGTATTTCCTGCTATATCATTTATTCCAGCTAAAATAACAACACTCTTAGGGGATAAGTTTACAACATCAGATTTAAATCTAATTAACATTTGTGGAGTAGTTTGACCACTAATTCCTCTATTTACAAAAGGATTTTCAATAAAAAAGTTTTTATTAAAAAAACTCCATCCTTCTGTAATGGAATTCCCCATAAAGACTACTCTATTAGGTTCAATTATTTCCTTTAATTCTTCATTGTTCTTTTGGTATTTATTTAGGTTAGCCCAATCCTGTAAATTCCCACCTCCAGCAATATTTATATCCTGTGAGTAATTATTGTCCATAATAAAATTTAGTATTAATATTAGAAATGTTAATTTTTTTAAATTCATTTTATTAATTTTTTTTAGTTTTTGAGTGTATCCATTTTAAAAAATCTTTTTCTGCAAATGCTACATCCCAACTATTATGTTTTACATTTTCATAAATGCTAACTTTTGGATTTCCTCCAGCATTAATTATCGCTTGGGCCATTTTTAAAGATTGATTTGGATTAACAACCTTATCTGCAGAACCATGAAAAATCCAAATATTAACTTTTTTTGCAAAATTATCGACTGCATTTGGATCACCATCCCCGCAAATTGGAGTTGCGGCAGCGAACATATTAGGCCTTTGATTTAATATTGAAAAAGTTCCTAAACCCCCCATGGATAATCCGCTTATATATACTTTATCTTTATCAACATCTTTTCGAGTAACAAAATGATCCATGAGCTTAATAACTAAACCTAGAGCATCAGATTTTTCAACTTTATAATCATATTCATAGGGTGCATAATACCCCCCCCACCAATCATTTATTGGAGATTGCGGAAAAATTACCCAAGACTTATATTTTTCTCTATTTTCTTTTTTTAAAAACAATTTAGCTCCATGAACAAGCTGTAATTCATTATCATTTCCTCTTTCTCCAGCTCCATGTAAAAAAAGATGTAATGGATAACTTTTTTTGGAATCATAATTATGAGGTTTTAAAATTCTGTAATTCAGCGTGTCTTTTCCCTCAATAAAAAATTCTTTTTCAAATAAATCTAAATTTTGAGAATTTAATGTATTCCAAAAGAAGAATATTAATATTATAGGTATTTTAAGAATACTTTTTGTTTTTTTATACCAACTTGGTTTCATAGCAATTTTCTCTGATATCCTTTTCCGTATTATTTTTAAATCATCTAGACTTGGCATCCAATCATTGTATAGATTATTATCCATAAAAATCTTAATTGGAAATTTTCTGTTAATATCTGGTTTGAAACCTCTATTTTTCATTTCTGTTATAATATCTTGGTATCTATTATATAGATATTTCCCTTTATCATAAAAGAAATATACATGACCTGAATTAAGAGTATATTTTGCGCTTATTTTTTCTCTCCTTAAACCAATCTTACTATTTAATGTGCGGTTTAGCGCTGCGGGAACCATAGTTATCTCTCTATACTCTGCTATAAGATGTTGGTCTTGTAGCTCTGAAGGATTCACCAAATTTATTCTTGTCATAAACCTTTTATTCTTTCGAAGGTATTCTTATTTTTTCAACTAAATCTTGTATTTCTTTTGGAGGATTACTTGTTGTATGGCAAATAATAAGTGAAACTATAAAATTAGTTAACATTGCAAAAGTTCCAAACCCTTCAGGAGAAATCCCAAACCACCAATCTTCACTTGTTCCACCACCAAACCATCCAAACTTAAATTTTGTCATATAAAAAAGCATAAGGAAAAGCCCAGTTAACATTCCTGCAACAGCTCCTTCTTTATTCATCCTTTTATAGAAAATACCCATTACAATTGCGGGAAAAAAAGAAGCCGCAGCTAGACCAAAAGCAAGCGCTACAACTGCAGCAACAAATCCTGGAGGATTAATTCCAAAATATCCAGCCATAACAACTGCAAAAAAGGCAGAAATTCTAGCAGCAATTAGCTCTCCTTTTTCAGAAACGTCAGGTTTAATTATTTTTTTTATAAGATCATGTGATATTGAAGATGAAATTACTAAAAGTAATCCTGCTGCGGTTGAGAGTGCAGCAGCTAAGGCACCTGCTGCTAAAAGAGCAATTACCCAATTTGGTAATTCAGCTATTTCTGGATTTGCCATTACCATTATGTCTCTATCAATAGTAAGTTCATTTATTTGTGGATCAGCTACATATTGTACTATACCATCTTTATTTTTGTCATCAAACGTTAATAAACCTGTTTTTTCCCAATTATCAAACCAACCAGGTAATTCATCATATTTTTTTTCACTAACTGTTTCAATTAAATTAGTTCTAGCAAATACTGCTATTGCTGGTGCAGTAGTATATAAAATAGCAATAAATAAAAGTGCCCAACCAGCAGACTTTCTAGCATCACTAACTTTTTTAACTGTAAAAAATCTAACGATTACATGTGGAAGCCCTGCCGTACCAATCATAAGCGCAGCTGTTATAAAAAATACATCTAACATAGATTTAGATCCTGATGTATATTCATGAAAACCTAAATCCATACTTAGACCATCGAGTTTGTCTAAAAGATAAATCCCATCAGCACCTTGGGAACCAAAACCAAGTTGAGGAATTGGATTGCCAGTCATTTGAATAGAAATAAAAATAGCTGGGACCATGAAAGCAAAAATTAACACACAATATTGTGCAACTTGAGTATATGTAATTCCCTTCATTCCTCCCAATACAGCATAAAATAATACTATCGCCATTCCAATTATAACACCAGTATTAATATCCACTTCTAAGTAACGTGAAAAAACTAAACCTACACCTCTCATTTGCCCTGCTACATAAGTAAATGATATAATTAACGCACATAAAACGGCAACTAATCTCGCAGTATTAGAATAATATCTATCACCTATAAAATCAGGAACAGTAAATTTTCCAAATTTTCTTAGATAAGGAGCTAAAAGCAGAGCTAATAAAACATATCCACCTGTCCAACCCATTAGAAAAACTGAACCATCGTATCCCATAAAAGAGATTAGGCCAGCCATTGAAATAAAAGAAGCAGCAGACATCCAATCTGCCGCAGTTGCCATTCCATTGGCAATAGGAGATACTCCAGTGCCAGCTACATAAAAATCTTTTGTTGATCCTGCTTTAGACCAAATGGCTATTCCTATATATAGTGAAAAAGTTAACCCGATCATTAACCATATCCAAAGTTGTAATGTCATAATAATTAGTTTAAATTATATTTTTTGTCTAACCTATTCATTAGATATATGTAGACAAATATTAGTAATACAAACACATAAATAGAACCTTGTTGAGCAAACCAAAAGCCTAATTTAAATCCAGCTATCTTAATTTGATTTAATTCATCAACTAATAAAATTCCAAATCCAAATGAAACTGTAAACCAAATTGATAATAATATAACAAGGTATTTTAAATTTTCTTTCCAATATTGTTGAGCGAGTTTTTTATTCATAATTATAAAAGTATTTAATTATTATTTTAGGACAACCACAATTTAGGTTTTTTTAAATCATTTAATAAATTAAAAAAGATCAATATTGATAAATTTAAAAACAAATCAACTATTTTTAATTAATAAATAAAACTAAATGAAATATAGAATTATTATTTTTTTTCTATTATGTTATTTTTCCTGTGACACAGTTACAAAAAAGTCAAAAATATCATCAGATCATAATTGCATGCCAAGTAATACGATCACAAAAAATTTGTCAAAAGATTCAAATGATATAGAATTTGCCTTGTCAGGAAATACTAAAGGAATGATCTATGTTGAAGGTGGAGAGTTTGAAATGGGGGGAGACAATAATGAAGCGAAACAAGATGAATTTCCAAAACATCCAGTTGTAGTAAATTCATTCTGGATGGATGAAACAGAAGTTACAAATGATCAGTTTAAAGAATTTGTAGATGCTACCGGCTATATAACAACTGCTGAAAAGGCAATAGATTGGAATGAAATTAAAAAGATAGTTCCACCCGGTACGCCAAAACCTCATGATAGCCTTTTAGCTCCAGCTTCATTAATTTTTTATGAAACAGAAGTTACAAATTTGAATGATTTTACTCAATGGTGGAGATTAGAAAAAAATACAAATTGGCGAAGTCCCTATGGAAAAGATAGTAATATAAAAAATAAGGGTAATCACCCAGTAATTCATATTAGTTGGGATGATGCAATTGCATATTGTAAATGGGCAGGTAAAAGATTACCAACAGAAGCGGAGTTTGAATATGCATTAAGAGGAGGTTTAAAAAACAATTTATATAGTTGGGGGAATGAACCTATTAATCAAGGGAAATTAAAAGCTAACACTTGGGAGGGGAAATTCCCTTCAAATAATAAAATGAAAGACAAGTTTTATTATACAGCACCTGTTAAATCTTTTGATCCTAATGGATTTGGATTTTATGATCTTGGAGGAAATGTTTGGGAATGGTGTTCTGATTGGTATCACTCAGATTACTATAATATGAGTTCAAAAAAAATAGCTGTAAATCCTAAAGGTCCAAAAAATAGTTATGATCCTATGGAACCTTATAGTCCAAAAAAAGTTATGAGAGGAGGAAGTTTTTTATGTAATGATTCTTATTGTAGTGGTTTTCGAAATTCTATGAGAATGAAAAGCACTCCAGACTCAAGTTCAATTCATACTGGATTTAGAACTGTAATGGATGTGAAGTCTTAAAAAACAAAACACCCCCGGTTTTGGAACGCGGAGGTGTTTTAACAACAACTAACCAAAAATATTATGTACTAATGGTATAGCATTAATCGTGCCAAACTCAGTTTAAATATTTTATTTAAAACATTTCTTTAAAATGAATAACTGTTTCAAATCCTTTTTTAGAAAAATATGATGGAGATTCTAGAGGACCGGCAGCTAAAATAAAATCACCACCCCAAGCACCTAAACTTTTAATTTCACCTTGATAATCTGGAAATAAAAGCTCTTTAATAGACTTTGATTTTAGTTCTTTTGAAAGAAGTAATTCATGTTTTTTTATGCAATCTTGAAATTGAATTAAATTATTTGAGGCAAGAAATTTTTTAGTTAATTCAGAGAAAGCAAGTAGAGTCTTTTGAGCAATTTTATTTGTATTAAAAATTTTAATTTGATTATTTGTGTCTTGTTTTTTATTCAAGTGAATAAAAAATAAATTGTCTGAAAAAATTGGATCAAATTGGGTCTTTTCAATTATTGGCAAACTGTTTTCTAGTTTATAAAGTATAGGAGTTTTACTATTAGCGCAAGCAATATCATAACCACTTCCTTTATAATTAGACCAAAATAATTTATAGGGATCAATATTAGCCCACTTTGAAATATTGTTTATTAATGTAGATGAACTACCTAAACCCCAATTATTTGGAAAATCAAGTTTAGTTTTAACTATACCACCAAAATTAATTGATAAAAAAGATGGATTTATTTTCTTTGCTGACAATAAAATTGATTGTAAAATCTTTGCTTTTTTATTATTGCTAGTATTAGTGAATTGAAGATTTGGCAAATTAAATTTACAATCAAACCAAATTTTATTTTTTGAATCATAACTCTCCCAAATTAATTTATTTGATTTTTTTTTTATAAAAGTTAATGATTGTTTAAATCTTGTTGGAATTGCTAATGCTAAAGCTCCTTTTAGAATTACATATTCAGAACTAAGTAATATTTTCCCTGAGCTATAAGTTTTAAAGTCCATTTTTTCTAATATTCGATAGTTCTTTTTCTACTGAATTAAATGAAACAATATTTGTTTTGAAATGCTTTATTAATTGTTTTTTTTCACTATCTGATGCTTTTAGAGAATTCAAAATATTAATCAAATGCATCTTCATGTGTCCTTTTTGAATTCCCGATGTAATTAAAGATTGTAGAGCTCCAAAATTTTGTGCAAGTCCAGCTACTGCAACAATTTTCATTAGTTCTTTTCCTGTCGGATTTTTCAAAAGATTAAGTGACCATTTTACTAAAGGATGAAGATTGGTAATTCCACCTACTGTTCCAAGGGAAATGGGTAATTCTATCCAAAAATTAAAAATTCCATTTTTAATATTTACATCAGAAAGACTTTTGTAATAACCATCTTTTGATGCATAAGCATGGATTCCTGCTTCAATAGCTCTAAAATCATTTCCAGTTGCAATGATTACAGAATCTACTCCATTCATGATTCCTTTATTATGAGTTACTGCTCTAACTTTTTGAGTTTTAGCAATATTAATTGCCCGTTGGAATTTTTTTGCGAAATCAATTGCACTTAAACTATCATGATTGCCTAGATCATTAATAGGACAACTAACTTCAGCTCTAACTAAACAGTCTGGTACATAATTTGAGAGGATACTCATTATAATCTCAATGTTTTTTTCAGTATTTGAAAAAGAATCAAATGACTTAGCCTCTTTTTTTATAGATTTTGCAAACTGTTCTAAACAAGAATTAATAAAATTTGCACCCATAGAATCTACTGTATCAAATGTAGCCTCTACTTGAAAATAATTTTCAATATCTTTTGTTTTATCTAAAAGTTTAATATTTAAAATTCCACCTCCTCTTTTAACCATGTTGTGACTAATATTTTCACAATCTTTTAATAGTTTAGGTTTTATTTTATTAAAAAATTTCTTTAGAGTTTCTACATTTCCATCATAAATAAAATGTACTTGGCCAGTTTTTTTAAAATTAATAATCTTTGTTTTAAAACCACCTCTTATCTTCCAAAACTTAGCAGCTTTACATGCCGCTGCTACAACAGAGCTTTCTTCAATTGCCATTGGAATGGTATAGTCAATTCCATCAATTAAAAAATTGGGTGCCACACCAAGAGGAAGTATAAAATTGGAAATTGTATTTTCTGCAAATTCATCATGAATCTTTTGAAGCTCTAAATCACTGTTCCAATATTGTGTAAGAAGTTTATAAGAATATTTATCATTATGAAAATAGTTACTATTAATCCAATCTATTTTCTCATTCTTAGATAATTTAGAAAATCCATCAATTTTATTATTTGAGTTTTGTTTTTTCACTATACAAAGATAATCATTGTGTTATTTAATTAATGAAGATGAGTTTCTTTATTTTTACGATCTTTATGATCAACTATTAAAATAATTATATGAAATTTCTTGCCAATTCTGTATTATTCTTCTTATTGATTTTCTCTTTTTTTGGATGTGAAAGCAGCAAAAAGGAGAGGCCTAATATTATATATATTTTAGCTGATGACTTAGGCTACGGAGAGGTTGGAATATATGGCCAAAAATTTATTGAAACTCCTAATATTGATAATTTAGCTAAAACAGGAATGCTATTTACTAATCATTATAGTGGAGCTCCAGTTTGTGCCCCAGCAAGAAGTGTATTGATGACTGGAATGCACATGGGAAATACTCATATTAGAGCTAATGGGGAATGGAGTGAGAGAGGGGATGTTTGGAGTTTTCAAGCAATGTTTGATGATCCCAATTTAGAAGGTCAAAGGCCTTTATTAGATTCTATAGTTACAGTTGCGAAGGTTTTAAATGATAATGGATATAAAACCGGTATGGTTGGAAAGTGGGGTTTAGGAGCGCCTCTTACAAACAGTATTCCAAACAAGAAAGGTTTTGATTTTTTTTATGGATATAACTGTCAAAGACAAGCCCATACTCTATACCCAACTCATTTATGGAAAAATGAAAAAAGGCACATTCTTGAAAATTATATTGTTACTAAACAAGAAGATTTAGATGGAAAAGATCCTTATAATAAAGAATCTTATAATAAATTTAATCAAAATGATTATGCCCCTACACTAATGCATAATGAGGCTTTAGATTTTATTGACAAGAATCATAAAGATCCATTTTTTCTCTATTATGCCTCTCCACTTCCCCATTTACCATTGCAAGCTCCAGAATACTGGGTTGAATATTATAATAAAAAATTTGGAGAGGAAGAACCTTATATTGGTAAAAGCTACTATCCCAATAGGACACCTAAAGCAACTTATGCTGCAATGATTTCTTATTTAGATGAACAAGTAGGGGATCTTATAAATAAACTTAAGGAAATTGGAGAATATGAAAACACCTTAATTATTTTTACTAGTGATAATGGGCCAACACATGTTCCACATGTAGATACTAAATTTTTTAATAGTACAGGAATTTTTGTGAACTCTAGATATACTATGAAAGGTAGTGTAAATGAGGGAGGATTAAGAGTGCCAATGATCGCAAGCTGGCCAAATGTAATCAAAGCAGGATCTTCATCAGATCATGTTTCTGCTTTTTATGATTTTTTTGAAACCGCGTGTGATATTGCGGATATAAAGTCACCATTTAATACGGATGGAATTAGTTTTTACCCAACTTTAAAAGGAGAAAAACAAGAAAAACATAAATATTTATATTGGGAATATCCAGCGAGTGGAGGATTACAGGCAATTAGAATGGGTAAGTGGAAAGGTCTTAAAAAGGATTTATTGAAGGGAAAATCTGAACTTAAACTTTTTGATCTGTCTATAGACCCAAAAGAACTTAATGATCTTTCTTCAAAATTTCGTGAAATTGTTTCTGAAATGGAAGATTATTTAAAGGAAGCTCATTCAACTCCGGATTTAGAAAATTTTATAATTCCTTCTTTGGAATAAAGAGATTTAATTATTTAAAATTATTACATAAGTTTTATATTTAAAAAATAAAATATTAATGACCGATTCGATAATTATAATGGCTGCAGGCGCTTCATCAAGGATGAAAGCTCCTATTGATTCAAAAATTTTAACAGAAAGTCAAATAGAATCTGCTAATTCTAAAAGTAAGGTTTTAATTGAGTTTGGAAAAGAATCAAAGCCGTTTATTAGTTATTCTATTTCTAATATGATTAAATCAGGGTTTAAAAATATATATATAGTTACCAGTGAAAATGGAAATTATTTTAGAGATAATTTTATTGATCTTTTAAAAATTGATTTAAAAAAATGTAATATAAATTTTTCCGTTCAATATTTATCTGAAAATAGAGTTAAGCCTTTTGGGACTGCTGATGCAATTTTTCAGACAATGGAACAATATCCTAATTTGAAATCTAAATCTTTTTGTGTTTGTAATGGGGATAATTTCTACTCGATAGAATCTTTGAAAAAAATTAAATCCACAAAATCAAATAATGCATTTATTGCTTATGATAGAGATGGCCTAATTTTTTCAAAAGAAAGAATTTCTTCTTTTTCAATTGTTAAATTAGATAAAGAAAATAAATTAATAGACATTATTGAAAAACCTAATAAAGAAATTATTAATAAATCTCTTGATAGCTTGGGAAAAATTCGAGTTAATATGAATCTTTTTAAATTTCATGGTAAAGAGAGTTTTTCTTTTTTTAAAAATTGTCCTATTAATAAAAAAAGAAATGAAAAAGAAATTACTGATGTTTTAAAATTGATTTCAAAAAGCAATAAAAATATTATTGGTATTCCTATGTCTGAAAATGTATTAGATCTTACATCAAAAACCGATATAATCGAGGTTTATAAATATCTTGAATAATATTCTTATTTTTTACTAAATTTTAATTAGATTATCTTACTTTTAAATTAAAACCAAATTTTTATGATTGATTTATCATCATTTGATTACGCTATAATATTATGTTTTTTTTCAATTACTTTAATTATAGGATTCTTAGTTTCAAAAAAATCTTCTTCAAGCTCAACTGAATATTTTTTATCTGGCAGAAATATGCCTTGGTGGCTATTGGGAATTTCTATGGTAGCTACAACATTTTCAACGGACACTCCAAATCTTGTTACTGATATTGTTAGAACAAATGGAGTTTCTGGAAATTGGGTTTGGTGGGCCTTTTTACTAACAGGACTGTTGACAGTTTTTGTGTATGCTAAGTTGTGGAGAAGATCAAATGTGAATACTGATATGGAATTTTATGAATTGAGATATAGTGGTTGGGGAGGTAAATTTTTAAGAGGATTTAGAGCTGTATATCTAGGAGTTATTTTTAATGTTATGGCTATGTCTGGGGTAACTTTAGCTGCAATTAAAATTGGAGAAATCATGCTTGGTCTTTCTCCAATGGATACTATTCTTTATGCTGGGACTATAACTGTTGTTTTCAGTACAGTTGGTGGTTTTAGAGGTGTAGTATACACAGATTTTATTTTATTCTTTGCTGCTATGGCTGGATCAATAGGTGCAGCATATTATTTAGTGAATCTTCCTGAAGTTGGTGGGATGGCAAATTTAATCTCGAACACTCCAAGTAATATGTTATCTATGACACCAAGTTTAGACGATCCAGATATTTATATTCCTCTACTAATTGTTCCTCTTGCTGTGCAATGGTGGAGTTCTTGGTATCCAGGGGCTGAACCAGGAGGAGGAGGATATATTGCTCAAAGAATGTTAGCTGCTAAGGATGAACATCATGCTATAGGGGCTACATTTTTCTTTAATGTTATGCATTATGCGCTAAGACCTTGGCCATGGATAATTGTTGCCCTAGCTTCCTTAATAGTTTTTCCTGATTTAGCAAGTATTCAAGAAGCATTTCCTAATGTTTCTGAAGATAAATTAGGACATGATTTAGCATATCCTGCTATGCTAACTATGCTTCCCTCAGGATTACTAGGATTAGTAATTGCTTCACTTGTAGCAGCATATATGTCTACTATTTCTACACATCTTAATTGGGGATCCTCTTATATTGTTAATGATTTTTATAAGCAACAGATTAAAAAAGATGCATCAGAAAAAGAACTTGTAAACATTGGAAGAATATCAACAGTAACATTATTTATTCTTAGTGCTATTTTCGCATTATTATTAACAAATGCTTTACAGTTGTTTGATGTTATTTTAATGTTTGGAGCAGGTACTGGATTAATTTTTATTTTGAGATGGTTTTGGTGGAGAATAAATGCTTGGAGTGAAATTGCAGCAATGTTCGTTTCAGGATTCGTATCAATAATATTAAATTTTACAAGCTTAGGGCCTTTATTGTTTTCTGATTCAGGAATTTTAGAATCTTATTATAAATTTCCTATGGTTGTTTTATTTACTACAGTTGTTTGGGTAATCGTTACTTTATTAACTAAACCCGATTCAACGGAAACTTTAATTAATTTTTGTAAAAAAACCAATCCAGGTGGTCCTGGATGGGAGAAAATTAGATTAGAAGCCTTAAAAAAAGATATTTCTTTTAATAATAAAAGTGATAAAACATGGTCAGTCCCTCTTGGAATAATATGTATGTTATTTGGATGTTTTGCTATATACTCTGTATTATTTTCAACAGGTTATTTTATTTATGGAGAAGTAAGTAATGGATTTTATTTTTTAATTGTTGCTATAGTTTTTGCTATCTTATTAAAAAATAACTGGAAAAAATTAAATAAATTAAATTGATATATGATAATTGATTATAAATCCCCGGGAACTTTAGAACAGACTAGGTATGAAAAAATTCATAGTGTAATTTTTGATGAGTCTAAAGAAGCTTCAAGGATTGTAGCTAACGAGATAGCAATTTTAATCAGAAAAAAACAAAAAGAAAATGAAAGTTGTATTTTAGGTTTAGCCACAGGTTCTTCGCCCATTTCTGTTTATGAGGAGCTTGTAAGATTGCATAAAGAAGAAGGGCTTAGCTTTTCAAATGTAATTACATTTAACTTAGATGAATATTTTCCAATGAAAAAAGTTGATACACAAAGTTATCATCATTTCATGCATATTCATTTATTTTCTCATATAGATATTAAACCTAAAAATATTAATATTCCAAATGGTGAATTAGATTTTAATAAAGTTAATAGTCATTGTAATGAATATGAAAAGAAAATTAAGAAATTAGGAGGAATTGACATTCAACTTTTAGGCATCGGAAGTACTGGTCATATAGGTTTTAATGAGCCAGGTTCAAATTATAGTTCATTAACAAGACTTGTTCACCTTGATTACACAACGAGAAATGATGCAAGAAAAGCTTTTTATGGAATTGAAAATGTTCCTACAAAGGCAATTACAATGGGAATTAATACTATAAGAAAATCCAAAAGAGTGGTTCTTTTAGCGTGGGGGCAAAATAAGTCGAAAGCCATTAGTAAAGCAATAGAGGGAAGGGTTGATCCAAATGTTCCAGCAAGTTTTTTACAAAATCATAAAAATGCAACATTTGTTTTAGATAAAAATGCAGCATCTAATTTGACAAGGATTCAATCACCTTGGAAAGTAGGGGATGTTAAATTAACGTTGGAGTCAAAAGCTAAAGCAGTGATTTGGCTTTGTAAAAAAACCAATAAATCAATATTAAATTTGACCGAGTCTGATTATAATGAAAATTATATGTCAGAATTATTGATTCATCAATCCCCATATAAGATTAATTTAGAAGTTTTTAATAAAATTGATAGAACTATTACTGGCTGGCCTGGTGGAAAGCCTAATGTGGATGATAAATATAGGCCTGAAAGAGCTAGCCCAGCTAAAAAAAGAGTGCTTATTTTTAGTCCTCATCCTGATGATGATGTAATTTCTATGGGGGCTACTTTTGATAGATTGGTTTCTCAAGGCCATGATGTACATGTTGCTTACCAAACTTCTGGTAATATTGCTGTAAGTAATTCTGATGTTCTTAAATTTTTAGAAGTTTTTTCTGAGACTTCCAAAAATGTTAAAAATAGATATCAAGAGTTAATAGATATTTTAAAAAAATCTAATGAAATTTTAGACAATAAAGAAATAAGAAATATTGCATCATTAATAAGAGAAAAAGAATCTTTAGCCGCCACTAGATTTATTGGAATACCTGATTCTAATGTGCATTTTTTAAGACTTCCATTTTATGAAACAGGAACTATAAAAAAATCTCGACCTACTAGCCTAGATTCAAAAATTATTAGGAATATAATTTCTAATCTAAAACCTCACCAAATTTATGCTGCTGGTGATCTTGCTGACCCACATGGTACTCATAAAGTTTGCTTAGATATTCTTTTTGATGTTCTGAAAAGTATTAAAGAAAAAAGTTTTATGAAAAACTGCTGGGTTTGGCTTTATAGAGGAGCTTGGCATGAATGGGAGGTTCATGAAATTGATATGTCGATTCCAATGAGTCCCAATCAAGTTTTGAAGAAAAGGAAAGCTATTTTTTACCATCAAACTCAAAAAGATAATGTAATGTTTCAAGGAGATGATAATAGGGAGTTTTGGGTTAGAACGGAAGATAGAAATAGAGCAATTGCTAAAACTTTTCATGATTTAGGGATGTCAGATTACTCAGCTTTAGAGACTTTTAAAAGACACCACTTTTAGTTAACTTTTTATATGCAAATTATTAAAGAAGCATGTGTTGACTCATTTTCAGATGCAGTTAATGCTGAAAAAAAAGGTGCAAATAGAATTGAACTTTGCGGAAGACTTGATCTGGATGGTTTGACCCCTTCTAAAAAACTTATAAAGAAGGTGTTTTTAAATTTGAATATTCCAATAAGAGTAATAATTAGACCTAAACATCCTTCATTTATATATTCTAATGAAGATATTAGAATAATGATTGAGGATATTAATTATTGTAAAGAATTGGGGGTTGATGGAGTTGTTCTCGGTTGTTTGAATAAAGATTCAAATTTAAATATGAGTCAAATTAATTTATTGTCAGATATAGCTAAGCCTTTGAATGTTATTATTCACAAAGCAATGGATAAGACAGATTCTGTACTGAATTCTCTTTTATTATTGTTAAAAAATAAAAATATAAATGGGGTTTTATCATCTGGAGGTAAGACTTTTGCGATAGATGCTACAGAAACTCTAAAAAAAATGTTAGATTTAGTGCCAGATAATTTTGAAATTATTAATGCAGGTGGAATTACATATAAAAATTTTAATGAATTGCATTCTTTAATTCAAGGAAAATATTATCACGGAAAAAAAATAATTAAAATAAAATAATATATGAATGATCAAAATGAATTACAACAGAAAACATTTCTTGGACATCCAATAGGTCTTTTTTATCTTTTTTTTACTGAACTATGGGAACGCTTTAGTTACTATGGCATGAGAGCAATACTTGTTCTTTATTTAGTTTCAGAAACATCTGGAGTAAACCCTGGGTTAGGCTGGAGTGATAAATCAGCTCTTGAATTATATGGATGGTACACTATGTTTGTTTACTTGGCAACAATACCAGGCGGAATTCTAGCAGATAGGTATTTAGGTCAAAAAAAGTCAGTTATGATTGGTGGGCTTTTATTATGTTTTGGTCACGGAATTTTAGCAGTGGAGGCTCTATGGGCCTTCTATACAGGATTGACATTTATTGTTTTGGGAGTTGGATGCTTAAAAGGGAATATCTCTACTATGGTTGGAGGACTTTACGGTAAAACAGACCATAATAAAAGAGATATGGGATTTTATATATTTTATATGGGAATTAATATTGGTGCTGCTGTTTCTGCTCTTCTTGTGGGATATATTGGCGAAACCTATAATTGGCATTATGGTTTTGGATTAGCAGGTATAGGAATGGCTATTGGCCAATTAGGTTATTGGAAGGGACAAAAATATTTATCTCATGTTGGAAATAAGGTTGAATTAGAAACTTCAAATGACAATAAATCAGATAATTTATTTTTACAGATTTTCAAAAAAACTAATTCTTTAATAGGGTTTTCTCTAACTGCGATTCTTGGGTTGTACTTAGGATTAAATGGAGATTGGGATTATGGTTTGCTTTTAATTGGAATTGCATTTGCTGTTGGATTTGCAATTGTAGTATATAATGATGGAAATAAGATTGAAAAAGATAGAATATTAGTTACTTATTTAGCATTTTTAATTGTTATAGTTTTTTGGGGATCGTTTGAACAAGCAGGAGGTTTAATGAATTTATATGCATCTCAAAAGACAGATTTAGCTCTTGGATCTTTTATGGTTCCTGCAAGTTGGTTTCAATCTGTTAATGCAATTTTTATTTTAATTTTCGCAACTTTAGTTGGTTCTTTCTGGATTAGGTGGAAAAAATCAGGATATGAACATTCTTCGCTTTTTAAAATGTCTTTAGGTGTAATTATTATGGGATTTGGTTTTTTCTTTATGTCTATTGCTTCAAATGAAGTTACTTATGATGCTTCAGGAGAGATTATAAAAAAATCGGCCATGTATTGGTTAGTATTGGCTTACTTGTTTCATACAATTGGAGAGTTATGCGCATCTCCTGTAGCTCTTTCTTTTATAACTAAGTTAGCTCCAGCACGTTGGGGAGCTTTTATGATGGGAGCATATTTTGCTGCAACTGGTCTTGGCAATAAAGTTGCTGGATTAATTGGTGAAAATGCTAGTGAAGTTGGAGATTATTGGACATTTACGGGAATAACAATTTTCTGTTCAATTTTTGGTCTTTTAGTAATATTGATTTTAAAACCATTAAAAAGACTTGTTCATAATGCAGAATAATTTTTACTATTGTTCCAATGTTTAAATTGAATAGAGGTTTATTTTTAATATTTTTTTTAAGTTTTTTTGTTAATTCTTCACAAGAAATTAATTGGATTAGTTTTGAAAAAGCTATAGAAGCTCAAAAAACTTTACCAAAAAATATAATCATGGATGTTTACACGAATTGGTGTGGTCCTTGTAAATTAATGGAAAAAAATACTTTTCAGAATAAGTTTATAGCAGATTTTATTAACAAAAATTATTATGCTGTAAAATTTAATGGTGAAGGTAATGATGTAATAAATTTTATGGGAAGAAAATTTGAAAATATCCGTTATGATGAAAGCAAGTCTCAAAGCAGGAATTCTTCTCACCAGTTCACTCAATTTTTAGGAATAAATGCATACCCAACCACTATTTTTTTTGATGATAAGATGAATTTAATTACTCCTATTAGAGGCTATTTAATTCCTAAACAACTAGAAATATATTTAGAACTCTTTAAAAAGGATCAATACAAATTAATAAAGTCTCAAGAAGATTTTGATAGATTTATTAAATCTTTTAAAAGCAGTTTATAGATTAGATAAGTTTATTTTTTATTAACTTTTTCTATATAGATGTCTAATGCTCTAGACATTGATGAAACTTTTGGAGCAGGTGCAGAAATATCAATTCTTAAACCTGCATCTTTAGCTGCTTTCAGAGTTGAATTTCCATAGGCTGCTATTCTAGTGTCATTTTGTTTAAAGTCGGGAAAATTTGAAAATAAAGATTCTATTCCTGAAGGGCTGAAGAAAACCAAAACATCATAGTAAACATTTTTTAAACTAGAAAGATCACTAATAACCGTTTTGTAAAAAGTACCCTGAACCCATTTGACTCCTAAATCATCCAGTTTTTCAGGAATAGCTGGAGATAAAGCATTAGAACAAGGAATTAAATAGCTTTCTTCGTTATATTTAGCTATCTGCAATGATAAGTCATCAAAAGTTCTACCACCTACATAAATTTTTCTTTTTCTATAAACAACATACTTTTGTAAATAGAATGCTACAGCTTCAGATAAGCAAAAATATTTAAGTGCATTTGGAATCGGAAACCTCATTTCTTCAGCTACTCTAAAAAAGTGATCTACTGCATTTCTGCTGGTTAAAATAATAGCTGAAAATTTAGACAAATCAATTTTTTGCTGACGAACTTCTCTAGCAGCAACTCCTTCAACATGAATAAAAGGCACGAAATCAATTTTTACTTTTCTTTTGGTTTTTAATTGATAATATGGTGAATTTTCAATTGTAGGACTTGGTTGAGAAACTAAAATAGACTTTACCTTCATAATTCAAAATTTAAATGCATACCAGAATAATAAAAATGCTGGTGCTATTTCGAACGTGCAAAGGTACAAAATAAAATAAACAGGAGTTTTATGTGTTGTATTTATAATTTTTTTAATTATATAATATGAAAAAAAGAATAGATATATAGTAATTAAAATAATACTTATTAAAACTATTAAATTAGATGGAATTGGATTAAATAGTATTAATAACAAATAAAAATATAAATGAACTGCAAAAAGATTTTTAAATCCAACTTTATATCTGCCGACAAAATCATAGTGTTTGATTTTGATTAAAGGCTTATTGTAGTTTATTATTACTGAATAAAATTTTTCAATTAAAAATTTTAGTGCAATATAGGTTGATATTAATCCAGAAATAATAGAAAAATTATATAATGGAAAATCTGAGAATTCTTTAGGCAAAATATATATAGATATAAAAATTGAAATAAGAATAACTCTTAAAAAAAACATTAAGACATTAAGAGAATTAAAAATAGGTATTGTATAGCCTGATTTATATGAAAAATATCTATGGATATTCCAAAATTTAATTAAATATTGAAATTTTTCTCCAGCTACTATTCGTGCCCAAAGCATTAAAATGGTTGATATAATCATTAGAATTTTTAACCAACCTTCCATTAATTATATTTTATATTCCATTGATTCATAATTCAAAATTAGCATTATTTTAGTCTATTGAACTCAAAATATATTTATTACTTTATTAAAACTGTATTTTTGTAAAAAAATTGATGATGTCTAGAACTGTAGTTATTATTCCTACCTATAATGAATTAGAAAATATTTCTATTCTTTTAGATAAAATTATAAATCTGTCCTTTTTTTTTCATGTTTTGGTTGTTGATGACAGTTCGCCAGATGGTACTGCTGAACTTGTAAAAGAATATTCTAATAAATATAAATCAAGAATTTTTTTAGAATCTAGAATTAAAAAAGAGGGATTAGGAAAGGCTTATACACACGGATTTTATTGGGCTTTAGAAAGAGATTACGATTATATTTTTGAAATGGATGCAGATTTGTCTCATAATCCAGAAGATTTAGTTAGAATGCAAAAAGAACTTGATAATTCAAATTGTGATGTTATTATTGGGTCAAGATATGTTAATGGAATAAATGTCGTTAATTGGCCATTAAGTAGAATAATTCTTTCATATTTTGCTTCTATTTATTCAAGAATAATAACAGGTTTGCCTGTTTATGATGCAACTTCTGGTTTTGTTGGTTACAAAAAAGAAGTTTTACATAAGATTGATTTAAAATCAATTCTTTTTAATGGTTATGCATATCAGATTGAATTAAAGTTCAAGGCTTTTGTAAATAACTTTAGAATCTTAGAAATACCAATAATTTTTAAAGATAGAATTCATGGAGAATCCAAAATGAGTGGAGATATAATATTTGAAGCTATTTTTGGATTAATTAAATTAAAAATCTTAAGCTATTTTTATAAAAAAAATAAAAAATAATGTCAGATATATTAATAAAAAATGCTCGAATAGTCAATGAAGGCAAGATATTTAAATCTGATATTTTGATAAAAGGAGACTTAATAAGTGAGATAGCAAATGATATTCCGTTTGAGAGTCAATATAAATTAATAGATGCAAATAATAAGGTTTTAATTCCAGGTGTCATAGATGATCAGGTACACTTTAGAGAACCAGGATTAACTCATAAAGCTACTATTAATTCAGAATCAAAGGCAGCAATAGCTGGAGGTGTGACATCTTTTATTGAAATGCCAAATACAATTCCACAAACAACAACTATTAATGATCTTGATAATAAGTTTGAAATAGCCAATAACAATTCATATGCTAATTACTCTTTTATGTTTGGTGGAACAAATGATAATATTGAAGAAATTAAAAAGCTAGACACCAATAATGTAGCTGCATTAAAACTATTTTTAGGTTCATCAACTGGAAATATGCTAGTTGATGATCAAAATATTCTAAAAGAAATTTTTGAAGAAACAAATCTTTTAATTGCAGTACATAGTGAAGATGAAAAAATTATAAATAAAAATTTAAATCATTATAAATCTAAGTACGGAAATGATATTCCCTTTAAATATCACCCTATAATTAGATCTGAAGAAGCTTGTTATGAATCAACAATAAAAATTATAAAACTGGCAAAACAGACAGGAGCTAGGCTTCATGTTTTTCATTTATCTACTAAAAGTGAATCACTTTTATTTAGAAATGATGTTCCATTAAAAGATAAAAAAATTACATCAGAGGTTTGTGTTCATCATTTGTGGTTTTCTGATGAAGATTATAATGAAAAACAATCATTAATAAAATGGAACCCAGCTATTAAATCAAAACATGATAGAGAAGCATTATGGGAAGCTTTGAATAATGATAAAATAGATATAATTGCAACAGATCATGCCCCACATACAATTGAAGAAAAATCAAAAAAATATTTGGAATGTCCATCAGGCGGACCATTAGTTCAACATGGATTAGTCTCAATGATACAGCATTATTTTAACAACAAAATCACTCTAGAAAAAATTGTATCTAAAATGTGTCATAATCCTGCTGATTTATTTCAAATTAATAATAGAGGTTATATAAGAAAGGGATATTTTGCAGATTTAGTATTAATTGATTTTAATAAGTCGTGGAAAGTGGATAAAAGTAATATCCTATATAAATGCAATTGGTCACCATTTGAGAATTATGTATTTGATTCAAAAGTCACACATACATTTATTAATGGAAAGCTAGCATATAATGACGGAAATTTTGATCCAGTTCCTCATGGCAAAAAATTGACATTTAGAAGATGAAAAATACAATTATCCTATTAGTCTTAACAATACTATTTTCTTGTAGTGGTAAAGAAAAGAACGTTCCTCAAAATTTAATGAATGAAGATCAAATGGTAAATTTTTTATTTGATATCAATATAATTAATTCAAGTAGAGCTTTTAGAAACAGATCTGAATTAAATTATTATAACATTAAAGATTCCTTACTATTTAAAAAACATAAAATTGATTCAGTAATTTTTTCTGAAAGCAATTTTTATTACGCTTCTAATCCTAAGCTATATTTAAGAATATATTCAAAACTAGAAACAAAATTAAAACTTCTGAAAGATTCTCTTTCTAAAGATTTGGAAGTACATACTAAAAAAAGAGTAGATTCATTAAATAAAATCAATTAAATTGATTTTTAAATATTAAGCATGTTTCTTCAATTGATTTCTCAATTTTTCTAAAATTATAATTAATTTTTGATGTAATTTTAGAATTTGAATAATGACTT